>JACZUF010000031.1 GCA_022573285.1 Chloroflexota bacterium
TGACGCCCGCCGCTTTTTAGTATCCGGATATACGAGGGGGCCGGCCCGCGATCCACTGGTGGACGGAGTGCGCCGCCGGACTGTAGACTGAGTCTCGGATTACTCTGGCTTCTGGAGTCGACTGATGCACGTCGGTACGTCGATCTTTTTTCAAAACCTCCGCCAGACCCGGACAGATTACGAGGTTTACGAGAACGAGTTGCGCCTGGCCGACCTGGCCGAACCCTTGGGGTTCGAGTCCATCTGGGGCGTAGAGCACCATTTCACCGATTACACCATGTGCCCGGACGTGCTGCAGTTCCTTTCCTACATGGCCGGACGTACCGAAACGGTGCAACTGGGCAGCATGGTGGTGGTCCTTCCCTGGCACAATCCCGTACGGGTCGCGGAGCAGTTCTCAGTGCTGGACCATCTGAGCGGCGGGCGGGCGGTGGTCGGCGTAGGCCGGGGTCTGGCCCGGGTGGAATACGAAGGCTTGAAGCTGAACATGTCCGAGTCCCGAACTAGGTTCAACGAGAGCGCCCGGATGTTGGTCCGAGCTCTGGAAGAAGGAGTGGCCGAGTTCGACGGGGAGTTGATCAAGCAGCCCAGGGTGGACATCCGGCCCAAGCCTTTCAAGAGTTTCCAAGGGCGTATCTATGCCGCCGCCGTTTCACCCGAATCGTCGGTGGCCTTGGCCGAGTTGGGGTTGGGCATGTTGATAATTCCCCAGAAACCTTGGAGCGAGGTTGAGACCGAATTGAAGGCCTACCGGGAGATCTACCAAGAGGTGAACGGTTCGGCCCCACCGGCGCCCATCGTGGTCGGATTCACCTTCTGCCATGAGGACGAAGACAAAGCCCGGGAAATGGCCAAAGAGTACATCGGCAACTACTGGGAGTCGGTGATGGACCACTATGAGTTCCGCAGCGACCACCTGAAGCAAACCAAAGGCTACGAATACTACGGCAAGTTCACCGAGAAGATCGAAGAATACGGCGATCAGGGCGTCATGGATTTCTTCGTTGATCTGCAGGTATGGGGCACCCCAAAGCAGTGCTACGAGAAGATAATGGACATCCGAGGCCACACGGCCCACGATTCATTCTTGGCGGCGTTCAGCTTCGGCGGCATGGCCTACGACGAGGTCGAGCAGAGCATGAGACTCTTTGCCCAGGAAGTCATGCCCGAGCTGAAGAAACTGCCCGCCGCCGCGTGACCCGCCACCGCGCGGTCTATTCGCCGACGTAGCGCATATCCTCTTTCTTTATCTCGGCCAGGGGACGCCAGGCGAACCGCTGGCTATAGGGGTTTTCAACCCCTTCCAGAGCGTCGGCCGCCAACCCGCCCAAGACCGGGGCGAACTTGAACGCATGCCCGCTCCCGCCGGTGGCGACCACCAACCCCTGCCGTTCCGGGTCACGGCCGATCCAAAAGTCTCCGTCCCAGGTGTCGGTGTAGAGACACATCTTGCTCTCGTGCATCGGGACAGACGCCAAGGACGGCAGCGACTGGGACAGGAAAGCCCGGCAGAGGGCTTCCTCCTCCGCCGTTATCACCCTGTCCGCGTCCGGGTGGACCCGCCTGCCCGGTCCGTGGTTGGCCATCTTGACCACGCCCTCGTGGTTGGCCGGGAAGCCGTACCAACCGCTGCGGGGGGTGTCTGCGGCCCAGGGTGGAAAGGACGGCGGGCGGTAGGTGCTTGGGTCTTGAGGTTTGAAGTAGAAGACGGGCTGCCCCACCGGCCACATCCGGTCAGCCAGCTCCGGCAATAGGACAGTCGTCCAAACCCCGGCCGCCACCACAACCCAATCGGCCCGCAGTTCGGTCCCGTCGGGTGCGGAGGCCCCGGAGACCCGATTGCCTTCTTGCAACAACCGGACCGCCGAGAATCCGGTCACCACGGACACCCCGGCGTTGGCGGCGTCTTGGGCCAGGCTGGCGGTTATCTCACCGGCTTCGGCCCAGCCGGCCATGGGGTTGAAGTAGCCGTCAATGTAATACTCCGAGTTCCAGTGGGGGAAACGCCGGGCCAAGTCACCGTGGGCCAGCATTTCCAAGGGGAAGCCGCGGCCGGTCAAGAGATCGTAGGAGTCCTGCTCGAACTCTCCAGCAACCATGGGAGCGCTGGTGAGGAGCAACATGCCATCTTCGTGGAACAGGTCCCGGCCCCAGCCGGCGTTCCAACGGCGCCAGCCCTCGATGGCGTCGGCGCCCAAGGTGGAATATAGCCCGTCGGCGCCGTAATCAATCCGTACCATGCGGCTGAGGTCATTGGAGGTCGCCAGGGGATGGGGAATCGGCCCGGGGTCGGCCACGGTCACCTGGTGCCCCCTCTGCTGAAGCTCCAGCGCGGCGGTCAGGCCGAAGATACCCGCCCCGATGACCAGCACCGAGTTGTCAGAGGGCACGGATCACCTTGATTCGCTTGGCCGGGCCTGGAGCGGGTCGATTACGCGGATCATTCGGTGGTCAGCCGGCGGCCGCGGACCGGATGGCCTCCCGCAGTTCGTCGATACCCACGTCACCGCGGTGGAGCTCGCCGCCGATCTCGTAGGTTGGAGTGCCGCCCACCCCTTTCTCTTTGGCGGCATCGTACTCGCGCATCACGGCTTCACGGAACTCGCCGGACTCGATCCGCGGGCCCAGGTCTCCCCAGTCCATACCGGCAGCCTCCACGATGCCCTTCAAAACGTCCAGATCGTTGATGTCCGTCCCCGACTCCCAATAAGCCGCGGCAGCCAGGTGGTGGAATTGGCTGTCTTTCCCCTTTTCCTTGGCGTAGACGGTGGCCTCGTGGGCCCGCAGGGTGTTGGGCGACCACTGAGGGCGGCGCATGACCAGACCCACGCCCCTGGCCCGTTCCTGCATCTCCGGATTGAGCTCCGTTTCAGTCTCTCCGTCGAACAGACGGCGGGGCTCCCCTTCCGGGGGACGGTCGGGCCGCAGCAGGTACGGCCGCCGGTCCACCTGAAAGGACAGTTCCTTGGCCAACATGTCGAGCCTGCCCAGGCCGACGTAGCAATAGGGTCAAGTGTAGTCGTACCATATTGTGACGCTGACGGCGGTGGATGTAGTCATGTCGTACCTCTTTCGGGTGGGTGATCCCTATCGGGACCAATTTCGGGGTATTGTAGCACGCAAAATTGGGTATTTTGGGGCCTCGAGCCGCCAACCTATTCGAAACCTAAGCCCTTGATACATAAGTCATCCCGGATTTCACTCGGGAGAACAAACCCGGACACCAATGCCGTCGTTCCGGCGAAGGCCGGAACCCAGAGAACCTGCGCCGAGGCTTTTAATTTCGAAACGCCGGGCATTGCATTTTTGGAAACCCGAAACCGGCGTAGGGGCACGGCAGTGCCGTGCCCCTACGTGTGGGTGACTCCATCGCCTTGGAACCAGTCCTCCTGGATTCCGGCCTTCGCCGGAATGACGAAAGCGGCTCTTCCGTTTGATATCGGCAGAGCCGCCTCCTACATGCTCCTAATTCCCTTGGTTCGCCATCCTCGTTTTCCGACACCGCCCGGCAAACTCCGTGATGACTCATATTCGCTTGCCCGTAACTGGGCTGTCTAGTCTGCGGCGCTGGGGGCGCCGGAGCGGGAGAATGCTTTCCGCAGCGCCGCGGAAGCCTCGTCCACCGCCTGCTGGCCCTTATCGACCACCGCTCCCATGCTGAAGAAGCCGTGAATAACACCGTCGTACCGGGTCGATGTGGCCTCAACGCCGGCCTCCCTGAGCCGCTTGGCGTAGGCCTCACCCTCGTCCCGAAGGGGGTCGTATTCCGCAGTAATCACCAGGGCCGGCGGTTGCCCGGCCAGACTCTTGGCCTGAAGCGGGGCGGCATAGGGGTTGGCGGCGTCCTCGCCACCGCTTAAGTAATGGTCCCAGTACCACTGCATGGTGGCCTTGGTGAGCGAGTAGCCCTCGCCGTTCTCGCCGTAGGAAACGCTGTTGAGGTCCGCGTCGGTAACGGGGTACACCAGAAGCTGAAAGGCGATTTCAGGGCCGCCCCGGTCCGCCGCCATCAGACACATGGCCGCAGCCAAGTTGCCGCCGGAGCTGTCTCCGCCCACGGCCAGGCGGGTGGGGTCGCCGTTGAAGCTGGAGGCGTTGTCGACCGCCCAGGTGGTGGCGGCCCAGCAGTCTTCGGCGGGGCCGGGGAACTTGGTCTCCGGGGCCAAGCGGTAGTCCACGGAGACGACCACGCATTGTCCGCCCACACACAGATTGCGGGCCGAGCCATCGGCCGATTCCAGGTCGCCGACGACCCAGCCGCCGCCGTGGTACCAGGCCAGGATGGGGAAGGGTCCGCCGCCCTCCGGGGTATAGATGCGCACCGGGACATCTCCATCTGGACCGGGGATGTTCCGGTCTTCCACCTTGGCCACTTCGGGGCCCGGAGCGCGGGGCCGCAGCTTGGCGTTGGCCCTGGCTTCCGCCGGGCTGACGGTGTGGGCAGCAGGCAGCCCCAGGGCGGCCACCTGTTCCATGACTTGCATTATCTGAGGGTCTAACGGCATTTCACACCTCTACGTTGGTTAATGGGGGTCTGACTACCAGATTATCCGGGGAAACTGATTGTCATCAATCCTACCCGCGAGGCCAGGTGTTGGCAACGGCCTTTCAGGCTCAGGTTGCTAAACCTTGAACGTGGCGAAACACTTATTGGAGGTGAGCACGTTGGTCTCCACAAAGTCGACAAAGTCGGGCTTGGAATCCAGCTCCTCCATGGCCCCCAACAGGCAGGCCCAGTTGAGCAGTTCGTGCTGGCCTGAGTCCTCCAATTGGGCGGTGGTGCGCTTGCCCCAGGCAGCGTAGTCGCCCCGTTTCAGATGGGCCAGCATCTCCCGGTCGGACGGTGTGTCGGGCCACAGATAATTGTTCTTGGCGGTCAAAAAGGCGTGGGACCAACTTGACGAGGCCACCAGGGCCACCCGGTAGGGACTCTCCTTGAGCACTCTGGCCAGGGCCGCTCCCACCTGCATGCACCGTTTGGCGGTGGGACCCGGAGGGTCTGGCTCCAGCGGTACTCCGTTAACCTTATGGGGCATCGTGCCGCCCCGTTGGCTGATGATGCCCCGGCCGTAACAATTGACGGCAAATGGCACCACCGGGATGTCGAAGCCCTCCCGGTCGTAGTCCAAGAACAGCAGGGTGTTGATAAATGCGTGGGCCAGACCGGGCTCGTGCAGGGGCCGGTAGGCGTAGGCCATGTCCACCCCTTCGTTGATGAGCCCGGAGGTCAACAGGCGGGCCGCCTCTGGATGTCCTTTATAGTGGAAAACCTTGTCCGCCGGTTCGTCCCAAACGTTACGCCTCGCCGAACCGTCGGCCCTGGTGAAGGGGGAGGAATTGTGCTCCTCGTAGGCCAGAACACAAAAAGGCGTGATTATGTCCTCCCGGAAGTTCTCGTACTGGTCGTCGCCGAAGATGATCACGAAGTCGGGGTTGAAGGCATTTATCTCCTGCCTAACCCTGCGGAACCCGGCCACCAGACGTTCCCGGTGCCGCTGGGCCGCCGCCAAGCCCTGGTCGTCCCCGAATTCCAGCCGCATATCCTCGGGCCAGTTCATTGGGTCCTTGAGCCTCTCTGGTAGGCGCTCATCGTTTTTTAACGTCCTGTGGATCGGAAATGCCAGGTCTTCGTCGGGCGCGATCAGGGCCGGGTAGTGGGTGACGCCCGCGCCAAAAATCTCCGCCATTATTTGACCTCCTTGGGTTCGGCTCCTGCTGTTGGGATATGGTTAAGGCATTATAGCCGTTGGATTGCACCAGGAATCAGCCATTGGACGCTTCCGCAGAGGGGTCCCAGATCCAGTATTTGGAGATGGCCCCGGCGTCGACCCGCAGGTCCAGCCCGGTGATCATCTCAGCCTCGTCCGAAGCCAAGAACGCCGCCGCTTTGGCGTAATGGCTGGGGCTGGGCAGTTTCCGCAGGGGCGATCCGGTGCTGGCGTCGGGCAGTAGCCCCTTGTTCCGCTGTCCCCTCCTAGGAGGAGGCCAATCGACGCCCCAGCGTTTCGCCCGCTCCGAGCCCTCGGTCCGGTCGGTGGCGGTGGGGGTGACGCTGTTGACCCGGATCCCGTATTGGGCCAGTTCCATGGCGACCGAACGGGTGAAATTCAGCAGTCCCCCCTTTGCGGTGCCGTAGCCGATGTTGCCCGGCTCCCCCTGGTGGCCCGCCGTGGAGATGATGTTGATCATGTTGCCCCGGCGGCCCAGATCGATCATCTGCTTGGCGGCGTGCTTGGTGAACAGAAAGGCGCCGGTTAGCATCACATCGGTCTGCTGCCGCCATTCGTCCAAGGGCATGTCCAGAACGCCCTTCGTGTTGAACACCGTGGCGCCGTTTACCAGGATGTCCAATCCGCCGAAGGACTCTTTGGCCCGCTCCACGGTGGCGATCACCTGTTCCTCGTCGGTCACGTCGCAGGCGATGCCGATGGCGCGCCGTCCGCCGTTGATCACCGATTGGGCGCACTGTTCGGCATATTCGGCCCGGATGTCGATGCAGACCAGGTCGGCCCCCTCTTCCGCCAAGCCCTCCGCGATGCCGCCCATGATGTTTGGGCTGGTGCCCGTTACCAGTGCAACCTTTCCTTCCAATTTCAAGCTGTCGGCCCCCCATCGGTTCCCGGTTCTGATTAATTCTCGACTCCGGTAGAGGCTTTTACCGGCCTCAGAAGATGATGCTCACGGCAAAGACGCCCCTTTCGTTATCGTCGATGATTAGGTCTTTAATCTCCAATTAACGTCTCTAATTGATGTCTCAGAGAGGTGTTCCGGTCAAACTGCCTGATAGCTTATGCAGACTCCGAAGTGTTGTCAACGCTCTCGCCGGGCGTCAACGAACAGGGTGTGCCGGCAGGTAATAATCGACACATCCGGTGGGCTTTGCCAAGGAGAATTAGACTCCGTTTAATGGCTCTGGGCGCCACCGGGCAGGTATTGGACCAATCAAGCCCGATAGGAGGGAGCCATGGCATGCTAGATGGTTTGACGTCCTTCCGCGGAAGGACACCGTGAGCGGGATTATTAACGCAGCTATTTGCGACCAAGTATTGGTGCTGCTTTAGGACTCGGCTCTACTGGGTTTAAGAGATAAGCTTGGCGCACTCGTCGATCAGGGGCGTAACCGCCGCCCTTTCTTCCGACGGCAGCGTGAAGATTACCCGGTCGACACCGGCCTCCCGCATCCGGCCGACTAGGTCCGGGTCCGGCCGCAATCCGAAGCTGGTGATGTTCAGGGAATCGGGGTCCCTGCCGGCCTCTTCAGCCTGGCGCTTGAGTAGAACGATCTTCTCGGCCAGGCTTGGTCCTTGGGACCCTCGGCTGCCGATGGGCATCCAGCCGTCGCAATATTCCACCACCCGGTCGAAGGTCGTAGGGCCGTCGCCGCCCATGAGGATCGGCGGATGGGGGCGCTGCACCGGCTTGGGGTAGGCCCACATCTTGTCGAAGTTCACATAGTCGCCGTGGAACTCCGGTTCGTCCTTGGTCCAGATCTCCTTCATGGCCAGGATGTTTTCCCGGAGGATGCGCCAACGCCGCTTGAAATTGGTGCCGTGGTCCTCCATCTCCTCGGCGTTCCAGCCGCCGCCGATGCCGAAGATGAACCGCCCTCGGGAAAGCATGTCCAGGCTGGCGACCTCTTTGGCCGTCACGATGGGGTCACGCTCGATCATGAGGCAGATGCCGGTCCCCAGCTTGATGTCCTTGGTCGCCCCAGCCGCCGCGGTCAGGGCCACGAAGGGGTCATAGGTGTGCCAGTAGTCCTTGGGCAGGTCGGGGCCACCGGGCCAGGGACTGGTGCGGCTGGCCGGGATGTGGGTGTGCTCCGGGACCCACATGGACTCGAACCCCCGGTCCTCCAGCATCTTGGCCAGATCGTCGGGCCGGATGGAGTAGTCCGTTGAAAACATCATCGCGCCGAAATCCATGGTTACCTCGCACAGGCTGGCCGGTCCGGGACTGACCACGATGGGACCCGCCAGGAAAAGTGCGGCCAGTATAACACCCAAATGAAAGGCCGCAGCCAGGTCAATTTGCAGGCACGTTCATCAGCACCCTGCGGTGCACACCGGGAAAGCTCTAACCGAATTGTGTATGGAGTGGGTTTTCTTATTTGACGGGCAACGACCGGGCAAACGAGGCGCCCCGCTCCACCCACGCAGCCAACGCCGCGTCAGTGGCGATGCCGGCCGGTTCGACGTAGACGAAGCCCTTCATGGGCCGTCCGGTGAAGTCCATGGGCCGGGCCGCACCATGAGGTCGCTGCCGGTGACGCCCACGGCCATATTCCTGCCCACCATGAAGCAGATACCGCCGAACATCTTCCTTTCCGTGTAGCCGGGCTCAGACTGGAATACGGCGCGGACCCGCTCCGCCAGTTTCTCGTCGTAGGGCATGAATACACCTCGCGGCCGACTGTCTGCTCCATCTTACTTCTTGGAATGATTCCTAGATATGGGTCGCTGTCCGGGGTTGCGCCGACCCGGCACATCGGCAGCCGGACCTTTGAGATGATGGGCCGCAGTTCCGTAAACCTACCTGTTTAGCCGGTTATTTCACGGTATCTCCGGTATAATCCACGCACCAAATTTGGATATCTCTTCAGATGAACCAAAGTGACAAATCATTCACGGGTTCGATACCCGAGCTTTACGACAACTATCTGGTGCCTTTGATATTTGAGGCTTACGCCAATGATCTGGCGGACCGCGCGGCCGCTCCCGCGCCCAAGACAGTTCTGGAAACAGCGGCGGGTACCGGTGTTGTAACCCGCGCCTTGGCTCCACGTCTAGCTTCCGGCGCCCGCTACACCGTGACGGACCTCAACCAGCCGATGCTCGATCATGCCGCAATCAAGCAGGGAGGGGACAACCGTATAACCTGGAGTCAGGCGGATGCTCTGGACCTGCCCTTTAATGACGCTTCGTTCGATGCCGTCGTTTGTCAATTCGCCGTCATGTTTTTTCCGGACCGGGTAGCCGGTTATGCCGAGGCGCTGCGGGTGCTAAAACCGGGCGGCAGCTTCATCTTCAACGTCTGGGACCATATCGAAGCTAATGAGTTCGCCCATGTGGTGACCGAGGCGGCAGCCTCTATTTTCCCCGATGATCCGCCGCGGTTCCTTGCTCGGACCCCGCACGGTTATCACGATCTGGACCTGATCCGGGATGAACTGGGCAAGGCCGGATTTTCCCAAATCGTCATCACCACGTTGGAGGAAACCAGCTCCGCCCCTTCCCCACGCCATGTTGCCGTCGCATACTGTCAGGGTACGCCACTACGAAACGAGATTGAAAATCGGGACGCTAGTCTTCTTGGCCAGGTCACCGATCGGGCGGCAGAAGCTATTGCGGCACGCTTCGGCGACGGCCCAGTGGCCGGAAAGATCCGGGCGCATATCGTGGCGGCGGCATCAACTTCATCCTTTCCGTAATCTCAGGACAAGGATTTCCCACCCATACCGAAGGGAAAGGGATTAGCCTGGAGGAATGTAGATGGCCGATGAGATCATCATCCGCCGGTGCTCGGAGGCCGATATCGAATCGGTGTTGGAGTTGTGGCGGGTTGCTGACGCCACGGCCAGCGTGACGGACACCAGCCAAGACCTGCGCGCCGTCGTCGATTCAGAATTATCTTCAATATTGATTGCCGAGAGCGGCGGCAGGATTGTAGGTTCCATCATCGGGGCTTTCAACGGTTGGCGGGGCAATATATACCGGCTGGCGGTGCATCCCGACCAACGGCGGCGGGGAATCGCCCGGCGTTTGCTCTCGGAGGTGGAAGAGTGGCTCCGGGGACAGGGGGCCAAGCGCGTGGGCGCGGTGGTCGAGAAAGACCATCCCTGGGCCACCGGTTTCTGGGACTCCACAGAATTCCAACTAGAGCCGTTGGACCTCAGGTACGTTAGAGATTTGTAATTTCGGAGAAATATCATGGCCCAACAACCGATACAAACAACCACTTCGCCATCTGAAATATACGAGCAGTACATGGTGCCCGGAATATTCAGCCGGTGGTCGGCGACCCTTTTGGAGTTGGTTGCGCCGCAACCTGGGGAGCGCGTTCTCGACCTTGCGTGCGGAACCGGGGTTGTCGCACGTATGGCGGCTCCAATGGTGCAACCCGGTGGCGAAGTGTTCGGGGTTGATTTTAATCCTGCCCAGATCGCCACAGCCCGCTCGATTGACTCTTCGATTGAGTGGCGAGAGGGCGATGCGGGGTCCCTTTCCTTGGCCGACCAAGAATTTGACCTAGTCGTGTGCCAGCAGGGATTCCAATTCTTCCCGGACCGGGTACAGGCCGTCAGGGAGATTCATAGGGTCTTGAAGCCGGGCGGCCGGGTTGGGATCGCCGTTTGGTCGACATTCGACAAAGCCCCTGGTTACCAGGCGTTGGTTCACGCACTGGAGCGAAGAGTAGACTCTTCCGCAGCACGCCTAATGGACGACTTAACTGTTCTTTCGGATTCAAATGAGGTTAGCCGTTTCTTTGCCGAGGGAGGGTTCCCAAACGCAGAGGTGGTGACTCTCAGCAATGATGTCGTTTTTGCATCAGCCGGGGAATTTACGCGGGCCATCGCGGTCGGATCCATAATGAGACGCACGGAAATCCAATTCTCCGAGGAAACCCTCGATTTACTGACCGCCGATGTCGCCGCAGAAATGGAGTCGTACATTGGAGATCATGGTCTGATATTTCCCATGGAAGCCCATCTGCTGACGGCCACGAAATAGACCGCTCATCGGATAAGTGCTCCTCACAGACGCGCCGCTCACCCTGAGCCTGTCGAAGGGCGCATAAGGGGTGGTTCGACAAGCTCACCATGAGCGGAATTGGTACCGCTGGCTTTTTAGACCAGGCCCTAGAAAACCACCACCGACCGAAGCACCTCGCCCCGTTCCATCTTGTGGAACGCTTCTTCCACGTCGCCGATGGCGATGGTCTCGGACACGAACCGCTGTAGGTCCAGGCGTCCCTGGAGGTAGAGGTCGATCAGCATGGGGAAATCGCGGGAGGGGAGGCAATCGCCGTACCAGGACGATTTCAGACTGCCGCCCCGGCCGAACACTTCCAGCAGCGGCAGTTCTATCTTCATGTCGGGACTGGGCACCCCCACTAAGACCAACGTGCCGGCATGGTCCCTGGCGTAGAAGGCCTGCTCGTAGGTCACAGGACTGCCCACGGCCTCTATCGCCACGTTGACGCCGTGGCCGCCGGTCAGCTTTCGTATCTCCTCAACGGGGTCTGCCGACGAGGCGTTGATGGTGTGGGTCGCGCCGAACTCCTTGGCCCAGGCCAGCTTCCGGTCGTCGAGGTCCACCCCGATAATGGTGTGGGCCCCCGCGAGACGGGCGCCGGCGATGGCCGCGTTGCCGACCCCGCCGCAGCCGAACACAGCCACCGAGTCGCCCCGGCCAACGTTGCCCGTGTTAGTGGCCGCGCCAAAGCCGGCCATGATCCCGCAGCCCACCAGTCCCGCTACTTCGGGGCTGGCCTGGGGCGAGACCTTGACGGCCTGTCCGGCGTCCACCAGGGTCAGTTCGGCGAAGGCGCCGATGCCCAGGGCGGCTGAAAGGGGAGTGCCGTCGGCCAGGGTCATGGGCTGGGAGGCGTTCCGGCTGGCAAAACAGTACCAGGGAGCGCCCCGCAGGCAGGAGCGGCAGGCTCCGCAGGGGGCACGCCAGGCGATGATTACGAAGTCGCCCGGGGCCACGTTGGTCACACCGTCGCCCACCGACTCCACAGTCCCCGAGGCTTCGTGCCCCAGGAGGAAGGGGAAATCGTCGTTGATGGCCCCCTCACGGTAATGGAGGTCGGTGTGGCAGACTCCGCAGGCCTGCACCCGGATTAGCGCTTCGCCGGGGCCCGGATCGGGCACCAGGATGGGGACCAACTTCACCGGCGCGCCCTTGGTCTCAGCGACTACTCCGTTCACCTGGTGGACCATGAATCTCCTCCTCCTGAATGCCTAGTGGGAGTTACCGGTGGATATTAAGCCGGAGGAGTCGAGTATGTCCACAGATCAACCCGCCAGGGCGGCCTCGACTCTCCGGGCGAAACCGATTAGTTCCTCGTCCGACCCGTGGGCTCCCATGATGGAGATGCCCACCGGCAGCCCGTTTACCTCGGCCAGCGGCAGGCTCAATTGGGGCCGTCCGGTGGCGCCGGCGATGCAGGTCAGCCGGCTTAACCGCGACTGGACCTCCTTTTTGGCGGAGGTGGGTTGGCCGCGGAGTGGGGCGGGACAGGGCGCCGTGGGCAGGCAGACGAAGCCGCCGCCCGCGAACACCTCGTCCATCCTGGCCCGGAGCTGGTCCCGGACTATGGCCGCTTCATGCAACTGGGCGTCGGTCAAGCCGATGGCGAAGTTATAGCGCTCGCTGACCCAGAAACTGAACCTGGGATTGACCTGGTCGACCCAGTCCTTAACCGAGTCCCAGGCTTCCTTGGACTGGAGCACGTTCTGCTGGGATGCCCATTCCGCCAGACCGTTGGGCGCCAACCGGACGGTGGTTGAGCCTCCGGCCAAGGCGGCCATCTTCTCCGCCAACGGCAACAGCACTTCCGAAACGTCTTCGTCCGCCTCTTCGAAGGCGTCTTGGGCGATGACTATACGGCTGGGGCTGGAGTCCGGAATCTCGTTTTCAAACACGACTTCGGCCACCCGGGCGTAAGTTGACGCGTCCCTGGCGAACCAGCCGATGGTGTCGTAACTGGGCGCCTGCATCAAGATGCCGTCCAATGGGATGCGGCCGTGGGTGGGCCGCAGTCCGTAGAGGCCGCAGAAACTGGCCGGGATGCGCACCGAGCCCCCGGTGTCTGAGCCCAGGGCGAAGTCCACCAGCCCTCCGGCCACCGCCGCCGCCGACCCACTGGACGACCCTCCCGGGACCCGTTCCAGGGCCTTTGGGTTGACCGGGGTGCCGTAATGCGCGTTCTCCCCCAGGATGCCCCTGGTCAGTTCGTCGGTGTGGGTCTTGCCCACCATCGTGGCCCCGGCTTGCACCAGGGTCTGCACCACCCAGGCGTTCCGCCCGGCGGGCGGATGCGTCGCCTTCCAGTCCGGGTTGCCCCCTCCGGTCACGTGTCCCGCCACGTCGAAGATATCCTTGGCGGCGAAGTCCAGGCCGGAAAGAGGCCCTCCACGGCGTCCGGACAGGTAGGCCTCGGTGTCCTTGCAAAAGGCATCCAAGGGATCGACAAGGGGTTTTCTGGTCCTGGGCATCGGGGCGCCTCCAGGGTTGCCGCCAGACCGCCTAACCGCCTAACAAGGTGTGTCTGGAGCGGGTACCGTAGTATATCTCAAGGTTGACAGATACGGGCAATGTCCCGGTCGTGCACACCTGTCATTCTGAGCGGAAGCGAAGAATCCCTTTGCCACCGGGCCTACACTCATCAAGAACAAAGAGACCCTTCGTTTCACTCAGGGTGACAAACGCGGGAATGGCCCGATGCCGGAACAAATTGGCAACGATATGCGTCATGTAAGGAGATCACACTTATAACAGAAAGCTAGGACGGAGGACGGCGATGACAAAGAAACTGGGCATAATCATGGTCTTGACGGCCGCGGCGGCCCTTTTGGCGGCGGTTGCCTGCGGAGGCAGCGGAACGGCGCCCGCACCCACCCAGCCACCGGCCACCGAAACACCGGTAAAGGGGCCCACACCGCCGGAAGAGCCCACGACGACCGAGGTCCCGGCCCCCATCGAAGACACCGCCGTGGTCCCACCGGCGTCTGCCGGCGGCGAGTACACCCTCGAGATAACCTCTGGTCTGCCCAGCGGCTGCGCTCAGTTCAACGAATACCGGGTCCAACTGGACGGCAACACGTTCCTAGTTGAAGTAACCAACCTGATGCCTGCGGACCAGATGATTGCCTGCACTGCGGTCTACGGCTACCACGAAGGCGAGGCCGCCCTCGGCAGCGGACTCAATCCCGGCGAGACCTACACCGTCAGCATCAACGGCGAATTGACCCATTCTTTCATTGCCAGGTAGACTCTGGATAGGCCCTAACGTTAGAACCGGCCGGGATGTCCCCCCACAAAAAGTCAATTAAGGAGGGTGATATGCTGACCGGCCGTGGCCAATTCGGCGCTGAGCGGTCAACCAGCTAGCAGGCGTTGAGGTGCTCGGACACGTTCACCCGGAGCTCCGTCTCCAACTTGCCCTTCATGGTCTCGCTCAAGATTCCGCAGCGGTGGAGGTTGTTGACCAAGGTGCTGTGTATGTCCCGCTTGAAGAGTTGACGGAACATGGCAACGTCGCCTCCAATGGCCTTTTGCCTCCGCAGGTCCCGAATTTCGTTGATCTCGGCCTTGTTGAAGCCCATGTCCAAATAAGCCTCTGTTGGAAAGCCCCCGGAGAGGGTGCTGCGGAGGAAATAAACGGTGAAGTCCTCAACCTCGGCACGCTCTTCGGGACTCATCTGGGCCACCTGCTGGGGAAGGCTCAGCATGCCAAAGCCCATGTGCCGGGCCTCGTCCTGGAGAATTTTTTTACATCCGTAGCGGAGGAGTTCGTCCTTGGCGGTGTCGGCCAGCATCTTGAACAGGGCAACTGCGAAGGTCTCGCCGATGAGTTGCAGGCCGATGGTCTTGATGTACCACCTGGGGTCGGACAGGATGAAGTCGAAAAGCTCCCGGCCCGTGTCGGCTTGGTCGTAGGTCTTGCCGACGCGTTCGCTCATGTAACGTTGGAAGAACTCGTTGTGGCGGGCCTCGTCCATCACCTGGGTGGCCATGAAAAACTTGGTGTCGGCGTCGGGCAACACGTTGGCCAGTTGGCCGCAGACCAGCACGGCGCCGTGCTCTCCGTGCATTAGCTGGCTCAGGCGCCAGGCGGAAAATAGCCGGTTCATTTCCGCCTTCTCTTTGCTGTTCATTTTGTGCCAAAACGTGGTGTCGTAGATGTCGATGAGTTCGTCGGCCATGAAGCCCTGGTCCAAGTCGATCTTTTGGCTCCAATCGATGTCCGTAGAGACATTCCACTGGTCCCGCTTGGCGTTCTCGTAGAGCCGGTGCAGGTCCGGTGCTTCAACGTCGTGATGGCGAAGGTAAATGCTGTCGTTCTCGGCGTGGATAACCCTAGAGCCTTCAGGCATGCCCACCATGGCTTTCCCTCTCATGGAATGTCACTGTTTCGGCACATAATAATGAATATTCAAGTTATTGTAAATATCCAGGTCCGCTACGTTTCACGGTGAAAACGCCCCATGACATTCGTGCCGAAAACTCAAATTGCTCTCGCATAGCCCGCGAGTTTACTCCCTTGATTCCTTGGGGATGCATGCCGCTACAGGTCACCACTTCGCCGGTCATATAGCTTGACAGGTCGCTGCACAAGTAGAGGATGACGTTGGCTAGCTCGCTGGGGAGGGCGCCGCGTCCGAAGGGATGGTCGCTACCCATCTTCTCTATGTCTTCCGGAGGGTATATACGCGCCAAGAAAGGGTTGGGAGTGGCGCTTGGGGCCACGGCATTGACTCGGATTCTGTGCTGGCCCACTTCAGCAGCCACGACCCGGGTGAATGCCATAATCCCGGCTTTGGCTGCGGCATATGGGCCTGATTGGGAGCAGCGTCCCATCCGGCCACTGAGGCCATGCTGACGATCTTGCCGCTGCCCTGCCGGACCATGTGGGGGAGTACTGCCCGGGTGCAATAAAAGGTGCCGTTAAGGCAGGTGTCGATCACCACGTGCCACGTCTCTTCGGTCATCTCAACCACCGGCGACCAGACGTTGCGGGCTGCGTTGTTTACCAGGATATCTATCTTGCCGTAACGGTCCAAGGTGGCCTTGAACATGTTGTTGACGTGCTCAATGTTGGTGACGTCAACCTCCAAACTCATGAAGGGCCGGCCGTACGCTTCGCTCAGGGATTCCGAGGCCCCCGCCGCGGGTGCAAATCGGTGAGCACTACCTCGGCCCCCTCCTCGGCGAACCGGCGGGCCGTCGCGTGGCCTAGGCCCGCGCCTGCCGCGGCCGTTATTACGGCCACCTGCCCATCTAGCATGCGCCCTTCGACAGGCTCAGGGTGAGCGGATGACCCTGACGGTATCTTCTGAAAGCAGGGGTTAGATGATCAAAGAGGCCCTGCTCGATTTAGAGGCCAAGATGGGCCTTTCGGCACTTAAATATCGATCCGCCGGGAGAGGGGCAAGAGGGCGAACAACACGGCGGCCAGGGCAAAAAGCCCAGCGATGTAGTACAGACCCGCCTGGAATCCGGCGGTCTCGTAGATGGCCCCAGCGATCAAGGGCGAGGTTGCCGCCATCAGGAAGCTGGCAAAGGCCACCACGCCCAATCCGGTGGTGGCCACCTCGCGGCCCACCACGTCGAACAATGCGGCGGTAAGTATGGGCTGGTCTGGGTATAGGAACAGGCCCAACAAGGCGATGGTGACGGTCAGACTGACGCCGTCGTCGAACGCAATCATCAGCAGCGCAAAGCCGCAGGACCAGACCAGCCCCGGCACCAACACCTGCTTGCGCCCCAGCTTGTCGGACATGAGCCCAGCCAAGGGCTTGGCCGCCAGCCCGACGGCGATCAACATGCCGATGTGGAAACCCCGGTTGAAGGGGCTGAGGTCCAGGTCGTTGCCGAGATACAGGGGAAGGAGCGTCACCAGGGCCACGAGCGCCATTGACCGCAGGCCGCGCACCACGGTCAGCCCCCATAACAGAGGACTTCTCATCAGCGCCTTAGTCATCGCCAGCCGCTGGGCGAGGCCGGCCGCCTTCGTGTCTTCTTCTTTGACGTCACCGATGTTTTTGAAGGCCCAGACCGCCATGAAACCCATGAAGAAGGGCGCCACGGCGTAGATGCTGAGGATGCCGCGCCAACCCAACACCAGCAGCAGAGCTCCCGTGACCAGGGGACCGGCAACATCGCCGATACTGCCGCCAACGCCGTGGAAGGACAGCATGACGCCTCGCCGGTCGGCAAAATGATGGGACAATGAAGCCGACGCCGGCAGGTGCCATAAAGAGTGCGAGACCGCCACCACCGCCACTCCGGCCAGCAGCAGAGGATATACCGTCGATACGCCCATCAACAGGGAGCCCAGGCCGGAGGCTCCGACGCAGATGGCCAGTAGCCATCCCCACCACTTCCGCAGCATGTCGACCACCACCCCGCCGGGCAGCGTAACCAGTCCCGAGGCCAATTCCCGCATGGTGAGGATCCCGCCGACTCCCACTGCGTTAATCCCGAATGTGCGTTGGATCTCAGGCAGGACCACCACGAAACTCTGGATGATCCAATGAAAAGCAACGTGGCCGGTGGCTAAGGCGGTGACCATCACCCGGGCCGTGAGCCGCAGGTCTTTGGTCTCGCTTGAAGTTGTTTCAGCAGCCGCCATCGCCGGCCTTCGCCTGATGTGTATAGGAATCGACAGGAAGTGCAAGATGAAAATTCCCGTTGAGTATAGCGGGTACAGCAGGTACGGATAGCCAGAAATGGCTATCCAACAATGGCAAAAACGAGGGGTGCCATTTTTTCCTCAAGCGAGTATCATTCGCGCCAACCAAGTATCTGGCGGGAAGATACTAGTCATTAATCACGCCAATGGGAAAGAAAGATGCCGCGGCCATCATCTGACGAGGAATGCAGCCGCCGCGCGATTTAGCGGAACTGGCGGTAGGCCTGCATCTCCCAGTATTCTATTGACTCCAGATATTGGACTGATTTTCAGCCGCGTGGCCTTGCAGAATGTGGACCACAGCGGGCCGTCGGCGTAACCGGTGGACGGTCGAGTCGAACAGGAGGCGATCGGGAGAGGGACCACCAGGCTCAAGGGGTTTCGAGGACGCAGGTCAGAAACGGAAAACTAAAGGAGAAGGAACAATGACTACCACCATGGATTCGGTTTTGTCGGAAGACCTACTCAAGCGCTGCATGGAGCGGGCGCCAGGATACGACCGGGACAACACATTCTTCGATGAAGACTTCAAAGAACTGAAAGAAGCCGGATACCTCCTGGCCGCGGTGCCCAAGGAGTTGGGCGGGCTTGGCCTTAACCTGGCACAGGTCTGTCAAGAGCAGCGCCGCCTCGGATACCATTCGGCGTCGACCGCATTGGCGGTGAACATGCACTTCTACTGGACCGGTCTCGCCGCCGACGTTTGGCGCAGCGGCGACATGTCCACCGAGTGGATGTTGAAGGCGGCCGTGGACGGGGAAATCTTCGCCGCGGGGCATGCCGAGAGCGGCAATGACCTTCCCCTCTTGCTCTCCACCACCAAAGCGGAAAAGGTGGACGGCGGATACAAATTCACCGGCCGCAAGTCCTTCGGCAGCCTGACTCCGGTCTGGACCTATCTGGGGATGCACGGCATGGACACCAGTGACCCGGCGGCCCCGAAGATCGTCCACGCCTTCATGCCCCGCGACAGCAGCGGGTACACCATCGAGAACGTGTGGGACACCCTGGGTATGCGCGCCACCCAAAGCCAAGACACGATTCTTGACGGAGCATTCGTACCCGACAAGTACATCGTACGTGTCGTAGACGCGGGGTTTGGCGGCGTCGACCTGTTTGTCTTGGGCATCTTCGCCTGGGCCCTGATGGGCTTCGCCAACGTCTACTATGGCAACGCCCAGCACGCCCTCGATCTGACCATCGAAGCGGTCAAGAACAAGAAATCGTTGGCCATCACGAGGACCATGGCTTACCACCCGGAAGTCCAGCATTCCATCGCGGAGATGGTCTGCGAGATGGAGGCCGTCGGGGCCCACATCGACCGGGTCGCCCAAGAATGGTCCGACGGCGTGGACCATGGTCACGGCTGGGCAGTGAAGTTCGCCGCTGCCAAGCGGCACGCGGCTATAGGCACCTGGAAGGTCGTTGACGAGTGCATGGACCTTCAGGGCGGGTTTAGCATCTTCAAGGCCGGCGGATTCGAGCGCCTGTGGCGCGATGCCCGCCTGGTCAAGATTCACCCGATCAACAATGCGTTGGCCATGGAAATAGTGGGCAAGATATCGTTGGGAATCAGCCCCGATGAGACCCCGCGGTGGGGATAATCGTCCCAAATCTGTAGCTTCGCAACAGATCCGGCACAAAGAGACCCCGGGCCGTGATGGCCCGGGGTCTCTCTTTATTACCTGGGTCCGGGCTCGAGCAGCCCTGAAGCCGCTATTCCTCCTGGGGTAGAAAGGCGTTGGGGACGACGGCGCTACCCTGGCCCACTCCGGTGGTGTCGCCCTTCTGGTTCTTCACCTCGATCTCCACCGAGACACGGTTGCCGTTGGCCTCTCTGGTGATGCCGGTTACCTTGCCGGTGAAGGTGATCGTGTCGCCGGGGCGCACCGGTCTCAGGAATCTGAGGTCCACCACGCCGGTGTGATTGAACACGTCGGCGCCGAAGTGCCTCCGCAGCATCTCGATGGCGAAGGTGAGTGACATACGGCCCGAGGCGACGGTGCCCTCGGTGCCCAATGTCTCCCTGGCGGTATGAACGTCGGTGAACTGGGAAGGGCCGGTGTTGCCGGCGCTGCCCTCGAAGAGGTTGATGGCTTCCTGGGTCATCTCCTTTACCAGGGGGGTTATCTCATCGCCCGCTGCATAGCTTCTCACTACCCTCCCCATTTCTTGCCCACCTCCGACGGTTGCTTAAGTTCGTGGGTGATCACCCGGTCGATGAGCGTGCCGTCTTCGTCCACCGAGACCGCCTCGGTGACGATATAGTTTTTGCCCCGCCTCAGGTACTTGTCGGCGATCCAGGCGGTCACGATCAACCGCTTACCCGCCACCGGGGGGTTGTAGCAGTGGAAGGCGCACCGGGCGTTCACCGACCCGGCGTCGGTGTACTTGGCGTAGTATTGGCGCACGTCCACCTTATGGGCGATGGTCGGGAAACTGGCTTCCGGGTCCATCACTCCCTTCCGGTAGGTGTCAATCATCTCTTGAGTCAGCAGATATTCGAACTTCTCGAAGGTCTCGCCAACTTCCAGAGCGTCCCAGTCCAGTTCGGTGCGGTTATCGACTTCGGCCATACAGCTACGTCCTAAAATGAGAATCCGACTGGCTACCCCGGGCGGGACCATCGCATTATACATTCGGGCCGCAGGGCGCCATAGAGTTGCGCCCAAGGACCCCATTTCTGGGTTCTGGTATGATTTCCGGTACGGTCCGGACGACGTGTCCGATACGGCCCGTTCTCCAAGTCGAATCCATGATACTAAGATGAGTTTTTGATCCGCATCCCCGTTGGCATTCGTATCAATTGATGGAAGATCTAACCGACGAAGTCTTGCTGCAGCTCCTGTGCCTGGGGAATGAGAGCGCCTTGGGCGCCCTCTATGACCGCCACGGCAAGACGGCATATTCACTGGCTTACCGGATTCTGGGCGATGTCCACGCTGCGGAGGACGCTGTCCAAGAAGCGTTTATCAACATCTGGCGGCGGGCTGGATCGTTCTCCGCCACCCGGGGGACGGCACGGACCTGGATCATGTCAGTGGTCCATCACAGGTCCATCGACATCGGCAGGAAGCGCCGGGGAATTATGCCCCGGGAGTTGCCTCTGGAATTGGAACGCTTGCCCGAAAACCCCAGCGACACTTGGTCCGAGGTATCGAACACGCTGGACCGGGAGTTACTCAAGGAGTGCTTGGAGCGGATCCCGGACGACCAGGGGGAAGCCATTCAGTTGGCATATTTTGAAGGTTACACGCAACGGGAGATCGCCGAACTAAAAGGGATACCCCTGGGAACAGTGAAGGGCCGCATCCGCATCGGAATGGAGAAGCTGCGCAGCCTTTTACAGGAACTGGAACTAGGAGGCTCAAGGGATGAGCCATGATGAATTCGCCGGCATGGCCGCCGGTTACGCCCTGTCAGCGCTGGATGCCGATGAACTGAACAATTTTGAGGCCCACCTGGCCTCGTGCCCGGAATGCCAGGCCGCCGTCGCCGGGATGCGCCCCATGGTTGACGCGCTATCCATGATGAGCGAAGAGGCCGAGCCGGCGCACGGGCTACGGGAACGAATACTGGCGTCGGCGAGGGCGGAACCCAGCGGTCCTGAGCCCGCCGTTCAAGCAAAACCGGAGAAGGCGGCCCCTTGGTGGCGCAGGCCGGTCCTCTGGCCGCTGCCCGTCGCCGCGGTGATCACAGTGCTGGCGGTGGCTGTCGCCGTGGTGTCGGTCTGGGGATCACAGGCCGATGGCGACAAATCGTCTGCCCAGCGCCGGTTGGACAAGTCCTACGAAGGGTTCGCGATCATGGCCCAGGCCGACCAATGGTGGCGGTTCGACGGGTCCGGACTCGCTCCGGGAGCCGCTGGGACCCTGGCCTATTCCGAGAAGTTCGGGGCCGCGTGCCTACTGGTCTGGGGTCTGCCTAAGGGCGATCAGTTCGCCTACCAGGCACGGCTGACCGAGGCCGGCGGAGCGGTCACGGAAATCCGGATGTGGCGCTTCAACAACGCCATGTGGCTGATCCTGGATGGCGACCCGAACCTGCTCCAAAAGTTGGAAGTCATCCTGACCACCGGAGACTCACCTTCAACTTCAGAAAGCCCGGCGCTCCCGGCGCTTATTGATATTCCGTTGACATCGTCCTAGCAGCGATTTGATCCATAACGCTTCTTATGCCGTATTAGTAGGGTGCCCCGGCTAAACCGGGACCCAACTCTGATCCAGAACCCCCAGTAATTAGGAGCAGCGCTATGCCTCGTCTATTCGGGTTTCCCAGGTCTCTAAAGTTGTTAAAAATCTCCAGACCCCCTTTGGGTCTGCTTATACCGCTGATGGGCTTGTTGGCCCTTCTCGTGATCGCCGCCTGCGGCGGCGACGACCCCACACCGGTTGCCCAACCGGCGGCCACGGCCACGGCCGTCCCCAC
Organism: Chloroflexota bacterium; assembly: GCA_022573285.1. Classification (GTDB taxonomy): domain Bacteria; phylum Chloroflexota; class Dehalococcoidia; order Lucifugimonadales; family UBA3495; genus UBA9611. The sequence continues at coordinate 21,850 of JACZUF010000031.1, forward strand.
CGCCATGCCTCAGCCAACCAGCGCCCCGGCCCCCACCGCCATACCTCAGCCGACCAGCGCCCCAGCCCCCACCGCCATGCCTCAGCCGACCAGCGCCCCGGTGACGGTTGCCGGCAATACGGTGGAGGTTAGCAGCCAAGGGTCCTTGGGCCGGCATCTGGTGGACGCCGACGGCATGACCCTCTACCTGTTCACCAAGGACGAGCGCAACGTCTCCAATTGTTCCGGCGGTTGCGCCGGCGCCTGGCCACCTCTGATGGCTGACGGCGACCCCTCAGCCGGAGAAGACCTGGACGCCAAACGGCTGGCCACCTTCCAGCGGGAGGACGGCTCAAGCCAGGTCACCTATAACGGCAAGCCCCTGTACTATTTCGCCAAGGACGAAAAACCCGGCGACACCCTGGGCCAAGACCGGGGTAACGTGTGGTTCCTGGTCTCCCCCGACGGAGGGCCGATTCGGACCAGCGCGGCCGTGAATGCCACCGTGAATGGCAGCTTCGGCACGGTCCTGACCGACACCAGCGGCAATTCGCTATACCTCTTCACCAAGGACGAACGCAACGTCACCAACTGCGCCGGAGGCTGCGCCCGCGCCTGGCCGCCTCTGCTGACGGTTGAAGACCCGGTGGCGGGTGAAGGTCTGGCCGAAAGCCGCATCAGCACCATCAGCCGGGGCGACGGCGCCAAACAGGTCACCTACAACGGCTGGCCCCTGTACTATTTCGCCAAGGACGAAAAACCCGGCGACACCATGGGACAGGACGTGGGCGGCGTTTGGTTCGTGGTCACCACCGACGGCGGGGCCGTGTACACCAATGCTCCGGTGAACGCCTCCCAGAACGGCGAACTGGGCGTCATCCTGATGGACGCCGCTGGGCGCAGTCTCTATCTGTTCACCAAAGACAACCCCAACGTTTCCAACTGCTACGGTGGCTGCGCCCTGGCCTGGCCGCCCCTGATCACCGTCGAAGACCCAGCTCCCGGAGAAGGAGTCTCCGCCGCCCGAATCGGGACCGCCGCCCGCCAAGACGGCTCCAAACAGGTCACCTTTGACGGCAACCCGCTGTATTATTTCGCCAAGGACGAGAAACCCGGCGACTCAAAGGGACAAGACGTGGGCGGGGTCTGGTTCGTGATCAGCAACTCCGAGCCGACGATGATTATCCTGGGCGAGCAGAGCGACTCCGGGCAGACGGGGACCGCCGTCTTGGCTGGGCGGGGCAGCTTCACCAATGTGTCCCTTTCCCTCTCTGCCGGCACTCTGAAATCCGAGTTGGTCCACATCCACGAAGGGCAGTGCCTCCCCGGCGATCTTGGCGGAGTAGTCCATGCCCTAACCAGTTTTGAAGGCGGCTCAGGGGCCTCGGTCACCAACGTGGAGGCGTCCTTGGACAGCCTTATGACCGGCGGCTTTGCCGTCAACGTCCACTTCGCCTCATTGGCGTCGGTCTACACCAGTTGCGGAAACATCCCATCAGCAGAGGATTCGCTCAACATCGCGCTGGGCGAGTTGAACGGCTCCGGACAGACTGGATTCGCCACTCTTACCGACCGGGGAGCGCAGACCGAGGTCGTGGTGTCGGCCACCGCCGGCATCTCCGCCCTGGCCCACATCCATGATGGGAGCTGCCAGTCTCTGGGCGGCGTGGCCCTCGGGCTTAGCGACACCTCTGGAAGCATATCGTCGACCACCGTCGATGCTACCCTGGACTCCTTGATCGCCGGCAGCTTCGCCGTCAACCTGCATGACGCCGGGGACGCCTCGGTCTATACCAGTTGCGGCAACGTCGCGGAATCAGGGCAGTCGCTCACCATTGTGCTGGACGAGTTGAACGGCTCCGGACAGTCCGGGTGGGCCACTCTCACCAACCGGGGAGCGCAGACCGAGGTCGTGGTGTCGGCCACCTCCGGCATCTCCGCCCTGGCCCACATCCATGATGGAAGCTGCCAGTCTCTGGGCGGCGTGGCCCTCGCGCTCAGCGACACCTCGGGTAGCAGCTCGTCGACCATTGTCGACGCTACCCTGGACTCCTTGATCTCCGGCAGCTTCGCCGTCAACCTGCATGACGCCGGGGATGCTTCGGTCTATACCAGTTGCGGGAACATCGAAGATATTTGAAATTCTGTATCGCTTGTATTAACTGAAACCGCGATGCTGGGCGCCAGCAGAGACGACACTCTGTATGAGACCCTGGGCGACCAGCGCAACAACGGTGCCGGCCAGTGGGTCTTCGCCGGCAAAACGTTGAGCGGCGCCATACGCCGGGGGCTCATCTCCTTCGACATCGCCGCCGGACTCCCGGCCGGGGCCACGGTCACCGCAGTCTCGTTGACCATGAAGATGTCCCGGACCACCGCCGGGGACACAGAGGTGGGACTGCACCGGGTCCTAGCCGACTGGCAGGAAGGGACGGCCGATGCTTTCGGCAACGAAGGGCAGGGAGGCGACGCCGGCCAGGGGGACGTCACCTGGACGCAAAGGGTGTTCAAGTCCCTGGACTGGGACACCCCCGGCGGGGATTTCTCCTCCGGCGCCAGCGCCGCCGCCACGATCGGAGGCCTCGGCAGCTACACCTGGGATTCAACCAGCCAACTGGTGGCCGACGTCCAGAACTGGCTGGACGACCCCGCCGCCAACTTCGGCTGGCTGCTTCTGGGCGACGAGTCCAAATCCCAGACCACCAAACGCTTCGACAGCAGTAACACCGATAATGCAGAAGAGGACCGCCCGGTGTTGGCGGTGGAGTATACGAAGTAATTAAGCGTCCGCCGGGAACCGCTCGTCCGCCGCCAGCGCGTCGGCGTCGGCGTCCCTCTCGGCTGCCAAATAAGAGGCGATCAGGTTATTTCGGCTGAAGAGGGTATTTGGATGCTCCGGACCCAGCACCCTCACTCTCGCCTCCAGCGTCTCTTCATCCAACTCCACTGCCTCTTCTGTGCGGCCTAACTCACGGTATCCGACGGCCAGGTTGTTCCGGCTGCTAAGGGTGTCCGGGTGGTCCGGCCCTTGCACTCTCTCCCTTACTTTCAACGTCTCCTTATCCAGCTTCACCGCTTCGTCCGTCCGGCCCAATGCCCGGTATCCGTTAGCCAGGTTGCTTCGGCTGCTTAGGGTGTCCGGGTGCTCCGGCCCCAGCACCCTCACCCTCACTTCCAGTGTCTCCTCATCCAGCTTCACCGCTTCTTCCGTCCGGCCCAATGCCCGGTATCCAATGGCCAAGTTGCTTCGGCTGATTAGGATGTTCGGGTGCTCCGGTCCTAGCACTTTCGCCATCGATTCCAGCGTCTCCTCAATCAGCTTCACCGCCTCTTCCGTCCGGCCTAACGTCCGGTATCCGCCGGCCAGGTTGCTTCGGCTGCTTAGAGTGTCCGAGTGCTCCGAACCCAGAACCCTCACCCTCGCTTCCAGTGTCTCCTCATCCAGCTTCACCCCCTCTTCCGTCCGGCCTAATGCCCGGTATCCGATGGCCAGGCTGTTAGACAGAGCGAGAGTGCTGCGGTCCTCCGATGTCTTCTCTTTCTTGGCGCGGCTGTGGAGTGCTTCATGGTGGGAAATCTCAGCCCGCATGGCCACAGGGTCGTCAGTATTGATCGCCGATAGACGGCGTATATCCGAATTTATCGCTAGTTGCAAGGCGTCCGACCCGTTAGTTGCAGCAATTGCGGCGGCGGTCAATGCATGGACCACCAATTGGTCCTGAGAAACGCTCAATATCGATTGACCGGCACACTCGGTGAGGAGCTTACCGAGTCCGTCTTTGTCCAGACCGGTTAGGGCCAAGGCTAGGGGCAGCGGGACCGGCTCGTCCGCCAGATAGCCAAAGGGCGCGATTGCCTGTCGGGTATCAGGTCCTAGGCTGTTCAGGGTCCCGGTGATGGCGGAATAGACCCCTTCCAGCTTGCCTAATTTTTCACCAGCAACATCTTCGAATGCCCGCACTGACAAAGGGTTGGGCGCCTCATTAAGCTCGGCTAGCACAGAGTTGGCGTCAGCAAGGGGTTCACCGAGCCGGGCCGCCAGCATCTCCAGGGCTAGGGGAAGGTAGCCGACGATGTCAGCGACCTCCTTGAGGACCGTCTCATCGGCTTTGTGTGCCCCTTGAGAACGCAGGAGATCAACCGCTGCTTCCGGTTCCAGCAGGGTTAAAGGCAGGAACTCCGCGGTGGGGGGCAGCAGGTTGCGGCGGGAGTCTCGGGTCGTGATCAGTAGAGTCAAATTTGCCGCCGATGCCCGGAGGTCGTTAACCTGGCCAAATTCGGGCAGGTTGTCGATGACCCAGACGAGGCCTTGCGGCAAAGCGGCAACGGCCCGGCCCGCCTCCACAGCAATCTCATCGTCATTCAGGCCTGTGGTGTCGATTCCCAACCTTGGGGCCAGCGCGGCGAGAGTCTGGGCGGCGGTGCCGCCCGCCGATGTCCAGAATCCCCCACTCCCCGATCCGTGGGTGTATTCGGCGGCCAGGCGGCTTTTGCCGGTGCCAGCCCCGCCCGAAATCACCACCGCGCTGCTTCCATTCATGGCCTCGGCGACTTTGTCTACGTCAGTCTGGCGGCCCACGAAATGGTCGGCCAGGCTCGCGGGGCGGCCTTCCCAGCGCATTGAGTCGCGCGTATCGCTTTGCGGGGTAACCTCGGGGGGTTTTGGCGGATTCAGCGGAGGAGATTCGGAACCCTTATTCTTGACCCAGCGGACAAGCCATCTGGCAAACGCCAAGAACCCCACAAACAGGGCCAGCGCCGCTGTTGCCATCGCCAGTATTTCAGCCAATCTAGTCGCCTTTCAGAATCCACAGTGATAGTGCAGTCACGGCCCGTGAATTCCCACCCCAAACTATTCCGGTGATTCGATCTTACAACGGATACCTGGAATTCAGCGTACTTCTACTGTCAACGGCGAGAAAGACAGTAAGGAACGACGGAATTTCGATTCAGAAGGGAGATACTGCGGCCCTAAGGCCGCGCAAACCCCAGATTATCGCGCAGGGTGCCCTCGACGTAGTCTTGGCGGAATAATCCGCGGCGTTGGAGCTCGGGGACGACCAGATTGACAAAGTCTTGGTAGGCGCCGGGCATGTGGGTGGCGGCGAGGACGAAACCGTCGCAGGCTTCGGCCTGGAACCAGGACTCCATCTGGTCGGCGACCTGGGCCGGGGTCCCTGTGAAAAGGGGTAGTTCGCGCAGGGTGCCCCGGCCCGACCACTTGATAAAGTCGTTGACGCTGGGGTTCTTGGTCCCGCTCAGATCAATCACCCGGTCCAAGAACCCCCTGAGGCCGGTCATGGACGCCAGTATCTCCTCTGATAAGGGCTCGTCCACGGAATGCTGGGAAAAGTCGTAGTTGAACACCTCGGAGAGCAGTGTCAGCGAGTCCACCTGGTTGGCCAAGCTCTCTATCTGCTCCAACTTTCGTTGCGCTTTTTCCGCCGTCTCGTCCACCACCACGTACACCGCCGGGGCCACCTTCACCGAGTCCGGGTCCCGGCCCGCCGACCGCGCCCTCCGGCGGAGGTCGTCACGGTAGGCTTTGCAGGCCTCGGAGGTCGGGTAGATCACGAACAGCAGCTCCCCCCAACGGGCGGCGAACTGCCGGCCCCTTTCCGACTGACCCGCCTGAATGAGCACGGGATGGCCCTGGGGAGACCGGGGCACGGTCGACGGGCCCCTGACCTGGAACCACTCCCCTGAGTAGTCGACACGGTGTACTTTCTCCGGGTCGGCGAACCTTCCGGTCTGCTTGTCCAGCAGCACCGCCCCGTCCTCCCAGGAATCCCACAGCTTGCAGGCGGCCTCCATGAACTCGTCGGCCACGTCGTAGCGGTCGTCGTGCTCCAGGTGCTCCGCCATACCGAAGTTCTGGGCCTCGGAATCGTTGAGGGATGTCACCACGTTCCAGGCGATCCTGCCGTGAGTAAAGTGGTCCAGTGAAGCGAACAGCCGGGCCACGTGGAAGGGAGAATAGTAGGTCGTGGAATAGGTTGCGCCCAGTCCCAAACTCTTGGTTGCCAGACCCATGGCGGTGAGGATGGGGACCAGGTCCAGCTTCACCACCCGGACGCCGTGCTCCACCGCTTCCTCGAAGGAATCTCCGTAGCGGCTGGGCATGGCCAACCGGTCGTCGATGAACGCCAGATGAAATTTGCCCCGCTCCAACGTGGCCGCAATGTCCTGGTAGAACTCCAGGTCCATGAACCCGGAAACGGTGTCCGGATGCCGCCAGGAGCCGGTGTAGTTGGAGCAGTTGGAGGCCTGCAAGAAGGCCACCAGCAGCATCTGTCGCGCAAGGTTATCGGCCATATGTTGCTTGGGGCGGGTTCATCGAATCGTAGACTATTGCCCGGCATGCGCCGGCCCGGCCTGGTCCGGTCTGGAATCCCGCCCGTGGGAGTTAGCATACATGATGGAGGCGATGGCGTTGGAACCGGCCGTGCCGGCCGGTTCCAACGCCCAACAACCCTATGTAACCAATGCCGCCTGATTCCTGACCGGGGCCCTGGCCTTGAGCACCAACAGGCTGCAAGTGAGCGCCAGCAGCACGAAAACCGTGAAGATGGTGTTGTAGCCGCCCTGCAGGTCGAACAGGACCCCGGCGATCACCGGCCCCGTCGCCTGGCCAAACAGCACTCCAATCTCACCCACCCCTCTTATCTTGCCCAGTGAGGTCCGGCCAAAATAGTTGGCGTACATCACCGCGGGCACCACGTTAGACCCGGCGGAGACGATGCCGAACAACGCGGCCACCAGGAACACCCCACCCGTCCCCCCGACAAATATCAGGTAGAGGGTGCTGCCAGCTTGGACCAAGAACATCCCGGAATATGCGTACCGGAGGTCGACCCGGTCGGTAACCCAGCCCCAAACGACGCTGCCCACCGCCGACACCGTCCAACTCAGGCTCACCGCCAGCGCGGCGGAGGCGGGGCCAAGTCCTACATCCCGGAAGTAGGCGCCCATGTGGACGCCGATGCTGGTGTGCACGAAAAAGGCGGCGAACCCCATGGACACCAGCAACCAAAAGGTCCTGGTGCGAATTGCGTCGCCAAGAGTCCATGAGTCGTCATCGCTGCCCAGCGGCCTTCCCGAGGCGTTGGTCCCGGCGTTATCTTGGGCCGTAGGCGGGACCGCGCCTGTCACCATCACACGGTCAGGCGGCACACCGTCGGGACGGAGGCCGATGTCTTCGGGCCGTTCGGCCACCAAGAATAGGGACGGGGCCACCGAAACCGCCAGCACGATCAGGCCGATGGTGATCCAGGTCGCCTTTAATCCGTAGCTCTCCACAACCAGGGAGGCCACCATGGTGAACAGGATGCCGCCCAAGGCGCCGATGAGGAAGATCATCCCGATGGCGCGGCCCCGCTTTCTGATGAACCACCGGGAGGCGACCGTGCTGGCGCCGATGGGGGCCGAGGTGTGGAAAACCACCCTGGCGGCGGCAAAAGCCACGTAGAAGGTTAGCGGGACGGTGGCCCAGGCCAGTGAGGTCAGGGCCACGCCCAGGACCACCCCGCTGACCACCAACACCGGGCGGGCGCCGAAGCGGTCGATGGCCCATCCGACCACCGGGGAGAGGGCCAGAGAGGCCAGAGCGCCCGCGCTAACCGCACCGGCGATGAGAGTCCGGCTCCAACCCAATTGCTGGGACATGGGGAAGATGAGCACGGTGAGAGTGGTGATGGCCGGCGCCATCCGGGCGAATACCACGGTGCTGGAAGCAACCACCACGACCCAGCCGTAGTAAAAAGGGAATTTATCCCTCAAGCGGGACGCAAGAAGCATTGAGGCAGCCTCGCCGCCCAGGGGCGCAGCAGGACGGAAGTGGAAGGTTCTTGAGAAGGGCCACACCGGCGGGAGAACAGGCCGGAGGGCAGTCTCCCCATGATACACATATCCATCTAGCATTGGTCAGGGCGCGATTAACCGCCGGATAGGTCAGCCTTGGTCATGGCGAGATTGACTGCCGGAACCGATGGTTAATATAATGAGTCGCCCCCACAACAGCCGAGCAAGTCCCGCGCCCATTGGCGTCCGGCGTCAGGACGGGACTGAGAATCACTCAGGGAGGAACGCCCCATGGTCCAACAACAGGCGGCATTATTGAAACCCGAGACGTTGATCGAAGAGTTCAAGAAGAACGGCGTCACCCACATCGTAACCATCCCCGACAGCGAGACCAACTATCTCTACGAACTGATGAAGGAGCAGACTTGGCTGGACATCGTCCCCACGTCCCGCGAGGGCGAGACCTTCGCCATCGCGCTGGGGCTGACCGTCGGCGGGAAAGTGCCGGTCTGCGTCATCCAGAACACGGGCATGATGGAGTCCGGCGACTCGATCCGGGGCATGGCCATCGATGCCGGGTTCCCGCTGGTGATGTTGATCGGCTACCGGGGATGGACGCGCCACGGCGTGATCACCGACTCGGCAGCCCGGTACACCGAGACCTTCCTCCACGCCATGGGCATCAATTACTACCTGGTTGAGCAGGATGACGACGCCTCGCGGATATCGGTCGCCTTCGAAGAAGCCAGGGCCACCAGCCGGCCCGTCGCCGTGTTAATCGGCGACGAATACCACGGCTTCAACCGCATGTAGCCGACCGGCGATCCCTGCCGGCGAAACCAACCAGCAATTTAAGCAGAGGACCAACCGCACTGGAGGTGCAGTATGTTCGACTCAGCAGATATGTTCCGGGCCTTTCAGGCGCACCGGGGCAAGGCCATCGTCCTGGTGACCGGCACCTCGGGCCGAGATTGGAGAGAAGTCTCCGATAACGAGAGCCGCGACCTAACCCTTCAGGGCGCCATGGGCCAGACCAATTCGGCAGCCCTGGGTTTCGCCCTCTCCCAGCCCAACGAGAAGGTGGTGCTATTCGACTCGGAGGGGTCGCTACAGATGAACATGGGCGTCCTGGCGACCATCGCCGGGAAAAAGCCCAAGAATTTCTTCCACTTCCTGATGGACAACGAATGTTACGCCACCACGGGCGGACAGCCGGTGCCCAACGCGTCGGAGATCAACTACGCCGGCATGGCCAAGCAAGCGGGGTATGCCGCCGCCTTCGAGTTCGACAACCTGGAAGAGTTCACCAACAATATCGAACAGATCATGAAGGAAGAGGGCCCGGTTTTCGTCGCCATGAAGATGATTCCCAAGATTGAGAACGAGCCCATCGGCCGCCGGGTGCGGAAGCCCCAGCGCTCCCGGGCCGAGACCATCAAGGTGCTGCAGGCGGAACTGGGGATCACCGCTGCCTAGGCGTACGGCCAGGGCCGTTTACCCAACCGTTCATTGAATACGGCCTCGTCCTTAGTATTGACGACCGGCTGGGCGGGGAATATGATGCGCAGGTGGTTTCGTTGCTTCGCTGGGCACACTAGACTGGTTGTCATGAAATCCAGCGGGTAACTACGGATATCGTAAGTGTGCGAGCCACAATTACCGGAAAATATCACAACCATCCCTTGGTATACCCCACCAAACTGCGAGCAGGGAGGAAACAATTGTCTGATCAAGATATTTCGTTAATGGCCCACCTGATGCGCCGCGCCGGATTCGGCGCCCCGCTGGAAGAACTGCAAGCCAGGGCCGCCAAAGGGTACGACGCCACCGTCGATGAACTGCTCGACCCCGAATCGCAGCCACCGATGGAGCGCGACATCATGATGCGCTACAAGACGGAGTGGCTCTCGCAAGCCGGGCTGGAAGGCCAACAAGAAGAGTGGACCTTCCGCATGATCAACACCAAGCGCCCGCTCGAAGAGAAGATCGCTCTGTTCTGGCACGGAGTTTTTGTCACCGGCCATGCCAAGTGCGAATACCCACGGCAACAGATGCTGGAATTGGAAATGTTCCGGACGGTTGGAATGGGCAGTTTCCACGATCTACTCATGGACTTGTCCAAGGACCCGGCCATGGTCTTCTACTTGGACAATTGCATGAGCCACAAGGGCGCCATCAACGAGAACTGGGGGCGGGAGCTCCTGGAATTGTTCTCCCTGGGCGTCGGGATGGACGGCGAATTCAATTACAGCGAGGATGACGTCAAGGAAGCAGCACGCGCCTTCACCGGCTGGACCGTGACCAACTCCATCCCCCGCTACCCGTATGGCAAGTACGAAGCCAAGTTCATGTTCGACCCCCACGACCATGACGACGACGAAAAGACTTTTCTAGGCGAGACCGGGAACCTCAACGGCGAAGACATCGTGGACATCGTAGTGAAGCAGCCCGCCACCGCCCGGTTCATCGCGCGGCACCTCTACAACTTCTTCGTCGCCGACGAGCCGCAGGTGCCGGCCTGGAAGGACACGCCGCCCAGAGATCCTGAGGCCATCAAACAGTTGGAAGACGAGTACTTCCGCTCCAACTACGACATCACCTCGATGTTGAGGGTGTTATTAAAGTCGGACTTCTTCAAGAACGCCAAGTTCGCCAAAATCAAGAGCCCGGCCGAGACCGTGGCCGGCACTCTGCGCCTGGTCGGTGACTTCAAATTCCCCAAGCCCGGCATGGACGCGATGGCCTTGACCATCCGGTATATGGGCCAGGATTTGTTGAACCCGCCCACGGTGGAGGGTTGGCATACCGGGCGTGAGTGGATCGACTCCGGGACACTGGTGGAGCGCATCAACTTCACGGCCGACCAGGTGGGCAACATCAACCACCCCGGCGTGAAAAACATCATCAGCCGGGTCGGCGAAGCCGGGTCCGTGCTGACCGCCGACCAGTTGGTTGACGGCTGTCTGGAGAATTTAGGGGCTTATCAGTTGGCCAACGAAACCCGGAACCAGTTGTTGGAACTGGCCGCAGGCGATGGGGAAATCCGCAGCGACGCGGAGGGCTTCCCAGTCCGGGTAGCGACCATGCTCCAGTCCATCGTCGCCACCACCGAGTATCTGTTCGCGTAAACCGGTGGTTGGGACGCCCAAGCAGTCCGAAATATTCGCCGCCCGGGAACGCAGATAGAGCAGCCGGGCGGCTCTGGAAACTAATCTGAGAATTAATCCGGGAATTAATCCGGGAAGTTAGTTGGAGATTAAACGATGACATCGACGAAGAAAGACCCGGTATTGGTGGTCCTTCAACTGGCCGGCGGCAATGACGCGTTAAACACCATCGTCCCGTACAACAACCCCAAATACTACGACAACCGGCCCAACGTCATGGTGCCGCAGGACCAGGTCTTGCCCATCAACGACGAGATAGGCTTCAACCCCAGCATGGGGCCGATCAAGAAACTGTACGACGAGGGTCATGTGGCGGTGATACAGGGCGTTGGATATCCGACGGCCAGCCGCTCCCACTTCCGGTCCATGGACATCTGGCACACCTGTGAGCCCCAAAAAGTGGGTGACGAAGGCTGGCTGGGCCGGGTTGTCCGGGACCTCGACCCCAACCAAGAAAACGTTCTCACCGCCGTGAACTTCGGCCGGGGCCTGCCCAGGGCGCTGGTGGCGCCGGGAGTGCCGGTCGCATCCGTCGGCGACCTGGAGACCTACGGCGTGCTCACCGGGATCGATGACGTTGACCAGCGGCTCAAGGCGCTGGACGTCTTCTCCAAGGTCTACACTCCCATGATCGGCCAGGGCCCGGTGTATGACTATCTGGCCCACACCGGACTTGACGCGCTGAAGGGGGCCGACATCTTGAGCGCCGCGCCTGAGATGTACTCCTCCACCGTGGAATACGGCAGCGACACCGTCGGCCAGTACATGAGGAACATCGTGCAGACCCACCTGGCCGGGTTCGGCACCAGGGTGTTTTACACCACGGCCCCATACAACAGCTTCGACACCCACGCCGGTCAGTTGGCCAACCATACCAGGCTCTGGGCCGAGACCAGCAGGGCCATCGCCGACTTCTACGACGACCTGCAAGAGCACGACGCAGGAGGCGATGTAACGCTCTTGGTCTTCACCGAATTCGGCCGCCGCGTCCACGACAACGGGGCCGGCACCGACCACGGCGCGGGTGGACACGCCTTCGTCATCGGCCAAAACGTGAAGGGAGGCCTCTACGGGGAGTATCCTTCGCTGGATGCCGACAAGCTCGACGAGGGCGACCTGCAATTCAACAACGACTTCCGGGGCCTGTACTCCACCATCTTGGAGAAGTGGATGGGCCTAGACGCCAAACCCATAGTAAACGGCGAGTTCGAGCAAATGGACTTTATCTAAGCCCGGCTCTCAAAGTTTCAACATTATTCTGTGAGGAAACTATGACTACGGAGATTTCGCACATCAATGTGCAATATAGTAAAACCATTGGCCGAGGCGAGCAATTCGGGCCTGGGTTCACTTACCCGATATTCGTCGCCCGGGGGAAAGAGGGCGTGATGTACGTACTCTGCCGTAGCTCAGAGTACCGTCCGGAGGGTACCCGCGTCACCGTCTGCACGACGGACGAGGAGTTTATCTCCACGTTCGCCCGCGGCGTCGCCCAGCAAGGGCCCCACGAATATAATTTCGAAGACGGCTCGTTGGTGTGGCCAACTTGTATTGCTTTGGATAGCCAAGAGAACCTGTTCATCTCCGACGAATGGCTGAACCGCATCTCCCAGTTCTCCAAAGACGGAGACTACTTGGGCAAATGGGAAGAGCGGCCGGGGTCCGGAGACGGCGAGCTTGACCGGCCTTCAGGCATGGTCTTCGACGCCGACGAGAACCTGTATATCGTGGACAGCGGCAATAACAGGGTGCAAAAGTTCACCAAAGACGGCAAGTTCCTGTCCAAGTGGGGAACCGCCGGCAGCGGAGACGGCGAGTTCGACATGCCCTGGGGCATCGCCATCGACAGTCATGGCGATATCTACATCGCCGACTGGAGAAACGACCGGATCCAGAAGTTCAGTCCTGACGGCCAGTTCCTGATGAAGTTTGGGTCTTCGGGCTCGGGAGAAGGTCAATTCGACCGGCCAACCGGCGTTGCCGTCGACAAGCACGGTGTGATCTACGTTGCCGACTGGCTCAACAACCGGCTCCAGGTGTTCGATCCGGACGGCAATTTCGTGGCGGTGAAGACCGGCGAAGCCACTGTTTCCAAGTGGGGCAAGGACAAGCTGGACGCCAACCCCGAGATGTGGGGTGAACGGGAAAGGGCCCAGGGACTGGAGCGCGAAAAAGACTTCTGGGGCCCAACGGGCGTGACCGTGGATGACGACGGAATGATCTTCGTTCCCGAGTCGGCCAGGAACCGCATCCAGGTCTACACGACCCAGTCGCCTACATTCGCCGGTCCCCGCCTGTAGACCGGCTGAAGACGGCAGGGCTGAAGTAGCCCAGAGCTGATTAACGCTAGGGCCTCGAAATTCGAGGCCCTATTTATCTCCAAAACGTTGCGACCGGTGTTGACACGTGCCCATCAAAGTTGGCCGGACTCCATATTTAAGTTCCGAACCCATGTATTTCGACATGGATAAGCGCGGGATCGAAGTCGTGGAAATGCCGCCCGATGAACTTACGGCGGCCATCTCAGAAGGGCGCTTGCAGGGCGGGCTCATGCCTTTGGTGGACACTTTTCTTCTAGATGACAGCGTGCGGACTGTGTCGGGTTTTTGCGTCGCCACCATCGCTCAGGCGGTCAGTGTCAAACTCCATTCCAAGACGCCCATCGAAGAACTGTCTGGTTGCAGCATCGCCGTCCCTCAAGAGGCGCCCACCGCCGTCAAGCTGCTTCAAGTATTGCTATCGGTGAAGCATGGGGTGAAGCCGGGGGCCTACGTCACCCAGGACGACCCCCACGAAGCACGCCTATTGGTGGGGAACCTGGGGCTGCGCCACCGCCGCGGATTGCGGGAGTTCCCGAATACCTACGACCTGGGAGAAGAGTGGCGTCAATGGACCGGGCTGCCCTTCGTATTCGCCCGGTGGGTCCTGAGGAACGACCTTGAGCCGCAGGATGCCCTGGTGATCGAAGACTCCCTCTACACCAGCCTGCAAGACTGGGCGGACGGGCTTTACCGCGTATCTGGGCCCAGCGACAGGGTGCCGATTCACCCCCAGGAGATTCACCTTTACACTCAGGGCATCCGGTATTTCATGGGCGTCCCTGAAGAAAAATCCGTCGCTCTGTTCAAAGAGTACCTGACGCAGCTCGACGATAAGTGAAGCAGCATGGTCGCTGTGTTGCCCTAACGGTCTTAATTTCCCCCTATCTAGCCCCAAATATAGAATGATTATTTTCTGGGCAGAGGCTGAATCTTTGACAAAGGAGTAGGCGTATGGGTACTTCAAGCCAACATGTTCCAGGGTCGCTAGATTTCAAGGCATACGAATCCGACCCGTTGGCCAATTTTTTGATTACCCGGTTCGTAGAGAACACAAAAAGGCAATGGCCCGTATGGAGGATAGGCTTAATCTATGTTGCCGGATTCCTCCTGGCAGCCGGAGTGGCGGGACTTGTGAAAATTGTAAACAATGATTTCGCTTTGCCTCTATATGGTGGTTACGACGGTATAGCTATATGGGTCATATTCGTATCCGCCGTAGGTGGCTTTGGTCCCATATTCTATATATATGTATCCAGAAAGGCAGGTAGTATTTTCGAGGATCTAGCAGCAGCGGAGGTCATTAAAGGAGACACGGTTACTGACATAGTGATCAGGGAGTCTACTTCTGTAAAGGCAAAGCATAATTCGAATCGATGGCAGTGGTTGGTCTTATTAATCGCAACCTCGGTAATAGTTATAGTCATATACCAAAGCGGGTTTGCTCCGAATAGGAATCTTACAACTGAGTACAGGGCCTTATCTGTATACCTCCTCTCGCCACTTACGTTCATTGGCGTATACATGTTACTTATGATTTTGGTACGAGCTTTCGTGACGATCTGGGGGTTAATAAGGGTGTTCCGCGTTCCGGGAGTTGATGTGCATCCCCTTCACCCAGATAGGTGTGGTGGGTTGGGCGCACTCCGCAATTATGCCTTAGCCTTCAGCTATTTCATTGCGTTGATGGGGTTTGCAATTCTAATGTTAGCCTATACTACGATGCGTACGCCCGATGAATGTGTGGTCCAACTAAAACGACAAAGTGATCAACTGACGTCCCAATGTCAGAAGAGTCTGATTAAGGATGAAATTCTATTAAAGTCTTATGATATTAGCGCGGTGCTCGCTCCTGCCGTCGTAATTTCCAGCGAAAAATTGGACGAGAAGTACAGCGGTTTTAACCTCGATGTAGGGAGAACCTTGAGTCTCCCAGGGATGTGGGTTTTTGTAATCGCATACACACTCATGTCTCCATTAGCGTTCTTCGGCACATTGGGAACAGCCCACGGGTCTATGTTAAAAAGGAAACACGACCTGTTAGGAAGGCTCTCGACCGAGTTTGACCGTCAATACAAAGAGGTTTACGGAAATCCTGAGGAAGTAGCTAAGGATAAAGACAGCTTCGACCATCTTGAACGAATTCAATCTGTACACCGGATAACTGAAGCATTTCAAGTTTGGCCTTGGGACCCAGACAGCGTGCGTCGTTTCGCAATCGTCAACGTTCCGTTTACTGCAACGACGGTGATAACTATAGCGTTTGAGCTCAGCAGATAACTGGGTGAACCAATAGACGTGATGGGGGCCACCTCCCTCACGTAATCCCGCAGTTCCTGGGGCATGGTGGCGAGGTTCCCCGGGAGGGCGTTCTCGGCGATCTGCTCCGGGCCCTTAGGCCATGCCCCGTTGGTCGAACTCGGCGCGGGCCGCGGGCAGCAACGTTGGGTCCAGAAGCAGGTCGCAGGCCGTGAGGGTCAAAGTCTTGGCCACGTTGACCGCGGCGCTGAGGGCATGCTCGGAGGTCGCCGTCTCCGCCATCTCCCGGGAATGAGAGGGGACGGGCTGTTCGCTGACGG
>JACZUF010000071.1 GCA_022573285.1 Chloroflexota bacterium
ACCCGCCCCTACGTCTATGTCACGATGTTCCATGGGGAAGCGCAACTTCACCCGCCCGCTCGTCCTGAGCTTGTCGAAGGGCCGCGTCAGACCCCGCTACTCCATATAAGGAATAATCCGGTCCCCGATCAGGTCTATCGTCTTCATGATCTGAGCGTGGGACGGCCCTCCCGAGTGGGCGTGCCTCAGCCGCAATAAACAGGTCTCGGCCCCGGTCGCTTCGCTCCACCTCTGAAATTCGGTCAGGCATTCCTCGGGGTCGCCCAGGATCAAACGGTCCTTGGCGATCCGGTCCAAGGTCAGTTCCGACTCGTCCTTGATGGACTTGAACTCGGATAGGCCGTTCCGCCAATAGTAGCGGTACGCCGCCAAAACCTCAGGACCATAGACCTCTTCCGCCTCTTTCCTGGAGCCCGCCACCCAGGCGTCCCGCATGATGACGACTTCCGGCTTCTTGTTGGCGGCTTCGGCGGAGCGACGGTACTGGTCGATCAACCGGCAGGTATTTCCCAGCGTGGTGCTGGGCGTGGTGACCAATGCATCTCCGATGGTGCCGGCCCGCCGCGCGCTCACAGGCGCCCCCGCGCCGATCCAAAGCGGAGGATGGGGTTTTTGCACGGGGTCCGGGCGTACCCGGAGGTTCTCTATCTGGTGGTGTTTGCCATCGAAGGAGAACTCCTGGCCCGACCAGCACTCGCGCAGTATCTGGACCTTTTCTTCGAATAGTTCGACGCGGTCTGACATGCTAACGCCGAACGCCCGAAAATCCGCATCTTGGTAGCCCAGGCCGACCCCGACGGTCACCCGACCTTTGGAGATGATGTCCAGGGTCACGACATCTTCGGCCAGGCGAACGGGATGATGCAGCGGCAACAAGATCACCGACGTCCCCACCCTCAGTTTGGTGGTGGAAGCCGCCACGGCGGTGCACACGATCAGAGGTGACGGGAGAAACCCGTCTCTGTCCTGATGATGTTCTCCAAAGAAGCACGAGTCGAACCCGGCTTGCTCGGCCAAACGCGCCTCTTCGATAACTTCGTCCACGCACCTGGGCAGGTCCTCGCCCCGGGGCGGGTTGGCGATGGAACTGTAGATCCCGAATTTCATGGGCTTACCACCTTCTTGGTTTTTTGAATATTACTCGTCCAAGGTCCGGATGCCGGTGCGGCTACCAGCCCCCCGCGGCAACGGTGCTCAGACGTCCGGGTTGAGGCGCCACTGGGTAGCGCTTTCGAAAGCATGGCCCATCCGGCACAGCAGGGGCTCGGATAGGTGCTTGCCCACAAACTGAATGCTCAGGGGCAGTCCGTCGCCGTCCAGACCACAGGGCAGCGAGATGGTGGGGGTTCCGTTAAAGTCGAAGGGTATGGTGAACCGGCCCCAATCCCAGTCGTCCTCCCCCATGGGCCCGTACAACTCCTCGGGCGTGACCGGGCCGGCCGTGGTGGTCATTGACGGACACACCAGCACGTCGATATCGTCGAAGATACCGGCCAAGATGCCGTTGCAGACCAGCCGCTGCTTATTGGCCTCCGCGTATTTGGCGCCGGTGACGGCCGCCCCCCGTTCCAGCCATCCCCGGAACCAAGGGCCGTATTCGCCGCCGCGGGACGGGTACGTCTCCCGGTGGGCGGCCGCCGCTTCCGCCTGGCAGAGCACGCCCCACGCCGAGAGGAAATCATTGATGTCGGGGGTGTCCGGCATCCGGACCTGAACCACCTGGGCGCCCAGTCCTTCCAATACACGGACTCCAGCCAGCACGCCCTGGGTCACCGGCCCGTCCACGCTGTCGGTGATGTACCTTTCGTCCAGGCCGATGCGCACCCCTTCTATTCCCCGGTCCAGGCCTTCCAGCATATCGGGCGCCGGAGCCGTCAGCGACGTCGGGTCATTGGGGTCGTGGCCCGCCAGGACTTGAAGCATGATTCCGGCGTCCGCGGCGCTGCGGGTCATGGGTCCGATGTGGTCCATTGACTCGGCCAAGGCGAGTACGCCGTAGCGGCTGACCCGGCCCCAAGTCGGCTTGATTCCGACGACGCCACAGGCCGCCGCCGGAAACCTGATGGAGCCTCCGGTGTCGCTGCCCAGGGAGCCGAAACACATCCCGGCGGACGTGGCCACGCCGGAGCCGCTGGAGGAAGCACCCGACCACCGTTCCGTGTTCCAGGGATTGAGGGGGATCTGAAACTCCGGGTTGTACCCGGCCATGGCCCCCTCAGTGAGGTTCAGCTTCCCCAGTATCACGGCGCCGGCCGATTGCAGTCTCTCCACCACCGTGGCGTCGAAGTCCGGCACGTGGTCCCGCAACACCTGAGTGCCGCCCATGGTCCGGACTCCCTTGGTGAAGCAAAGGTCTTTAACCGCGATGGGCACGCCGTGAAGCGGTCCCAGATACCTGCCCGCGGTGATCTCAGTCTCGGCGGCGCGAGCCGACGCCATCGCTTGTTCCGCCATGACCGTGGCGTAGCTTTTATACCGGCTGTCGATCGAACCGATACGGCCCAAAATTGCTTCGGTCAATTCCACGGGAGACAATTGCTTGGTCTCAATCAGGCCGGCCACTTCGGAAATGGTCTTGAAGTGCAGGGGCGTTTCTTGCATAACCAGGCTCCTTGCCGAGGGTACCGGTCGGGGTCGGTCTACTCTACAATACCTGGCCACACGGCGCGAATTCCTCGCTCAAGATTCCGCCAGGAATCCATTGGAGATTGCGTAGCCTTCACGGCCCATTTGATGTTCGGATTGTCTACCACCAGGAAAACATATAAACAGGAGAACGTTGGTAATGAGTCTCGATGCTGTGAAAGCCCTCACCTTTGACACCGGAGGCACGATACTCGATTGGCACACCGGTTTCAGCAACGCGTTGGCCAAGGCCGGGGCCAAGCACGGCTTGGAAAAGGACTGGCCGGGAATAGTCAACGAGCTGCGCCGCCGGTCGCTGCGCCGGATGGTGAACCTGGGCAAAGACTCTCCTCCGGAGTACAACTTCGACGATTCTCACCGGGTCGTGTTGGACGAATTGATCGCCGAGAACGGGCTGGACGCGATCACCGAGGAAGAGCGGTACGACATCTGGTGGACGGCGCCCCATAATTTCGTGGCGTGGCCCGACTTTCCGGCGGTGCTGCCAAAACTGCGCGAAAGGTTCATCTGCGCCTCGCTGACGATCCTAAGCTTCAGAATCGTCATCGACACAGCCAAGCGCAATAACCTGAGTTGGGATGTGGTGATCTCCTGCGAGGGCATCGGAAAGTACAAAACGCTGCCCGAAGCCTATCTGACCGGGGCCAAGTGGCTGCAATTGAAGCCGGAGGAATGCCTGATGGTCGCCTGTCACAACTTCGACCTAGACGCCGCGAAGAATGCCGGGTTCAAGACCGCGTTCATCAGGCGCCCCGATGAATGGGGCGCCGAAGGGCCACCGGACCCGGAGCCGAACCCGATACACGATATCGTCGCCGACGGCTTCCCCGACCTGGCGAGGCAGTTGGGGGTCCAGCTTTAGGGCGGGCCGCCGTATCTCTTTCCTCTATCCCGTCGCCGATTCGAGCGCCACCATTTGATATTATGCCGTACGGGATGATCGCTGCTCCAGGGTAAACAGACCGTACGGAGGAACGCCCCGACAT
The DNA here is from genome assembly GCA_022573285.1 of Chloroflexota bacterium. Lineage (GTDB taxonomy): Bacteria > Chloroflexota > Dehalococcoidia > Lucifugimonadales > UBA3495 > UBA9611. Next base: position 3,633 of record JACZUF010000071.1, read on the forward strand.
GCCAGAACTGCCCGAGGTGGAAAACACGCGCCGGAACTTGGTCCGGGCCGGGCTGCCCGGTTGCACCATCACCAGCGCCAACATCACCTGGGCCAACACGGTCAAAAAGCCCTCGGCGGCGGAACTGGCGGAGGGCCTAAAAGGCCGCACCGTCCAGGACGTCCAGCGCCGCGGCAAGTACCTGATATTCCCGCTCTCCGGCGGAGACCCGGCCACCTTCATCGTGCATCTGGGCATGACCGGCCGGCTCCAGGTCCACCCCCAGTCCCAGGAGCCCCACCCCATGACCCGGCACTCCTTCCCCCTGGACGACGGGCGGGAACTCCGTTTCGTGGACGGCCGCAAGTTTGGCAAGCTGTGGCTGGTGGACTCCCCGGACGAGGTGCTGCCCGCCCTGAGCCCGGAGCCCTTTGACGACGCGTTCACCGTCGAGACCCTGGCGGAGTCCTTCGCCGGCAGAAAGGCCCCGGTGAAGGCCCTGCTTTTGGAGCAGTCAGTAGTGTCCGGTCTGGGGAACCTGTATGCCGACGAGTCGTTGTTCCTCGCGGGAATCCACCCGGAGCGGCCGGCGTCGGGACTGTCCCCGGACGAAATTGCCCGGCTGCGGGAGGCGATAATCGACGCCCTCACCGCCGCCTACGGCGTTTACGACCGGGCCCGCGACCAGCATTGGCCCGACCCGCCCACGGCCCTGACCACCTGGAGCCACCCCCGGGACGTCAAGACCCCCTGCCCCAACTGCGGGACCCACATGGCATCCATCCGCGTCCGGGCCAGGGGCACCTACTTCTGTCCCAAGTGCCAGGTCTGATCTTCCGGCGTAGGAGCACGATCCCCACGGGTCCAGGGTGCCCCCATTAAGCTCGGCGTAGGGGCACGGCAGTGCCGTGCCCCTACCACGGTGAAACCAACTTGCACCTCGCCAATCTGCTCAACTATCCGCTCACTTTGAGCCGGTAGAGAGGCACGGCAGGGCCAGGCCCCAGCATCTTGGGGACCCGGCCCTACATCGCCGTCCCGTAGATGTGGTCGGGGACCACGATAACGGCCGAGCGGCGGTCGTCGACCATGGCCTGGTCGTATTCTTCCCAGTTGGGATGGTCCTGGTTGGTGGCGGCGCGGTAGACGTCCCGCAGGGCCTGGCGTAGCTCGTCGGCGGCGGTGTTCTCCGGGGAGAGGATGGTGGCCTGTCCCTCCAGGACCACATATCCCCACCAGTCGCGCTTGGACACCATCAGCGAGCACCGGGGATCGCGCTGCAGGTTGAGCAGCTTGGCCCGGTCGGCGGTGGTGGTGAAGGCCACGCCGTCGCGGTACGCTCCACAGGTGACGATGCTCATCTGGGGCATGCCATTCCTTCGGAAGCAGGTCAACACCCCCTGATGGTTTTCGGTGGCGAACTGCCTGGTGCTATCTGTTAGCATCATCTTCCTCCTGGCCGGTATCAAACTCGATCTCGTACATGTCGTAGTGGGTTTGGCGCATGCGCAGGCTGGCGTAGGCCCCCTGGGCGATGCGGTTGTCCTTATCCACGTATAGCCGCAGGCCGCAGACGTTGCCCTGACGGCGGGCTTCCACGGCGGCGTAGACATGGAGGGCTTTGTAGACACCCATGCGCCGGTATTCGGGGCTTACGTAGACGCTCTGTATCCACCAGAAGAAAGCGTTTCGCCAATCGCTCCACTCATAGGTGATAAGGAGTTGGCCTGCAGGGCGGCCGGTGTGTTCCGCCACCAGGTAGAAGCCCAGCTCGCTGCGGGTGAGCGCGGCCTCGACGCCGCGGCGGAGCAGTTTGATGTCCAACTCCTTATCCTCGGTCTCTTTGGCCATGGCGGCGTTGAAGTCAATGATAGTGTCCAGATGCATCAACGACGCGTGGCGGACCTGAATGTCACTGCCGGGAATGGAAGTCAAATCTCTCTCCCGTGCCTAAAATCAGTGAACTTTGCCTCAAAGATGATAATAATGGCCCGTAGCCCCGATGGAATCGGGGCTCCATCTGCGCCTCCCTCTGTCACCCCTCGTTGCTACTGGTTCGACCTGTTGTGGTGTAACGGGATTCTTTCCTCCCGATACCGATCGGGACGTCGGGACCGCCTCCTCAGAATGACAGATTTGAGGTAAGCCCCAACTCCGTGCGTCCCGGAGTGTTCAGCTGAGCCAAAAGGTGGAACCCGACTCGTCTTTCTGGACCTCGATGCGCACCGGGAAGGCCTCTTTCAAGTCGTCCAAGTGGGTGACAACCAGCACCTTCTCGAAGTCGTTGCTGATGGCGCTGATCACGTCCAGTATCCGCTCCCGGCCCACGGTGTCCTGGGTGCCGAACCCCTCATCGATGAACAGGGTCGGCAGCGGCGCTCCCATGCGCTGGGCCAGCACCTTGGAAAGGGCGATGCGCAGGGCCAGGTTCACCCGGAAGGCCTCGCCGCCGCTGTACATCTCGTAGCTGCGCGGGCCCAGTTCGTCGCTGACCAATATCTCCAGGGTCTCCCGGAGATCGCCCTGTCCCGAGGCCCTTTCCCGCTGGGTCTCCAGTTTCACGTTCATGCGGTTGTCGGTCATGCGCCCCAACAGCGCGTTGGTCTCGTCCTCCAGACGCGGCACCACCGTCTCGATGAGCATGGCCTGGACACCCTGGCGGCCAAAGGCGGTGGCCAGCTCCTGGTAGATCGACTGCTCGTCCTGCAGCGCGGTGAGCCGCGCCGATTCGGCAACGATCTCCTGGCCCAAAGATTCTTTGCGCTCCACCTGGTTCCGGAGATATCCCTGACGCTCGATGGCCTGCTGAACCTTGACGCCCAGTTCCCGCTCCCGCTGTTCGGCCTGGGTGAAATCGCCCTCCAGGGCGGCCAGTCCCACCAAAGCCTGCTTGGCATCCTCCATCTGAGACTTTAGCTGCTCCAGTTCCTCCCTGCGCCGCTGGGCCATGGCAGCATTTTGCTCTGCAGTCTCCTTGGCTCCCGGCAGCCCGGCCTCGGCCTGTTCCAGCAGTCGCTCTTGTTGAGCGAACTCGTCCAGGTTCTGAGTCTCTTGGAAGGTGCGTTGGCGGGCCTCCGGGTCATAGTCCAACTCCTGGATCTGGGCTTCCAGCTTCTTCAGTTGGACCGACTCCTCGGCGGCGAAGGACCCGTCCGCCAAGGACGTCCGCAAGGCCTCCAATCTGGGGGCGGCCTCCGCCAGGTCCAGCCGGGCCTGTTGGGACTCCTGCATCTGCTGTTCCAGTTGTTGGAGCCGCACCTGCCGCTTGGTCTGGGCCTGGGTCAACGCCTGCTCCTCTTGGGGCAGGCGTCCTTCCAACTCGGACGTTTCAACCTGCAGCGCCTTCACCTGGGCCGAGGTCTGGCGGTACTCTTCGCGCTTGGCTTCTATGTCGGCCTCAAAGGTCTCCGCCAGGCGCTGGCAGCCGTCCTCACTCAACGGGGTCTGGCACAGCGGACACACCGCTTCCTGGCCGTCGGCGCCATCCAGCAATGCCTTCTTGGCCTTCAGTTCTTGACCTTCGTTGGCGGACCGCTCCAGAGAGCTTTGCAATTGTCCCGCCTGGACCGCCAGGACGTTGAGGCGCTCCCGCTCCACCGCCAGGGCCCGCTTTTGCTCCTCAAACCCCGGCCCCTCGTCTTGTAACTGGCGTTGACTGGTCTCGAGTTGCTCCAACCCCTGGGCTTTGGGGCTAAGAAGTGTCTCAATCTCCGTGCTAATTTGTTGGACCTGGGACTCCAGACGCGTCCGTTTGACGTCGATGTCACCCGAGACCGCCGACCGGCGGCGCTCCAATTCGTCGAAGCTACGGCCTGCCTCTTCCAGCCGGGCGAAGGCGCCGCGCGCGGCCGCCAGTTGGGTCGCGCCCTGGCGGATGGCCGGGGCCTGATCCACCAGCTTCTCAAAGGCCGCCACCTGCTGCTGGGCCGTTTGATGGGAGGACTCGAACTGCTCCATCTCCTTGGACAAGGCCGACAACCGCTGCACCGTTTCTTCCTGGCCGGCCTGGCGCCTACGGAGTCCGCCCACCTGTTCCCGCAGCCCGGAGGTTTTTGCCTGTTGCTCCGCCAACTTCTTGTTCAGGGCAACGAGGCCCTCTTCCACCTCTTCCAGTTCCGCCGACGGCGTAAGCATTTGCTCCAGTTCCCGGCGCATGCGGTCCACGTTGCCTTCCGCGATATTGGCGGCGTTCTCGGCCCCGTTGTTCCGGTCCCTGGCGAGCACCTGGAGCCGGTCATAGGTCCCCAGTCCCAGGATCTTGCTGAGGACGGCCTTGCGTTCCGCGGGAGTCTTGTTGGTGAACTCGTCGGCCCGGCCCTGGACCAGGAAGGCCGAGTTGATGAACGTGTCGTAGTCCATGCCGATGGTCTGGTCGATGCGGGCCTGGGTCTCGCGGATCATATTGCCCGTCAGCGTCCTTGGCGTGTCTCCTTCCCCGCCGCCCCCTTCTAATACCATCAGTTGCAGGTCGGACGCGCCGCCCCGCCGCCGTTTGCCGCCCCGGGCGTGGCTGCGGATGACGCGGTAGTCCTGGCCGCGGGAGGAGAAGTCCAGCTCAACCCGGCATTCGTCGGCGCCGTAGGAGATCATTTCGTCTTGGATCTTGCCCCTGGCCTTGCCCCACAACGCCCAGGTGATGCTGTCCAGCAGGGCCGATTTGCCGTGGCCGTTGGCGCCGCAGAGGCAGGCGATGTGAATCCCGGTGAAGTCCAGCGTGGGAACGTTCTCCCGGTAACAGAGAAAGTTTCTGAGAGTGAGCCTGAGGGGTATCATGGGGAAGGCCTCGA
>JACZUF010000032.1 GCA_022573285.1 Chloroflexota bacterium
CGACTGGGGCACGACCAGCGTCGATCTTCCGGGGGCGATCCAGGCCCAGATCCCCAATGTCGACTGGTGGTCGGCGGACGCCTGCACCAGGTGTGGTGAAGGCTGGTTCTCCTACCGCAACGATGCGACGTCGTCCCGTCTGGCAGCGCTCGGCTGGCGAACCGCATGAGCGTGGCTGCCGGGCTGGCTGAGGTGATGCAGCGTCTGGAGGCGGCAGCCGGACGAGCCGGGCGCCGCCCGGAGGAGATCCGCACCGTGGCGGTGAGCAAAGGGCATTCCCAGGCCTCGATCCTCCAAGCCTATGCCACGGGGCAGCGGGCGTTCGGAGAGAGTCGGGGCCAGGCGTTGGCGGCCAAAGCCCACGACCTGCCGGACGACATCGACTGGCATTTCGTCGGTCCTCTTCAGCGAAACAAGGTGCGGATCGTGCGGCCTTACGTCGGTCTGCTGCAATCGTTCGACCGGGACAGCCTTGTCGACCCCTGGCTGAAAGGTCTCGGCGCCCCGCCGCCTGCTCTGCTTCAGGTCAACGTGGGCAACGAACCGCAGAAAGCGGGTGTGGAACCGCACGAGGTCGTGTCGACGTTCGATCAATGGGAGGGGGCGGGGATTCGGCCCGAGGGCATAATGGCGATCCCTCCTATCGGAGACGCGGCAGAGGATTCCCGCCCCTACCTCGCCCGGACTGTGCCCCAAAACGAACGTCAATTCCCTCCCGCTCGTCCTGAGCCCGTCGAAGGACCCGCATCAGCCATCAATGATCTGTTCTGAGGAAGCACCGGTTTCAAAAACGTAGGGGCACGGCAATGCTGTGCCCCTACGTTTTCTCGACAGGCCTTTTTGGGGTCCAGGATTGCGCCAAGGTTAGAATTGGGTCCCTTTTGATCCCGCCGGCCCTAGTCGCCCTTGTAGCCCCGGTTTCCCTGTTGCTTCTCCAGGTAGTTGCGGATCATCAGGGCCGCAGTTACGCCCTCGCCAACGGCGCTGGCCACCTGCTTGGTGCTGCCGCCACGGGCGTCTCCGGCGGCGAACACGCCCTCCAAGCTGGTCTCCATGGTCCCGCTGGTGGTGATGAAGCCCCACTTGTCGGTTTCCACCGTGTCCTTCACGAATTGGGTATTGGGGTCGAGTCCGATGAAGATGAACGCGGCGGCGGGGAACAGTTCCTCAACTTTCCCGGTGGTCCGGTCCTCGACCAAGACCGATTCCAGATGCCCGGAGCCCTTGAACTCCTGAACGGCGCTGCTGAGCCGTATCTCCATCTTCGGGTGCTCCTCGGCCTTCTCGCGCAGTATCTGGCTGGCCCCCAGCCGGTCCGAGTATTCGAACACCGTGACCTTGCTGGCGAATTTGGTCAGGAACAGCCCCTCTTCGATGCCGCTGTTGCCTCCGCCCACCACGATGACTTCCCGGCCCTTGTAGAACGGGCCGTCACAGGTGGCACAGAAGTGGATACCAGCCCCAATCAGGTCATCCTCGCCGGGGACGTTCAGCCGCCGGTACCGGGTGCCGGGAGCCAGCAATATGGCCATAGAACAGTACTCGTCTCCCGATTCGGTGGTAATCATCTTGTAATCGCCCTCAGCCCGGATTTTCGTCACGGTCTGAGCCGACAGGATCTCCACGTCGAATCGCTCGGCATGGGCCCGCATCTGGTCGGCAAGCTGGCCGCCGCCGATGCCTTCCACAAATCCCGGATAGTTTTCTATCCGCTCGGTTGTTCCTGCCTGGCCACCGATGCCACCCTTCTCGATGACCAGGGTCTCGATGCCCTCGCGGGCCGCGTAAAGGGCAGTGGCGAGACCGGCGGGGCCGCTACCCACGACCACCAAGTCGTAGAACTCCCGTTTCGCCTTGGGGTTGATGCCCAATTTGGCCGCCAGTTCGGCGTTGGAAGGTTCCACCAGGATCGAGCCGTCTTCGAAGATGATGGTGGGAATGATCTGTTTGCCGTCGTTCAACTCTTGGACCCGCCGGCGGCCCGCTTCATCTTCGTCGATATCGACCCAATTAAAACGGATGCGCTGCTCCCCCAGAAATTGCTTCGACTGCTTGCAGTCGGGGCACCAGGGCGCGCCGTAAACGGTGATCTTGGGCTGCTCCATCGGTCCTCCATCGCACCACTTTGAAATCCTGAATGGTCGGTGCTGCTCAGGGAATATGATGCCCAAGCGCCGGGCTAGGGTTCGAGCCGGAGGTCTTTTAACCGGGGAGGTTTACGATGTCCACGGGCTCGACCGGGTCGGCCAATTCAAAGCCAAAGACCCTGGAATAAAAGTACAACTCGGCCTCCAGGGCCCTTTTGATGTTCTCGGCCCGCCTAAAACCGTGCTGTTCTCCCTCGAAGGGGATGTACGCCGTGGGAATGCCCTTGGCGCGGACGGCCTCGAACATCCTCTCCGCTTGGTTCGGCAAGACTATCTGGTCATCTAAGCCCTGAAACAAGATCAAGGGACAGGACAACCTATCGGTGTGGTTGATTGGCGAACGCTCCAGGTACAGGTCCCGGCGCTCCGGGTAGGGGCCGACCAGACCGTCCAGATAGCGGGACTCGAACTTGTGGGTCTCCTTGGCCAGGGCCTCCAGATCGCTGACGCCGTAGTGGCTGGCGCCGGCCTTGAAGACCTCCTTGAAGGTCAGGGCCGCCAGGGTGGTGTACCCGCCGGCGCTGCCTCCTTCGATGGCCAACCGGTCTCCATCGGCTTCGCCCCGGTCGACGAGGTGCAGGGCGGCATTGCAGCAGTCATCGACATCCACGATTCCCCAGGCATCGTTTAGCCGTTCCCGGTACTCCCTGCCGTAACCGGTGCTCCCGCCGTAGTTGACGTCCAGGACACCGATTCCCCGGCTGGTCCAAAATTGGATGCCCAGGTCCAGGGCGGTGGAGGCCGCTCCGGTGGGGCCGCCGTGACTCTTGACCAGCAGCGGAGGTTTCTCTCCGGCCGGTCCTTGGAAGTCGCGGTTCTTGGGCGGGTAGAAGAAGGCGTGGGCCGTCTTGCCGTCTTGAGTCGGAAATTCCACGGGTTGGGCCGCTGAGAGGTAGCCTGGGTCAATTTCCAGGTTGTGGGACTTTCTGAGTTCCTGCCACTTACCGCGGGCCAAGTCCAACGACACCAAAGACATGGGCCGGGTGGGCGCTCCGGCCACGAAAACTATGTTGCCGCCGCCCGCCTTGCCGCCGCCCGCATGGATCTCCCCCTCGCCCATCTCGGAGAAAGGGGTCTCCACCGGGACCAGGTCCCGCGACTGGATATCCAGCATGGCGATCTTCCACGTGCCATCCTCCACATAGCTGCAGGCGATCAGGCCGGCCGAAACGAAGGAGTAGGCGCCGGAGCCGAACACCCATTGCGGCTTGCCGAACTCGGCGTTCAGGCTGGTCAACTGTCGCGCTTGTCCGTTCTCCCAGCGCCACAGGTTCCACCAGCCGCTGCGGTCGGAGACGAAGTGGAGCACGCCATCGGGCGACCACTCGGGCTGGAAGATTGACTCGGCCCTGCCTCCGGCCACTGCTTGTGCCTCTCCCAGTTGTCCCTGACCGTCGAGCTGGGCAACCAGGAGTACCGTGCCGTCCCAGGGCATGTTGGGATGGTCCCAGGTCAGCCAGGCCAGCGTCGAGCCGTCGGGACTGAGCCGGGGGTTTGAACAAAAATCCGACTCCTGGTAGAGGACCTGCTGGTCCGCCTGTCCCTGGGCGTCCACGGCGACGATGGCGTTGACCGGCTCGCCGTCCCCGGTATGGTCCTCCCGGACGCAGATGATGCGGTTACGGGTCGTATCGAAACAGCCGTCGGCGTAGCGCATATCGGCTTCCGGGGTTATTGGCTGCGGCTCTCCGCCGGGGTCTTGCCGGTACAGCCGCTGGTCGGAGAAGTTGGAGAAGTAGACCGTGCCTTGGCGGACCAAGTATGCCCCGCCGCCGTACTCGTGCACCTTGGTGCGGGTGTTGAAGGGTTCCGGTGTTATATCGACTATGCCGCCGTCCGGGGTGCGCTTTACGACCACCATGCGGCCGCCCTCCGATGGGCGCATCTCCACCCAGTAGATGTCCTCACCGTCCAGGGCCACCTGACCCAGGCTGATGGACCCGGACACGATAAGGTCGGCCGTGATGGGCGACCGCCAAGAGCCGTAAGGGGCGGTGGTGGGCATGGGACCTTCTCCTACTGCGACGTGCCGGAGCCGTGATGTCCGGGCGTTGTCCGGGCTCCCGCAATTATATCCCCGGCCTCGGCGCGGTAAAAGTAAGCCTCGGTTGACCGCCACGATGCCTGCGCCTATATTTGTTCCAACTTCGTCCGGTGACGATTTATCCGGGGCACGAGGAACACGAACATGACCACCGCCCACGACCACTACGCAGCGCAACTGCCTCCGCCCACGCTGGAGGAGGTTAGTCCCGGCGTCTACGCCTACATCCAACTGGACGGCAGTTGGGGACTGAACAACGCCGGCTTCATCAAGGGCAAGGACGCTCTGACCCTGATCGACACCTGTTTCACCGAGGCGCGCACCAGGGCCTATCTGGAGGCTGTCCACGGCGTCTCCTCCCTGCCCATTAAGACCTTGGTGAACACTCATCATCACGGCGACCACACCCACGGAAACTACCTGGTGCCCGAAGCGGCCATCGTCGGCCATGACCTTTGCCGTCAGACGGTGATCGACACCGGCCTGCAGGCGCTCCACCCGCTCTTTCCCAACGTAGAATGGGGCAACCTGGAGCTGGCCCCGCCCTTCGTGACGTTCAATGACCGGCTGACGCTCTATTCAGGCGACTCAGGCGACCTCAAGATTGAGCTGGTCTTCATGGGCCCGGCCCATACCACCAATGACATAATCGCCTGGCTGCCGGAACGCAAGCTGCTCTTCTCAGGCGATTTGATCTTCAATCAGGGCACGCCCTTCGTGGCCATGGGATCTGTCTCGGGGTCGCTACAGGCGTTGAAGCGGCTGCGGGAACTTGGCGCGGAAACCATCGTTCCGGGACACGGCCCGGTGTGTGGGCCCTCGGTGATGGACGACATCGAAGCATACCTCTATTTCGTCCAAGAGACCGCCCGGGCTGCCTTCGACGCCGGGTTGACTCCTTTGGAGGCCTCACGTCAGACCGATCTGGGCCGGTTCGCCGACTGGCACGACTCGGAGCGGTTGGCGGGCAACCTGCACCGGGCCTATTCCGAGCTTCGCTGGGAGCCGTTGGGCACCGTCTTAGACTTGGGGCCCATCGTTGCCGACATGGTTGCCCTCAACGGCGGCCAACCCGTCCGGTGTTTGGCCTAGCCGCCGGCCATAATTCATTATTGTTGACATTGATGAATAAGATGCTAGCATTTTGAGCCTCTGAGTTAACTTTTCCTCGCGAACACAGCAAATAAGGAGGTCGTTATGGCAGAAATCGTATTCGCTACGGAAACACAGGGGAAAGGGGTGCCTGTCGAGGGTCGAGAGAACACCTTCCATGTGGAATGTTCTGGTACAGGCCCCAAAGGAGAGCGCGTGACGTTTGAGTCTGAGGTGGTGTTGACGGGTGACGGGTTCGACGAGGTTGGGACAATCAACTACGCCGGACGTGGTAGCTTGAAGTTCAAGACCGTCGGAGTAGGGCACATGGCCCCCAGTCCAGTATCAGGAATCAACCACGGCACTGTCATGTGGAGTATTACCGAGGGTGATGGGGAGTTCAGTGGGGCCACCGGACTCATAACGTCCAACTTTACCTTCTCTGAACACGGCGACGTGGTAGACAATCAATACGTCAGACTTTACACAGTAGAAGGGGCTAGCAACTAGATCGTAGCCGTTATCGTCATCCGTTCGTCCTTGTATCTTCAACCAAGGCTTGGCAGATGCGGTGCGGTGGTTCGACGGGCTCACCACGAACGGCAACCAAACCCGCCACCAACGGTAATGGTGGAGGACACCGAGAAGGGCGTTGGCGACGCCGATCACCGCTGGTGTTGGGTTAGCTTCCGAAAAGCTCGTCCACTTTGCGTTTCCTTTCTTCCTCGGAATCCCCGCCAGCCTGGACCGTCTCATATAGCTTGGGACCGTAATCCCGGATGCGGACCACCACCGGCAGGGGCAGGGCGTGGCCGAAAATCAGGGCCTGCTGCTTCGACTCCAGCCGGGCCAGGACCGAACGCAGTTGGCGGCTACCGGATGTCCCCGAAAGCACGGCATCGATGTCCCGCTCGTTGTCCAACAGGCAACTGAACCGGGTGCCCACCTGGCTCAGCACCTCGGGGTCGATGCCGCTGGGCCGCTGGTCGATAACCATCAGCGTTACGTTGTACTTCCTGAGTTCCCTGGCGATGATGCCGAAGATGGTCTGGGAGGCAACCTTGGTGTTGAGGAACTTGTGGGCCTCCTCGATGACGATTACCAACGGGCGCGGTTCTTTGCCTACGCCGCCCATGGCGGACTCTTTGGCTTCAACGTATTTGCGGTGTATGCGTCGGGTCAGCAGGTTGCTGACCAAGATGTAGGCCGCCTCGTCATCGCCGTAACGGCCGAACTCCAGCACGACGTGTTGTCCCCGTTCCAAGTGCTCGATTATCCGGGCGGCGGTGTCCACGCGGCTGTGTTCCACCATGAATCCGTGACGGGTAAACCGGCCCATGCGGTTGTAGAGGGCCCGTAACGCCCCGGCGTTGACCTGAAGCTCGTCAGCCAGCTCCAGCAAGGAACCGCTCCGCCCAGCGTCCAGGAATTCCTTGAGCCAACTTTCCTCGCCGTACTTCTCCCGCAGGTTGTAGGCAGCGGAGGCCGCGACATCGGACAGGTTCAGCGACTCCCGGAGCAATTCGACATCTTCCGGCTCGATGTGATTGAAACCCAATTGCACCGTCTCGTCGGTGGACACTCCCCGCCGCCGGGAGTGCTCCTCATCCAGGGTGAAGGTGGACACTTTGGCGCCGAAGAGCTGCTTCAGGCCCTTGACGGTGACTCCCTTATCGGTGTCCTGGCCCTGCCAACCGTATTCGCTGTGCATGTCGAAGATCAGCGAGGACGCCTGGCCGCTCTGAAGGATGCCCACCAACAGCAGGCGGGTGAGGAAGGTCTTGCCGGTGCCGCTCTTGCCGAAGACGCCCATGGACCGTTTCACCAACTCCCCCAGGTCCAGGCACAGCTTGGTCTCCATATCCAGGGGACTGCCGATCCAGAAATTGCCGTCCGCCTCGCTGCCAAAGACCATCTCCACGTCCTTCTGGGAGGCGGTGAACGCCCGGGAGAAGTGGGATGGGATGCTCTTGGCCGCGGCGGGGCCCGCTTTGTCACCCAACGCTTCCGGGTCACCCAGTATTTGCGGCATGGTCAGTTGGGGCAGGACCGATACCGTGCCAAAGGCGACGGTGCCCTGCAGGGCCTGAATGACAAAGGGGTCGTCAACGGGGAGCGGCGTGTACTTCAGGCGGGGGTCGGTGCTGCCCAGGCCCACATCGGTGACAACTCCGAAGAACCGGTTGTCGGTCCCCTGGATGGTGACGAAAGTGCCGACCTTTACCTGCTCGACGGAGACCCCCGGGTCCAGCCGGACCTCGACGCCGTTGGCCACCGAACCTTCAATGACCATGCCCAGCGGCTGCCCTGGTTCGGGGAGGGTATTACCGCTACTGACCCCGTTGGTCTCCCCGTGGGTTTCATCAAACAGGGTCAAGGTGCGACCCTCCGCAGTATGGAGTTCAGCCGGGCCACGTCGGCGGAGAGTTCCACGGCCAGGGTCCGGCCAGCATGGGCCAGGAAATCGGCCGGCTGGGCGTGGGACGAGGCTGCTTGCCGGATGCAGGCGCCGACGATCTCATCGGCGTGGGGCGCCCCGGAATTTAGCAACAAACGCAGCAGGTCCAAGCGGGCGGTGAATTGGGAGACCTCCTCCGGACTGCAGGCGTAGACGAAGGAGTGTACGCGGGGCGGCCGGGGCGGCAGGTACTGGCGGGTGACACCGTCTTCCACGTGCCCCGCGATGAAGACCTCAAAGCGGGAGGTCAGCAACCGGGCCAATTGGGGGTTGTCGCGGATCACGTCTTCTTCGGATTCTGCATCCTCCCCGCGGGCCAGGACCGGCCGGGCCGAGTCCAACGGTTCTGTGGTAACGCGCCCGACCACGCCGTAAATATCGGGGGAATCGGTCCGCACCAGGCCGCCAAGGGCCGGAGCGCCCTCCAATTGGTAACACTGGGCCACGAACGACGTGGAGGTGGACTCGACGACCTCTCCGACCCTCCGCGCCATCAACGGACCGCGGTTATTGCTTGATGGAGACAATGGGCCGGTCATCGTCCCGGCACCATAAAAAAAGCCCGCCCGCTGCAGTAGCGCGGTGGACTGTACGACCCGCCCGAATCAGCGGCCCGGTGGTCTGCCGAAACTGCCCCGAACATGCGGCCCGTCCTCAACCCGTCTTCCTCCACTGAACCCTCGGGCTCCGGTATCATCGGCGCAGACACGCGAACAGCCTATCCCAGAGTCATTTTGGGCTGTCCCGGCCCCCGGTACCATGAAACGATACCACAATATGTAAACCGGCTCCCGGTGTCAATGTCACCGGGAGCCGGTATTTGAGCTTACTCTTAGGGCCAAGCCCACGATTTAATTTAATGAGACGGGCAGGCTCTTTATGGAGCGGAAGGTGATGCTGGGCTGGTACTCCATATCATGGGTCTTTAATTCCAGATTCGGGTACCGCTCGGCCAACGCACTAAACACTTCTTGTCCCTCGACCCTGGCGATGGTCGCGCCCAGGCAGTGGTGAACTCCGGCGCCGAAGGCCACGTGGGGGTTGGGCCACCGGGTGATGTCCATCGTGTCCGGGTTCTCGAACTTGTTGGGGTCGCGGTTGGCCGAAGACATGAACCAGCGGATGCGGTCGTTCTTCTTGATCTGCTTTCCCCGCATCTCCACGTCCTCGGAGGCGAGACGCTGGATGGACTTCACCGGCGAGTCGTACCGCAGGGCTTCTTCGGTGGCCCTGACCATCATTCCTTCGGTGTCACTCTTTAGCAGGTCCCACTGGTCGCGGTTGTTCATGAAGGCCAGGGTGCCGTTGCAGATCAGGTTGATGGTGGTCTCATGACCGGCCAGCAGCAACAGCGAGGTGTTGACCAGCACCTGATGACGGGTAAACACGCCGGACTTCTCACCGCCGGCGAGCACCGATATAAAGTCGTCCTTGGGGTTGACGATCCGCTCGTCTACCAATGGGTCCACGTAATCCAGCATTCCCTGCATGCCCTCGGTCAGGATCCGCATGCGGTCTGGCTCGCCCCGGCCGATGTTCAGCAGTTTCTCAGCCAACATCCTGATGTGCCCGCGTTCCGACTCCGGCACACCCATCATCTCGGCGATAACCAGGACCGGCAGGGGCACGGCCAAGTCCCGCATCAGGTCCACCTCGCCCCTGGCCTCGGCTGCGTCCAGAAGGTCTTTTATGGCCGACTTCACCAGCGGCCGCCATTCCTCCATGGACTTGGGCGTGAAGTAGCCGTGCACGACCTTCCGCATCTCCAGGTGCTCCGGGCGGTCGTACTGGATGAACTGGTCGCCTTGGTAGGACCTCACGTAATCATAGAGCTCGGTGTCCGACTCTAAGATCGCTGGATACGCGGGGCGGGGGTCGTTCATGAACACGGCATTGGAAAACTGCTCGTGGTTCCGGGTCATCCAGACCAGGTCGTCGTGCCTGGTGATCACCCAGAGTTCGTAAAGCTCGTTCCAGTGAACGGGGTCTTCTTCCCTGATTCGGCCGTAGTAAGGGTAGGGGTCCTGAATAACGTCCGCGGTGAACATGTCATCGTTGATAGTCGTTACCATTACACCACCATATTCGTGTATCTTCGTCCGAGTTCAGATGCTGAAACCCTAATATATCGGTATTTAATTGTCAACAAACACCAGCGCGTTGATGGGCCATTTAGGCCGAGCGGTCTAAACCGCCTTGGGCGGTCCCTCGATCCCGATCTCTTTGCTGATCTTTCCGTCCCGCATCTCGAAGATGTGGGTCAGCCGCATCTCGATCTTGGTGCCCACGGGAAAGGGCATGAACCCCTCTTTGGTGATCTCCAGCGAGATGATGCTGTCGTCCACGACCCGCTCTTCGGTGGCGAACCGGTCGAGGGTGTGAAATTCCACGTCTTTAAAACCGGAGAACATCTCCCGGTAGTTGTCGGCGACCGCCTGTTTGCCCCTTAGGACGATGTTGCGGGAGGGCGCCTCCCATACGATGTCGTCGGTATATAGCGCCACGGCCTCGTCGATTCGTCCGCCAGCCTCGCTGCCGAAATGGGCCTCCACCGCCGCCAGGTTTGCCTCGATCACTTTCTGGTCCATGGGCCCCCCTTTGGACGCTCTAGCATTACCGTAAAGATCGCCGTCTGCTATGCCGCGTAATGTCAACGGTTGCGAGTATATTACACCAGACTCCCCTGGCTGGTCCTCCAGTTAAAGATGGGCCAAACGGCCCTTTGTATTTCAAGAGTACATGAAGGATAATTGGCCGGTCACGCTCGGGCACGGCTTGGGCCGTCAGCCGAAGGAGGACTGAATGCGCGTCCTATTGATCGCGACCAACCGCCACGACAAGCTACAAAGCCGAATGAACGCCCAGCCGATGCCGATAGGTTTGGCCTACATCGCCGGGCACCTGGACCACGGCCGTCATCAGGTGAAGGTGCTGGACCTGATGTTTTCCGATGACCATCTGTCCGACGTGGAATCCGCCGTACAGGAGTTCCAACCCGAGATGGTGGGGGTGTCCGTCAGGAACCTGAGCAACCACAGTTACCTGAACACCCAATGGGCGCTCCCCATCAGTAAAGAGGTGATCGACCGCATCCGGTCCCTGAGCAACGCCGTCATCGTATGCGGCGGCCCGGCCTTCAGCATCCTTCCGAGAGAGTGTTTCGAGTTCCTCGGCCCCGATCTAGGGTTGGCGGGCGACGCCGGCGAGACCTTTGCCACCCTGGTCGACCGTCTGGAGGTTGGCGAACCGGACTACTTCGACCTACCCGGCCTGGTCTACAAGAAGGACGGCCAGACTCTACGGAATGAAGGCTACTGCACCTCGGAGTTCGCCAAGCCGCCGCGTTTGGAAGACCTGGATATGGCGCGGTACAACAAGGCCGGATTCGGCATCGGCATCCTCACCCAACTGAGCAGTTTCTCCTATCCGGCCGATGCTTCTCAGGTCCAGATAGACGAATCCGCTTGGCGGGTGATCCGGCCCATCGACGATGTGGTCGCCGAGGTCAAAGACATGAAGGAACGCTTTGGGATGAAGAAGGTCTTCTTCATCGCCAACGGTTTCAACCTCCCTTTGGACCACGCCAAATCACTGTGCCGCGAATTGATCGATTCCAATGTCAACGTCCGCTGGAACACCAACCTGGCGCCCTTTAACTGCGACACCGAACTCATCGGCGTTATGAAGGAGGCGGGCTGTGGCCTGGTGATGATGGGCAACCGCAGCGGCAATCCCTACGACCAGGACAGCATATCCGAGGTAACCAGCCGGCTGACGGAGGTGTGCCGGATGTGCGACGAGGGCGACCTCCACTACAACATCGGCAAGGTCTTCGGTGAGCCTGGGGAGACGAGAGAGACCGTCGACCAGAAGCTGGACTTCCTGCGGAGCATCAACCCGGCCATGGCCAACCTGCGTGTCGGTGTCAGCGTGATGCCGGGGACCGAAGTGGCCGCCATCGCCAAAGAAGAGGGGTTGATCGAAGACGAGAGCGAACTGGTGAAGCCCACTTTCTACATCGCCGAGGGCGTCCGGGACTGGATCGTGGACTACCTGAAAGAGCAGACCGGGCGGAATCCCCGCTGGAACCTAAGTTAAAGAACGCTTAGTGCCTACTTTCAGAAGTCGCCGTTAGGGTCTTCCGCTCACCCTGAGTGGTCTAATGTGGTCTGCGAGTCCGAGAAATCGTCGATGCGCGTGTAGGGGCGGGTTTGAAACCCGCTCCTACGTCTATGCGTTGATGTTCCATGGGGAAGCGCAACTTCACCCATCCGCTCACTCTGAGCTTGTCGAACCACCGCCTTGACATAGGGTGTTCTGACAAGTGGCAAGACTTAGCCGCGCCCTTCGACAGGCTCACCATGAGCGGAATTGGCAACGTTGATCATTGCGACCAGGCACTAGGCAACGCCGTCTGGCGCCTTCTCCGTTCCGGACGGCGGAATCTCTCTGGCCACGGTTTCGCCTGCGTCGGCGGCGATGGCCGTTTCCATGGCCCGGATGGCCACCTCGATCTGCTGGTCGTCGGGTTGCCGGGTGGTCAGCTTCTGCAGCCACAGACCCGGCTTGGAGATCATCTTTCCGTACCATGTGTTCTGGTGAGCGCCGCTGAACCGTATGATCTCATAGCTCACTGCGGCGATCACCGGCAAGAGTAGAATTCGTGACGCGATCCGCCATTCGAGAGGCGGCCCCAACAACAGCGCAAACACCACCACCGAAACCACCACCACCGTCAACAGGAAGGCCGTGCCGCAGCGCGGATGGGGTGTGTCGAACTTCCGCACGTTCGCCACGGTGAGGGGCAGCCCGGCCTCCTGGGCGTGCACCGTCATATGCTCCGCGCCGTGGTAGGCAAAGACCCTTTTGACATCCTTGAGCATACCTATCAAGGTGATGTATCCCAACAGGAAGAGCAACCGGATCACGCCCTCGACTATCTCGCTCAGCAGGGCCGAATTCAGCACCGGATTCAGGGCCCAGGCGATGAGCAGCGGAGTTACGAAGAACAGTCCGATGCCAAAAACCAGCGAAACGCCCAACGTGGAGGCCATGACCCAACCCGGGATGCCTTCCTCTTCCTCGGGCATCTGGTCACGGGCGGCCATATTGGCGGAAAGCTGCAGGGCCTTGATCCCCAGGATCAGCGTTTCCAGCAGCGTGAGAAATCCCCTGACCAGCGGCCAGCGGCGAGGACGGCCGTTATAGATCGAACTAAGGAGCTCATGGTGCTGTTCGATGGACCCGTCTTGGCGCCGGACCGCCATGCCGAAGTGGTCCCGGCCGCGGATCATCACGCCTTCGATTACCGCCTGTCCGCCGTACAGATGTGGGGGCTGATTCGCCAACTATCGGCCTCTATTTGCCGGACTATGGGACCGGTGTCCGGTCCCCACGGCTGAGAATATTCTCGATTTAAATAGAAAATCGAGGGCTCGGCGCCCTCGATCTCTCGGCTTTCATGGTTGTGCCGGGTAATCCCGCCGGGATGGGGCGAGGACTACTTAAGGTTATAGCGGCGCCGCATCCGTTCGATGCGTCCCTGGGTATCGACGACCCGCTGTTCGCCCGTGTAGAAGGGGTGGCAATTGCTGCACACCTCAACGCGGAGCGTGGGCTTGGTGGCCCCGGTGTTGAATACGTTGCCACAGGAGCAGGTCACCGTGGAGTTATAAAAATGGGGGTGAATATCTGTTTTCATTTCTTACCGGTCTATCTTTCTGGTGTTTCAGTTGAGCCGGCCGAGCCGAATCAGGCGGCTTCCACCGGGTACACACTAACCCGGCGGCGGCCCTTGGCGGCCCATTCAAATTTCACCTCGCCATCGATGACAGCGAAGATCGTGTAATCGCGGCCCAGGCCAACATTCCTGCCGGGCTTTATCCGGGTGCCGCGCTGCCGGACGATTATGGAGCCGCTGGTGACGCGCTCGCCACCGTACTTCTTAACGCCAAGTCGCTTGGAAACGCTGTCCCGGCCGTTGTTGGTGCTGCCGCCAGCCTTCTTATGGGCCATTAGTTATTCCCTTCTCCGCCCTCAGCGGGAGCCGCCTCTGTCGAGGCCCGCCGCCGCGTCCGGGCGCGGGGTTTGGTTAGTTCGATGTCCTGTATCAGCAGCCGGGTGTAGGACTGCCGGTGGCCGCGCTTTCTCCGGTAACGGGTCTTCGCCTTGTACTTGAAGACCATCAACTTGCGGTCTTTGTAATGGGACAAGACTTGGGCGGTCACCTTGGCGCCTTCCACCAAGGGAACGCCGAAGGTAACCTCTCCGCCGTCGGAGAGGGCCAATACTTCGCTGAACTCGGCTACCGAGTCTACCGGATAGGGCAGGAGCTCGACATCCAACGTGTCCCCGGGCTTGACCCGGTACTGCTTCCCGCCTGTTTTGATTACCGCGTAGTCCATATAATCCTCGACCTTCAATACTACGGGAGCCCCCTGCGCCTGTCAAGGAATTTCGTGCCCAGTCCCGCCTGGGCGACGCTCCGGCTACCCGCCGGTCCAATCGCCAAATCGGGGCGGAGCCAATCGAATCCACCCCAGGAGCCATGATATATAATTCCCTTGGAATCCTCCTACGATCTCCCCATATTACCGTACGCCACAAATCGGCCCAATCGCTCAGGCCATTCGTTCAGATGACGGGTCAAGTATGGACCAGCTACGGGGACAGGACCTCAAAAAAGCTTTTTCGGCGGCCACCGGGTGCCTGGAAGAGTACCGGGACACCGTGAACGCCCTGAACGTGTTCCCCGTGCCCGACGGCGACACCGGCACCAACATGCTCCTGACCATGCGCTCAGCCGTGCAATCGGCGGCGGAAGGCTGCCCCGACGGCCGGGACCATTCGGTGGCCACGGTCTCCTCCGCCCTGGCCCAGGGGGCATTCTTCGGGGCCAGGGGGAACAGCGGCGTGATCCTCTCCCAATTCTTCAAGGGTTTCTCCGACGCGCTGGCCGGCAAGGAGGACCTGGCCGCGGGCGACCTGGCATTGGCTTTCAAGCTGGCGTCAGACGGAGCCTATAAGTCGGTGGGCAACCCGGTGGAAGGCACGATGCTCACGGTGATTAGAATGGCGTCTGAAGCCGTTGAAGGGGCCTTCCAGGGGTCGGAGGGCGACGTGCTCGGCCTGTGGGAAACGGCCTATCTAGCGTCTCTGGACGCCCTGGAACGCACTCCGCAACAACTGCCGGTGCTCCGGGAGGCCGGCGTGGTGGACGCCGGCGGACTTGGCATCGTGGTATTGATCGGCGGGGCCCTCCGGTCCCTTTCTGACGGCGGCTCATCTCTGGTTGACCTGTCGGCCTTGTCCCGGTTCCAGAGAGCGGCTGACAGCAACGACGGCCGCCTGATCAAGCCCGAATATCTGGCCGCGACGGTGGAACAGGAATGGGGGTTTTGCACCCAGTTCATCATTAGTAGCGTCGGGGAACTAGACTTGGACCTCGACCGGGTCCGCAGTCATTTCCAAGAGACCGCTCGGTCCACCACAATCGTGGGCGACGGCCGTAACGTCCGGGTGCACATACACGTCGAAGACCCCGCCCCGGCCCTCAGCTACGCGGAGTCGCTGGGCGCTCTTTCCGAGATCAAGATCGAGAACATGGACAGCCAGAACCGGAATTTCGCTGCCGGCGCCCCCCGGGACCAACCGGACCAACCGGACCATCCGGACCAAGCCGAAGGCGCCGCCTTGGCCCTGGCGTTGCTGCCGGTGGCGCAGGGCGAAGGGCTGGCCCACCTGTTCCGGGACTCAGGGTGCGCCGACGTGATCGATGGCGGTCAAACCATGAACCCCAGTGTCCAGCAGATATTGGACGCCGCCCGTGGCACCGGCGCCAAAGACGTCATCGTCCTTCCCAACAACGGCAACGTGGTGTCGGCGGCGGAACAGGCCGCGGCCGCGGAGCCCTTCATCCATGTTGTCCCAACCAAGAACGTGCCCCAGGGAGTGGCGGCGCTACTGGCCTTCAACCCGGAAGGACCATGGCAGGAGAACGTCGACGCCATGGCCGCCGCCCTGTCTGAAGTGGCGTCCCTGGAGGTGGCCAAGGCCGTCCGGGGCACCGATATCGGTGGCGTGGCGGTCACTGAGGGCCAATACATCGGCCTCTTGGAGGGACTAATGGTCACGGCGGAGGACAGCCCGGAAAAGGCCCTAAGGTCCGCCCTGGACCGGGCCGGGCTCAACGCCGGGGCCATCGTCACCATCTATCTCGGCGCAGACACCTCGGTCTCCGACGCAGAGTTGGTGGCCGCGGAATTGGAGAGTGGGTTTCCCGGCATCCAAGTGGACCTTATCGACGGCGGACAACCCCATCACCAATACCTGGCTTCCGTTGAATAATCTCGTGAATAATCTCGTTGAATAATCCCACAAATAATCCCAGCGCCCGCCAAACCCAAACGTAGCTGTACCAGAGGCATATGACGATACGCATAGTTACCGATAGCTCGGCAGACCTGCCCGCAGACCTGGTCCAAAAACATCAAATTACAGTCCTGCCCTGCTACGTGGTCGTCGACGACCAGACTTTCAAGG
This sequence comes from Chloroflexota bacterium, assembly GCA_022573285.1. Lineage (GTDB taxonomy): Bacteria > Chloroflexota > Dehalococcoidia > Lucifugimonadales > UBA3495 > UBA9611. Next base: position 16,283 of record JACZUF010000032.1, read on the forward strand.
ACGGCGTGGACATCCAAGCCGACGAGTTCTACGTCCGACTCCAGGCCAAGGGCCGCACCCCGACCACCGCCCAACCGACGGTGGCCGACTTTCAGGAGGTCTACCGGGACTTGGTCGGCCGGGGCGACCAACTGATCTCGATACACGTCTCGGGAAAATTGAGCGGCACGTTGAACTCGGCTGAGCAGGCCAAAGCCTCGCTGGAAGACGGCGCGCCGGTGGAGATAATCGATTCCCAGTTGGCCTCCATACCCCTGGGACTGGCGGTGCTGGACGCCGCGATCATCGCGGCCGAAGGCGGAGACTATCTGGACGTTGCGGCGAAGGTGCGGCAGGGATTGACCTCGCATCACGGATTATTTGCCTTGGACACCCTGGAATACCTTCAGAAAGGTGGCCGTATCGGCAAGGCCCGAGCGTTCATGGGCTCGGTCTTGAACGTGAAGCCCATACTTCGGCTCCAAGACGGCGAAGCCCACCCGGTGGAGCGGCCCAGGAGCCGGGAGCGGGCCATGCGCCGTCTGGTGGAACTGACCCAAGACCTGGCCCCGGTGCGCCGGTTGGCCGTGATCTACAGCACGGACCCGGAGCGGATGGCGGAACTGAAACAAAAGTTGACCGGTCTAGTGCCCGACGATCAGATCATCGAAGCCCGGTTCGGGTCGACCCTGGGCACTTACATCGGTCCCGACGCTCTGGGCGTGGCCGTTACCCAAGGGGCCCGCTAGGGCCGGACCACCCTACTTTATGTCATTCAATGATTGACGGGCCGGCGGCGGACGAGAATGATTGAAGTAACCCATTCCCCGCCTCGAATCCGGGCAACCCAGCGTGTTAGGGTAACCGCCTAATGACCACGCAAAGGTCCGGCGCGGCCTCCTGGGCCGACGCCTTCCAAAACATCCTCAAGCTTGAGGAGTCCCACGGCTTTGACAACAAGGCCGTGATGGGCGGATTGGACAAGTTCGTTGCCCGCTGGGCGGAGGAGATGGCATCTCAAGCCGGCGGGTCCGGCGACGAGACGTTCTTGTTGAAGGAGTCGTATGACTCCATGTCCGCCAAGGTGCGGGCCCAATGGGTCGCCCAGTGGCGGGAATCCCTGGCAGCCCCCCTGGACAACGAACGGGACACCGCTACGGCGGCCAAACCCGCCCCGGCTCCGCCGAAGAAGAAGCCGGCCGCGAAGAAGGCCGCTCCAGCCAAAAAGACCCGCTACAAGCCCCCGTCCCCTGAGGTCACGGTCGATGCCCCTGTTGACCGCCTGCGCGGGGTGGACACCAAGCTGAGTGCCCGTCTCAAGCGGTTGGACGTGGAGACCATCCGCGACCTGCTCTATCTCTTTCCCCGCCGCCATGAGGACTACTCCACCTCGGTGAAGATCTCCGAGCTAACACCGGGCGAGGAATGCACGGTGGTCGCCACCGTCTGGGAAGCAAGGGAGATAGCCAAGGGCCCCAAAGGACGCCGCCGCGACACCGAGGCGGTGCTGAGCGACGAAACCGGCAACATGCGGGTCATCTGGTTCGGACAGCGGTATCTGGCCCGGTCACTCAAACCGGGCAGCCGCATCGCCGTCAGCGGCAAGGCAACCGTTTTCCGGGGACAGCTTGTCTTCGAGAACCCGGAGCACGAGATGTTGGACACGGCCGGTTCAGGCGTCCACACCGGGCGTCTGGTGCCGGTCTATCCACTGACCGAGGGTCTAACCCGCCGCAACATGCGCCGGCTGACCTGGCAGGCGGTGGAGAACTGGCTGGGCGGGCTGGAGGAGGCGCTCCCGGACGAGATATTGGCCCGGACCGAGTTGATGCCCCTGCTGGACGCGGTGTACCAGGCCCACTACCCCAAAGAGATGGAGACCTGGGAACTGGCCCGGCGCCGCCTGGCCTTCGATGAGCTTTTCACCCTTCAATTGGCGGTATTGACTAGGCGGCGGATGCAACACGACAACGTGCAAGGCATAGAGATAGCCGCCCCGGCCAACGTGATCGATGCGTTCTACGAAAAACTGCCCTTCCCCCTGACCAATGCCCAGCGCCGCTGCATCCAGGAGATCGAAACCGACCTGCGCCGGGGCACGCCGCCCATGAGCCGGCTCCTGCAGGGCGAGGTGGGCAGCGGCAAGACCGTCGTCGCTTTGTCGGCCCTGCTGTCAGTGGCTGCCGCCGGGTATCAGGGCGCCATGATGGTGCCCACTGAAATCCTGGCCGAGCAGCATTTCCAAAGCATCGGCGACCTACTGGGCGGACTGGCCCGTCCCGTGCAAGAACCCCACCTGATCTCCGTCTACCTGGAACACATGGACCGGCCGGTGTCCGTCGGCCTGTTGACCGGCAGTTCCCGCGCCCCGGCCAAACGTGAATTGACCAAGATGGCCGGGGACGGGACCCTGGACATCTTGGTGGGCACCCAAGCCCTGATCCAGGACGGCGTTTCGATGCCCAGACTGGCCCTGGCGGTGGCCGACGAGCAGCACCGGTTCGGAGTGATGCAGCGGTCCGCTCTCCAAGAACGGGGCCGGGAGAACCCGCACACCCTCATAATGTCGGCCACCCCCATACCCAGGACCCTGTCCCTCACCCTGTTCGGCGACCTGGACATCTCCACCATCGACGAGATGCCCGCCGGACGCCAGGAGGTCGCCACCAAGTGGTTGGAGCCGGAACAGCGGGATACGGCCTACGGGTTTATCCGCAAGCAGGTCGAGGACGGAAGACAGGCCTTCGTGGTGTGCCCGCTGGTGGACGAGTCCATGACCATTGAAGCCAAGGCCGCAACCGAGGAATACCAGCGCCTTTCGCAAGAGGTGTTCCCCGACCTGTCGCTGGGACTGCTGCACGGCCGGATGCCCGCCAAGGAAAAAGACAAGATCATGCGCCAATTCCGGGACGGCGAGTTGGACATCCTGGTGTCCACCCCGGTGGTGGAGGTGGGTATCGACGTGGCCAACGCCACGGTGATGCTCATCGACGGGGCGGACCGGTTCGGGCTGGCCCAACTACACCAGTTCCGGGGCCGGGTCGGCCGGGGACAGCACAAGAGTTACTGCATGCTTTTATCGGACACCGCCTCGGAGACCGCCAAGGAGCGGCTATCCGCCTTGGCGCGAATCCACGACGGGTTCGAGCTTGCCGAGGTGGACCTGGAGCTGCGGGGGCCCGGCGACTTCTTCGGCACCCGCCAGAGCGGCCTGCCCAGTCTGCGGATGGCCCACATCTCGGACCGTGAGTTGTTGGAGATGGCCAGGAACGAAGCAGCCAGGTTGATCGAAGAGGACCCGGGCTTAAAGTCGCCGGAGCACGCGGCCATCGCCGCCCAAGTAGCCCGGTTCGTCGACCAAGCCAGCGCCAACGTGGCCTAACCGGCTGAGCCGGGGCTTTACCCCAAGCGGCCTACTTTCAGAAACCGGCATTAGCGCCATGCGCTCACGCTGGGTTGAGCAATCGCCACCGGCATACACTTTGGCTTCCGGAAGACCGCCGGCGGGACACCGTCAGGCGGCAAGACCAGCTTCAGACGCCGCGCCAGGCAGCATCGATTGGGCGTAGCCCTTAATCGTAAAGGTGACAGGCCACCAGGTGGCCGTTGCCCTTGTCCAATTGCAGCGGCACCTCCACGGAGCACCGGTCCATGGCAAATGGGCATCGCGGATGGAACCGGCAGCCCGACGGAGGATTGATGGGTGAGGGGACCTCTCCCGTTAGAATGATCTCCTCCCGCTGGTCGTCGGGATGGGCGGGAAGCGCCGCCGAAAAGAGTGCTTTGGTATAGGGGTGAAGCGGGTTCTCATACAGTTCTTCCGTGGGACTGTACTCCACGATCTGGCCTAGATACATCACCGCCGTCTGGTGGGCCATGTACCGGACCGTGGCCAAGTTGTGGGCCACCAGCAGGTAGGCGATCCCGGTGTCCCGCTGTAGGTCCACCAACAGGTTCATCACTTGGGCGCGAATCGAGACGTCCAGCGCCGACACCGGCTCGTCAAGGATGATCAACTTGGGGTAAGACGCCAATGCGCTGGCCACCGCGACCCGCTGCCTTTGGCCTCCGCTGAACTCGTGAGGGTAAAGGTCTGCCTGCCCTTGATGGAGGCCAACCTGGTTCAGGACTTCCTCAACCCGGTCATCCCTCTCTTGATGTGAGACCTTCCGGTTTACCACCAGCGCCTCGGACACGATGTCCTTAACCTTCATGCGGGGACTCAGGGACGACCAGGGGTCCTGAAAGACCGCCTGCACCTGAGTCCTGAATTCCCGGAGCTCCGGTCCCCGGAAGGACTGGATGTCCTGGCCGTCGAGGTAGATATTCCCCTCGGTTGGAGTCTCCAGCCTAAGGATCATTTTGGCGGTCGTCGTCTTTCCGCAACCCGACTCCCCGACAAGCCCGAGTGTCTCTCCCGCATTTATGGTGAAGCTGATGCCGTCGACGGCCTGCACGTAGCCCACCGTTTTCATGAGCACCAGACCCTTGGTAACCGGGAAATACTTCTTCAGATTTTCGACGCGGAGCAGTTCCTGGTTCACGTGGAGACCTCCTGCTCCATCTGACTCCAAGACTCGTGCAGCATCCAACAGGCGACCGAGTGTTCCTCCCCCGCTTGCAGTACATCGGGATAATCCCGATGGCAGCGGGGCCGTGCGTGGGCGCACCGGTCGGCGAAATGGCAGCCCTCGGGCAAGTCCCAAAGGGCCGGCGGCTGACCGTCGATGGAGAACAGCCGGTCGGTCCGGTCCATCTGGGGCACGGAAGCGATCAGCGCTTGGGTGTACGGGTGGGTCGGACTGTTGAACAGAGTGCGGACATCCGCGCTCTCCACGATGCGGCCGGCATACATCACCGCGACCCGGTCGCACATCCGGGCCACGATGCCGAAGTCGTGGGTGATGAAAATAATCGCCAACCCCGTCTCCGCTTGAATATCCTTGAGCAGTTTCAAGTATTGGAGTTGGATGGTGACGTCCAAAGCGGTGGTTGGTTCGTCGGCGATGATCACCTTGGGAGAGCTGGCCATGGCGATGGCGCCGATGACCCGTTGTTTCATTCCCCCACTCATCTGGTGGGGATAGTCGTGCATGCGGCTCTCGGGAGCGGCGACCCTCACGCTGCGTAGCGCCTCAACCGCCCGGTTGAACATGTTCCTTCGGCTCTCCTTGATGCTTACTCCCAACGCCTCAACCACCTGGTTGCCGATGGAGAACACCGGGTTCAGGGAGGTTTGTGGGTCCTGGAGGATCATGGAGATCTTACGGCCGCGGATCGCCCGCATCTCCTGGCTGCTCTTCTGGACCAGATCTTCGCCGTCCAGGATGATCTCTCCGGAAACAATGCGGGCCGCCGGCTTGGGTATCAGCCCCAGCAGGGACAGGGCCGTCATGGTCTTTCCGCACCCCGATTCGCCCACAATCCCCAGGGTCTCGCCCTGCCGGAGCGTGAAGGATACGCCATCGACGGCCTTGGTCACGCCGCGGCGGTTAAAGAAGTAGGTGCGAAGGTCTTTCACTTCCAGAATTACGTCGTTGGTAGACATGTATTAACTTAACCCAACCGTCTTTGCTTGGTGTCCGTGGTTAGTATCCCATCGATTTGAACAGTCCGGCTTCCGCTCCCGGCGCTGTTGGGCCGAAACCCGTTTCCCTGCCTAAATTTTCCCCGCCGCCGCCCCAATTTTTTTAGCCTCTGACAGGAGTTGCCCGAATATAACATATCGAAATATATGTTGACAATATTTGCCGTCACATGACCGCTTCAATAATCAAAGATCGGACAATATAGACCGTACTAAGTAGAGTTTAGGGAATTGACCTGCGTAAGACGTAATCCAGTGACCCCCGCTGTATTACTCCGTCCGGAATTTGATATTTGTTAGAGAAGGGATCAATGCCGATTTGGAACGACGGCCATGATGATTCGATGGATTGCATCAAGCTTTTGGGGCAGGAGGTTATGCCGGCCCTGAGGGAAATCGGAAAAGAACTGGGTTTGTACAACCCGTTCGAAATCGATTCGCCCGTCAGTCTGGCGCAAACCCCAGCGGGGGATTTACACCCGGTTGGCGTTTAGTGACTCCTGGCGAACGCTGAGCCCGTAAGAGAGAATCTACGTGGCTGGCCTGGGTGTTTGGCTGATTATTAGGCCCGCCCTTACAATCCCGGCGGTCCTGGAAAGTCCGCCAAGATTACTGGTCTCCTAGATGAAATCGGACCTGTCGATGGGCGAGTGATAGCAGGTTCGACATTCTACCGCGGAAGGATACCGCGAGCGGAGTTAATAAGGCTAATTACTGCGGCCAGATACTAAGCCGGCGCCTTGAACCGGTAGCCGACGTTCCAGATGGTCTCCACAAAGGACCGGCCGGGAGACTCCACTTTGGAGCGTAGCCGCCGTATGTGAACGTCCACGGTGCGGGTCCCGCCCAGGTAGTCATACCCCCAGATCTGGCTGAGCAGCGCTTCCCGGGTGTAGACGCGTCCGGGGTTGGAGGCCAGGAGCACCAGAAGCTGGAACTCCTTGTAGGTCAACGACACGCGGCGGCCCGCCACGGTGACTTCGTAGCGTTCCAGGTCGATGGCCAAGTCGCCCGCCTTGAGCAATTTGGGGCCGGCGGGACCGCTCACCCGGTACATCGCCTGTTTCACCCGGGCGTTCAACTCTGCCTCTGAAACCGGGCAGACCACCATTTCGTCAGCGTTGAGGGACGGATCGTAGTCCTTAACGGCCTCTCTGGGCACGGCGGCCAGCACGGGGAGCCTGCGGCTGTGGCAGAGCTCGATCAAGCGCCGGGCGTCTGGTTCTTCCAGCGAAGACATGTCCAACAGCACCGCATCCGGAGATGTGGCCCCGAGCTCGTCAAGCTGCTCCAGTTCCATGCCCACCTGGCAGGACATACCGGCCCGGTCAACGGCGTCGGCCAGCGCGCTGGGGGTGCCTCCGTGGTTGACCAAAACGAAGAGGTGATACAAGGTTCCGGCCCAAAACTCCCGTGTGTCTTTGTTTACCGTCTTTATTTACCAGCAAAAGTATACCAAACGGACTCTTGGCTACCGGAAGTTGGCACAGGGTTTTTCATTTCAACGAAAGGCCGGTCGACGGCAATTGACGCTAAACTTGGGTGCAACTATCATGGCGGTAACAGCAGAGGCAGCCTCCAGACCCGTTAAATCCGAAGCCGTGGGGGAGTGGAGCTATGAGCACCAATATAAGTACCCAGCCGATCACCGGTTCACCCCAGGAGATCCGGCAGCAGATCCGTTCCAATAAATGGCGCGGAATCACCTCCGGAGTGGCGCCGGGTCACGTCCAAGCCAACCTGGCCATCCTCCCCAAGGACTTGGCCTTCGATTTTCTGCTGTTCTGCCAGCGGAACCCCAAGCCCTGCCCCCTGTTGGAAGTGATCGAACCGGGACAGGTCGAGCCGGTGCTCACCACCCCAGGGGCCGACATCCGGACCGACGCCGCCGGATACCGGGTATACGAGAACGGCCGGTTGACTGCGGAAGTGGACACCATCGAGGACTACTGGCGGGACGACCTGGTCTCCTTCCTGCTGGGCTGCAGTTTCTCATTCGAGACGGCCATGGTGGACGCGGGCATCCCGCTGCGCCACCAGCAGAACGGGACCAACGTGGCCATGTATATCACCAACATCGCCACCACCCCGGCCGGCATCTTCTCCGGGCCGATGGTGGTCAGCATGCGGCCGGTGAAGAGGGAGCAGGTGGTGCGGGCGGTGCAGGTGACCTCCCGGTTCCCCGCCACTCACGGCGCTCCGATACAGATCGGCAGCCCCCATGACATCGGCATCCGCGACCTCTCTCGGCCAGACTTCGGGGACCCGGTGGAGATCAAGGACGACGAGGAGCCCGTGTTCTGGGCCTGCGGCGTGACTCCCCAGGCCGTGGCCCTCAACTGCAAGCCTCCGCTGATGATCACCCACGCCCCCGGCAAGATGTTCATCACCGACCAGCGGGACGCCGATTACGCGGTGATTTAGCCCGAGCTAACAGCCCCGATTCCATCGGGGCCGTCGGCTTACAGCTTTGAGGTGGCATTGGCCGAGTCGATAGAAGACATCATCTTGGACCATGACAAACGGGGGATGCTGGCCTTGCGGCCGCATCTGCCGGCGGACTTCTGTACCCAGGCCGCCCAGTTCATCCTGGATAATCCGGGCGGCGTGATCATCGTCACCGGGTTCTACGTCGTCATGGCCGGCAAGCCCGAGACGGACGGACCGCCGGGGGCCATCGCCATCGGCGAGGCGTTGAAGGGGTTGGGCCGCCCGGTCACCTACGTCAGCGATGAATACACGACCCCGGTGTTGCGCCGCTACGCCAACGGCTCCGAGGTGATCGACTTCCCAATCGACGGGATAGCGGCCAGCAAGCGGCACGCCGCCGACATCCTCGAGCGGGTCAAACCCTCATTGCTGATCTCCATCGAGCGCTGCGGCCGCACCAGGGAAGATACCTACCTGAACATGCGCTACGTCGATATCTCCGCCCACACCGCCAGGGTGGACTACCTGTTCGATTCCGCGATTCCCTCGGTGGGCATCGGCGATGGCGGCAACGAGATCGGCATGGGCAACCTGGCCGAAGTCATCCCTTTGGTGGACTCCCTGCCCGACTATCCGTCCGTCAACCAGGTCGACCGGTTGGTCATCGCCAGCGTGTCCAACTGGGGCGGCTACGGCTTGGTGGCCGCCATGTCCCGCATAGCCGGCAGGAACCTGCTGCCCTCGGTGGAGTCCGAGACCGCCATGCTGCACGGCATGGTGGAGGCCGGGGTGGTGGACGGCACCACCGGCGACGCCGTGCCCACGGTGGACAACTTCTCCGCTGAGGAGAACGGGGCCCTGCTGGCCCGGCTGCACCGGGTGGTGGAAGGAGAGGCTACAGCATGACAGAACAATTAGGCAGGCTAGAGCGGGTAGAGGACCTACGGTCAATTTGGAAAAACGAAGCTGCTGATTTTACACCCTGGTTGCAGAACAACATCGATGTGCTGTCGGAAAAATTAGGCCTGGACATCCAATTGATCGACCGAGAAGTCGCTATTGGCGATTTTTCCGTTGATCTCTTAGGCGAAGAGCCTGGATCCAATAGACCCGTAATAATTGAAAACCAACTTGAGCGCACGGACCATGATCACCTAGGTAAGCTCCTCACATACTCTGCCGGGAAGAATGGGGGAGTCATCATTTGGATTGCGAAACAAATCAGACCGGAACACCGAAACGCGCTAGAGTGGTTGAATAATGCCACCCAGGGGAACATCGACTTCTACGGCGTCGAGATAGAACTCGTGAAAATTGGGGCCTCCGAAATAGCACCGAACTTTAACGTAGTGGTATCACCGAAAACTATTGAAGTCGGAACAACCTTGAACGGGTCAAAACAACATACTGAGATACAGAATGGATATCATAAGTTTTTCAGCGAATTGATTGAACGTATCAAAGCGAGACCCCCTAGGGTAACGAACCAATCCAGGGTCGGATACGACAATTGGGTTTCTACACCTTCTGGCAAAAGCGGATTCTCATTTGGGCTAGGATTCACCAGAAGCAGGAAATTCCAAATCGAACTTTATATCGATCTACTCAACCGTCAAGCTAATAAGCATTCGTTTGATGAACTTCTATTAAGTCGGGAAGCCATCGAAGAAGAACTTGGAACTGAATTAGACTGGCAGCGACTCGATAATAGACGAGGTAGTCGGATAGCTTGGTTTTGGGACCAAACCGTAACGGTCCTGGACTCTGACAACAAGTTAAAGGATCTTCTTGAATGGGCTCTACCGAACTATTTCAAATTCCGCCAGGCTATGTCCCAGCCTTTGGAAAACCTGCAGGCATTCGAACCGGATACTCTGTCCGTCGATGACTCATTGACCAACGCGACCGACGATAGATCTAACGAATAAATCATCAACCGTTTTGTCCGATAAGTAATCCTCTTCGGGCGCATTCTTGGCTTTATACACACGCCATCACAACAAAGGACTAAATATGCTGATCGTAGACGCGCAGGTACATCTCTGGGCAAACAACATCCCCGCCAATCCGGGACACCGGCAGATCCCAGATTTCACTGCCGATGACCTGCTGAAGGAGATGGACGAAGGGGGCATCGACGCGGCGGTGATCCATCCGCCCGGCTGGGACCCCGGGTCCGACGGCCTGGCGTTGGAGGCGGCGCGTCTGCACCCCAACCGTCTCGCCATTCTTGGGAAGATTCCCTTGGAGAAACCCGAAAGCCGTTCGCTGGTTGACGGTTGGTTGAACCAGCCTGGCATGCTGGGGTTCCGGTTCAGCTTCACGCAACCCCACCAAGCCAGCTGGCCCACGGACGGCACCATGGACTGGCTCTGGCCGGAGGTGGAACGATTGGGCATCCCGGTAGCCCTGATGGCCTCCAATTACATGTCCATGGTGGCGCCCATCGCGGAAAAGTACCCTGGGGTAAAGCTGATCGTCGACCACTTGGGCCGGGTAGGCGGCAAGACCGACGCCGAGTGCTTTGCAACGCTGCCGGAGATGCTGGCCCTGGCCAAGTACCCCAACGTCGCGATCAAGGCCACCGGCGCGCCCAGCTACTCCAGCGGGCCCTATCCCTTCAGCAGCATCCACGACTACCTGCACCAGATCTACGACGCCTTCGGCCCGGAGCGCATGTTCTGGGGCACCGACATCACCCGCATGCCCTGTTCGTGGAAGCAATGCGTGACCCTGTTCACCGAGGAACTGCCCTGGCTCTCCGATCCCGACAAGGAGCTGATCATGGGCCGGGCCCTGTGCAACTGGCTGGGGTGGGACATCAAGGGGTAGTCCTAGGAATGGACGATCCGGGGCGTGGTAGGGGCATCCCGATTCCATCGGGACCGTGCCCCTACGGATTTGTCACCCTGAGCGGCAGCGAAGGGTCTCTTTTCAACTTGAAATGCCGATCCCGAGGAGCAATGAGATTCTTCCCCCGATTGGAATCGGGGTCAGAATGACAGCATCGTGGATGGGCCAGTATAAGCCAGTTGGGAAGAGTCTGCCCGAAGAATCCCTACGCCGGTTCTTCCTCCATGGGCATCAGGTCTCCGGGGCCGAAGGTCTTTTCTTCCAGGGCCAGCAGCCGGCGCAGCTCGAATATCTCGTCGCGGAATTGGGCGGCCTTCTCGAACTGCAGGTGTTTGGCCGACTCCTTCATCTGCACTTCCAGGTCCTTCACCACCTTGAACATGTCGGTGCGGGACATCTCCTTCCGCACAACGTCGTAGCGGGTCCGGCTCTCGGCGATGGACTTGATGCCCTCGGTGATGTCGTGGACCTCTTTCTGGATGCTCTGGGGCTCGATGCCGTGCCGCTTGTTGTGTTCGGCCTGAATGGACCGGCGGCGGTTGGTCTCGTCAATCGCCTGCTTCATGGAGTCGGTGATCCGGTCGGCGTACATGATGACGTGGCCGTTGGAATGGCGGGCCGCCCGGCCGATGGTCTGGACCATGGAGGTCGCGGAGCGCAGGTAGCCCTCTTTGTCGGCGTCCAAGATGGCCACCAGGCTCACCTCGGGCAGGTCCAGTCCCTCCCGCAGCAGGTTGATGCCCACGATGACGTCGTAGACGCCCATGCGCAGGTCGCGTAGTATCTCGATCCGGTCCAGGGTCTGGATGTCCGAGTGCAGATAGGTGTTGCGGATGCCCATCTCCGAGAGATAATCGGCCAGTTCCTCGGCCATGCGCTTGGTGAGGGTGGTGACCAGGATCCGCTCGGCCCGCTCGACCCGCTCCTTGATCTGCTGGAGGAGGTCGTCAATCTGGCCCTCGGTGGGTTTGACCTCCACCGTGGGGTCCAACAGCCCGGTGGGACGGATCACCTGCTCAATCACCGAACTGCTGTGTTGCAGCTCGTAGGCGCTAGGCGTAGCCGAAACGTAGACCACCTGGTTGATGCGTTCTTCGTACTCGTCGAAGTTCAGGGGCCGGTTGTCCAAGGCCGACGGCAAACGGAACCCGAATTCCACCAGGGTAGTCTTGCGGGAGATGTCGCCGTGGTACATTCCCCGCACCTGGGGCAGGGTCATGTGGGACTCGTCCACGAACATCAGGTAGTCGTCGGGGAAGTAGTCCAGCAAAGTCCAAGGCGCGCTTCCGGGGGCCCGCTGGGACAGGTGGCGGGAGTAATTCTCCACTCCCGAGCAGAACCCCGTCTCCTGCAGCATCTCCAGATCGTAATTGGTCCGGCTCTCCAGGCGCGCGGCCTCCAGTATCTTGCCTGAGTCCTTGAGCTCCTTCAACCGGACCACCAGTTCTTCCTGGATGCCGGCGATGGCCAACTCCATCTTCTCTTTGGAGGTGACGAAGTGGTTGGCCGGGTAGATGGCCACTTCGGCCAGGTCGGCCAGCACCTCGCCGGTCAAAGGGTCCACCTGGACGATCCTTTCCACGTCGTCGCCGAAGAACTGGATGCGGACGGCGGCCTCTTCGTAGGCGGGCACCAACTCCAGGGTGTCGCCGCGGATGCGGAACTTGGCTCTGGCCAGGTCCATGTCGTTGCGCTCGTATTGCATGTCCACCAATTGGCGCACCAATTGGCTGCGGTTGCGGGTCTCGCCCACTTTGACTTTGGCCACCAGCTTGAAATAGTCGTTGGGGTCGCCCAGGCCGTAGATGCAGGAAACCGAGGCGACGATCAGCACGTCCCGCCGGGTCAGCAGCGACGTGGTGGTGGAGAGGCGTAGCTTGTCCAGTTCCTCGTTTACGCTGGAGTCCTTCTCAATGTAGGTGTCCGACTGGGGAACGTAGGCCTCGGGCTGGTAGTAATCGTAATAGGACACGAAGTATTCCACCGCGTTGTGAGGGAAGAACTCTTTGAACTCGGAGGCCAGTTGGGCGGCCAGGGTCTTGTTATGGGCCATGACCAGGGTGGGGCGCTGCACCTGCTGGACGATGTTGGCCATGGTGAAGGTCTTGCCGCTGCCGGTAACGCCCAGCATGGTCTGCCGGGTAACGCCGTTCTTCACGCCCTCCACCAGGCGGGCAACGGCGTTGGGTTGGTCGCCGGTCATCTGGAAATCCGCGACCAACTCAAATTTCCGGTCCTCAGGCGGAGTCCGGGAGTTCCAGACATTCTGGATGTCTTTGCCGGCGTCGGCCCATTTCTTGCCGCGGGCGTAGGTTGCCATCGTATGCTTGTGTCCCTGCTGGGTTGGAGATGTTGGGCGGCTAACGGCAGCCGGGCCGCCAGAACAACATTATATCGAGGCCCGGCCTTCGCCGCACGTTCGGCGCGTCAACGGGGCCGGTCTAGTTCCCGGCCACTGCAGACTCAGCTTCGGGTGGCGAACTGCTGCAGGGCGACCCGTATGCGGTCGTCCACTTCGGTCTCCGCGGCGACTGCCGGGGTCCCGGCGGCGGCCCTGGCCTCGGCGGGGGAGTAGCCCAGGGCGGTCAGGGCGGCGATCACCTGTCCGTCCGTGTCTCCGGCTGGGCCTGCTTCAGCGAAGTCGGCCGCCTCGACCTTGCCCTTGAGTTCCAGGATTATCCGGCCGGCGGTACGGTTGCCAACTCCCTGGGCCGATGACAGGGCCGTCACGTCTCCGGTTAATATGGCGGTCTGGAGGCGGGCCGGGTCAAGACTGGAGAGCAGCGCCAGGGCCAGTCTGGGGCCCACGCCCGACACCCCGGTGAGCATGCTGAACAGACCAAGGGCCGCAGCGTCGGTGAATCCGTAGAGGACCGGTTGTTCGTCCCGGACCCGAAGATGGGTGTGCAGGGCCACCTGCGAGCCGAGGGCTCCCAGGCCGGACACCGAATTGGCGGGAACGGACACCTGCAGCGTCACGCCGCCGACGCGAATATTGACCCAGTCTGGGCCGGTGGTTTCCAGGATGCCGCGCACGCCCACTATCATCTACACACTCCCATCACACACTTACGTCTAAACACTTACAGCATTCGCAAAAATGCGCCGTTGACCAACCGTGAGCATCAGCCATCTACAGGCATCAGCGTTCTTGCCCCGGGGGAATAATTCGGCCCAAGGCCAGGTCCGCTTGTTGTTGGATCAAGTGGCAAAGGCCCACGGATAGGGCGTCGGCGGCGTCGGACTCGGGGACCTCTTTAAGTCCCAAGGTGGCGGCGACGATCTCCCGCATCTGCTCCTTGGAGGCGGCCCCATAATCGGCCACGGCGCTTTTCACCTTGGCCGGGGCGTATCTGAAGATGGGTATGCCCTGGCTGGCCGCGCCGATGAAGACCGCGGCCTGGGCCTGTCCGATGGCCAGGGCCGCGCCGGGAAAGCGTCTTTCCCCCTTCCCCACAAAAGGCTCTTCTACTGCCACGGCCGTGGGATGGAAGATGGCGATGAGGTTGAGGATGTGGGTGTGGAGTTGGTGGAGGCGCTGTTCCAGGGGCATCTTACGCGGGAGGGCAATCACGCCGTAGTCGTCGGCATGGGGGTTGGGGCCATCGCCAATCACTCCATACCCCATACGCAAGGTCCCAGGGTCGATCCCCAATATACCCATCACACCGCCCCGTCTTCTGTTTGTTTGCCAGAGGTTATTTCAACGTCTCGTACGGCCCACTGTTGGGTCCTTCGACAGGCTCAGGACGAACGGTAAAGACACCTCCTTCCGTTCAGCTTGTCGAACCACATATTGGAATGGCTTCTAGGCGCCCGCCTGGTAGCGCTCCAGGACCTCCGGAGAGAAGTCCGCGTTGGTGTAGGCCTTCTGCACGTCGTCCAGTTCTTCCAGGGCGTCCAGAAGCCGTAGCGTCTGTTCCGCCTGTTTGTCGTCCAGGGCGATGGTCGTTTTGGGGACCATTGAGATCTGAGCGGCTTCCGGCGGGACCCCTTCGCTCTCCAGCGCCTTCTGCACGGTCTGCAGTTGGTCGATGGCCGTGAATATCTCCAGGAAGTCGTCTTCAAACTTCACGTCTTCGGCGCCGGCGTCGATGGCGAGCAGGCCCAGTTCTTCGCCCCGTCCTTCGTCTTTCACCTCCAGGCCAATCACGCCCAGGTGGTCGAAGTTCCAGGCGACGCAGCCGTTCTCGCCAAGATTGCCGCCGCCCCGGCTGAAGGCGGAGCGCACATCGGAGGCGGTGCGGTTACGGTTGGTGGTTAAAATCTGCAGGAGGATGGCGCCACCGCCGGGTCCGTAACCCTCGTAGGTGATCTCCTCCAGCGTCTCTCCCTCGCCGGCTTCTCCGGCGCCCCGCTTGACGGCCCGGGAGATGCTGTCTGAGGGCATGTTGGCGCTCTTGGCCTTGTCCAGCACCAGGCGTAGGTGGAAGTTCATGTCCGGGTCGGCCCCTCCACCGTTTTTCACCGCGATGGTGAGTTCACGGCTGATCTTGGTGAACAGGGCCCCCCGTTTGGCGTCCGCAGCGCCTTTTTGGTGCTTGATGGTTGACCATTTGGAATGACCTGACATGGTTCTGACCTCCTGGGGAGATGGACCGGCGGCGGTGACCGGCGCCAGCGTCTCGCTCCCACAAGTGATTCTGATGCGAGAGGCTTTACCAGAACCCCTCTGGCCTCGATTCTAGCACCGGCCCAAAGCAGAGGTCAAAGTGGTTTCAGCGCAGACCTTCGGGTAAATCAACGACCATCAGGCCACCGGCAATGTCTATCTCGCGCACCACGCGGCTTAAGGCGGGCACCAATATCTCCCCGTCAAGGCCGGCGACCACATAAACGTCGTTGCTGCCGGTTTCCAGAATCTCGGCGAGCTCGCCCAGGTCTTCGCCATCCACGGTCCGGACCTTCAAACCGATGAGTTGATAGTGGAAATACTCGCCCTCTTCGGCGGAGGGAACCTCGGACTGGGCCACGCAGAGCCAAAGCCCCGCGAGCCGCTGGGCTTGCCCGCGGTCCCGGATGCCCCTGAACCATATGATCAGTTCATCGTTTCCCTTAGGACCCGTGGACCGGCTTTTGGCTATCTGGTAAGTCTGGTCTTCGGCGGCGACACCATCCCGGGACACAGACAGCGAGGCGCCTTCATCGAAGCGGCCTGGAACGTCGCTGATGGACTTCACTCGGACCCCGCCGTCGCGTCCGTGGGCCCCAAGGATGCGTCCAACGGCGACGAGTCCTTCCCCGGAAGGACCGGAAGAAGGGAATGAAGAGGGATTTGATGGCGAGATGGAATCAGACATGGCTGAATTCCAGAGACGGCAAGGAGCCCGACAAAGGGGATGTAGAGGCAGCTATATGATTTCCAAGACGGCCGGGGTGCCTTCCTTCACCGATGCCACGCGTAGGAGCACGCGCATGGCCTGGGCGACACGGCCCTGGCGGCCGATGACCTTGCCCTTGTCTTCATCGGCGACTTGGAGACGGAAGACGATGCGGCCGTCCTCCATCGATTCGGTAACGACTACCGCGTCAGGGTCGCTGGCCAAAGACCGTGCGATGTATTCGATCAATTCTTTCATAGGATATTTAACGAGCCGGGGAGCTTGTGGGGCCTATTTTTCCGCAGTCTCATCGTCGCCGGAGGATTGTTCCTCTGCCGGCGGCTCTTCGGCGGGTGATTCTTCCACTGGAGTTTCTTCTGCCGGGGCATCGTCTGCGGGAGCTTCGTCGGCAGGGGCTTCGTCTGCGGAAGCCTCATCTGCAGAAGCTTCGTCTGCGGGAGCTTCATCTGCAGGAGGTTCGTCGGCAGAAGCTTCGTCTGCGGGAGCTTCATCTGCCGGGGGTTCGTCGGCAGGGGCTTCGTCTGCGGGAGCTTCTTCCGCCGTGGCTACCGCAGCGGGAGCGCCGCCGGCGCCTTCTTCTTCGGCAGATTCCTTGGAGGTGTTCTTGAAGGTCTGGGTACGCTCCATCAGACCGTTCCGGTCCAGAATCCTGGAAACTGCGTCGGAAGGAATCGCGCCCATGCTGAGCCAATGGGCGGCGCGGTCTTGTTTCAAGGTCACTGCGGGTGGGTCCGCCATGGGGTCGTAATTCCCGATCCATTCCAGATAGGAACCGTCCCTGGGCGCGGTTACTTCCGCGACCACTATCCTGTAAGAAGGCCGGCCTTTTTTGCCGACCCTGCTAAGCCGAATCCGAATCATTTATGTCCTATTCTCCCCCGACGCGTCGGGGTCATTGCGGTGCCCATGCGTGGCGATTTTAAGGGGAGGGTAATTTATTGTCAATCGGCCAGTCTCCAGTTAGTGCACTCCAGTCTCAGGGAAAAGACGGCCATCCAAAGCACATCTGGGAACCAATTGATTGCCTTTCCAAGGCTCAAAGTTTGCCTGGCCTGACGGGCAAAAAAAGGCCGGGCCCGGCCAACTCTGGGTTTTGCTCGCCCTATTGGGAAAAAACCGGGGTCGAGGGGCGATGGTAGACATTGGCCTGGGCCCGACGTACGGGTTCTCTTATTTCGAGCTGTATGCTACGAAAGGATCACCTCGTCATGTCCAGACTGATGCCTACCATCGCCCCTGTGCGTTAAATATTCAATCATTCGCCTTCACCTCCTTTTTTTATTCCCGCCAAGCGGTTAAGGTATTTTAGCAACAGCTATTTTTAACTGTCAAGACAAATGAGAGTTGGTAGCGGCTGTTTGTTTCCGCCGCTCCCTTTCGTCGGTCAATTAAACGTCTGTTTCTCGAGCGTCGGCCCCGAGGTCTTTGATCCCCATGCGTTTGGTCTTCATGGGCACCCCCGCTTTCGCCGTCCCGGTGCTTGCCGGTCTGACCGGGATGGACGGCTGGGAGGTGACGGGGGTCTACACCCCGCCGGACCGCCCCGCGGGCCGGGGACGCCGGCCCCAGTCCCCGCCGGTGAAAGAGTTCGCCTTGGAGCATGGCATCCCAGTGTTCCAGCCTGCCAGTCTCCGTTCGGCGGAGGCGCAAGCCGAGTTGGCGGCGCTGGAGCCGGACGCGATAATCGTTGCCGCCTACGGCAAGCTGCTCCCGGGGCCCGTCCTCGAACTGGCGCCCCTGGGTTGCCTGAATATCCATCCGTCGCTGCTGCCCCGGCACCGCGGCGCTTCGCCGGTGGCCACCGCCATCCTGGAGGGCGACGAGGTTACCGGGGTCACGCTGATGCTGCTGGACCAAGGTATGGACACCGGGCCGTTGATCGCCCGGAAGGAATACCCCCTGGCCGGGGACGAAACTGCCGAAGGGTTGACCAAAACGCTCTTCGACCTGGGCGGAAAACTCCTGCAAGAAAGCCTCCCCCTCTGGCAGTCCGGAGAACTGAAAGCGGCGCCCCAAGACGGTTCCCTGGCCACCGTGACCCGGAAACTGGAGCGGGCCGACGGTCTGGCGGACTGGACTCTGACGGCCGAAGAATTGGAGCGCCGGGCCCGGGCCTTCACACCGTGGCCGGGACTCTTCACCTACTGGAACGGCAGCGGGGTAAAACTTGTCGAGGTCTCGGTCTTGCCGGCCTGGTCCGGCGGCGGGGACATTGGGTTGGTGGTCGAGACCGGTGACTCGGCTGCTCCGGCGGCGGTGGTGACGGCGCAGGGCCTGCTGGGTTTAAGGACCGTCCAATTGGAGGGCCGGAGGGCTGTGGCCGTAAGCGATTTTCTGCGGGGCGCTCCCGGGTTCATCAGCGCCCGGCTGTCCGGCCCAGACAATGCGTAGGGCAAGTCCCGATGGAATCGGGATGCCCCACACCGGCGGCACGAGACAGATCGACCACAGTTATAGGCAGGAGGTGGGCCCATGGCGCAAGCGGATTCCCGGCAGATACCCGGCGAAGCTCAAGTGCTGGAGTGGATGGAATCCCTCAGCAACTGGGGACGGTGGGGCGGCGACGACCAACTCGGCTGTCTGAACCTCATCACACCGGCCAAGCGCCAGCAGGCCGCGGCCCTGGTGAAGGATGGGATTCCGGTGAGCTGCGCCCGTCCCATCAGCACCGACATGCACGCCGACGTCACCTTCCAGGTGCAGCGGTTCATGGTGGACAGCGGCGAGGGACGGGACACCGATTCCAAGGAGCGACAGTACACCCGCCGGGGCGCGGCCGAGTTCATCGGCATGGTGTTCCACGGCCAGAGCATCACCCACATCGACGCCATGTCCCACTACTCTTGGCAGGGACACCTGTACAACGGCAAACCAGCCAGCCTGATCACCTCGCGGGAGGGCGCCCAGACCCACTCAATCGAAGCGGCATATTCGGGCATCGTAACCCGTGGGATATTGCTGGACCTGCCCAAACTGCGGGGCGTCAAGTACCTGGACCCCAACGAGCCGGTGATGCCGGTGGACCTGCTGGAGGCCGAAGAAGCCCAGGGAGTCAAGATCGAGGAGGGAGACATACTCCTCGTCCGCACCGGAAACTACCGGATGCGCTTGGACAGCCCGCCGGCCAAGGCCGGCGAGCCGATGACCGCTTGTCAGGTGGCCTGCACGCCCCTATTCAAGGAGCGGGGCATCGCCATGCTGGGCACCGATACCTCCAACGACTTCCGGCCTTCTCACTACAGCACCGTCGGGTCGCCGCTCCACACCATGTGCCTGGTCACCATGGGGCTGTGGCTGATCGACAACGCCAACCTTGAAGAGCTGGCGGAGGCCTGCGCCGAGCGTAACCGTTACGAGTTCATGTTGACCCTGGCCCCGCTGCGCCTCCGCAACGTGACCGGCTCCCCCGTTAGCCCCATCGCGCTGTTTTAGGGACACCGGGCGGACCGGGGAATCAAAAACAGGGCGGGAATGGTCCCGCCCTTTGTCATTCCGGCGAAGGCCGGAATGTGGATTCACATTTGAAGTGCAACACTTGATTCCAGAATACCTCGGCTGGAGTGAGAAAGCCGAGGCATTTACGTGGGGTATTATTATACGCCCGCACGAGCTC
>JACZUF010000033.1 GCA_022573285.1 Chloroflexota bacterium
TACTTGAACTTGGGTATCACCTTATCGGTGAGGATGCGCATGGTTTTCATTACAACGTCGCGAGGGACCGATGATGTCCAGTTGACCTCGAACATGATCTCGTCGGTGCTATATTGTTCCCGGAGCACCTCGATCTTGTCGACCACCTCTTCCCCGGTCCCAAATAGGTTAACTTCCGCAGTTGCATCGGGGCTGGCGGAGCCCGCGTCGGTGCTTCCGATGCCCAGCCTTCCGTTGAAATACCGCCTGGCAAGGTTCATAAGGTCCTCGCTCTGGCGATCTGCCTCCGCTTTCGTATCGGCCAACAGCGTGGGTATGCGGACCACGGTAGTCGGCTCGCCCGCGTGTCCCGCGTCCTTCCAGGCTTTCCGGTAGCTTTTCACGTCTTCCCGTAGGATGGTGGATCCTCGGATATTGTGGGTGGAGCTTCCTGCCCCGATGGCGATCTTATAACCCAAGGCGCCCATGGGCACGAAGCTCTCCTGGCTATCCACCGGCAACAACATGGGAGGGTAGGGCTTCTGGTAGGGCTTCGGTATGGAGAGGTATTGCTCGTAGAATGCGGGATAGTTGTAGTATTTCCCTTCGAACCCAGAGAAGTGCTCTTCGGTCCAAAGCTGTTTCATGACCTCCAGGAACTCAAAGAAGTAATCCCGGCGTTCGTCAGAACCGCGAGACCGAGCTCCCGCGCCGTAAATGAACCGGCCCTTGCTGACTTGGTCGACAATTGAGACCTGTTCCGCGGTCTGGAACGGGTCATCCAGCATCAGATTATCAAAAGCGTACCGTTCATGGGGCAGCGCTCTTTCCGATAATTCCTCTTTGGCCAGCTTCATCAACGGGCGGTGAATCGACGACCCAATCTTGATATTTTTCGTGCGCGCGGCGATGACAGCGGACAGCATGAGGACCTGGGGGTCCATGCTCGCTTGTCTGGAAAAGTGACCTCCCCCGAGCCAAATGTAATCCCAGCCCATTGACTCCACCGCATCAACCTGTTCGAAGTTTTTGTCGTAAGCCTCCGACTCGAGAAGCTCCCCGCCGCTATAGGCGGAGTCCCAGGGAACCGTTCCGCCAGCGTACAAGGCATTCCATGTATCGAAAAGTCCAAAGTCCATAATGGTCGCTCCTTTATCTCTTGGCGGCACGACTCTGAGGCGCCGCCGACGTTAGTATATCTGGTCTCCTATCATGGAAATCACTTACTCGAGCCCGTGGTTCGACAGGCTCACCATGAGCGGACGAACGACCAACAAAACCGCTCGTCCTGAGCCTGTCGAAGGATGCGCATAAGTCATGTTTGTGGTGGAAAATGTCACCCAACAACGGTGGTTCGACAAGCTCACCACGAACGTGGGGTGCAAGTCTGATTTGTACGAGCTGCCATTACGCCTGTTGGGCCAATTCCTCAACAGAGGGTTCAGGCATGCCTTCGCTCCAGGTGGGATTGCGTAGTTCCAGCCTGTTGCCGCTGGGGTCGAAAAAATATAGCTCTTGGCCGGTAAAGAACCCTTTGGCACGGTAGATCAATCGGTCGATAGGCACCTGGCGCTGGTGGAACAGCTTGCACGCCTGTACCAGGGTCTCGGGGCTCACGGTGAAGGCGTGATGGGCAGGTCCATCGGAGTGGGTTTTGGCGTCCACCGGATGCGTCCGTTCGCAGAGCAGAATGCGGTGCTCGGTAACACTGAAGCAGGAGATCCGTGAGTCCCCCAGCCGGCCAAGAGACTCCAGGCCCAGAAGATCGCCGTAGAACTGCTCCGATTCCTCCAGGTTATTCACCGGTATCGACCAGTGGGTCACGTCCTCAATGGTTAAAAGTCCCATCTCAGCCTCCAATTCCGTTATGAATCTAGGTACCGGAAACTTGCTTCCAGGTTGTTGAATACATCGGCGTCCGAGGGTATCTCCATGATTGCCGCGCCGGTGTAACCCTTGGCGTCAAGGATGTCCCGCATCCGGCGGCAGTCCAAGTCCCCGTCGTCCACGCTCAGGTGGGTCTCTCCGCCGCTCATCTGCTTGAAGTGGACGATCTTGATCATGTCCAAGGGCAGCGCTTCCAGTTCAGCCAAGGGGTCGGAGTCCGGGAACCGGCGCAGTTGATTGGTGGGGTCCGGGCAAAGACCCAAATGTTGCCCGGCCGATTCAGAAACAATGCTCCGGACGTGCTCCACCAGCATGGCCATGTTGCGGATCGGCAGCGCGGAGTTCTCCAAGGACATGATCACCCCCTGCCTCGCCGCCTCGGTGGCCAGGCCCGACAGTCCCAGAGCTTCCTCTGGTATGTCGCCGGGGGAGTCCCAGGGGGAGTCGAAGGGCGCGGGGTCGACCACCCGGAGATGGGGCTGGGGCCCGCCGACCAGCTTGGCCCCGGCCAACGCCGCTTGGAAACCCTCGCCCTGGGGGTCGATCTTCTCGGTCAGGCAGGGCAGCGCCATCGCCAGGTCGAAGGTCAGGGCGGGATAGGCCTGGACCACCTCTCGCAGCCCTTCGAGGTTGGGCCGCCAGTCGTCCCCGGCCCCCTCTTCGCATTCTCCCAGGCAGGTCTGGCGCAACTCAATGTGCTTTGCGCCCTTTCTGACCGCCTCCCCCACCAGTTCCTTGACGCTGTGCGAGGGCAACTGCTCCCGCCACGAATTCGTAATGGCGCCGAAGATCATGCTGTTCTCCAATATCTGGGCGTCGGTGTATTCAGGCGATAATTTCTAGACCAAGACCCCGAACCCGGACACGGTGCAGATCTCGATGCGGTTGCCGTCTAGGTCGTTCAGGTACATGGCCCGTTGGCCGTCGTTCCTGGTCTGGATATCGGTGGTCTCGATCCCCTTCTGGACCAGGTATTCCCGTGAAGCTTCGATGTCGTCCACTTCAAAGGCGGTGTGGTGGGACGGGGCCGACGGAGCGTCGGCATTCTCGATGATATGCACCATGGCCCCGCTGGGCAGTTGCAGCCAGTAGAGGTGGTCTGCATCGACCATCTTCGGTATCTGCTTCAACCCGAGGATATCCTCGTACCATTTCAGAGCCGCGTCCTTGTCTTTGACGTTGTAGGTGATGTGGTTGATATTCTTCAGCCGGATGTTGTCTGCGAGCATCGGGCCCTCCAAGCTTTTAGATATGAGCCGAATTTCCGCCCCTATGATAGTCCGGCCGGCGGAGAAACGGAACACCGGGCGATTTTTCTCCTGCTGGACCCGGCAGGCGCTGGACGTTCCACCCGTCACGACGGTACTATTCTCCAAACGCGGGCTCCGCAACACCGGCGGTCAGCGGAAGGGGACGAAAGGCATGAAGGCATCCTATTTCGGTGCGATGGGTTATTCGAAACGGCATACGTTCCCTGCAACCTGGCCGATTCCTCCGGCCTACAACGATACCGAGACCTCGGTGCAGAGTTACCAAGAAGGCATGGAAGAGTGCGAATTGGCCGAGGAGATGGGCTTCGACTGGCTGAGCTTCTCCGAACACCATTACTCGGGCCGGATTCCCACGGGCACCCCGTCGGTCATGGCCTCGGCGGTGGCCGAACGGTGCAAGAAGATCAAGATCGCCCTGCTGGGGCACCTGCTGCCGCTGAACAACCCGGTACGCATCGCGGAAGAGATCACCCTGCTCGACAACCTGACCAACGGCCGCGTCATTGCCGGATTCCTCCGGGGCACACCCAATGAGGACCAGGTCTACAGCATCAACCCAGCGGAGGGCCGGGGCAGACTGCTGGAGGGGATGGACCTGATATTGAAGGCGTTGACCGAGCCCCAGCCCTTCTCCTGGGAGGGGCGCTATTACCAATACCGCACCGTGGCCGTCTGGCCCCGTCCGGTGCAGCAACCGTACCCGCCCGTGGTGGTCGGCACCAGAAGCGACGACACCATCCGGTACGCCGCGGAGCACGGACTTGGGCTAGGGGTATCCTTCCTGCCCGTGGACCAGACGGCGGCGATAACTGACAAGTACCGCACCTGGTGCGAAGAGGCGGGCTGGAGCCCCGGCCCGGACAGCATCGTCTACCGGGGCAGCATCTACGTGGCCGAGACCGACAAGCTGGCCAACGATTGGTTCGAGAGCCTCATGCAGTCCAGGCCCGGGCCGAACATCCCACTGCGGCGGACGGTGGCCGAGGCAATACAATCGGCCCGCACCGGTGGAGAGTTCGACCTGCGGGGCCTGGTGGCCGGCAGTCCGGACGGAGACGTGGTGGGCAACTCCCTGGGGATCAATTTCTTGGGTGGACCCGACACCGTGGCCAAACAGATAAAGGAATTCCACGACCGGTGCGGCGTGGGCGTGGTCGATCTGCCATTCCAACAGAACAGGGTGGACCACCGGGGCGTCATGAAAGAGATTGAACTGTTCGGAAAGGGCGTCCTACCCCAGATCAAAGAGTTCTGATTTGGGACCGGTTGGCCAAGGGGAGTAGATGCCGGAAAAGATGATCAACGAAGCGGTCTTCACTGAAGGGAAGGTGGAGGCCGACGGGTTCAGCGTCCGCTACTGGGAGGCTGGGCAAGGCCGGCCCGTGTTGATGCTGGATAGCACGGGGTGGCGGCGGTCTCTGCTTCACGACGCCCTGGCCGAGAAGTACCACATCTTTTCCCTGGAGCTTCCCGGCGCCGGAGACTCACCCGTCAACGCCACGTCCCGGTCCATTGGAGACCTGGCCGCCACCGCCGCCAAAGCGGCCTCTGTGCTCACATCGGAGCGGTACACCCTCATCGGCACGTCATTCGGGGCCCACGTCGCCCTCTGGCAGACGCTGCAAAACCCCGACCAAGTGGAGGCCCTCATCCTGATTTCACCCCCGGCCATCAGACCTCAAGAGGTAGCTGGCGACGCGACGGCTTTGGAAGTCCATGAACTGATGTTTGCTCACCTGGAGAATGCGCAAAAGCATCCGCCTTTGGCCCAGGAGATATTCGCCAAAGAGTTAGAATTGGCGCGGCGGCTGAACTCCGGTGTCCACGACAGCGAGGCCGAGGCCAGGCTTGGGGAGGTCCGTTGCCCGACATTGGCGGTCTTCGGACGGGAGGACCGTTTGGTCTCGCCCGAGGCGGCCAGGGTCTACCGGGAGAAGATCCCCAACTGCAACATCTCCATCGTCTACGACGCCGGACACTGCATCATCGGAGAGCGTCCGGAGGCCCTGGTGAACGCCGTGGCCGACTACGCCGAGCATTGGGAGACCTTCATCGTGGGCCGCCAGACAGGGCTGATCAACCCGTAGGTAGATACAGCCAATTAGAATGCCCCGGCAATCACCGCCAGGGCTTTCTTGTGCCCGACCCTGAACCGTAGGGGCACGGCAATGCCGTGCCCCTACGTGCCTGGGTAAGTAATCTTTATCGGCAACAGACACGTTGGGCTATAATACGGAGTCGTTTGCGACGACCCCTATGCCTCGACTGCGCCAGGAGGACTCGGATGCTGACCGCCGAACAGAACGCCAGACTCACCCAGGTAGGACCGGGCACTCCCATGGGAGAGTTGATGCGCCGGTATTGGATACCCATCCGGCCCTACGCCCAACTGCTGGACGAGAAGGTGATGCCCATAAGGGTCCTTGGCGAAGACCTGGTGCTTTTCCAAGCCCAGAACGGCGACCTGGGCCTGGTCGGCGAGTATTGCGCCCACCGCATGACCAAGCTCAAATATGGGTTCCCGGGGGAGAACGGCCTCCGCTGCTGCTACCACGGATGGATGTACGGCCCAACCGGCCAGTGCATCGACACGCCCATGGAAGCGCCTGGCGGGACCTTCAAGGACCAGATAAAGATCACCGGGTACCCGGTGCAAGAGTTAGGCGGTCTGGTATGGGCCTATATGGGCCCCGACCCGGCCCCTCTGCTGCCCCCCTGGGACCTCTTGGTGTTTCCCAACGCGCTGCGGCAGATAGGTATCGTGGAGTTGGACTGCAACTGGCTCCAGTGTCACGAAAACACCGGCGACCCCACCCACAGCGCCTATCTGCACGGCCACAACTTCAAGTTCATCCTGGAGCAACGGGGCGAATTGGACGAGCGGGCCGGCGACCAACAGACCCACACCCTCTACGGCCGCATGAAGTTGGAGGTCGGAATCGAATCCCTATGGGTCAACCCCACCGAGCACGGCATGGAGAAGGGGATCAACTACTCCAAGGAACTGGGCGCCGAGCGGGACTACAAGTCGCGGCATTCCACCGTGATCTTCCCTTTCTTCACCCAGACCGGCGGCCCCACCCGGCCCCGCCAAGAGTTCCAGATACGGGTGCCCGTGGACGACACCCACACCTACCACATCAACTACGGCTGCTACCTCGCTCCGCCGGAGATCGAGGTTCCCGAACAGGAGATCGTCCCCTGGTACAAAGTGCCCCTGTACGACGACGACGGCAAGCCAATACTGGACTTCGTTTTCGCCCAGGACGCCCACGCATGGATAGCCCAGGGGCCCATCACCGACCGCACCAACGAGCAACTGGGACGCACGGACCTGCCCATAGTCTTCATGCGGCGTCAGTTTGAAGAGCAGATGAGCCTGGTTGAGGATGGCGGAGAACCCATGAACGTGTTCCGTGACCCGGACAAGATGCCCGGCCTGATACACGGCGGTAAATGGGACGAGAATGACTCGGCGGTGTTGGGTGTCCGAAGCGCCCTTTCCAACTTCAGGGCCGCCTACCACAAGGGCTACGCCATCGATGACGCCGACCGCTACGGTCCGGCGATGCCCCTGATCGCCGATATGATGCGTCAGATAGAAGAACTGGAGAGTTCTAAGACCGGATAAGGCTGGTCGCTGGAGTTTTGGCGCCCGTTGTTCGTCATTCCGGCGCAAGCCGGAATCCAGGGGAGTTACCCTGAGTAGGGGCACGGCATTGCCGTGCCCCTACTCTTATCAAACGCACATTCGCTATGAAGAACGGAAGAACCTGGGTTCCGGCCTACGCCGGAACGACGGGGCATGCCGGCCAAATCAGCGCTGTCCCGGTTTCTCGCGCCTAGGCTGGATTGGCGTCAGGGTCCCTCCATTCCTCAGGCCCGCCCAGGCCGTGCTCCATGTTCCAGGTGGGCACGTCGAAGCATTTGCCCGTCAAACCGCTATTCGCGTCCTGTTTGGCCAGGAACAGGGTGATCGGAACGATGTGCTCCGGCGTCATGCTGACCCGGCCCGGCCGGCTTCGGGTCATTCCCGCCTCGCGGCGAGCGTCGTTCTGCTCGTCATATCCGGTGGTTCGGGCGTTCCCCGGGATCAGGCTATTCACTGCCACGTTGCTTCCCTGGACCTCATCAGCCAGGTAGAACATCATGGTCAGCGTGGCCGCCTTGGCCGACTGGTAGGGCATCTCCCGGCTGTTGGACCTCTGGGCCACATAGGCGCCACCGATGGAGGTGTGCATGGCCCCGCCGCTGATCACCGAGATGACGCTGCCCCGCTGCTGCTCCAGCATCGGTTGAATGAAGCGGCGGGTGACCTTCAGGGTTCCAAAAACGCCGACGCCGAACATCTTCTCCCAGTCCGAGTCCTTGGTCTCCAGGGTGGTGGTCCGGCCCGTGGGCGGGAAGAGGTTCCGTTGGCGCAACCCGGCGTTGTTGACCAGGACGTCCACGGCGCCGAATTTTTCCATCGTCGCCTGGTAGGAATTTTCAACCTGCTGGGCGTCGCTGATGTCGACCGTGGATATCAGGACATCTTCGCGGTCTTGGAGTTCCTTCAAGAAGGAGTCGTCATTGTCGCTCGAGAAGCCGGTGGGCTCCCAAGACAGGTCCATGGCCACCACCTTGGCCCCATCCGCCAGGAATCCCCGCACCATGGCCCGTCCCATGCCCCTGGCGGCGCCGGTGACCGCCACAACGCGGCCCTTCAAATCAGAACTCTCGGGCATCCCAAACCTTCTTTGTCCGCCGACTCTCATGTCTGCTGACTCTCGGCCGCCCGGTGACCATCCGGAACGGTCACCACCGTTCGCCAACCCGGTTGCCAACAATGATACACACCGCCCCCGCCACCGCAACCGTGCCCGCCGCCCGGGGCCGTTAGCCGTGATATTATTGGGCCGCCAACACAAAGACGGAGGACTACCATGGCCCCTGGAGGCAGCGACTGGCTCGCCCAGACCCCTGAAGAGACACTGGAGCCGGAGATTCCCATCTGCGACCCCCATCACCATTTCTGGGTTGCCCGGCCCGAACCGGTGCACTACCAACAGTACCTGTTGCCGGACCTAGCCGCCGATATCACCAGCGGCCACAACGTGCGCTCGACGGTGTTCATCGAGGTCCGCTGCGAATACCGCAAGGACGGCCCCGACGAGATGAAGCCCGTGGGCGAGGTCGAGTACGTCCAGACCATCGCCGACGACAGCGCCACGGGCAATCACGGCCCTGCCAAGGCCGCCGCGGCCATCATCGGGCACGCCGACCTGAAGCTGGGAGAGGGCGTGCGGCCGGTGTTGGAAGCCATGCAGGCCGCCAGTCCCAACCGCTTCCGGGGCGTGCGCCACTCGGTGGGTTGGGACGAGAGTCCGGAACTGGCCAACCGCGATATCAAAGGGGTCCTGGGCACCGAGGGCTACCGGGCCGGGGCAAGAGTCATGGCCGGAATGGGCCTGGTCCTGGAGAACTCCCTCTACTTCCACCAGCTTTCCGAACTGGCGGATTTCGCCCGGGCCGTGCCGCAACTGACCATCGTCCTGAACCACATCGGCGGCCTGTGCCGGGTCGGCCCCTACGCCAACCGGGACGACGAAGTCATACCAGAGTGGCGGAAAGGCGTTGAGGAAGTGGCCACGTGCCCCAACATAATCATGAAATTGGGCGGGGTCGGGCAGCTTCGCTACGGCTTCTATTGGCACGACCGGGAAACCGCCGTCGGGTCCGAGGAACTGGCCCAGGGACTGGGCCCACTCATGGAACACTGTATCCAGCAGTTCGGCCCGGACCGCTGCATGTTTGAAAGCAACTTCCCAGTGGACAAGGTCTCCTACTCCTACAACGTGTTGTATAACGCCTTCAAACGGCTGTCCAAGGGCTATTCGGCCACGGAACGCGCCGCCATGTTCCACGACACCGCCGCCCGCGTTTACAACATCAACGTCTAACCCGATCGATCAACCAAGCCTGGCCAGAAAGGAGCAAGCCTGCAATGGAAGTGAGACCCTTTACCATCGCCGTCGAGGACAGTGTCCTGGATGACCTGCGCCGACGCCTGGCGGATACCCGCTGGCCGGACGAGATCCCCAACTCGGGGTGGGACTACGGCAGCAACCTGGCCTACCTGAAGGAACTGGTTGAGTACTGGCGGACGGGGTTCGACTGGCGCGCCCAAGAGGCCAAGCTCAACGCCTTCAGCCATTTCAAATCCCAGGTGGACGGGCTGGACATCCACTTCATCCACGAGCGAGGCAAAGGCCCCGGCCCCATGCCTTTGGTGATCACTCACGGCTGGCCCAGTTGTTTCTTCGAGATGACCAAGATCATCCCCTTATTGGCCGACCCCGCAAGCCACGGTGGAGACCCGGCGGACTCCTTCGACGTGGTGGCGCCCTCCCTGCCGGGGTTCGGGTTCTCCGATCATTCCAAGGACCGGGGCATGGAGGTCCAGCGGGTGGCCGGCATGTGGAACAAGCTGATGACCCAGAACCTGGGCTACCCCAGGTTCGCCGCGCAGGGCGGCGACATCGGCGGCGGCGTGACCGCCCGGCTGGGCTTCTCCCATGCCGATAGCCTGTACGGCATCCATCTGACCTCCATCACCCGGCCCGCGCCCTACCTGGGCCCCGGCTCCAAGCCCGTTACCCGGGCGGAGCAGGCGCTCATCGACCAGCGCGCGCAGTGGTTCGACGACGAGGGCGGCTACAACCATATCCAGGGC
Source organism: Chloroflexota bacterium (assembly GCA_022573285.1). Taxonomy (GTDB): domain Bacteria; phylum Chloroflexota; class Dehalococcoidia; order Lucifugimonadales; family UBA3495; genus UBA9611. Next base: position 9,853 of record JACZUF010000033.1, read on the forward strand.
ACCAAGCCCCAGACCTTGGCCTACGGACTCAACGACTCGCCGGCCGGCCTGGCGTCATGGATCGTGGAAAAATACCGCACTTGGAGCGACTGCGGCGGCGACGTGGAGAAGCGGTACACCAAGGACGAATTGCTGACCATCATCACCATCTATTGGGTGACCCAGACCATCAGCTCGTCCACTCGGATGTACTATGAGAACCAGAAGAACCTGTGGACGATGGAGAAGGACCAGAAGGTGCCCGCGCCTGCCGGCATGGCCATGTTCCCACAGGAGATTTCCAAACCCCCCAGGGAGTGGGGTGAGCGCTCCTACGACGTGCGGCGGTGGACCGAGATGCCCAGGGGAGGCCATTTCGCCGCCTTGGAAGAGCCGCAGTTATTGGCCGAAGAAATCCGGGCGTTCTTCCGCCCGTTCAGGAAATCCTGAGGGGCTAAGGCGGTCAGATAACGGGAGGACGGATGGAATCGTTTGAAGAACGGGCCAAATTATACAAAATCGAATCAGAGCGTTTTCAGGAATATCTGAAGAGCCTTCCTGAGGACGCTTGGGGCCGTCAGAGCGCCTGCGACGAATGGCGGGTTGAAGACGTGGTGGCCCACCTGGTCGGTAATGCCGAGTTCTACGCCGGAACAGTCACCCGGGGTTTGCAGGGCGAGTCATCCCCGCCCGAGGGCCGCCCAGAGGCCGGGACCGGGCATCCGTCGCTCAGCGCCGCCGCCCTGGCGAAGTCGTCCATCGCCAACCGGGAGAGGCTGGGAGACCTGCTGCTTGAGACCTACCTGGAGAAGGACAACCACCTGATAAACCTTCTCACCGGCCTGAGCCCCGAGGACCAGGTGAAGCCCTGCTACCATCCCGGCAGCATCGTGCCCGCCGGAAATTTCGTGGACCTCCGCTTCAAGGAAGTGGTCCTCCACGAGTGGGATATCCGCTCTGCCACCGAGGAAAAAGCGACCCTTTCCTCGGCCAGTTTGGCCTCCATGGTCATCTTGATCGAGGAGTCATTCGCGTCCGGCTCGCTCCGCTGGGCTTTTTGGGCCGGTCCGCCCCTGGACCATCCGGTGCGCTACCGGTTTGAGGTGAAAAGCCCGGTACCGGTGACGGCCGACATCGTGGTGGAGGGAGACAAGTTTCGTTACCAAGAGGCGCCACAGGGTACGGCGGACGTGACATTTCGCTGTCACACCCACATCTTCGCCTTGCTGATGTACGGGCGAATGCCGGCCTCGGAGGCCATGGCCGCCGGGCATCTGGCGGTGGAGGGCGACGCCAAGCTGGCTGAGCAGTTCAGCCAATGGTTCAAGGGGATCTAGACCGTCGGGCCCAACCGTTCCAGAGCCTCGCCGGACAGCCGGTAGGTGGACCATCCGTCCACCCGCTGGGCGCCCAGGTTCTCATAGAAACTGATGGCCGGCTCGTTCCAGTCCAGCACCGACCATTCCATCCTGGGGTAGCCTCGGGCCTTGGCCAACCCGCCGCCGTAGACCATCAACTCCCGTCCCACGCCGCGGCCCCGCCACTCCGGCAGCACGAAGATGTCTTCCAGGTACAGGCTGGGACGGCCCGTGAAGGTGGAGTAGTGCTGGCAGAACACGGCAAAGCCAACGGGCTCGGCCTCGTGGTAGGCAATGACCGCCTCCGCGCTGGGATGGGGGCCGAAAAGCGACTCCTGAAGGTCCTGTTCGGTGGCCACCACAGCATCGGCCAGCCCTTCATGTTCGGCCAACCCCTTGATGAACCGAAGGACGAGCGCAACGTCGCCGGGCGTGGCCGGCTCGATACGGATCGGGTTCTGGCGGCTCATCTCCCCTATATCCTCTGCTATTGGGCCTTAACCGACCCGGTACCGGTCCAGAAGTTCCATGTTCAACTCAAAGCCGATGCCCGGCCGGTCAGGCACGGTGACGTACCCGTCTTCGTCGGGCTTCAGCACCGGCTGGAACATCTCGGCCCGCAGCGGGTCCACGGCCACCGGGTAGTACTCCAGAAACTCGCCGTGGGGTATGGCCGCCGCCAGAGGCAGTTGCAGTTCCTGGCACCCGTGGGGGGCGATGGACACACCCCGCTCGGCGGCCAGGTCGGTTATGTCCTTGGCCACGTCGTAGCCGGGAACGATGCCCACGTCCACGTTCAAGATTGAGGCTCCCTTGTGGTCCAGCAACGTCTTGAAGTGGGCCAGGTGGTAGCCGTTCTCGCCGGTGGCGATCTTGACGCTGGAGGCCTCGGCCAGCTTGCCGTGGCCCTCGTAGTCGTGGATGGGCAGCGGTTCTTCGAACCAGTAGACGTCGTACTGGGGTAGCTGCCGGGCGAACTCCAGCGAGGTCTCCAAATCCAGGGCGCAATTGGCGTCGACCAGCAGGGTTGCGTCGTCGCCGATGGCCTTGCGGGCGGCCTCGACCCGGCGCATGTCTCCGGCAACGCCCACATTGGGGTCGCCGATCTTGATCTTCACCGCCGACGCGTGCATCTCCTCCACGTTGAAGCGCACCTCTTCCTGCAGTTCCTCCAGCCCCTTGCCCTCGGCGTAATAACCCCCGGCGATGTAGGTGCGGATGCGTTTTTGCGCCCCGCCCAGCATCTGGTGGATGGACTGGCCCAATGCTTTGCCCTTGATGTCCCAGCAGGCGATGTTGATGGCGGCCAGGACCTGGGTGTTTATTCCGCCGATGCCCAGGATCTTGATCAGCTTCTCGCCCAGGTCGTCGGACAGGGAGCGGGTGTCCATGGGGTCCCGGCCCACCACCAATGGCCGGAAGTAGTCGACATAACCGGGAAACAGGTTCAAGGGCCGCTCCGCCGCGGTGCCGCCGTTCCAGCCGTAGCCGGTGATGCCCTCGTCGGTGCGCACGGTCACTTTATGGAGCCGGCCAGGCCCGTAGAAGTGGCCGGCGTTCCAGATGCCCGGCCTCTCCCACTCGAATACTTCGCTGGTGATGTCGGTGATCTTCATCTGGGGTAAATCGGCCTCGAGTTGAGTTCCGGCGCCGTCGACCCCGACGAATCGGGGGATGGAATCGGGAATTGGCGGCGGCTTACGGCACGTCCATCCGGCGTAACCGCCGCATGCCCAGCAACAAAAATACCACGGTTACGGCGGCCACGCCGGTATTATACCCGCCGACACAGTCGGGTTTTGACTTGCGTGAAAGGGAGCGTTGACTAGCTCTGCCGAGCAGACCATAGTGCTGCAGAGAACAACATCGCATCCGCGGAAAAAGACCGAACCTGACTATGGAGGCGGCTTCATGGCGACACTCGTGACCGGCGGGACGGGATTCGTGGGGGCGAATATCGTTAGAGACCTGGCCCGCAACGGCCACCAGGTCGTCAGCTTCGACATCAACGGGCCGGACCAATTGCTGGAGAACTTCATCGGCGAGTCTTCCTCTCAGGTGACCTTCGTCCAGGGGGACATCGTTGACCGGGCGTCGGTGGAGCGGTTGGGCAACGAGCATCAGATTGGAAAGATCGTCCACGCGGCGGTTTACACGGTCAACCGGGAGGCTTTGGAAACCGAACGCAGCCGGGACGTCATCGCCATCAACATCGAAGGAACGGCCAATCTCTTGGAGTTGGCCCGCACTCAGCAGGTGTCCCGGTTCGTCTACGTCAGCTCCGGGGCGGCCTACGGCTCGGCCTTGCCCGGCGACCAGACCCTGAACGAGGAGACCCCTCCGGCCCCCCAGAACCTGTACGGCATCACCAAATTCGCCAGCGAGATGATCACCCGCCGTTACGGTGAGCTGCACGGCATCTCCACCGCCAGCGTGCGCCTGAGCACGCCCTACGGTCCCATGGAGCGGGTCACCGGCCACCGGGCTGTGATGTCGGTGTTTTACGACTGGACGGGACGGGCGGCGCGGGGGGAGAGCATCACCGCCGAGGACATGGACCAAGGCCGGGACTACACCTACGTCGCGGACATCGCAGACGGCATCCGTACGGTGCTGGACGCGCCGTCGCTGTCCCATGGGCTCTACAACATCACCGCCGGAACGTGGGTGACCTTCCAAGAGATACTGGACAGCTTGGTTGAGTTGTACCCGGCCACCCAAGTCGTGACTCCCGCCGCCGCTCCAGCGAAGACAGTAGGCGTCGGCTATTCCCGAGGCCCTCTCTCCGGCCACCGCCTCTTCGACGACCTGGGATGGACGCCCAAGTACGACTTGAAGGCCGGACTGGCCGACTACATCCAGTGGCGCAAGGACGCCAATTTTCTCGAATGACCCGGCCCGGTGGCGCAAAGGGTTTTTGACAAACTCCCGGCGCCGGAATAGGATTGGCGCCTCAGGCGCAGGCGCCGCTCCACAAATCCGGTATTTCTCTTTAGCGGAGGACCTTATTATGGAAGCCACGGGCGTTTCTCACATCGCAGTTTGTGTCAGGGACATGGACAAGTCCTTGGCCTTCTACCGGGACATCCTGGGGATGAAGGTGAGTAAGGACGAGATTCAAGACACCAGCACCGGCGGACTCACCCACACCTACAAGCACCACCGCAAAACCCGCCGCACGGTCCATATCGGCTGGGGCGAGGGCAAAGAGCCCTTCTTGGTGATGACCAGCCACCCCGGCGACCGGTCGGACGGCGAGCCCATCAAGCTGGACCAGGTGGGAGTCAGTCACCTCTCCTTCACGGTCAAGGACGTGCGCGGACTGGCCGATGAGCTGGTGTCCAAGGGCGTGGAGATTGCCGGTGGCATCGAAGCCTTCGCCGACGCAGAGGGAAATGTCCGGACCTTCTTCGCCTTCGACCCCGACGGCATACTGGTCCAGTTCGACGGTGGCATCGAAGCCTAGCTAAACTTTCCCAACGACGTGCGCCGGAGTTACGTGTCATGGCCAGCGAGACCGCAGACGGCAGAAAGATTGAGTTCGGCATCTTCGATTGGATCGAACACGACGAGAATTCCCCGGCCCAGGTCTTCGACGACCGGCTGAAACTGCTGGAGTACGCCGACAAGCAGGATTTTTTCTGCTATCACGTCGCGGAGCACCACACCACGCCCCTGAGTGTCGCTCCCTCCCCCGGTATCTTTCTTTCCGCCGCCGCCCAGCGCACCTCCCGGATCCGCCTTGGTCCCCTGGTCTATCTGCTGCCCCTCTATAATCCCCTGCGCCTGATTCAGGAGGTCTGCATGCTGGACCACCTGAGCCACGGCCGCCTGGAGTTGGGGGTTGGCCGGGGCATCGTCCCCTACGAGGTGGCGCGGTTCGGAGTCGACCCCGAGGACCGGCCGGCCATGTTCCAAGAGGCGCTCGAGGTGCTGCTGAAAGGGCTGACCAACGAGACCCTGGACCACCAGGGCCAATTCTACAGCTACAAAGATATCCGCCTGTGGATCAGGCCCTACCAACAACCTCACCCGCCCATCTGGTACGCCAGCGGCGCAACATCGAAACGGTGCCCTGGATGGCCCGTAACGGCCTCCATACGAGCCACATCTTCGACACCAACGCCGCCACCAAAGAGCACTTCGACCTGTACCGGGAGATCTGGGAGAAGCACAAACAAGACCCGGACCGGATCAACAGTGGCGTCACCGAACCGAAGCAAGGCCAGACCCGCCACATCTACATCGCGCCCACTGACGCCGAGGCCGTGAAAGAGGCCCGGGATGCCTGGACGGCCTGGTTCAACAACATCAACTATCTCTGGACCATCGGCAATTCGGACAACCTGGAACGGATGCGGGACTTCGATTCCCTCCACTCAGAAGAGAAGATCATCGCCGGATCGCCTCAGACGGTGAAAGAGCAGGTCTGGCGGGCCATCGAGGAATCAGGCATCAACTATTTCGTCAGTGTCTTCGCCTGGGGCGACATCCCCCACGAAAAGGCCCTGCGTTCCATGAAGTATTTCGTGGAAGAGGTCATGTCTGGACCCCCATAAACCGTGAAACGCCGCCCTTTTTCGCGCCCAAACTCCGCCGGTTCTAGGTCCGGACACGGTCTTGCGGCTGTTAGACCTGGGCCCAGCGGGGCACCAGTTCCGCCGCGGCCCGGACCTTGGCTGCGGTCAGCCTGGCGTTGGGCTCGAAAGTCTCCAAGAGGCCCCAGAACTTCTTCGAGTGGTCCAACCGGCGGCCGTGGCATAGCTCATGGACCAGCACATACCTGGCCATCGGCTCTGATAGAAAGAGCAGGTTCCGGTTTAGGCTTATGGACTTCTCGGCCGAGCAACTGCCCCACTTGGTCCTCTGCCGCCGGACGGCCGCCCGGCTGAAGGGCAGCGACAATTCCGCGCTTAACCGGTGCAGCCACGGGACCAACACGTCCTTCGCCCGCTGCTGGAGCCACCGGCTAAGCGCCGCCGCCACCATGACCGGGTCGTCCACCGGGCCGGTCAGCGAAAGCAGGCGCCCATCTCGCTCTGATAGGGCCACCCGCTTACCTGGGGAAGGGGAATATTCGGTCCGCCAGGTCTCGCCCAGCAATCCGAGGCAGATGGAGGCGGGTCTTTTTAATTCTTCCACCGGGCGGGTCCGTTCCAGGCTCTTTTTTATCCAGCCCGCCTTGGAACGGAGGATCTCGGGAATCTCCGACCGGTCGAACCCAACGGGCACCACTACCTCTAGTCCTGACCAGGACGATACCTTGACGGTCACCTGCCTGGCCCGTTTGCTCTCCCGGACGTTGTAGGCAGGGATGGTCCAGCCCAGGGTCATCCACCGTCACCTCTGTTTAATAGGCTGTATCGGCCAACAAGAAAGTGGCCAATCAACCGATGATCGGCCACTTTTCGCGACTTTGATTCACGCCGGCCACTGCGGCCGCGCCGGGACCTAAAGACCTATTCTTAGTAGTGGCGCAACTCCACCACGTTGCCGTCCGGGTCGTAGATGTAGAGTGAGATGCCGTCACCGTGGGAGCCCCAACGCTTTCCCGGCCCCGCTTGAATCTCCACGCCCATGGCCTCGAATTTCGCCTTCAGTTCTTCCATGTCCGTGGGCTCGATGACCATGCAGAAGTGGTCTTGGTTCTTGGCCCCGTCCTTGCCGATGGGGTCTTGGTCGGTGCCGAAGAAATCGATGATGGTGTCGGCGTTGATCCGCGCCGAGGGAAAACGGACCTCACCGGCCCGCCACTCCGCCACCCGCTCGGCCTGTAGGCCCAGGACCTGGGTGTAGAACTGGAGCGATTCTTCCACGTCCTTGTTCCGCAGGACAATGTGGTCCATCTCAGTGATCTTGACCAGCGCCTGGGATTTCACCGAAGTCTGGCTCTGCGTTTCGGTCGACATGGGTCCCTCCTACGTGCGAATTCCGGATTTCAGGAATTTCGTCAAGTATACATCCTGGACCGGCCGGCGAACATGGGTCCCGGCGGGTCAATCTTCATCCTGGGTGATGATGACGATGGGGAATCGCCGGGTGGTCCGGTCCTGGTAACGCTCATAACCCGCATAGCATTGGACGAATCGAGGCCAGAGTTCCTCGCGCTCTTCTTCGGTGGCTATCCGCGCTTTTCCATCCCGTTTGATGCGCCCGATCTGCACCTTGACCTTGGGTTCATCCCGGATATTTAGCAGCCAGGCGGGTGCTTTTGGGTTTCCGCCGACGGAGGCGATCACCGACGGGTTTTCTGGTTTTTCGTGCTGGAGGACATATAACAACGCAACGGTCCTCATCCGCTTGGTCCTGCGGCCTATGGTGGTAAGAAGAAGGAAGCGGGCGTTGCCTTTCCGGGTTAGAAATCGGCCGTTGAAGACAACATAAAGGAATCTGTGGACCCTACTGAGAATGGCGGCCGGTCTATATCGATGTCGCAGTCGTTGCGTCAACATGGCGCTCAAATCGATGTCGGTTGTTGGATCAGATTCCGGAGCACCGAAGTAATTTCACCACGGACCGGGTCCTCTCCACCAGCGTTGGAAGTCTACCATGCCCTCTGCGGCTCCGTGATGTCATCATGTCCCTCGCTTCCACTTCGCGAATTACTTCGGACCAAAGTATGAGAGCACGGGAGTAGTTCAAGGCCCACCAGCAACCTAAAACCCCGTGGCAGTCATCTGATGGGGAGCGCGCGCCTGGGGACCGTTGAAGAGGTCTTCACCACCGCCGATTCCATCCTGGGTCGCCATCTGAAGAGATTGCCCGACGGCGAACCGGGCAGCCGGGCCAATTTGGCCGCTTTAGCACATCGGAGGAATTTTGATCTGCTTACCGATACTGTTATAATTTTGCGATATCCCGAGGACCACGTGTTTAGGCAAATCAGCTTGATAAGGAAAACCTGAGCTTGAAGCTTATCGGGTAAGCTGGCATATACTCTCCCCAAAACGGACTAGACCCCTGTGAATCGAGAGGGAAAATCCTAACAGAGGTGATCGGTGGGTTTTATCATCACTGGCCGGATTACTGAATCGGAGTCGGGTACAGGCGTCCCTAATTTGCGGGTTGAAGCCTGGGATAAAGACCTATTTTTTGATGACAAACTTGGAGAGTGTCATACCAGTCTGGAAGGTCATTTCCAGATTGAATACACGGAGGAGAACTTCCGGGATTTATTTGAGCAAGCCCCTGATATTTTTTTGAGGGTGTTTGCTTCCAACGATGAAGAACTTCACAGCACGGAGAGAAGCGTCCGTTGTGAGTCCGGCCGGGAGGAGCACTTCAATATCAATATACCGAGAGAGGTATTGGGAGAAAATTCCCCGAAGGAGAAGGTAATGGCCACCAAGGAATATTGGTTCACCATCGAAAACCATGCGTGGGATATGAACCCAAACAATTTTAATCGAATGACCGGTGAGACCATAGCGGATATGGGACATACCCCAGTCACAAAGACGTTGCACTCTCCGATAACCGGAGTGACCCGCACGGTCACGATGTACGATCCGGTCGAAGATGAGGCACTGATTCTGCGTCGATACACCGAGAATTGGGGCGCGCCGGACGATCGTAGGGTCAATCCCTGGGACATCAACGAGCCAGACCCAACTGACAACGGAACAATGGGAACGATCCCTGGGCCGACCATTGAGTGCAACATCGGAGATAACGTGGTTGTTCATTTCAAGAATCTGGACTCCCGTCTCCTTCCGGCGCTGGAACGAACCCATAGTCTCCATCCCCATGGAATCGTCTTTGCACCTGAACACGATGGAGCGTACCCACTTTCTCCACAAGACTTGGCGCAGCCCGTTGGAGGTGAATCGGCTTTATGGGCTACGCCTGGCCTCGATGTAGACGGTTTCAAGAAGGGAGACCGTGTTCCGCCCGGCGCTACATTTACATATCGTTGGGACACTTTTCGTTGGCCGTCAACTGCAGGCGTCTGGATGTTCCATGACCACGCTATATGTGACCACCATAATGTCATTTTGGGCGCCATCGCTTTTCTTGTGATACATAACCCGGCTGATGGAGACGATGTCCTGGCCTATGACGACTCAGAAAATCAGGAACTTGCACAAGACCTGCCACCGGGTGGCCCCAACGGTAGATTGACCAAATGGTGTCTCCTGAAATTCGCGGCACAAGATTTTGTAGTTCGCTCCTATAATTTGCGCGCGTTAAGCCCATCGCTACAGGAAGAAATCAAGGGTGATTTTGATCTGGCAGACCCTTCGGAGAGGGGTCGTAGGAGCAGAGCGAGGGCCGCGCCCCAGTTGGCTATCGAACAGGTGTTTGAATTCGAAAATAACATTGTTGAAATAGAGCCCGCCAGCCTTGCGATCACGGCGTTCCTGAGACGCTGCTATGTACAACCACCTAGACGAGCACTCTACCTGCAGCTATATCACGAGATGCATTCGGGACACGGTGGGAATCAAATGGCCATAAATGGAAGGACCTGGTTGGGCAATACTCCGACGCTGATCGGTGGGTTGGACACAAAGATGCGCTTCGGATTCGTTGCCATGAACAATCTCACCTTCCATACCTTCCACCTGCATGGTCACCGGTGGGTGGTCCCAGGTCCGACCGGCGGCAACGTTGGTGGAGATGTGCCACCTCCGGGAACAGGTGTCCAGGTCAGCCCACTGAATCAAGGGACCTCTCAGTTCGAGGACACCCGCATATTTGGGCCGGCCAACTCATTTAGCTTCACGATCAACGAAGGGAGTTTTATGGGTCCGCCTCTCGGCGGCGGCGCGAAGGGCGAATGGCATATGCACTGTCACGTTCTCGGCCATATGATGGGCGGAATGATGGGGTCGCTTCTCATCGTTGAATCGGGAGACACCGCCACAGCTCTTCCTCACGGAATCAGATGCCCCACGGACGAGTTAGGGGCGGGAGAGGTGATCGACACTGTTGTCGTCGACGGCTTCGCATTTACGCCCCCTTCCATAATTGTGCCTCCAGGCACCGTCGTAACGTTTGATTTTGTCGAGGCGCAACATACCGTCACAACTGTCTCCACTACCGGTGCTGCTGTCGGGATCGAGATCAATAACGGAGGTGGTCCTACTGACGCTGTCCCCGCTGGCGACCTAAGAACAGTAACTATCAGTGGCAACCCCGGCGACCAAATCAATTACCAGTGTGGAATTCATGGCGCTGGTATGTCGGGGACAATAATCATTAGCTAAGGCCATTCAATTCAGTCTTCCAATCAGCGGTGATTTAGCCACTACATCAGAAATACCAGAGGGCTGGTTCACTCAAGCCTCACCGAGTGGGCGCTGAAGTGATGAATTTTGGGAGCGATGTCCTGACGAGGCCGCTGTTTAGTGCAAGGAGGTAGGGCATGGTTCATTCCTATGGGCGGAATATTGAGCGTGATGGTATCGAGCCGGAGGTCCAGCGGCGAATTCTGGACCGCTTAAACAAAGCACGTCGTCCGGAGGATATCCCGGAGCTCGATGACCCCAAAGTCCCAAAGGAAATAAGACCACGAATTATCGGCAAACTTAGGGAATTGGGTGCGTTCGGTTTCGCAGACTTGCGGCAAGTCGCTGAAATTAGGGGATTTAACAAGGAGATTCTCGATCATCTGGTATTTTGCTTCGGGCAGAGTCATTACGGTCAATGGTCAATGCCCTATGACACGCAAATGCCCGATGGGACTCCTTATCATGTGGCACATGCAGCGGTGCTGCGGACTGGTAGAGTGCTTTTCCTGCCCGAAAGCACCACCAAAACTACCATGCTTTGGGACCCCTCCGATGAAGTGAACCCCCAGTTTGAATTCATGATTAACCAGCCGGATGAGTACCTATTTTGTAGCGGCCACGCTTTTCTCTCTGATGGCCGGCTCCTGGTTGCAGGTGGCGGTGGTGGCGGCCCATCCAACGTAAACAGGGCGTGGAAGTTCGATCCCGTGCCTAAAACTTGGGAGAAGACGGCTGGAGATATGAGCCATCCGCGCTGGTATCCAACCGTTGTCACATTGGGGGATGAGCATCACGTTTTGGTGGTCGGAGGCGCGCCTGGCATCGGCGTATCGACTATCGAGTCTTATAGTGAAGCGTTGGACAGCTTTTCGCTTTTAACAGGAGCGGATGCTACGCGTTCGTTTCCACAGCTCTATCCCGGGTTACACCTTCTTCCGAGCGGTGAGGTGTTTTACTCGAGGACCGGTTTTGGTTCTGCGGGTCAGGGGCCTGGCGGCGGCGACCCGGCACCGGGAACGCCCTACCTAAAGTACACCCCTCCAACAACAGGCGAGTGGGTCGAGATCGATAATCTCATGGAATACCCGGATCGCGTGCGAGGGATGTCTGTCATCCTACTTGATCCCTGTGATCCAGCAATTCGGGTGATTATAATCGGGGGGACTGGACTTCCGGGTAGTGAAACGGCAGAAATTATCAATCTTTCAAAAATTTCCCCTACCTGGGAGCATCCAACAATCATACCTGGAGGAGAATCGCGCACAAATGTGAATGCGGTGCTTCTGCCCGACGGCACGGTCTTCGTTTGTGGAGGAACGAGTAGTACAACTCCTCCATGCGCACTGTACAATCCATCGACGAATGTATGGTCCGAAATGGCCAGCGTGAACTATAGGAAACAATATCACTCGGTGGCCGTACTACTCCCGAGTGGCAAGGTGATGGCGACAGGAGGCTCGAACTACGGCGGAGGTTCTAGCGTAATCGAGATATTTAGTCCTCCTTACCTGTTCAAGGGACCTCGGCCCGAGATCACAACGGTTCCCGGTTTAGTCCACCATGCTCAAAAATTTACCCTGGAGACGCCACAAGCCGCTGATATTGAAAAGGTCGTGTTAGTGCGTCCAATGGCCGTTACGCACCAGACTGATTCTGAACAGAGGGTGGTTCAGTTGACGTTTTTGCGAAACGGGAATTCACTCGACGTTTCGGCGCCGAATGGTCATCATCCTCATGCAGTTCCCCGAGGGTACTACATGCTATTTATCCTCAACACTGATGGCGTGCCTTCAGAAGGGAAGTTTATTCACCTTCATTAGTGGGAAATGGGAATTCGGATTGTCGATCTCACGTTTTGCCGCTGCCATTTCTACACCGGACCGGGTGCCGGTACGCTGTCTCGACCCAATGGCGGAAGGTCTCAACGGTCAGACCCATCGATGTCTGAATTGACGAACATCGGTTCTTCGATGGAAGAGAGAGGGTGGATAATTTGGTTCCTGGGGTGGATAGGGTTTGGGTAGTTGGGCGTGTCCAAGGGCAGTTGGCCGTAGTGGGCGCTGGTGGGCTCCAGGATTATAGCGGCGATGTCCGGCTCCAACTTGCGTCGGGGATGCCGGGGGAGGGGCGGCCGGAACACGTCCTGTACCTGGCTAGCGAATTTGTTCCACCCACGGGCTATCTAACCTCTATCCATAACAGGCGCCAACCCGGCCGCCTGGCCCTCGCAGCAGGCAGCGATGAGCGATGGGTCCGGGTCAGAGCGGTTTAGCCGGGACAATTTCCAGCCATACGGTTTTCGGCAATCGCCCTACGTGCCAAGTTCCCGTTCAGACAGGTAGGACTCGAGGGCCAGCGTGGGCCACCCCGTTGGGTTATAGTGTTGGATGGGCCTGCTGCGAACAGGCCCGTCCAATGACTGCCAAAGCCGGTTCGTAGAACGATTCCCGGAGACCCACCTGCCTCATGCCTCTGGTTTCCACCTCTGACCTGGCCGTGCACTACGGCGCCGACATCATATTGTCGGGCGTCAACCTGGATATCAATGAACGGGACCGCATCGGCATCGTCGGCCCCAACGGCGGCGGCAAGACTTCCCTTCTAAGAGTGCTGGTGGGACAGCAGAGCCCAAGTGAAGGGAGAGTGGCCCGCTCCAACGGTATCCAGGTCGGCTACGTGCCCCAAGACCCCCAGTCGTCGTTCACCGGCACCCTCCGGGATGAGGTGCTGGGAGCCTTCGAGCAAGTCAGGTCGTTGGAAGAGGCCCTGGAAGCCGGCTCCCGGCGCCAGGACTCCCCAGACGGCGATGCCGGAGACGGCGAAGAAGCCGGCCGCCGCTACGCGGCCCTTCTGGAGCAGTACGAAGCCCTGGGCGGGTATTCCTACGAAAGGGCCATGGAACGGATGGCGGACGGCCTTGGGCTGAGGCCGGTGACCCTGGACGCCCCAGCGTCGTCAGCCAGCGGCGGCGAGCGCACCCGGGCGGCTTTGGCGAAGGCCCTCTTGGGCAACCCGGACCTGCTGGTGCTGGACGAGCCGACCAACTATCTTGACCTCAAGGGAGTCACCTGGCTGGAGCGCTACCTGACCCGCTTCGCTCCGGCGGTGGTGGTGGTCTCCCATGACCGTTATTTCCTGGACCATATGGCCACCCAGATCTGGGAGATAGACCACGGCCGCCTCAACATCTTCCCAGGCAACTTTTCCAAGTACCGGGTCCTGAAAGCCGAGCGCGACCTGCGCCAGTCAAAGGAGTACGCGGCCCAGCAGGAATTCATCGTCAAGGAACAGGCGTTCATCGACCGGTACCGGGCCGGCCAAAGGTCCCGGGAGGCCAGGGGCCGGGAGACCCGCCTGCGGCGATTGGAGCGAATCGACCGGCCTGATTCCGACCGGTCAATCTCGTTGTCCACTGCCGCCGCCAGCCGGACCGGAGAGGTGGTGCTGAGCACCAGCGGCTTGATGGTAGGTTACACCGATGGCGCCGGGCCGACGGAACTGCTCAAGGTCCCCGATCTGAAACTGGCACGGGGTTCCCGCACGGCGGTGATTGGAGACAACGGCACCGGCAAGACCACCTTCATCAAGACGGTCCTGGGCCTGGTCCCTCCCTTGGCAGGCTCGGTGGCCCTGGGCCACAACGTCAAGGTGGGCTACTACACTCAGGGACTGGACGCCTTGGTCGATGAGCACACCGTCTTGGACTCCTTCTTGGAGATCAAGAACATGCCCTTCGAGGAGGCCCGCTCCTATCTGGCGCGGTTCCTGTTCCAGGGTGAAGATGTGTTCCGGGAGGTCGGCGCCTGCAGCGGCGGTGAGAAGAGCCGTCTGGCGCTGGCCCGGTTGCTGATCACCGAGCCCAATCTGCTGGTCTTGGACGAGCCCACGACCCATTTCGACATCCCCAGCCGGGAGGCTTTGGAGCAGGTGCTGATGGGCTATTCGGGCACCATACTGTTGGTGTCCCACGACCGACATCTGGTATCGCTGCTTGCCGAATCCCTGTTGGTAACGGCCGACGGCGAGGTCACGGTCTTCCCCGGAACATTCGAGGAATGGACCGAGACCCAACGGCAAGCCGAAGCCGCCGCGGCGGCGGTCCGGGTGCAAGAGAAGGCCAAGCCGCCTCCGCCGCGCGCCCAACCCGTCAGGTCCGGGGGCCCCAGACGCCGGAATCCGGCGGCGCCCAAGATCGACGTGGAGGGCGTCATCATGGACTTGGAAGAAAGACTCAAGAGAATTGAAGAACAATTGCAGGAGGCGACTCTTGGCCAGGACCTTGACGAGATGACGCGCCTGGCCGAAGAGCATGCCCGGACCCAGGCCGAACTGGAGCGGAAGCTGGAGGAATGGGAGGACTGACGAAGACCATGTCATCGGCGACGAGCGGGGGCCATCCAAACTTTTTCTCAGAAGACCATGCCCAGGCGCCAACGCCGTCTTTCCGGCGAAGGCCGGAAACCAGAAGGGCTGCTTCGGTCAACCGTCATCCCGGGCGAGAATCCTGGATTCCAGCGGAAGCTGGAACGACGAAACACACCCGGGGCCAAATTCGATGGGCAAAAAAATAGCCCCCAACTTCTTGGGAACTGCCGAGCATTATAGCAGAATGGTTCTTCGGTTGTCAACCTTTTGTGCGTAGATCGGCACAATACATTCAACGCCAGTAATGGACGCCCCGCCCGCTAAGAGCCGATCTCCGACAACGCCCCGCCTTCCCGGCAGTGATGTAATATACTGCACCCCGGACATCCCAGCCACCCACAGTCACCCAAACAATTGGAGGCCCCATGACAACACGTGGCAATCGACTGGAAGGCAAGGTCGCCATCGTCACCGGCGCCGGCGCCACCGGCAGCGGCGATTTCGTGGGCATCGGCCAGGCCATATCCTTACTGTTCACCCGCCAAGGGGCCAAGGTTTTGCTGGTTGACCGGGACCAGAAGAACGCCGAGATTACGCTGTCTCAGATCAAAGAAGAAGGCGGCGATGCTTCGGTCTTCGTCGGCGACGTCACCAACATCGATTCCTGCCAGGAGATGACGGAGGCTGCGGTAAGCGCCTACGGGAAGCTGAACGTCCTGGTGAACAACGTGGGCATCAGCGGCCCCGGCTCGGTCACCGACGTGGAAGAGGACTTCTGGGACACGGTGATGGACGTCAACCTGAAGAGCGTGATGCTGACCAGCAAGTTCGCCATCCCGGAGATGATCAAGGACGGCGGCGGGTCCATCGTCAACCTGTCTTCCATCGTCGGTCTGCGGGCCGGCAGCGGCCGGCCCAGTCACGCCTACGCCGCCTCCAAGGGCGGAATATTGGGCCTTAGCAACTCCATGGCCGTCCACTACGGGCGGGACAACATCCGGGTGAACTGCATCGCCCCCGGCCACGTTTACAGTCCCATGGTCGCCCGGCACACCTCGGATGAATTGCTGGACCTGCGGCGAAGGGCCGGCCCCCTGGGCATCGAAGGCACCCCCTGGGACGTGGCTTGGGCCATCGTGTTTCTGGCCTCCGACGAGGCCCGCTGGATCTCGGGCGTCACGCTACCCGTGGACGCCGGACTCCTGGCCGCCACGCCCCTGGCCATGTTCCCCCACCTTAAAGACCCGGAGTAGTCCGGGAGTTGACTAGGGGTTGTTTCAAAATCCGGGTATACTGATCAATCGGTCCTTCGACGAGCTCAGGATGAGCGGAAATAATGTATTCGACCGGTCCTTCGACAAGCTCAGGATGAGCGGTTTGGTTGGCCATCCGTCATTTTCTGCCCGCTCATGGTGAGCTTGTCGAACCACTCTAAGACCGGAAGATCTCGTTGGCCAGGTCGATGGCCGAGCGGGTGAACGGCAATCCGCAGTAGAAGGCGGCGTGGATGAAGACCTCCACGATCTCTTCTTGGGTCAGACCCACGTTCAGCGCCCCGCGGATGTGGCCGGCCAACTGGGCTTCCCGTCCCAGGGCCGTCAGCGCCGCCAAGGTGCAGATTGAGCGGCTGGGCAGGTCCAGTCCCGGCCTGGTCCACACCGATCCCCAGTAGTACTCCGTGGTCAGCCGGTTGAACTCCCGTTCCGCCTGGGTCACCGGTCCCTGTCCACCGTCGGCGGGCGGGCCCATATATTCGACGCGGCGGGCCACGCCGCGGTTGTATAGGTCGTCGGGCGTTTCCGAAGTGTCAAAAATTTGCTGGGGTGTGTAGTCCACGCCCTTCTCTTGGAATACTTCGTGGGCGATGGCCAGGGCATCCAGTGTCGCGGGAACGCCGCTGTAGAAAGACGAATGCATCAGCACTTCGACGATCTGGACGGGTGTCAGGCCCAGGTTAAGGGCGTTGCCCAGGTGTCTCCTGACCTGGTTGTCCCGTTTCAGCACGGTCAATATCGTGAGGGTGATCATCTCCCGTTGCTCCATCTTCAGGGCAGACCGTTGCCAGATGCTGCCGAAGAGGAATTCCCCGGCGATCCGGTTCAGGTCCGGGGCCACCTCCCAGGCCACGGGGGCGGAGCCTCCGGTTAGGGTCCCGCCGCCAAACTTGGTGCGCGTTTCGATGCCCTTTTGGAACCGTTCGTCCAATGTTGTCATATCCGTTCTCCAATCCCGTATTTTGATCTTTCACCAGACCAACGCATTGTAGTTACACAGACGGGCCACGCCAACCCGCGCCTGTGATACCCTGTTAGCCAAATCTGCTCCCTCGATTGAGGGTCTGTCACCACAATTTGAATTGGAACACGAGGCGAGAAGCTTTCACCCCACTCTGAACTGGAACGTGAGGTAAGGTATGGAAATCCGCAATGCAGTCATCGTCGACGGCGTCCGTTCCCCATTCGGACGGGCCACCCGGGGCAAGCTGGTCGCCACCCGATTGGACGAGGTTGGCGGCAAGGTGATCAGGCACCTGCTGGACCGGAACCCCAAGGTCGAAGACCGTATGATCGAGGACGTGGGTCTGGGCAACGTGCTGGGCAAGGCCGAATTCGTGGACCTGGGCCGCGTGGCCCGCATGGCCGGACTGCCGCCCGAGGTGTCCACCTTCAACTCCAACCGTCAGTGCGGTTCCAGCATGGAAACCCTCCACCGGGTCGCCCAGTCCATCATGATCGGCGTCACCGACTGCGGCATCGCCCTGGGCGCCGAGCGCATGGAGCGCACCATCCCCGGCGAAGAAGGGACCTTCACCCGGATCACCGAGCCCACGCCCGTGGAGTTCACCAAGGAGCAGCGGGACCTGCCGCCGGACCACTACGACAATTTCTCGGTGCCCTTCCCGGATTTCATCTTGGACTCGCCCGCCAAGGTTTCCATGCTGCAGACGGCCCAGAACGTGGCCGAGGTCTACGGACTGTCCCGTGCCGACCTGGACGAGTACGCCGTGCCCAGCCACCGCAAGGCCGCCGAGGCCTATGAGGAGGGACGGTTCAGGGACGAGATCGTGCCCCTTGAAGTGGAACAGCCGGTGTTCGACGACCAAGGCGCATGGCTGCCCGACGAACGGGGCGAGACGATTACCTTTGACCAGGACGAATGCATCCGGCCCGGGACCAATTTCGAGGCCCTGATGAACCTCAACCCCATCCCCGGGGTGATTAGCTACGGCGGCAGCGAGATCGTCATCACCCCCGGAAACTCGTCTCCCACCAACGACGGCGTCAGCGCCATCTTGGTGATGAGCGAAGAGAAGGCCTTGGCCCTGGGGCTGGAGCCCCTGGCCCGGATCATCGGGTTCGGCGTTGCCGGGGTGAAGCCCCAGTTGATGGGTTTGGGCCCGGTGCCCGCCACCAACAAGGCCATGAAATACGCCGGTCTCACCATGGACCAGATCGACCGAGTCGAGTTCAACGAGGCCTTCGCCGCCCAGATCATACCCAGCGCCAGGGAACTGGGCATACCCTTGGAGAAGTTGAACGTCAACGGAGGGGCCCTGGCCATCGGCCATCCCCTGGGCGCCACCGGAGCCCGGTTGGTGCTGTCCCTGGCCCACGAGTTGCGCCGCTCCAACTTGACCTACGGTCTGGCCACCCAGTGCATCGGCGCCGGCATGGGCATCACCACGGTGATAGAGCGCCTCTAAGGCCTCCAACTTCTCTGACTTCGGACCAACACGTAGGGGCACGGCATTGCCGTGCCCCTACGACGTTTGTGGGACGCCGGTCATGTGAGTCGGATACGGTCTTTCCGGCGATAGCCGGAATCCAGATTGGTAGCGTGGGTCAAACACCGTTCTTTGAGGGCATCCTGGATTCCAGCTGTCGCTGGAATGACGTTGGGGCGTTACCCACCTAGTAGCCGCTTAACTAATAGCAGCCAAGGCGATACAGACCTTGGTTATCGACGCAATTACGGGGACGGTCTATTTCGCAGCCCTGGCTTGATAATTGTGATTCTAGCTGGGCAATGCGGCGTTTTTGGCCACGGACGTCGAAGCGGCCATTCCTGAATGACAATGGTGACGGCTGTTTAGGTGGGAGGTGCAGAGCGCCTGCTTAACCGCCCTTTCAGACTCTAACGGGGCTAGCGTATCTTGTAGTACATCTTCGGCTCGGTGCCGTCGAGTACGTTCCTGATACGCGGGGCATGGCGGATGAGCACCAGCGCAGTCGCAAAATAGCTGGGGATCGCTGCCTGGGGGAAAACAAAGTAGGCGATTATGGGCATCGTTGCCATGGCCGCCATCTGTCCGACTACCATCAACCGGGTGAATCCCACGGTCACCAGGAAGGTCAGCACCCACAGCCCGACTAACGCGGGGGCGAAGTAGAATGCCAACACTGACGCGCAGGCAAGCCCCTTTCCGCCCTTTAACCGCAGAAACACGGAGTAGTTATGGCCAACTATTGCCGCGATGCCACCCACTCCGGCGCCCACGTTCTCTGGTAATCCTGAGCTTCGGGCCAGATAGACACCCACTGTAATGGCCAGAGCCGTCTTCAGCATGTCGCCCGCCAGGGTGATGAAGGTCAGCATCTTGGAACTGGTGGCTCGGTGAACGTTGGCCGTCCCCACGTTGGCCGTGCCCCACTGCAGGATGTCCTTCTGGGTGAAACGTTTGACTATTACGTAAGCCGTGGGGAAAGAGCCGGAGAGATAGCCTGCGGCCGCAACAACCACCCAGATGCCGAAATCAACTGCCACCGTACACCTCCAGCAAAGATCAAGCGACCCGGACCACCAACACCGGGTCTCCAGAGTGGCGCACAACCCGGTCCGTTACGCTGCCCAAGGCCCACCGGGCGGGTCCCGAGCGCCCGTGGGTGGTCATCGCCACCAAGCTGTCGGGCGTTTCTTGGGCCACGTCCATTATCACGTGGGCAGCCGCGCCGCGCACTATCCGGTGGTCCACCGAAGCAACCCCCTGCCCACGTAGCGTTTCCTCCAGTCCTTGGAGATAGGCCGACGCCTGGTCCCCGGCCTCCCTGGCCATCTCCTCGAAGCTCGGAAAGTGAAGTCCGACGACCCCTTCCAGTCGTTCGTAGCCGGTCTGGGCGCTGAACTCTTCCGCAGTGGGGACCACGCGAAGCAGGGTGACCTTAAGATTCATAGCCTTGGCCAGCGCCGCTACGTCGGGGATCACCTGCTCCGACAATGAAGATCCGTCCACTGGAACGATGATCGTCTCCAGATTCGTGTCCCGCTCCCCTTCCTGGCTGCCACGGACGATCAACATGGGATTTTTTGTGGAGTGGAGCACTTTGTCGGTCACGCTTCCCATGACCCACCGGGTAACCCCTGAACGTCCGTGAGTGGACATGGCTACCAAGGAGCCTGGCGACTTGTCGGCTTCATCGATGATGCGGGAAACGGCGTCGCCCTCGAAGGCCTCGCACGTTACTTCCACCCCTGCCGTCTTGCTTATGACACTATTCAGGTAGTCAATGGTCTCGTCGCGGACCCCTTGGGAAATCCCGGTCTGGTAACGGCCGTGGGCCGGGTCGGCCGTGGCCTCGGACACCGAGGGGAAAACTTGTATGAGGTGGACCGGGACCCCCAGGCCCAGGCTCATTCGGGTGACATGGGGCAAAACCCGTTCAGCGAGGGGCGATCCATCCAACGGTACAAGAATCCGATCGTACATAACCATCCTCTCCTCAGGTGAGTATCGCCGTTGTGGCGATCCATCACTGGACCGCCAAGAAGCCTAATGAATTGCCGTGGCCACACCGGATACGGGATCTGGACCGTCTCTAAAATCCCGGTGTGAGAGTATGTCGTACCGGGTCCATGTTTCAGTATAGCGCGATTTAAGGAAGGCTGGACCGCCGCATTTTCACCATGGGACCCTGGTCTGGCCTGCCGAAGCAGGGCTTCTGGAGGCGGCCCAAGTAGTGATAGACTCTCCGCCAGATGTCCAGATACTGTCCTAAGCCCGGAGGAGAACGATGGCGCGTTTACCCGTGGTTACAAGCGACATGGTCCCTGAGGAGTTCCGCGAGGCCTTCGCCGAGGTTACCGCCCCGGCCGGTGGGTCCATCACCGGGGGTCCCGGTTCGATAACCATCAACAGCCCGGAGATGGCCAGGCGCCGCAATCACCTGACCAGCTATCTGCGCTACGAGACCGAATTCCCCCAACGGATACTGGAACTGGCCATCTTGACCGCCGCCAGGGCCATGGACTGCCGGTACGTATGGAACGCCCACGCTCCGGCGGCCCGGAAGGCCGGTGTCGCCGATTCCCTGGTGGACGCCCTGCGGGACCAACGCCCGCTGCCGGACATGGCCCCCGACGAAGAGGCCATAATCAACTACGGCAACGAGTTCTTCAAGAACCACAAGGTCAGCCAGGCGGCCTTTGATCAAGCGTTGGAGCAGTTCGGCGCACAGCATCTGGTCGAGCTGACAACGCTGATGGGCCACTACGCCCAGACTGCTTTCTACCTGAACGCATTTGAGGTCGAACTGCCGGAGCAGGTCACGGAGCCACTGCTGCCGGTCTAGCCCGCTAGGCCGTGCCCACCGCCCGGCCCTCGTCGGACGCCAACCGGATGGAGTCGATCAGCCGGTGCAACTCCACCGCGGTATCGAAGGTCGGGTAGCTGGCCTTCTGGCCGCGGATGGCCTCGCCGAACAGGTAGTACAACTGACCCACGTTCTTGGGCGGGCCTTTGGGCATGCCCTCCAACACGTTGGTATGCTTATCGGGGACCTCGATGTCTTCCAGTTTGTCGCTGCCCTGGGCCCCCTGGAGATAAACCTCGCCAAGTTGGGGGGAGTCTTCGGAGGTTGCTACCAACGTCCCCTTCCGGCCGTAGACCTCCATCCGGTAGCCGCTGCCGGCCCAGGGATTGCTGGCGACGTGGACCGAGACCACGGCCCCGTTGGCCAAACGCCCGTTGACTAGGATGTTGTCCGGAGCGGTCACGTCCAGCATCTGTTGGGTGTCGGTCTCCAGCCATTGAGGGACTTGGGTGGACACGATGGAGGTGACTTCGCTGAACTCGCCGGCCACGAAACGAAGGGCGTCGATGGAGTGTCCGGCGGCGATGGTCAGGGTGGTCGCGCCCAGTTCGTCGTCCCTTTGCCAGGTGCGCCCCGAAGGCCGTTCCAGCACGCCGCCCCGGATCAGCCGCATGGAGCAGGACATGATCTCACCGGCGTAGCCTTCCTCCACCAGTTCTTTCATGTGGAGGATCGCCGGGGCCGCCCGCGACTGCAGCCCCACCACCGCCCGCACGCCCTTGGCTCTGGCCAGGTCCGCCAGTTCCTGGGCCTCCTCGATGTTGGCGCCTAGGGGCCATTCGGTGAAGATGTGCTTCCCCGCGTTCAGCACGTCCTTGGTGATCTGGTAGTGGGCGGGCACCCGCAGCACCACGGCGACGGCATCGATGTCCGGGTGGGCCAGCATCTTCTTGTAGTCGTCGAAGGCCAGCCTGGCGCCGTACTGCTTCTTGGCCACCTCGGCGGTCTCCATCCGGGTGGTGCAGACCCCGGTGAGCTCGAACTCGGGACTGGCCGCGATCGCCGGAAGGTGGGAGCGGTGGGCCCAACCCACCGTGGGGCTGGCGCCGATGATTCCCAAACGTATCTGGTCAACCATTTTTATTCTCCTATCGAATAAGACGTGAATTGCCTCTAAATTATCGACCGCACCTAATTCCGGTTTGAACGGCGCTACCCATATGTCACCCTGAGCGCAGCGAAGGGTCTGCCAAGGTGATCTTTGGCAGATTCTACGTCGCTCCGCTCCTCAGAATGACATTTTTAAGGCAAGCACAATCATTGTATAAAGTTTCTATCCCAATTTGTAATTCCGGATGTGGGCCGGAACTTCAAGCCCTTTTAAGTTTTTGGGGTCGGGCACGGGGTCATGCAGTACCTGGCTGATGGGCAGCACCCCCGCCCAGATGGGCAGCGAGTAGTCGTCGTCGTCGTCCACCGGAGGGCCCGTCCTGACCTTGGCCGATCCCTCGTCGATGGGCATGGAAAACACCGTGGTGGCCTTGGCCTCTTTGGCGGTCAACGGCCTGAGAGTCTCCCAGCGGTCCGGAATCAGGTGCTCAACGAAGCTTTGCAGACGCTCTTCCCGCTCGGCGTTTTTTACCTTGGTGGCCTCGCCGAAGAGCATCACCGACCGGTAATTCACGGAATGGTGAAAGGCCGACCGGGCCAGCACCAGTCCGTCGAAGTGGGTGACCGCCAGGCACACTTCCTTGCCCGCGATCTGGCGCAGGAAGCGGCTGGCGGACGACCCGTGCCAATAGATCATGTCGCCCTCGCGCCACTGGAAAGTGGGCGTCACGTAGGGACGTCCGTCGATGATATAGGAGACGTGGCAGAGGGGAGTGGCGTCGATGATCTCGTTGACCACCGCCCGGTCGTAGTCGGCCCGTTTATGACTCCGGACCAACTTGGTCCTGGGGGTCTTCTTGAGTCGGCCTGCTGGCATCTATTGACTCCTTGGATTGCGCCGTTCAGCGCCGTTCTGGGGCTCTAGGCGCTCTGGGCTTGTTCTTTTACTTTGTCGAAGTACAGTTTGGGAAGTTCCCGGAAGTCGGTCATCAGCGAACCGAACCCATCGATTACATCGTCCATGCCGTTGTCCCGCATGGCGTACCAGTAGGTGGCGGTGTTGATTGCGACCACCGGCTTCTTCAGCCACTTTTCCGCTTCCGCCGCCAGCCGGGCCATCGCCAGGTTGGTGCCACACTGGAGCAGGGCTTCAACGTCGTACTCGTTCAACTCCAGCAGGGCGTCCAACATCACCTTCTCGGTTACGTGGGCCATCGCCGTGGGGCCCTCGCAACACAGCCCTTTGATCGCCACCACCTCAAATCCACAGTCTTCCAAGAACAGCTTCACGTTCTTGTCGGCCACCGGCCAGTAGGGCGTGAGGACGCCGATCCGCTTGATGTCGCCGTAGCATCTCAGGGCCGCCTGGCAGGCGTCGGAGCCCATGGCGACCCGCAGTCCGGTCATCTCGGTCATGCGGGCGCGCAGCTCGTTGGCCTGGGCCAGGCCGCCCCAGAAGGTCTCCGAGGACATCCCCATCACCAGATAGTCCGGATTGCAGGTCATTACCCGGAGGATGGCGTTGTCCCATTCCTTCCGGATGTTCACCATCAGCGCGTTGAACTCATCGTCGCTGGTTACCGGGTCGTTGGGGATCCAGATCCTAGACATGTGGTTGGTCACGCCCCGGGGCCGCATGTCGTCGAACTCGGGTTGGACCGAGGTGTTGGTCGAGGGCGCTATCACTCCCCAGTTGGCGCGCCATCCCAGTTCGTCTGGCATCTTGAGACTCCTTCGGTGATTTGTATCCGCGTGGTTCCCCTGAAGACTGGTAAATTCTAGCAAGAATCCGGGGCCTGCGTTCGGAGTGGGATGCGTTCAAGGCCAAAATGGCGTAGAGTCTTGGCAAATGTAGACGCCCGGCCTGCCACCGGCGCAGACCTGAGGATGCCATGACCAGCAGAAACGCCCCTACAAAAGAGTCCCTATCGGAGACCGCCGCCAAGGCCATCGATGGAGCAAGGGCCGAGCTTGTGGAGGTCGCTCTGGACATCCATGCCCATCCCGAACTGAATTACCAAGAGCAGCACGCCGCACAATTGCTGTCGGGAGTGTTGGAGAAACACGGCTTCCGGGTCGAACGGGGCGTCGGCGGTGTGGAGACCGCCTTTACCGCAACGCTCACCGGCGGCGCTGGAGACGGCCCAACCGTCGCCGTTATTGCCGAATACGATGCCCTGCCCGAGATCGGCCACGGCTGCGGCCACAACCTCATCGCCATGGCCGCCATCGGGGCTGGACTTGGACTGAAAGCCAACCTGGACAACCTGCCCGGCCGGGTGATGGTCATCGGCACCCCTGCGGAAGAAGGCGGCGGCGGCAAGATTCGGATGCTGAACGCCGGCGTGTTCGACGGCGTGGACGCCGTCCTGTCCTCCCATCCCTCCTCCAACCGGACGGTCATCCCAACCGACATACCCATGGGCGAAAGCTGGAGCCTGGCCATGGTGGGCTACCGGTACATCTTCCACGGCAAGGCCGCCCACGCCGCCGCCGCACCGCACGAGGGCATCAACGCCCTTAACGGCGTGATCCACCTGTTCACCGGCATCGACGCCCTCAGGCAGCACCTCAGGGAAGACGTGCGGATCCACGGTATTATCACCGACGGCGGGAGAGCCCCGAACGTGGTGCCTGAATTCGCCGCCGCCAACTTCATGCTCCGCTGCCGCGACCGGGATTACCTGAGCGACGTGGTGGTGGGCAAGGTCCGGCAGGCCGCCGAGGGGGCCGCCGCGATGACTGGGTGCCGGCTGGAGGTCGAAGAGTACTACCCATTCTACGAGAACGTCCGCCCCAACGCGGTGATCGCCGGCCTTCTGCTGAACAACGCTGCGCTGGCCGGCCTCAACCTGGACGAACCGCTGCCCGGCCGTCAGGGCAGCGCCGCCTCCACCGACTTCGGAAACGTGAGCCAGGCCATGCCGGCCTACGAACTGCGCTACGCCGTCAGCGAACAGCCCGTCCCCTCTCATTCCCGGGAGATGGCGGAGACGGCGACCTCCGAGCATGCCCTCAGCGCCGCGATCAACGTGGCCAAGACTTTGACCCTCACGGCCTGCGACCTGCTTCT
>JACZUF010000034.1 GCA_022573285.1 Chloroflexota bacterium
TGACCAAGCCCTTCCACGCCGGCCACGCCTGCAAGTCAGGCATCACCGCCGCCAAGTTGGTGCGGGGCGGCTTCACGGCGGCGACCGACGCCCTGGAGGGGCGCTTCGGGTTCATGCGCGCCTTCTCCGGCGGCGCCGACTACGATCCGGAGAAGGCCGCCGCGTCCCTGGGCAGCCGCTGCTTCATGGTTGAGTCCGGGGTCGAGATCAAGAAATACCCCTGCTGCGGCAGCGCCCACCTGGCCCTGGACGCCACCGCCAAGCTGCAGCAACGGGAGACGCTGGATGCGGCCGACATCGAGCGCATCGAGGTCCGGGTGGACTTCGACCCGCCCCGGTCCCTGATCCACTCCCGGCCCAAGGAGGGACTGGAGGGCAAATTCAGCATGCAGTACTGCCTGGCCGCCGAGCTTTTGGACGGGCGGGTGGGCATGTCGAGTTTCACCGACGAGCAGGTGATGCGGCCCGAAGCCCAGGAGCTCATCCCCAAGATCGAGATGAAACGCATCCCCGGCTACGAGGGCCAGACCAGTTGGACCGAGGCGTACAACGAGGTTGAGATACATCTAAAGGACGGGCGGGTGCTGACCGAGCGGGCCGACCGTCACACCACCGGGGCGCTGCGCGGGGCCACCATCGACGAGGTTCGGACCAAGTTTAAAGACTGCGCCGCCGTCGCCCTGACCGACGAAAACGCCGCCGCCACGTTGGAGATGCTGGACAACCTGGAGGACCTGGGCCCCGTCGGCCCCCTGGCCGACCTACTGGGCGGTTAGTCCGCCGTCGATAACCAACTCGGCGCCGGTGACGAAGGAAGATTCGTCGGAGGCCAGGTACAACGCCCCGTAGGCAATGTCCTGGGCCGTGCCCATCCTGGCGATGGCGGTCCGCGCAACCGCCCGCTCCCGGCTGTCCGCGTCGGGCCAGACCTGGTCTCCCATGTCGGTGTCTATGGGCCCTGGGTGTATGGAATTGGCCCGGATGCCCTCCGCGGCGTACTGGATGGCGGTGGACTTGGTGAAGATGCGCACCGCTCCTTTGGAGGCGCTGTAGGCGGAGCTGGTGCGGCTTCCGACCAGTCCGGCGGTGGACGATATGTTGATGATGGAACCGCCGCCCGCCTTTCTCATCTCCGGTATGGCCGCCTTGGTGCCCAAGAACACGCCCTTGGCGTTGACCCCCAGCACCAAGTCCCACTGTTCAGATGAGGTCTCCAAAACGTGTCCCCGCCGCCAGATGCCCGCGTTATTGACCAGAATATCGATCTTTCCGAAGGTGGAAACCGCCGACTGGATTGCCCGGTCCCAATCGCCTTCGTTGGTTACGTCCAGATGCACATACAGCGCGTCGCCTCCGGCCTCGGCAATCTCGGCTGCCACAGCGGAACCTTCTTGGTCCGACACGTCGGCCAGCACGACCTTGGCGCCTTCCTGGGCGAACAACCGGGCCTCCGCGGCGCCCTGGCCGCGGGCCGCTCCGGTGATCAACGCAACCTTTCCGTTTAACCGCGGTAACCGCATTACAGGCCTCCAGGGGTCAATTTCTCTCTTGATGGCTCTATAGATAATGAGAGATGAGCAGTTTAACGCGAGCGGGACGCAGACTCAATCAGCCAATGACGGCTAACCCCGAACGATTATTTGATAGTTATTGACAATGAAAACCAACCACTACTAAGATAGGAGGCTAGAATGATAGGGCGCATTGCGCCTTGAATTTACCCCATATCCAGGTTATAAATCCGGTATGTCTCACCGAATGACTGAGCATGACCGAATGGAGGAGCAATATGAGTGATCAGGATATCGCCTTGATGGCCCACCTCATGCGCCGCGCTGGATTTGGCGCCACCCGGGAGGAACTGGAAGCACGAGTAGCCAAGGGCTACGAAGCCACCGTGGAAGAACTGCTCAGCACCGACGAACAGGAAGAGTCCGACCGCATCGAGATGATGCGGTTCCACCCGTGGACCTGGCGGCCGGGAACACTCCCCGGCATGGGCGCCGCCGAGTGGCTGCACGATCTGGTCAACACCAAGCGCCCCCTGGAAGAGAAGATGGCGCTGTTTTGGCACGGCATCTTCGCCACCGGCGTCTCCAAGGTGGACCACTACGACGATGTCATGGACATGATCGTCAAGTTCCGCCAGAAGGGCATGGGCGACTTCCGCGAACTGCTCCTTGATATGGCCAAGGACCCAGCCATGATCTACTGGCTGGACAACTGCGACAATCACGCCGACGCGGTCAACGAGAACTGGGGCCGTGAGTTGCTGGAACTCTTCAGCATGGGCCAGGGCAACTACACCGAAAAAGACGTCCGGGATTGCTCCCGGGCCTTCACCGGCTGGACCATCGAGCCCAAGCTGCCCAGGGGTCCCATCGGCCGTCACGACTGGTTCTTCCAGTTTAAAGAGGAAGACCACGACGACAGCGAGAAGACCTTCCTGAACCACACCGGCAACTTCGACGGCGAAGACATCATCCGCATGATCAGCGAGGACCCGGCCTGCGCCCGGTTCATCGCCCGCCACCTCTACAACTTCTTCGTCGCCGACGAGGCCCAGGTCCCCGCATGGGACGTGACCCCGCCCCGTGACCCCGAAGCCGTTGACCTGTTGGCCAACACGCTGATGAACAACGCCTACGACATGCGCACCACCCTGCGCGTGCTGTTCAACTCCGACTTCTTCAAGAACTCCCGCTACGAGCGCCTGAAGAACCCCACCGAAGTGGTGGTCGGGACTCTACGGCTGGTCGGCGGCGCCGAGTTCCCCGCCCCCGGCATCGGCGACCTGTCCCGGCAGCCCAGCTACATGGGCCAGGACCTGCTCAACCCGCCCAGCGTCGAGGGTTGGCACACCGGCGCCGAGTGGATCAACAGCGGCTCCTTGATGCGCCGCGTCAACTTCACCGCCGAACTGGTGGGCGATGTCTCCCGTCCCGGAATCAGGAACATGGTCGACCGGCTGATCGCCCAGGGTGATACTTCATCCGACGCCGTGGTCGCCGGCTGCCTGGACCTCATGGGTCCTCTGGAGGTTAATCCCGAGAGCCTGGTTGAACTGAACGGCTTCGCCGCCGAAGGCGGAGATTTCTCTTGGGACTCCACGGATAGCATCGAAAAATCCACTGTCCGCGTATCCGAGCTGCTACAACTGATCGTCTCGCTGCGCGAATACCAGTACGCCTAGCCCGCGCGCCTAGAAACTAGGAGGGTGACAAACACATGACCAGCACGAAGAAAGACCCGGTCCTGGTTGTATTCCAGCTATCGGGCGGCAACGACTACCTGAACACGGTTATCCCCTACACCGATCCGCTGTACCGGGACAACCGGCCCACGGTGGGAATCGCCGAAGACCGCGTCATCCCCATCGATGACAAAGTCGGTTTTCACCCCGAGATGGGGCCAATAAAGAAGATCTACGACCGTGGCGACATGGCCATCATCCATGGCATCGGCTACAAGAACTCGCCCCGGTCCCACTTCCGCTCGATGGACATCTGGCACACCTGCGAGCCCATCAAGCTGGGCACCGAGGGTTGGCTGGGCCGCGCCACCCGCGACCTCGACCCCGGCAAGGAGAACGTCCTGACCACGGTCAGTTTCGGTCCCTCCCTGTTCCGGGCGCTGGTCCTGCCGGGAACCCCGGTGGCGGTCGTTGACGACCTGGACAACTACGGCTTGCTCCCGGGCATCACCGAAAAGGAACAGCGGACCAAGATACTGGACCGCTTCGCCCGGATGTACTCGCCGGCCATCGGCAGCAGCGCGGTGATGGACTATATGGGCCAGACCGGCTTGGACACCCTGAAGGGCGCCGATATCTTGAACAAAGCCCCCGGGATGTACTCCTCCAACGTGGAATACCCAGACACCCCCATTGCCAAGAAGCTGAAGGGGATCGCCCAGGTGCACATGGCCAACTTCGGCACCCGCATCTTCTACGTCGACCACGGCAGCTTCGACAGCCACTCCAACCAGAACGGCATGGCCGACAAGCTGTGGAAGGACGTCTCCGAGGGCCTCGACTCCTTCCTTGACGACCTCCGCGAGCACGATGCCAGTGACAATGTCACTGTCTTGATGTTCACCGAGTTCGGCCGGCGGACCCATGACAATGGTTCCGGCACCGACCACGGCGCCGGCGGGGCCGCTTTCATGTTTGGCGACAACGTCAAGGGCGGGCAGTACAGCGAATACCCGTCCCTGGAAGACAAGGACCTGGAACAGGGCGACGTCGTACCCAATTACGACTTCCGCGGCCTGTACACCACGATCCTTGAAGACTGGATGGGCCTGGACGCCAAACCGCTGGTGGACGGCAGCTTCGAGAAGCTGCCCATATTCGCCTAAGCAAGCTGGCCCGCTGGGGCCAGTCGAGAAAACCAACTTGCTACGGGCGGCGCATGCGCCGCCCGTAATAAGATGTCCCGGCGAACGACTCGAGAAAACCTTTAGGCAAAACGCCGTTGCGCCGGGCATCAACATACGGAGGAAAATAATGCTTACGGAAACAGTAGCAGGGCGGACCTACGACTACAGCCACAACGTCGGCCGCGGCGCTCAGACCGGAATGGGCTTCAACACGCCCGTGTCAATGACCTTCGGTCCCGACGGCATGGTTTACGTAGCCAACCGGGGCAGTGAGACCATCAGCAACGTAGGCTGGAACCGCACCGGCGTGGGCCAGCGGGTCACCAAGCTCACCATCGGCGCCGAGTGGGGCGAAGAAGAATTCCTGGGTGAATTCAGCAAATACGGCGACAGCGAAGGCCAGTTCATCTGGCCCGCCGGCATTGCCACTGACAGCCAGGGCCAAGTGTTCGTCACCGACGAGTGGCTAAACCGGGTATCAGTGTTCGAGAAGGAGGGCGAGTTCGTCCGCTCCTTCGACACCGTCCAACCCGGCGATGGCGAGCCCAACGGTGCGTCGGGCATCGCAATCGCTCCCGACGGCACTATCTATGTCTCCGACAGCCGCAGCCACAAGGTACGGATGTTCAAGAGTGACGGCACTTTCATCAGTTCCTTCGGCACCCAAGGCGTGAGCGAGGGCCAGTTGGACTCTCCATGGGGCATCACGGTAGACCAAGACGGCAAGGTCTATGTCGCCGACTTCAAGAACCACCGCGTCCAGAAGTTCTCGGCCGACGGCAAGTTCGAGGCGCAGATCGGGCGGCCGGGCAACAAACGCGGCGACCTGAACTACCCCACCGACGTAGCCGTCGATACCGATGGCGACATCTACGTCTGCGACTGGAGCGAGAACCGCTGGGGCAAAGGCCAGGTCC
Source organism: Chloroflexota bacterium (assembly GCA_022573285.1). Lineage (GTDB taxonomy): Bacteria > Chloroflexota > Dehalococcoidia > Lucifugimonadales > UBA3495 > UBA9611. Next base: position 5,298 of record JACZUF010000034.1, read on the forward strand.
ACATCTTCACCCCCGAAGGCCAGTTCCTGACCTCTCTGGCCGGCGACGCCCAAAAGCTGTCGGCCTGGGCCCAGATTACCGTCGACGCCAACGCCGACTACGCCAAGCGCCGCCGGGAAGTCCGAACCACCGAGCCGGAATGGACCTTTGCCCAGCCCACTGCGGTGGAATGGGACACAGCCAACAACCGTCTGATGGTGGTGGACACTCAGCGCAGCCGCCTGCAGATCTACAAGAAGGAGGCGGACTACCTGATTCCGCAGCTCAATCTCTGATTCCCAGGTTCTGCGGCCCCAGCCGCCGGAAAAACCCCAGAACAACCAATAGACACCCTTCCTTGGCGGAGCCGTAACGGTCTCCGCCAAGGGCATTTTGGGACCCATGATTATACCCGGCCGATCCGCCCTCCGGCGCTGCCTGCGTTATGCCTGAACCGATGGACCAGAAAACCGAGGCCCGTTTCCTCAAGATGGCGTTGGAACATCCCAAAATGACCTGCGCCGAAGCCCCCGACGAGATCCTCGAGGCCACCTCCGCCGAGGCCGAGCCGACCCCGTTTTTGGAGGAATACTTCGCCACTGGTTACGCCGAATGGCTGGCCGTCAAACACGGACGGCGGATGAGTCTTCCCCAAAACCTCGTGAACCGCGCCATATTGGTTCTCTGGAACCGGGCCGGCCTGCTCCACACCGATCGTCTTTTGGGCCAGTCCAGCCCCGACGCCGAAAAACCCTTCTTCGATGACGAGGGGTTGTACTAACGTATAGTGAAACCGTCATTCTGACCAAGCTCTTTTCAGCGGGAAAATCCCCCTTAATCCCCCTTTACGAAAGGGGGAGACCAAGAGTCGAACTTGCTCTCAGAACGCTGGGTTACGTAACAACGAGTAAGAACCCCCTTTCGTAAAGGGGGCCTGGGGGATTTCCCCCGCGCCAACGCTCCACAACAACAAGAGGTAAACCATGGCCCAACGATTCAACTACGACAGTCTTTTCTCGAAGACGTCCCAGGACGCCCCTCCGGGCTCCTTCCGGCACGCCAAGTACGACTTTGCCGTGGCCTACCCCGACCCTGAAATCCTGCCTCTGGACGAGTTAGTCGACTCTTTGAAGAGCGCGTTTGACCGGGAGGGCCGGGACCTGGCCTACTACTCCGACGCCGCGGGCTACGCGGAACTGCGGCGGCTGGTGGCCGAGAAGCTGGCCCGCGAACGCAACATGAAGGTCGAGGCCGACGGCCTGGTGCTGACCTCCGGGTCCGGCGAGGCGATCGGAATCGTGATCCAGGCCCTGACCGACCCCGGCGACGTGGTGCTCACTGAAGAATTTGTCTACCTGGGGACCTTGAACCAGATGCGCCGCTACGGGGCCGACGTCGTTGGCGTCAAGTGCGACGACGACGGCATCCTGCCCGGCGATCTGGACACAGTCATCACGGAGCAGACGGCCAAGGGCAAAAAGGTCAAATACCTCTACACCATCCCCACCTTCCAGAACCCCATGGGCTGGACCATGACCCTGGAGCGTCGGAAGCAGGTTTTGGAAGTCACCGGCAAGCACGGCATCCCGGTCTTCGAGGACGACTGCTATGCCGACCTACGTTTTGAGGGCGAAGACGTGACCTCGTTCCACTCCCTGGACGAAACCGGCCGGGTGGTCTACGTGGGGTCATTCTCCAAAATCATCGCGCCCGGCATGCGCATGGGCTACCTGGTGGCCCCTCAAGAGGTCATCAACCGGGCCTGGAGCTTCAAGTCGGGCGGCGCGGTGAGCCAGTTCACCGCCCTGGCCGTCGCCGAATACATGAAGGGCGGCATGGACCAGCACATCGAAGCGCACAACCGGGCGCTGGCGGCGAAACGGGACGCCATGCTGGCGGCCTTGGGCGAGAACTTTGGCAGTTCGGTGACCTGGACCGCTCCCCAGGGCGGTCTCTACCTCTGGGTCAAGTTTCCCGAAGGCGCCGACCTGGCCGCAGTGCAGGACCAAGTCTACGAAGAGGGAGTCGGCTACTACAACGGCGCCCAGTTCTCGCCGTCGGGCGAGGGCGCTAATTACGTACGCTTGTGCTTCGGCCACCCATCGGCGGAGACCATCTACGAGGGAATAGGCGAACTGGCCCGGATCCTAGACAAGAAAGGGGTGTTCCCCGGATAGTTACTCTGGTTGCCGGCAGGTCGTTTCCACGAGAGAGCGCGTCCCGAAGCATCGGGACGCGCTTATGTTTCGCCAGCCATCAACCGTGCATTTGACGCGAGATATTTTGGTCTCCCGCCGATGCCCCATCGCCAACACCCGCTCGTCGTGAGCCCCGACACCCGTTCGTGGTGAGCTCCGTCGAACCATGGGCCGCCCTTCGACGAGCTCAGTATTAATCGACTCACATCGAAAGGATGCATGTCTACGGGATGTACCGGACAGGTAGGTATTGGTTCAGTTTGAACGTCGCGGTTTATGAACGTCGATAGGCTCCTCAATGGCTTCATCCACGCGGCGTTTAAAAAAGCCTTGATATAAGAATTGTTGACGAGCATATGGAACCAGAACCACAGTGACAAGCTCCCAATGGCCTTGCCCCCACCTATCGGCAATGTCCTGAAAGTCTCTTAAACCAAGAGTATCCGTTATATCGTATTCCCACTTCATAATCTGACTTTCCTTGGGTAGATTTGACGCCCTCTGGCTGACCGTGCTAGCCTAGATATATGGCTGACCGCTCACGCAAGCAACCCAAACGGCCCCGTGACTTTAACCAACGTGCTGCATCCACAGTAGCACGAGCCACTGGTGAAGAGTCAGACTCCGAACCGGAGCATGTAGAAGCCCCTGATCCGACGCCAGAAGAACGTCACAATGCTGCCGTTGCATTAGGTCGTCTGGGTGGTAAGAAGGGTGGACCCGCAAGGGCTAAGAAAATGACTGCTGAACAACGAAGCGCGAGTGCGCGGAAAGCCGCCCAAGCCCGGTGGAGTAAAACATAAGCTAGTATGCATAGTCGGCCTTGCATATGCAAAGCCGAGCTGGTATGCTCTATCTAATCGTGCTTGGATGGAGGATGCAGATGGTCGACAATGATATTAGCTCTCACGCCAAGGAATTGTCCAAGAGAGGCGCGTCCAAAGGCGGTCGCGCGCGTGTCGCCAATCTCAGCAAGGAAGAATTAAGTGCTGCCAATCGACGGGCAGCAAATGCTCGCTGGCACAAGGTGGAAGAGCAAGAATTGGCAACGTCGACTGAAGAAATCCGCTGGGCCGTGGCGGAAGGCAATCTGGACTTTCAAGACCGGATAATCCCCTGTGCAGTGTTGGATAATGGAGCGCGCGTACTTACTCAGCAAGGCATCCTAACCACGTTAGGACGTGCACGCGCAGCGAAAGGCGGCGAGGGTGCTTCCCTGGGTGGTCTGCCCGCAATCCTTCGCCCTCGTAATCTAGATCCTTTTATCAATGATGCCCTTCGAGAAGCCAGTCAGCCTATTATCTACAGAACATTGGTAGGCGGGCATACGAGAGGCATCGCGTATGGCTGCCGCGCCGAAACGCTCCCCATGATTTGCCAGGTCTATGTCGACGCGGATGATGCTGGCAAACTTACATCGCGGCAAAGCCACATCGCTCTAGCAGCTCGCAAATTATTATTGGCACTTGCGAACGTAATGATGGTTGCGCTTGTCGACGAAGCTACAGGCTGGCAAGTATTACGGCCCCATAACGAATTGCAGCGCATCCTCGAAGCCTATGTCATGCCGGAGCACCGTCCGTGGGTAAAAACCGTCCCGGTGGAGTTTACAAAAGAGATATACCGATTGTGGGGTTGGGACTTCTCAACAACGATGCAGGGTCCGCGCTACGCCAGTAAGTTGATCCGTAAATACATCTACGAACAGCTGCCTCCGGGTGTGCTGGGAGCGCTTGAAGAGCGCAACCCGATCAATAATAAGTACCAGCGTAAAAACAAGCTCCACCAATTTCTCAGTCCAGAGCTTGGCCTTGAGCATTTCAAAAGCCAGATTGTTGGCACAATGGCACTTATGCGAGCGTCGAATAGTAAGCGGGAATTCGAGCGGCTGTTCCAGAAATCCTACGGACCCGCGATTCAACAAGGGGAATTCCAATTTGAACTGGATGAACCGGAGTCGACATAGGATTTACGAGCAAAAGCTCTTGACATATGCGTGAGCGAACACGTATAATTAGATCATTATGAATAAGTTAAGTCAAGAGCGTCGCGTTCAGGTTGTCAAAGCCTTGGTAGAGGGCAGCAGTATCAATGGCACCGTTCGCATGACAGGCGTTGCGAAGAACACCATTCTCAAACTGTTAGCCGAACTAGGCTCTGCCTGCCTCGATTACCAAGATGTGACTCTGCGTAATCTCAATCTGCGGTACATCGAGTGCGACGAGATTTGGGAATTCTGCTATGCCAAAGAGAAGAACGTCCCGGCAGAACATAAAGGCGAATTCGGCTACGGCGATGTCTGGACCTGGACTGCCATAGATGCGGACACAAAGCTAGTTCCGTGCTGGCACGTTGGTGGTCGCAGTGGACGTGACGCTTGGGACTTCATCGCCAACCTACGTTCCCGGCTGGCTACCCGTGTTCAATTGACCACGGATGGCTACAGGGCTTACCTAGAAGCCATAGAGGGCGCGTTTGGAGCAGACATAGACTACGGCGTACTAAACAAGATTTACGGGCATGAGACGCGGGAGGATCAACGCCGATATAGTCCAGCAGAGTGCATAGGGGCCGAGAAAAAGGTGGTTGCTGGCGATCCCGACAAATCCCACGTCTCGACAAGCTATGTGGAGCGACAGAACCTAACCATGAGAATGTCCATGCGTCGGTTCACGCGCCTAACGAACGGCTTTAGTAAAAAAGTTGAGAATCATATGCACGCGATTTCCCTTCATTTTATGAACTACAACTTTGCCAGGCCGCATAAGACCTTGAGCAAGCCCTATCCGACGACTCCAGCGATGGCGGCTGGCCTAGCCGATCATGTGTGGTCAACCGAAGAGATAGTTTCATTACTTGGAGATTCAAACTGAACCACTACCGACAGGTACACGAACTTGACAGCATCGGTTGCAGGTGCTAGCGTTGCCCCCAATTGCCGACATACTTCTACCCCAGACGCAAAGATTTTCGTATGGAAAATGTCTGGTAAATGCCTCTCGGGCAGGATGATGGCATGTACGTAATTAGGGTCTTGCGTCTCCATTTGGCGCCGCAGCAAGCTCTAGTCTCGGGCAACATCTTCCGGAGCACGGGAGATACGCCTCTTAATACCATTGGTCTCCCCCGCCGGAAGCATAGCGTCCCTTGCGAGCCTTAGTTCTCTTCCTCTAAAATGTCCGGCCGTGCAACTCTGTTCTGGTCTTCCCATTTGATTCCTAGATCTTCCCTCTAGCTGCTTGCCGCCGAAGTCATCTGTATGTGGGCAGTTTGAGCCAAACACCCCGGGTCCCAAGTGGCAAAAAGAGCGACTTGAGACATCTATTCATACAGGCATTGGGACCCTCGGGCAGCTAGCGGTTAATCGCCATGGGCTTAGCAATACGAGTATTTACGGTAACGATTAGCGGTGTTGATGTTATAGAGCGCTCCGCCCCGGTATTGGTATGGCACACGCGGGAGCAGGAGTCTAGTTAGCCATTCGAGCCCTACGAAAGGAGGCCAATCATGTTACATAGATTTCCAAGAGTACGAGTCCGGTGGTTTTTTATTGCCGTGATGACAATGGCGCTGGTGGCCGTCGCGTGCGGCTCAGAGGCAACGCCCGCGCCGGCGGCGGCGCCTACGCTCGATATCGCGGCGATTCAGGCCGCCGTACAGGGGGCGATCCCAGAGCAGATGTCCGCCGCCGAGATTCAGGCACTAGTGAAAGCGGCCACCGCTGAGGGGGCCTCCAAGGAGGAAATCGAGGCTCTTATCGCCAAGGCGGTGGAGGAGGCAGCCCAAGCCGCGGCCGCGGCCGCCCTATCGGGGGTGCCAACGCCGGTGCCGGTGGTGAGAGCGGCGCCGGTGGCGGGCGCGGCAGGGCAGAGATACGGCGGCACGATGAAGATCGGTGTCGTCGACTTTGGGACCATGGACCCGGCCCTGATGGGTTTGTCAGAGGGGAGCTCCCTCTACAGCGAGCTCACTTACGACAAAGGGACCGTGCTGTGGTACGACGGCGCCCTCACGCCGTGGGCGCTAGAGTCGTGGACATCGAACGACGACTCCACGCAATACACCTTCAAGGTGCGCCAAGGCATAATGTTCCACCACGGCAAGGAGATGAAGGCGGAGGACGTCAAGTTCACATACGACCGCATACTGGACCCGGCGACGGCGTCTCCTCTCGAAGCCCAGCTAAACTTCATCTCGACCATAACCGCCGTCGACGACTACACCCTGGTGTTCGATCTGGATGGCCCCAACGTCTTCCTCCCCGGCCTGCTATCGATCTATCACGCCATGATCCTCCCTTCCGACGTCGATATCGGACTGATAACCTCCAGGGAGTTCGGCTCCGGGCCGTTTACCCTTACCGAGCACAACCCGGCGGAGCGCACGGTCATGGACCGCAACCCCAACTACTGGAGGGCGGGCGTACCCTACCTGGACCAGGTCATTCTGTTCTACATGCCGGAGATGACGACCCGGATAGAGGCCCTGAAGTCGGGGGCCATCGACGTGGTCCTTGACACCCTGACTTTCTCCGTGCTGGATGACCTTGACGCTCATGCCAACGTGACAGTACAGGAGGCGCCTACCGCTGGCGTTCGGGTACTCGACTTCCATACCGACCGGGCGCCGTTCGACAACAAGGACCTGCGAAAGGCATTTCAGTACGCCGTCGACCGGGACTTCGTTCGCCAGGCGACCCTGTTCGGACGTGGCTCCAACGCCAACGACCATCCCGTGGGAATCAACGACGAGTACTACTGGGCCGATCAACCTATCATCAAACAGGACATACCGAGGGCGATTGAGTACCTCAAGGCTGCCGGTTATCCCGACGGCTTCGACGTTGTGCTGACCACAACGGACGTCAGCCAGAAGCTGGACATGGCGCTGGCGTTCAAGGAGTCGGTTGCCGCGGCCGGCATCCGGGTCGAGATTAACAACACCGACCCGACCCCATACTGGACAGAGTTCTGGATGAATTCGTGTTGCCCCTTCGTCGCCAGCTCGTGGGGTCCGCGTCCTGCTAACGAGGGCCTCAATGTAATGTTTGGGCCCAAAGCAGCCTGGAACGAGTCCTACTTCGCAAACGCTAGGATGGACGAGTTGTTGAGCCTGGCCGACGCCGAGGCGGATTATGAGACGAGGAAAGAGTATTTCCGGCAGGTACAGGAGATCCTGATCGAGGAAGTTCCGGTGCTCTTCCTGATGCATAATCCCAAGATTGTTGCCCACCGAAACAATGTACGCGGCATCGAGGTTAACCCGAACCTTGCCACTTATCTCATTCAAGAATGGTGGCTCGAGTAACGGAGTAGTGGGGGGCTGAACAAGGCCGCACCTGCTTGCGCGCCGTTGTCCCGAGAAGGGGTCCCCGGGGGCTGACCTTCGGGACAACGGCCGGAGGGCCCTGCGGGTTGTCTCCAGGAGAGGTGGGCGTACTGCCTACGGCCCCGGCGTCGATTTTCCGGCCGGTGCGTCGGCAGCATTCTATCGGTGAGGCTTCATCTAGCTGCGGGTCGCAGTTCTCGCTCTCTCGCACGCAGGCCCTCTCCCAAAAGGATGCGTTTAAGGGCGGTCGATGTGTTTAACCATGAGGAGTTCTTAACCGGGGGTCTGAGCCATAATACACTTCCTTATCGTTCGGCTGACCCTGATCTTCGCGACCCTCCTGGTAATCTCCCTGATTATCTTCTCGGCCACGGAGTTTCTGCCTGGGGACGCCGCGTCCACGCTGCTGGGCCAACAAGGCACACCAACTAACCTGGAGAACCTGCGCCACAGGATGGGCCTGGACCGGCCCGCCCACGTCCGTTACCTGAGTTGGATTATCGGCTGGCGCGAGAGCGAAGGGACTCTGTTCAGGACCAGCGACGGCGGAGCAACCTGGCAGCGGGTGGGAGTGGGTACCATTACTCCCTTAACCAGGACCAGCTTCGTCTCCAGCAAACAGGGCTGGGCCATCTCTGAGAGGCGTATCTACAGCACCGAAGACGGCGGGACCCGGTGGACCAGGCAGCTTGGAACGGAACAACCGCTGAGGGCCATCGCATTCGTAGACGAACAGAACGGATTGGCCGTCGGTGAGGGAGGCGCCATCTACCGCACCGCGGAGGGTGGGGTCCCGCCGGAGGGGCAAGGGGTACTTTGCGCAGGCTCCACCTGTGAAGATGAGACACCCTCCACCTGGGCTCTAGTGGAGAGCGGGACGACATTGGCGCTGACCGACATCGCCTTCGTGGACTCTAGCCACCTCTGGATAGCCGGTGAGAAAGGGCTGGTACTCCGCTCCACCGATGGCGGCGTGAGCTGGGAGACGGTGGACACAGGGGTCGATGCGACGCTTCTTTCGGTGTCCTTTAACAGCGCTGACAAGGGTGTGGTGGTGGGGGAAGGCGGCACGGTCCTCGTGACCGTGGATGGTGGCAGCACCTGGCAAAGCTCGGACGCGGGTACGACATCGACACTGAACGCTGTGGACTTTGCCGGCGATGCGTCCCTGTGGGCGGTCGGTGATGGGGGAACGGTATTGTATAGCCGTGACGGTGGCGTCACCTGGGCCAGCCGGGCCATCGGTACGTCTCTGAAAAGCGCGCTTCGTGCCGTCTCCTTCGACGGCGCTGACGGGGTCGTAGTGGGAGCCGAGGGGACGGTTCTGACAACCAGCGACGGCGGAGCCTCCTGGACCCGCCAAGAGATCCTTGAGGGTCAGGAGGGGACGATTGCCGGTCAACAATCGCCCACAGCCAGGCCACTGAATGACATCGCTATCCACGTAGGCGAGTCCGGCGACGTCAACGCGTGGGCTGCCTCCGACGACACCATCTGGCGATGGGGTGCGGTAGGGGGCGACTTGGGCGTTTCCCCCCGGTCGGGCGTGTCAATTCTTTCGATGATAAAGAATAATCTGCCCAACTCCGCCATCCTGGCCTTGGTCGCCTTCCTCGTGGCGGTGCCCACCGCGGTTGCCGCCGGCGTCTGGATGGGGATACGGCCCGACACCAAGCTGGACCGGCTGGTGAGCCAGGGAAGCCTCCTGACCATCTCGGTCCCGGAGTTCGTGACGGGGGTCTTGCTGATTCTGCTTTTCTCTTCGACTCTGGGGTGGCTACCGTCGTCGAGCATCATGCTGCCCGGTGAGAGAATATGGTCCAGACCCGAGGTGATGGTTTTGCCGGTTCTCACCATCACCGGGGCCCTTTTCGCCTATATCATGCGGATGGCGCGGGCCAACGTCATGGAGGTGATGGACACCGACTATGTCCGCACGGCCATCCTCAAAGGCCTGCCCATGCGCCGGGTGGTGCTCCGGCACGTACTGCCCAACGCAATGCTTCCGACCATCACCGTCATCGCTAACAACGTTGGCTGGATGTTCGGCGGGCTTATCATCGTTGAAAGTGTCTTTGCCTATCCGGGCGTTGGACGGCTGCTGCTGACGGCGATCGACACCCGCGATGTGCGTCTACTTCAGTCGACGGCGCTGGTCATCGCCGCGGTGTATGCCTTTAGCAACCTGACGGCTGACCTGCTGTACGGCGTACTCAATCCGCGGATCAGGCTTTCCTGATGACCATCCAAGAGTTGGGCAGCCGGGTTACCGCTGGGGGCGTCAGCACTCGGCTCAAGGGGGCCAGCCAAGCGGCCCGGCGTGGGCTGTCCATCGTACTCCGGACCAACACGGGCCGCATAGGAATAGCCATAGTCTCGGTCCACCTCGTCCTGGCCCTCTTCGGGCCGTTGCTGGCGCCCCACTCCCCCACCGAATTTACCAGCGAGGACCTGGAGATCAGGCTCACCGGACCGTCGTTAGACCACCTGCTGGGCACGGACAAATTCGGCCGCGACGTGCTGAGCCGGGTGATGACCGGGGCACGCTCGATCATCTGGATATCGGTGATTGGAACCGCCCTTGGGATTGCTCTGGGCACCACTGTGGGGATGACCGCCGGGTACATTGGGGGCAAGACCGACCAACTCATTATGCGGGGGGTTGACGTCCTGCTGTCGTTACCCAGCCTGCTGCTGGCCCTGCTGGTGATCAACATCGGGGTCCAGCGCATCACCATCGACCTATGGCCGTCCACAGAGTCTTGGCTGGTCATTCTTACCATCGGCATCGCCTTCATGCCGGTCGTCAGCCGGGTGATCCGCAGCGCGACTCTTGCCGTTAAGCCTCTGGAGTTCGTGCAGAGCGCCCGCCTCCGGGGGGAGCCCGTTTATTACATCATCTTCCGGGAGATCCTGCCCAACATCATTCCCGTCGTGGCGGTGGAGGCATCCATTCGGATCAGCTTCGCCCTCCTTCTCACCGCCTCCCTCGGGTTCCTGGGCCTGGGCGTTCAGCCCCCGTCGCCTGACTGGGGCCTGATGGTCAGCGAGGCCCGGGAGAACCTGGCGACCGCTCCGTGGGCGGCGTTGGCCCCGGCCCTGGCCATGGGCTCGCTGGTCGTGGGCGTAAATCTGCTGGCCGATGGCATACGCCAATCGGTGCGGCTTCCCCTTTCCCGGGAGGCGCCGTGAGCCAGTCGCCTCGGCCCGAAGGGCCGCTGCTCGAAGTAGACGGGCTTGCGGTCACCTTCTACACCCCCAGGGGCACCGTTCGGGCCGTGCGGGACGCGTCCCTCGAGATCAGACGAGGCGAGGTACTCGGCCTGGTGGGCGAGTCGGGATGCGGCAAGTCTACGGTGGCCTTCGCCCTGATGGGGTATCTGCCTGGTACGGCGCAAGTGGACGGCACAATCCGGTTCGCGGGCAAGGACATCGCGCACTTGACGCCGTCCGAACTGCGCGAGTTGCGTGGCAACCGGATGGCCATGGTCTACCAAGACCCCGCCACGTCGCTGAACCCGGCCATGCGGGTCGGCCCCCAGATCGACGAGGTTCTCCGCGAGCATCTTGGACTCAACGCCCGGTCGGCGACGGAGCGGACGGCAGAGCTCTTCGACAGCGTCGGCCTTGCCGATCCGACGGCCATCGGACGGCGCTACCCCCACGAATTGAGCGGCGGGATGCAGCAACGGGTGATGATCGCCATGGCTTTGGCGTGCGACCCAGACCTGCTAATTATGGACGAGCCTACCACCGGTCTGGACGTCACCACTGAGGCGACCATCCTGGACCTGGTGGTGGACTTGAAAGACCGTGTGAACGCAGGCATCTTGTTTGTCAGTCACAACCTGGGTGTGATCGCGCGGGTCTCCGATCGTGTGATCGTGATGTATGCTGGCCAGACCGTCGAGCAAGCGCCGGTCCGGGAGATTTTCAAGAATCCCAGCCACCCGTACACCGCCGGGCTGCTGTCGTGCATGCCCCAGCCCCCTGGAGAGGGTGAGGCCACCACCAGGCTTAGAAGAATCGCCGGCGCCGTTTACTCGGCCGAGGAGCGCGCCGCCGACACCTGTCTGTTCGCGCCCAGGTGTCCCATGGCCCAGGACACCTGCCGGAGCGAAGCGCCCGACATGGCCGAGGCGGGGGCCAACCACCTGTCGCGCTGCTTTTACTGGGATGACGTCCGGCCCGAGATCTGGGGTGAGCCGGAGCCACGGGACGAAGACCGCAGCGATGGGGCTGAGCAGATTCTCAACGCCCAAGGCCTCCAGCGGCTTTACGGCAAAGAGCGTCGTAAGTACATCCTCTTTGGCCCCCCTGTAAGGCCGCCGGTGCGGGCGTTGAACGACGTCGGGTTTCGAGTCGACCGGGCGCGCACCCTGGGCATCGTTGGAGAGAGCGGCTCTGGGAAGACCACCCTGGCTCGCGCCGTGGTCGGCCTGGTGGCGCCAAATAGCGGCGAGATTCGCCTGCTGGACTCTGCGCTGGCGGGTGAGGTGGAGCAACGAACCTCCGAGGAGCGTGCCGCGCTGCGAATGGTGTTCCAGAACCCAACGGCCTCTCTGAATCCCAAGCTGCCCATTCGCCACACCATCATTCGCTCGCTGCGAAAATTCGCCGGCTTGGACCGGCGTCAAAGCCGAGAGCGCGCTGCCGAGTTGCTCCAAGCCGTGGGGCTGGACCCGTCGTACTTGGACCGGCCGCCAGGTGAGCTTAGTGGAGGCGAGAAGCAGCGGGCGGCCTTGGCGGGGGCCTTCGCCGCTAACCCCGACGTTATCGTGGCCGACGAGGCCGTCTCGTCCTTGGATGTTTCCGTCCAGGCCCAGGTGCTCAACCTCCTGGAAGAGCGCCAACGGGAGTTGGGCACTTCGTATATCTTCATAACCCATGACCTGGGGGTGGTGCGATATATCTCCGATGCCATCCTCGTACTCTACGCTGGGCATGTGGCCGAGTACGGCCCGGCAAAATCTGTACTGGACTTTCCGTCCCACCCCTACACCGAAGCCCTTCTTTCGGCCGCGCCGGTACCCGATCCCGACGCCGCGCCAACCCTCATCCGCCTACCAGGCGCCGTGCCGACCATGCGAGAGGCCTTCCAGGGGTGTTTTTTCGCCGGCCGTTGCCCCCGCAAGATCGGACCGATCTGCGACGCAACCCCGCCGCCTGCCCGCACCGGACCAGACTCGCCCGAACACGTCATCTACTGCCATATTCCCGTGGACGAATTGGCGGCGATGCAACGGGAAGGGGAGGGCGTCGATCCCAGATAGCGGTCCTGCTTGGTCTCGGTCAGGGTGACCGGGCGGGTGAAATCACCAATTCCACTGGAACATCATCGCCCCTACGTTTTTATGCCGGGTTTTGCAATTACCCAGAACTAATCGAAGGGCATCAACTCAATTGTCAGGCCGTTGGGGTCTGCCACGTAGACCGCCCCACCAACCTCCTGGTACTTGATCTTGTTCTGGTCCAACCGGCCCTTCACTTCCAGAAAGGTGTTCCTGGCGATGGGAAGGGCTATGTGCATGACGTTGCCCACGCCCTCCGGCGCCCGCCGTTGCAAACGGGGCACGTGGGGAAAGTCGAAGAACGCCAGTGACATCCCGTTTCCAATGGCCACGTTCATATGGGTCGACTCGGCCACGTCCCGGTTGGCCGACACGCGCACCACCGGCATATCCATGATCTCCGAGTAGAACTTGGCGGTTGCTTCCAGGTCCTTGGCGAACACCGCGATGTGGTTCACGCCCTGGGTGGGGCCGTCTTTTCCACCCTCGGGGATCAAACTGCGGAGCCGCTCCCGCAAGGCTTCTGTCGTGCTCTCAGATGTGGTCATTCTCACTCCTCATGCAATGCCGGTTGGCTGGGGTTTTCCAGGTCCAGAATTGAGATCAGTCTGCCGTATCCGATGAACTGGCCCGTTATCATGCCCAATTCGAAAATCTCGGGATCGGTGAACTCCCTGCGAAGTTGCTCGAAGAAGCCATCGTCCATGCTGTGGTGGTCGGTGGCCATCCGCTGGGCGAACCGCAGCGCCAGCTTTTCACGGTCCGTGATATCCGCACTCTCGAAGTCTACCAGACTGGCGACCATCTCCTCGGTCATTCCTTGCTGCACCGCCGGCACAGCCCTGCCCAGCTTTCAAGTGGCGCACTGGTTCAGGTCCGCGACCTTGAGCCGGACCAACTCCTTGAGTCTCTGTCCGAGCAGTCCTTCCAACTTTAGCGGAGCGTAAAAATCCCAGAAGGCCTCAAAGGCCTGAGGCAGATTGCCCGCTGCCTGGAAGATGGCTGGGTTCAGCTTGTGGGCCTCCGCTTCTTTGGCGATCTCGCGGAGCCCCGGCGTCAAATCATCTGTCGGCACCAACCTGATCCGTGCCATTACCCACCCCTCGCGATCATCAATTCGACCAAGGGCCAACCTAGTTCGACCATCAGCACGCCCATGAAAACGCGGCTGCGCCGCCCGCCTAGGCTATAGGGCGGTTGGTCACCGCCGGGTCCACCTTGCGGGGGATGAACTGGCCGCTGCCGGGAGCGGCCTTGAACTCCCGGTTGTCCACTACCACGTTGCCGCGGAGAATGGTCGTCACCGGCCAGCCGTCAGCCTCGAACCCTTCCCAGATGCTGTAATCGCTGATGTGGAAGTCGTCGATCGTCAGCTTGCGCTTGAAGCTGGTGTCGATGAGGGTGATGTCGGCGTCGCTGCCGGGAGCCAACACGCCCTTGCGGGGGTATAGGCCCATGATCTTGGCGGCATTGGCCGAAGAAACGTCCACGAACCGTTGCAGGGACATGCCCCGGCGGGAGACGCCTTCGCTGTAGGTCACGCCCATGCGGGCCTCGGCCCCATTGTGGCCTCCGGTCACGTCGGAGACCGTCCGGCCGGAAATCTTGGTCTCCCAGGACGTGCAGTATTCGTCGGTCGCCATGGTGCTGAGACCGTTGTTCACGATCCCGTCCCACAGGGACTGGCGGTCGTCTTCCGACTTCAACGACGGATAGGTGTGGTACTTCATGCCGTTCTCTTCTTTGTAATTGTCGGAACTGAAGCAGCAGTAGTTATGGAGGGTCTCGCCGTACACCGGCCGCCCGTTGGACCGTGCCTCCAAGATGGCCTGGACTCCCTGGGTGGCGCTTACGTGGACGAAGTAGACCGGGGCGCCGGTCCATTCGGCGACCCGGAGCACCCGCCGGAAGGAAACATCCTCCGACTCGGCGCTGTGGACCAGGTGCATGTTGTACCACTCGGTCCGTTCTTCCCGGGCCAACTTCTGGTACATGTGTTGCACCATATCGTCGTCTTCCGAGTGGACCAGCAGCATGGCGTTCAGCCGTTGAATCTCCTCCATCAGATCGTGGAGGTGGCCGGTCCCCACCATGCGCGGTTCGCCGGTGGTGGCGGGAGGCCGGATATTGGTGGTGAATATCTTGACGCTCGGGAAGCCGTCCTCCACCGCCTCGTGCAAAGAACCGAGAATCTCCGGTGGGATGGCGCCCAAGAGCATCAGGTGATGGGCGTAATCGGCGTAGGAATTGCCCCGCCAGACTTCGGTCCTCTCCCGGATCGCCTGGGGGATGTCGATGCCGGGGTATTGGATGGCGAAGTCAATCAACATGGTGGTGCCGCCGATCAGAGCAGCGCGGCTCACCTCTTCGGGTGGGGCCGTCTTGAGGTCGCCGTGACCCATGATGGGCGCGGATATGTGGGCATGGGGTTCGATTCCGCCGGGCACCACCACCATGCCGGTGGCATCTATCACGCGGCCGGCTTCATCGGGCAATGCGCCCGGCGCAGCCACCGCCACGATCTTTTCACCCTGCACCGCAATGTCCCATTCACCGACTCCCATGGGAGTTACAACTTGTCCGCCTCTGATGACCAAGTCCAACATCGTCGCGCCCTCCAAATTTTCCGCTGGTTCGAGCATCCCTAGACTCGATAACGGAGTTTAGCACATAGCCGGAGGCACGGCACGTCGAGGACGCGCCCGGGAAAAAGTGGGGAGCAAACTGGGCAAATTATCCCCCAGGGGAGGCCGAAACGGGTTTCCTAATCGCCGCCCGCCGGGGAGGAGGCCGGGGCGGTCCGGGTCTCTTCAGGTAGCTGGTCTTCCCAGTTGGGCAGCAGCTCTTTCTTGGTCGATGGCAGCATGATTATGCTTATCACCCCGACCAGACTCAGGACCAGGGAGAGCGCCATTGTGGCGTCGAAGTCGCCGGTCCAGTCCCGCAGTTGCCCGCCGATCAGGGCCCCGGTGGCCATCCCGACGCCTGCGCCCATCATCTGATACCCGTAGGTGGTGCCGATGGGGGCTTTGCCGCCGTAGTACTGGCGGTTGATGATTGGAAAGGCGCTCATCTCGCCGCCGAACCCGATGCCGAAGAGGACGGCGAACAGGTAGAACTGCCAGGCGTCGTGGGCAAAGAATAGGAGCGCGATGGGCGCAGTCTGCAAGAAGAAGCAGACAGCCATGGCCCCCTTGCTTCCCATCCGGTCGGCAACGACGGGCACGGCGAACCTGGTTATGGTGCTGGTGACCGAGAGTGTCACAAAGGCTCCCGCCGCGACTCCGGCGCCGACTCCCTCGTCTTCAGCCATGGCAACCAGGTAAACCAGGATGATGGCGTGTCCGGCGCAGCCCCAGAAATGGATGCCGATCAAGTTCCAGAAGGCGGCCGTTCGCTGGGCTTGCTTAAGGAACACCTTGGTGCGGACCCTGGCGATGGCCCCGGTCTGCACCGCTGTTATGGGCTCGTCTTCCGGCGCCCCGAGGGGCCTCATACCGATCTGGGCCGGCTCGTTGTAGAAGAACCGGACCATCATCAGGATGACCGCCCCGCCAACCAGGCCCGGGATCCAGAACGCCGCCCGCAAGCCGTCGAGCCCGCCGCCAAAGAGGTGGATGATCAGCAGCATGACGGGCACCGCGATCAATGGCCCGATACCCTGGGATGATTGCAGCAGCCCCATGCCGGTGCCCAGGTGTTTGCGGAACCAGAGTGTGACGGCGGCCGTGAGTGGGACCTGAAATATCCCCATCGCGGCGCTGAGAATCACGCCAAAGAACAGGTAGAACTGCCACAGCTCACGCATAAATCCGGTGAGCACCATGCCCACGATAAACAGGACCGCGCCCAATCTCATGGTCCAGCGGACCCCGTAACGGTCGCCCAGCCACCCGGCGGTGGGCCCGAACATCCCCGATACGATCCACTGGATGGAGAACCCCAATCCCACGGCGCCATAGCTCCAGCCAAAGGAATCGACCAACCGGGGTATCAGGATGCTGGAAGATGAGCGGAAGGATGAACTGAACAGCCGCATGACGGCGCCCACCGCCACGATGACCCAGGCGTAATGAACGGGGCGGCCGGCGATCACCAAGTTTGAAGGCTTAAGGTTAAAGTATGCCATCTAGTCCTAAGTTATAGCCGCGCCTGAGAATATCTTGGCATCCGTCCGGTCGCGGATATATGATGATGCGCGCAACATTCAATACTGTAGCCCGTGTACTATAGAACCTTTGGATGATAGCCCATCAGGCCAGCAAATTGAAGGGGGACCCAGAAATTGAAATGAGCCCCGGAGACCTTCGGTGATCTCCACCGAAATCCCGGGACCCTTACGTTGACATTAAAAAGATTACTTGTATAATTGAGGTTTACTAAGTATATGCCTCACGTGACGAATTCGTTCACCACACCTGTTGGCAGCTTTCCTCGGTATTCACTTTCGCTGCATACACTTGCGCCTCTGGCATTCGGCCGCCCGGCCTATCGCGTCCACTCACGTTAAGGAGAAGGGTAAATGGCTTTGTCTCCTGCTCTTAAAGGGCAACCTATGCAACTGCCCGAAGTTAAGAGCTACGCTCAGATTCCCCAGGTTCTCGAAGTTCCCAATCTGATCCAAAGTCAGATCCAGTCTTGGGAATGGTTCAAGAGTGAAGGGTTACTCGAAGTATATCAGGAAATCTCTCCAATCGCCGACTATACCGGCAATAAATACGAGTTGCATTTCCTGGAGCATTACTTCCGCGATTCCAAATACTCTCCTCAAGAGAGCAAGGAGCGGGAGATCACCTACTCCAAGCCCCTTTACGTGAAGACTCGCCTGGTGATGAAAGAGACGGGCGAGATCAAGGAACAAGAGATCTTCATGGGCGATATCCCCATGATGACCGACAACGGCACATTCATCATTAACGGCGCGGAGCGCGTCGTGGTCAGCCAGTTGGTCCGCTCGCCGGGAATCTATTTCGTCCTGGAGCGGAACGCCGTCAGCAACCGCAGCCTCTGCTCCGCCAAGCTAATCCCCTCACGTGGCGCTTGGCTTGAGTTTGAGACCAGCTCCAAAGACATCATCTCGGTCAAGGTAGACCGGAAGCGCAAGGTCTCGGCGTCCATTTTCCTCCGCGCCTTGGGCGTGGCCGACGATAAAGAAATGATGGCCATGTTCGCCGATATCTACACCGATGAAAGCCACCGGTACATGCAGACAACCTTGGATAAGGACCCGGTCCTCGAACCCAAGGACTTGAACTTTAAGGAAGACGACCTCCGCTCACTCTGGGAGTGGCTCCACGAAGACAAGGATTTCGATGGCGACGCCGCACGGCGCATCGCCGCCGCACAGATCGAGTTCTACCGCCGCCTGCGGCCGGGTGAACCGCCCAGTCTGGAGAACTCCCGGACCCTGATCCGGAACCTGTTCTTCGGCCCCCGGCGGTATGACCTGGGCCGGGTGGGCCGTTACAAGCTGAACCGCCGGCTCGGGCAAGCCGGGAACAACGATCTGATGACGCTGAGCCTGGACGACGTGGTCTCGGTTATCCGGACCATGATCCGCATCAACCAGGGCGAGGGCCATCCCGACGACATCGACCATCTGGGCAACCGCCGCGTCAGGGCGGTGGGCGAACTGGTACAGAACCAGGTCCGCGTCGGACTGCTCCGGATGGAGCGGATGGTCAAGGAAAAAATGACGCTGGTGGACCCCGAGGCCGCCGCGCCCCAGGGGCTGGTCAACATCCGCCCCGTGGTCGCCGCGGTGAGGGAATTCTTTGGCGGGTCGCAGCTATCCCAGTTCATGGACCAGACCAATCCTCTGGCCGAGCTGACTCACAAGCGCCGACTCTCGGCCCTGGGCCCCGGAGGTCTATCCAGGGAGAGGGCCGGATTCGACGTGCGGGACGTTCACTTCTCCCACTACGGCCGGATCTGCCCCATCGAGACCCCTGAAGGCCCCAACATCGGCCTGCTCAGTTCCTTGGCGTCCTACGCCAGGATCAATCCATACGGCTTCATCGAGTCTCCTTATAGGAAGGTGCTCAAATCCCTTCCCAGTGATTCGGACGACCTCAAGGGCCGGTCCGTCACCAAGGCGGTGCTGGACAAAGACGGCAAGACCATCGTGGGCAAGGGCAGGGCAATTGGGGCCAACAAGATAAACGCCCTGAAGCAGTTGCCCAAGGGCACGATGATCTCCGTCAAGCCCTTTGTAGCCAGCGGAGATGACGAAATCATCTATCTGTCGGCCGACCAGGAGGAGGACTTCCGGGTCGCCCAGGCCAACGCCCAACTGGACCACCTAAACCAGTTTGTCCAGGACCGCGTTGAGCTCCGGGTAGGAGAGAATTACACCCTGGAATTACCGGACCTGATTGACTACATGGACGTTTCGCCCATGCAGATCATGAGCGTGTCGGCGGCGCTTATACCTTTCTTGGAGCATGACGACGCCAACCGGGCCCTGATGGGTTCCAACATGCAGCGTCAGGCCGTGCCTTTGCTGCGGCCGCAGGCGCCCGTGGTCGGCACCGGCATTGAAAGCCGGGTGGCCCGGGACAGCGGACAATTGGTCATCTCTAAGGCCAACGGAGTGGTGACGTCGGTCACCAGTCACGAGATTGTCGTGACCGATGAAGACGGCGAGGAACATCGTCACCCGGTCATCAAGTTCTCCCGCACCAACCAGGGCACCTGCTTCGACCAGCGCCCCATAGCCACCAAGGGCGACGTGGTGAAGGTCGGCACCGTATTGGCCGACAGCTCCTCCACCGACCATGGGGAACTGGCCCTGGGCCAGAACGTGCTGGTGGCCTTCATGTCCTGGGAAGGGTACAACTACGAAGACGCCATTATCGTCAGCGAACGCCTGTACCGCGACGACTACTTCACCTCCATACATATCGAAAAGCATGAGATGGAGGCCCGGGAGACCAAACTTGGTCCCGAAGAGATCACGCGGGACATCCCCAATGTTGGAGAGACCAGCCTGCGCGACCTGGACGAACTCGGCATCATCCGTGTCGGCGCCGACGTCGGCCCCGGAGACATCCTGGTAGGTAAGGTCACTCCCAAGGGCGAGACCGAACTGACCGCGGAGGAGAAGCTGCTGCGCGCCATCTTCGGCGAGAAATCCCGGGACGTTAAGGACACCTCTCTGCGGGTGCCCCACGGGGAACGAGGCAAGGTTATCGAGGTCAAGGTATTGACCCGTGAAAACAAAGACGACCTGTCGCCGGGCGTGAACCAGGCCGTCAGGGTCTGGATCGCCCAAACGCGGAAGATCTCCGTCGGAGACAAGATGGCCGGCCGCCACGGCAACAAGGGCGTGGTCGCCAGGATCCTGCCTGAAGAAGACATGCCCTACATGGCCGACGGCACGCCGGTGGACATCATATTGAACCCCATCGGTGTTCCCTCCCGGATGAACCTGGGCCAGGTGCTGGAAACCCACCTGGGATGGGCCGCCCGAGGCCTGAACTTCCGCGCCAACACGCCGGTGTTCGACGGCGCGGGGGACTCGGACATTGAAGACGCCTTGGCCCGCGTGTGGTTCACCGAGCAGTCAGGTGCCTCCCACATGGGACCCATCGACGGCTCTCCCGAAGTCGATTACCCTCGGGTCGACCGCTGGCTGGAGGAGAAGGGATACAACCCCAGGGAGATCTTCGACGACACCAAGAAAGGCGCCGCTCGGGAGGCCTGCCTGCGGATGTGGCTGACCGAGGAAGCCGAGATCGACACCAAGGATATGACTCTCGAGGACATGCACCAGGCCGCCCTCAAAGTGCACCGTGAGCGGCGCATCGCGCCGCCCACCTTCGGCAAGTTCGAGCTCAGCGACGGACGGACCGGAGAGAATTTCGACCAGTTGGTCACCGTGGGCAGCATCTATATGTTGAAGCTCATCCACTTGGTGGAAGACAAGATTCACGCGCGCTCCACCGGCCCCTACTCCATGATTACCCAGCAGCCCCTGGGCGGAAAGGCCCAGTTCGGCGGACAGCGCTTCGGTGAGATGGAGGTCTGGGCCCTGGAGGCCTACAGCGCGGCGTATAACCTCCAAGAAGTATTGACGGTCAAATCCGACGATGTCGCCGGACGCGTAAAAACCTATGAAGCGATAGTCAAGGGTGAACCCATCGGCCAGCCGGGTGTGCCGGAATCGTTCAACGTGCTGCTCAAGGAACTCCAAAGCCTGGGTCTGTCTGTCGAGCTGTTGAACGAGGAGAAACGGCCTCCCTGGGCCCAGGGCATTTCCGATGAATCCGATCTATTCCAAACGTTGGAGACGAATTAATGGTCAGGATGGCAGACAGGGCGGAAACAACGGGGACCAACTTCAACTCGATCCGCATCTCCATCGCATCCCCGGAACAGATACTCAATTGGTCTCACGGCGAGGTTACCAAGCCCGAGACCATTAACTACCGCACCCTGCGTCCGGAGAAGGACGGCCTCTTCTGTGAAAGGCTGTTCGGACCCACCAAGGACTGGGAGTGCTTCTGTGGCAAGTACAAGCGCATCCGATACCGCGGTGTAATCTGCGACCGCTGCGGCGTTGAGGTCACGCGCTCCAAGGTGCGCCGGGAACGCATGGGGCATATCCGCCTGGCTGCGCCCGTCGCCCATATTTGGTTCAGCAAGACCACGCCCAGCCGGCTGGGTCTGCTCCTGGACCTGTCTCCCAGAAACCTGGAAAGGGTGCTCTACTTCGCCCAGCACATAATCGTGGCGGTGGACGAAGACGCGCGCCTGGAAGCAGTTGAACTGGAGCAGGCCAAATTCGACGTCGAACTGAAGAAGGCGCGCCGGCAAGCTGAGGCCCGGACAGCCGCGCTGAAAGCCCGCCTGACGGGCGGCGAAGCATCGGCGGACGCGGTGACCGAAGATGATTCCGGCGAAGACGCCGATGAGGCCGAGGCTCCCGGTGACGAAGCCCCAAACGAAATCACTGGCGAAGAAACAACTGAAGAGACCGTCGCCGAAGTGGCTGAAGACGCTACGGAAGCCGCTGATGATGCGGACGAAGCCCCCGTTGAGACTGAAGAGCCCGAAGTGGAGATGGACCCGGTCGCCATTCAAGTGGAGATCGAGGCCGTCATCGACCAATTGGCCACTGAAGAGGCCCAGCTGGATGAGCAGCATAAGGCCGCCCTCGACGAGCTGGAAGACCTGCGGGTCCACAAGCTCATCGCCGAGTCCCGCTACCGGGAACTGAAAGAGGCCTACGGCGATGTGTTCGAAGCGGGCATGGGCGCCGAGGCCATCCTGGCTATCTTGAAAACCATCAGCCTGGAAGGGCTCAGGGACCAACTGGTCAATGAGATGCACTCCACGTCCGGTCAACGCCGGAAGAAGGCCATCAAGCGTCTGCGCGTGGTGGAGTCGTTCCGCAAAAGCGGCAACCGGGTTGAGGATATGATCATCTCGGTGCTGCCGGTGCTGCCCCCCGAACTGCGCCCCATGGTGCAGTTGGACGGCGGCCGGTTCGCCACCAGCGACCTGAACGACCTCTACCGCCGGGTGATCAACCGGAACAACCGGCTGAAGAGGCTCATGTCTCTGGGCGCGCCGGAGATCATAATCCGCAACGAGAAACGAATGTTGCAGGAGGCCGTCGATGCGCTGATCGACAACGGCCGCCGGGGCCGCCCCATCCAGGGCAGCCACAACCACAAGCTAAAGTCCCTGTCCGACCTGCTGCGTGGCAAGCAAGGACGTTTCCGCCAGAACCTGCTGGGCAAGCGAGTGGACTACAGCGGGCGCTCCGTCATCGTGGTGGGACCCGAACTCAAGATGGACCAGTGCGGCCTGCCCAAACGCATGGCGCTTGAGCTGTTCAAACCCTTCGTGATGCACCGCCTGGTAATCCTGGGAATAGCGCCCAACATCAAGAACGCCAAGCGCATGGTGGAGCGGGCCCGGGGAGAGGTCTGGGACATCCTGGAAGACGTGATTAAAGACCGTCCCGTGCTCCTCAACCGCGCTCCCACGCTGCACCGGTTGGGCATCCAAGCATTCATGCCGGTGCTCATCGAGGGCAACGCCATCCAGATTCACCCGTTGGTCTGTTCCGCCTTCAACGCGGACTTCGACGGCGACCAGATGGCGGTCCACGTCCCTCTGTCGCGGATGGCGGTGCTGGAAGCCAAAGAGATCATGCTCAGCACCCACAATATGCTGTCGCCCGCCTCCGGAGACCCGCTGGTGGCGCCCACTCTGGACATGGTGATGGGCTGTTTCTACCTGACGGAGATCCGGGAAAACAGCACCGGTGTTGGCAGCAGATTCAACGACTTCGACGAGGCCCGTATCGCCCACGCGTCGGACCTCATCGACCTCCACGCTCCCATCAATGTCCGGGAGGTACGCTACCACGATGGCGAGTGGCTGGAAACCACTTTGGGCCGGATGATCTTCAATGAGATCCTGCCGGAAGAAATGGGATTCCGTAACATTCTGATGGACCGGGCGGCATTAAAGGACCTGACCGCCGACCTGTACCGAACCCTCACCAACGAGGAAACTGCCACGGTGCTGGACAGCATCAAAGACCTGGGATTCCACTACGCCACCACGTCGGGGATCACCATCGCGATCAACGACATCCAAGTTTCGCCGAAGAAGCAGGATATCTTGACGGCCACCGACGAGATAGTGAGCGGCTTCGAAGAGCAGTTCTTGTCGGGCCTTATCTCCGAGGAAGAGCGTTACGAAAAAACCGTCGCCGCCTGGACCAAGGCCTCCGACCAAACCACCGCATTGGTGGAAGAGGAATTGCCCAATTATGGCGGCATCGCGGTGATGGCCGTCTCGGGCGCCAAGGGTAACATCTCCCAGATCAAACAGATGGCTGGAATGCGTGGTCTGATGACCAACCCCAAAGGGCGGATCATCGACCTGCCCATCAAGTCCAGTTTCCGGGAGGGGCTGACGGCCCTGGAGTACTTCATCTCCACCCACGGGGCGCGCAAAGGTCTGGCCGACACCGCCCTCAGGACCGCCGACAGCGGCTACCTGACCCGCCGGCTGATCGATATCGCCCAGGAAGTGATCATTCTGGAAAAGGACTGCGGGACCATTGACTCTTTTTGGGTCACCCCGCGTCCCGAAGACGAGACCGGCAAGACCCTGCCGGAGCGGATCCACGGGAGGCTGGCCGCCGCGCCGGTGGCCCATCCCGAGACCGGCGAGATCCTGCTCGAGCGCAACCAGCAGATCAACCTAGAGATCGGCCAAATACTGGTCGATGCCGGGATCAGAGAAGTGCCGGTGCGCTCACCCCTGATCTGCGAATGCCGCCGCGGCGTTTGTCAGGCCTGCTACGGCGTCCTGCCCGCCACCGGACTCATGGTCGCGATGGGACAGGCCGTCGGCATCATCGCCGCCCAGAGCATCGGAGAGCCCGGCACTCAGCTAACCATGCGGACGTTCCACACCGGCGGCATCGCCGGACTGGACATCACCAGCGGTTTGCCCAGGGTGGAAGAACTCTTCGAGGCCCGCGTGCCCAAGGGCGCGGCCATCCTGGCCGACATCGACGGCGTAGTCGAACTTTCTTCCGATGAAGAAGGACGCCGTCTGCGCCTGATCAGCCGGGAAGAGTTCCGCGAGGACTACAAGGCCCCCGAGGGAGGCCAGATCCTGGTGGATGTGGGCGAGACCGTGGAGCCGGGTATGGTCTTGGCCACCAGCATGCCCGCTCTCAAGGGCAAGAAGTCCAAGGCCGCCGTAAAGAAGGCCGCTGAAAAAGCCGCTGAGGCCGCCGAATCCGGGGACGGCGAACCCATCGAGCAAGTCATCGCCAACATTGGCGGCAGAGTGGAGATCGACTCCGGAGTCATCTCCATCGTTTGGGACGACGTCGAAGTCCGGGAACACCTGATCCTCGCCTCGCACTACATCCTGGTCAAGGACGGCGATACGGTCCTGGCCGGCGAACCGCTGATCAGCGGACCGCTGAACCCCCACGACATCCTCCACATCCGCGGCAAAGACGACCTGCAGAGCTACCTGGTGAACCAGGTCCAACAGGTCTACCAGTCCCAGGGTGTGGGTATCCACGATAAGCACATCGAGATAATTCTCCGGCAGATGCTCCGCCGCGTTCAGGTGGAGTCCACCGGGGACTCAGATCTCATACCCGGCCAAATGATCGACAAATTCCAGTTCCAAGACCAGAACGCCAGGGTGCTGGCCGAGGGTGGCGAACCCACCACCGCCAAGCCCGTCCTGCTGGGCGTAACCCGGGCGTCCCTGCTGACCGACAGCTTCCTGTCTGCCGCCTCCTTCCAGGAGACCACCAGGGTCTTGACCCAAGCGGCGGTGAGCGGAGCACAGGACTGGCTCCAGGGACTGAAGGAGAACGTCATCATCGGCAGGCTCATCCCGGCCCGGGTCGATATCCCCGGCATGGACGAGTTGCTGAAACCCGAACGGGTGCCGGAGATCGCCGCGGTGTCCCCCGGTGGTTGGTTGGGCGTAACCGACGCGCCAACCGGCGCCTTCGACCAGCAGCCCAGCGAAGATGTCCCCGCCGAACCCAATATCTTCACCGAAGCGGCCGGCGGTGAAGACTCGACGCCAGAACCAAGCGTCAATGAGCAGGCCGACGCCCCGGACGACGAACTCGATGCAGACGGGGACGAGTCCGGCGACCTGGACCTTGCCGAGGCCAGTGAACTCAGCACCAACGGCCTCAGCCACGACGGCGACAATGGCGCAAGTCCTGACTTTGGAGAAGAGGATGCGGAGGGGAGCGATGAATCAGGCATCGCGGCAGATGGTGAGTCAGCCGAATAAACCGGAGTCTGCTCAAGGGCTGGACCTCTCGGTGGATCTGGCCCCCAGCAACCCCCATCATCTGCGGTTGGCCAACCCAGTGATGATTGCCTCTGGGACCTTCGGCTACGACGGTTACGGCAGGGGCATCACCGAAGACATGGACCTGGGCCAGTTGGGCGCGGTGGTCCCCAAGACGGTCACCCGCCTGCCCCTGGAAGGCAACCCGGAGCCCAGGTGGTATCCCCAGTCCTACCGGGAGGCCTGGGACGCCGGCGACCTGCTGTTCCTAAACGCCATCGGCCTCACCAACCCCGGTATCGAAGCGGCATTGCGGGACGTGACACCCGGCTGGAGCCGCTGGAACGCCACGGTGCTGTTCAGCTTCGCCTCCGATTCCGTCGAACAGTTTGGACAGATGGCCGCCATGGCCCACCAGGGGACTGGTTTCCAAGGCATCGAACTCAATCTCAGTTGCCCAAACGTGGAAGACGGGTCTCTATTCGGCTACAGCGCCAGCCTCACTGCGCAAGCGGTGGCGGCGGTCAGGGCCAACACAGACCTTCCGATACTGGCCAAGCTGGCGCCCAACGTTCCCAACATTACGGAGATTGCCCACGCGGCTGTTGACGCCGGGGCAGACGCCCTAACGATCTGCAACACCATACCGGCCATGCGAATCGACACCCAGTCCCGCCAGCCGGTGTTGGGAAATATCACCGGTGGTCTCTCCGGACCGGGTCTGCGCCCCATCTCTTTGGCCCTCGTCCACCAGGTGTCGAATGAGGTGGACGTGCCCATCATAGGTGTTGGGGGCATTTTCTCGGGCGAGGATGCGGCCGAATACATCCTGGCGGGCGCCTCCGCCGTACAGATAGGCAGCGCCAACCTGGTGGGGCTGTCTGCGCCCTGGCGGATCTTGAGCGAGCTTCAAGACTGGATGCGCCGGTCCGGAGACTTCAGCTTGAAGGAATTGATCGGCGGTACCCGGCAGGGGACGGACGTCTAAGGGGAGAGGCACCAGCGAAGCTCTGTCATTCTGAGGCGTGAGCCGAAGAATCTCGTTGCTAGAGCGCCAGCATTGACCGAGAGAAACGAGACCCTTCGCTTCACTCAGGGTGACAACTTTCTTACCTCCGTGCCACCAATTGATATACAAAGCTGGCAATCGAAAGACCCTGGCCCAGTAGGGGCGTGCATCACTGCTGGGCTTTGGATAGAATATAATTGGTTTTGGGCCGCCTGTGACGGTCTCAAAGACCGTTGGCGGCGCTCTGAGCGGCGCCCACCGAATAACCGCCCGGCCACGGTACCGATCTACGAGGCCGATCTACGAGGTCTAATAATCCATGGTTTCCGTCCTCCAAAAAGTGCTTGGCGACCCCAACCAAAAGGCCCTGAAGAAACTATCTCCCATCGTTGAGGAGATCAACGGGCTGGAGCCTGAATTTCAGAAGATGACCGACGAGGAACTCCGGGCCATGACCGTGGAGTTCCGGTCCCGGCTGGCCGGCGAAGAAGACCTGGACGACATCATTCCAGAAGCCTTTGCCGCCGCCCGAGAGGCCGCCCGGCGCGGCCTAAAACAACGCCATTACGACGTGCAACTCATCGGCGGGATGGTCCTGCACCGGGGTCAGATCGCCGAGATGAAGACCGGCGAAGGCAAGACTCTGGTGGCCACGCTGGCCGTCTACGTCAACGCGCTGGAGGGCAAGGGCGTCCACGTAGTTACCGTGAACGACTACCTGGCCCGCCGCGACCCCGTCTGGATGGGCCCGATCTACCATGCCCTGGGCCTGAGCGTAGGGTGCCTGCAGCACGATGCGAGCTACATCTACGACCCCGAAGTGACCGAAGCTCCCAACGGCATGGAGTTTCTCCGGCCCGTCTCGCGCCCGGAGGCCTACCGGGCCGATATCACCTACGGAACCAACAATGAATTCGGCTTCGACTATTTAAGGGACAACATGGCCCTGGACGAGGCCAACCGGGTGCAGCGGGACCTGAACTTCGCCATCGTGGACGAGGTCGACAACATTCTCATCGACGAAGCCCGGACCCCTCTAATCATCAGCGGCCCGGCCGATGAGCCGATGCAGCTTTACCAGAACTTCGCCAAGCTGGTGACCAGGCTCGACGATGAAACCGACTTCACCATCGACGATCGCACCAAGGCCATCTCCCTGACCGAAGACGGTATCTCCAAGATGGAGAAGTGGACCAAAACCGCCAACCTCTACGACCCGGAGAATTACCATCAGGTCCACTACATGGAGAACGCGCTGACCGCCGAGGTCACGAAGATACGGGACAAAGACTACGTGGTTAAGGACGGCGAGGTGGTCATCGTCGATGAGTTCACCGGGCGTTTGCAGCCCGGCCGCCGCTGGTCCGACGGACTCCATCAAGCAGTTGAAGCCAAGGAGGGCGTCAAGATCCAGCGGGAGAGCATCACCTACGCAACAATCACCCTCCAGAACTACTTCCGCTTGTACCATAAGCTGGCCGGCATGACCGGTACCGCCCTCACCGAGTCTGACGAGTTCTACAAGATCTACGGGTTGGAGGTCGTGGCGGTACCCACCAACCTACCCATGATCCGGAAGGACGGCTCAGACCTGGTGTTCCAGACCGAGGATGGGAAATGGAATGTCGTCACCGAAGACATCGCCCAATTGCATGACCAGAACCAGCCGGTCCTGATCGGCACCACCTCCATCGAAGATTCGGAGTACCTGAGCGACCGCCTGAAAAAGCGGGGCGTCCCCCACCAGGTGCTGAACGCCAAGAACCACGAGCATGAGGCCTCCATCGTCGCCCAGGCCGGCCGTCTGGGCTCCGTGACCGTGTCCACCAACATGGCCGGCCGCGGCACCGACATCGTGCTGGGCGGCAGCGACACCAGCCGGGCCGACTGGGAGGAAGAGCACAACAAGGTGGTGGCACTGGGAGGCCTGCACGTCATCGGCACCGAGCACCACGACGCCCGCCGCATCGACAACCAGTTGCGGGGCCGCGCCGGACGCCAGGGCGACCCGGGCAGTTCCCAGTTCTACGTTTCCCTGGAAGATGAACTGATGCAGCGGTTCGGCGGCGACCGGATCAAGACGGTGATGAGCTGGACGGGTCTGGACGAAGAAACCCCGGTGGAGAACCGGATCATCACCAAATCCATCGGCGGCGCGCAGGTCAAAGTGGAAGGCTACCACTTCGACATGCGCAAAAACCTGCTGAACTATGATGATGTTCTTAACAAACAGCGGGAGATCATCTACCAGGACCGCCATGAGGTCCTGAGCGGCGAGTCGCTGAAGCCCAAATTCATCCAAATGCTGCGCCGAGAGTTCGCGAATGCGGTAAACCACCATTTGCCGGGAAAACACATCGACGACTGGAACCCCGGCGGCCTGATCGACGAGTTGCGCCAGATCTGCCCCCTTCCTCCGGAATTGGCCACCGAAGACCAGATTTACCAGTGGGAGAGGGCCCAGATATCGGAGATATTAGAAACTTTCGCCGAGACGGTTTACGAGGCGCGGGAACAAGACCTGGGCGAAGAACAGATGCGGACCGTGGAGCGCTTATTGCTGCTCCGGGCCATCGACACCCACTGGGTACAGCACCTGACAGCCTTGGAGAACCTCCGCACCGGAGTCGGACTGCAAGCCTACGGCCAACGGGACCCGCTGGTCGTGTACCGGTCAGAAGGCCACAAGATGTTCGGAGAACTGCAGGCCAGAATCGAGGCCGAGGTGATCCATACCGTATTCCATGCTTCGGTCACCGAGCAACCCGCCCAGGGATCCCGGCGCCGCCCCGCCGCCAACCAGGAAAGTCCCATGAAGGCGATTAACGACGCCCAGCGCGGCTCAGGCCCGGTGGGTGGCAGAGAAAAGGTGGGACGAAACGCTCCCTGCCCCTGCGGCAGCGGCAAGAAATACAAGCGCTGCCACGGCGCTTCGGCCTAGGGGCGCAACGCCCCCATTGTGCAACCGGGCACATAGGTTACATTTAGACCGGGGACATAGGTAACACTATAGTAGGTGTATGCAAGGCACGATTAGCATAGCTGTCCAAGAGCCCGATGTGGAGCGGCCCGAAGCGGATGCT
>JACZUF010000072.1 GCA_022573285.1 Chloroflexota bacterium
GAAGTTCAATACACGTGATGGCGGCCGTGGCCAAGGCGTCGTCGGCCTCGAATTCGATCATGGGCCAGACCAGTATCCCCAAAGAGTCCACGGCCCGCTCGGCCAGTTCAAACTGGGCCAGGAGGTCTTCCGGGGTGCCCTCCCCGGTCTTGTACCCGGCGAACATGTCGTTCCTGAACGATTCCACGACATGGTCGAAGGCGCAACCGATGTGGGTCACTTCTTCTTCCCTGAGCAGGTAGAGGAGACTCTGCACGACGCCGCGCACCGCTCCCACGGGACGCCCATCGGGAGCCAGGATCGGCGGGAGGGCGAAGTAAGACCGGAATAATTCGTAGGTGCCATCCACCAGATAGACCTTCATGTCACCCCAATCCTCGGCGCCGCCCGGTTCCGCTATTCGGTGAAATACACGTAACGGTACTTGGGGATCACCATTGGGAACAGGAAGTAATCGTTCACAGAGGGTTTGATCAAGACGGAACCCCCGTTGGAGTGCCACAACGGCACCCACGGCGCGTCTGCGACGATGAGCTCTTCGGCCTGGTGATAAAGCTCAAACCTGGCCTCTTCATCCTGCTCCACGCGGGCACGCTCCAACAGAAGGTCCACCTGGCCGTTGGAGTACGCCGACTGGTTATTGGTGCTCTTGCTGTGGAACAAAACGTCCAAGAAGTTTTCCGGGTCAGGGTAGTCGGCGATCCAACCAAGCCCGCCGAACATCTGGAACCTATTTTGGTGCAGGTCCTGCAGGAATATGGCCCATTCCGTTTGGAGAACCCCAATCTCCACGCCCAGGTTCTCCTCCCACATTTTCAACATGGCCTCGATGGACGGGCTTAACGCGGCGCCGAAGGACCCCGGTACGGTCAGGGTGATCCGTGGCATCTCGCTGCCGGACTTGTACTTGGATTCCCGGATCAACTGAAGTGCCTTTACCGGGTCGTATTCGTACCCCTTAAGGTCCGGATTGTAGCCAGGGAACCCCGGCGGCAGGATGCCCGCCGCCGGCACCACCAGGTCTTGGAGCAGGGTGCTGGCCAGAGTCTTCCGGTCGATGGCGTAGTTGAAGGCCTGCCTGACTTTGACATCGTCGAACGGAGGCTCGGCGATGTTGAGCCCAAAGTAGTCCACGTCAAACTGCGGCGGGGCCTGCACTATCTCCTTGTTGAGAGGATTGGACGGGTCCGTCACTGCGGCCAACAGCGCCAGCGGGATCCCGGTGATGTGTATCTCGTCGTTCTCGTACATCAGCATGCTGTTGCCGCCGCTGAGCAGGAATTCCACCTCATCCAACTTGGCCGGTCCCAGGTGATAGTCCTCGAACCTGGTCAGCCGCAACACTTCGCCGGGACGGTACTCGGCCAGCCGGAAGGGCCCGGTGCCGTTGGGCTCAAATATCCAGTTGCGGCCCGATTCCACATTCTGCCGGTCCAGGACGAAGCTCACCGGGTAGGTGAGTTTGGATAGGAAATAGGCTTTGGGGGCGTCGGTGGTGATGGTCAACGTGCGGTCGTTGATCACCCGGATGCCGGAGATTTCGGTGGCCGCGCCGTCCAGTCTCTGCCGGACACCCACGATATCGCCGAGGAAAACGCTGGCGTTGAACGCCTCGGTAGCCGGATCGGCCGCCCTCTCAAGAGACCATTTAATATCGCCGGCCGTCACCCCTCTTCCGTCGTGAAATTTGGCATTGGGCCGGAGGCGGAAGGTGGTTGTGGTCCCGTCGGGGCTGACATCCCAACTCTCGGCCAGGTCGCCCACGATGGCCAGTTCCTTGTCGATGGTCATCAGGCCGCCGAAAATCTCCACGGCGTAAATCGCTGAGTTCACATCGGTGGTGAGGTGAGGGTCCAGGGTCGGAGGATCTGCGCCCAGCCGGAGGAAGGTGCCTCCGTCCACGATCTTCCTACTCCCGGCAACGCTTCTGGGCGTACCGGCCGGTTCCGGAACCGGAGAGGGAGTTGCAACCGGCCCGCCCGCAGATGCGGCCTGGGGCGCCGCCGTGGGGTTGGCCCCGCCTGAAGAGTCAGATGGGGAGTCCGTGGTGGAGTCCGATGTACATGCGGCAGCCACCAAGAGAATCAGAGATAGGAGTGCGAAAAGCGGTTTCATCCTAGTCCTCGTTAAGCGGGCCCGTCATTGGGGCGGCCGCGCTCTGCATGCAGGCTCGAAACATCCTGAGTGGCCCGAATATACATTGCCAATCCCAGCCTGTGATTCCCACTGTAATAAGGCCCAGAGTCAGTGTCAATGTAACCAATCTGTACTCAGTCTCCGGCGTCCGGGAGTTTTCAATCTGGACGCCCAGAGATTGGCTATACTGGTCAATAATAGGATACGAGATGACCCAGCTATTGGATTACCTCCGACCGGACGGCCCACCGTGCAACACCTGAACAGCGGCCAAAAGCCGGGCCTGGTTCCCGGTGGGGAAGTGGTGTGCTTCGGCGTCCTGAGTTACCTGCAGTTGATGGTTGTGGACCAAATACCCGTTCACAACGGCGGAACTCAGATCCAACGATTGACCGATTCCTACGGTGACGACGCGGGCATCGTGGCCGGCATGCTCCACCAGTGGGGCCAGAAGACCAGGTTCATACCGTCCGCCCTGGGTGACGACGAACTGGGAAGCAAGGTGGCAACTACCGTCGGCCGCTTGGACGTGCCGGTTCACGTGACCGTCAACCCTGCCGTGACCACCGTGGCCGAGCTTTCCATTGTTGACCCCAGCGGCGGGCGGACCTATTTCTACCAGCGCACTCCGGAGTTGCTGGCCACTTTGGATGAAGCCGACCTGACGCCCTTGGAAAGCGCCGCCTATTTGTATGTCGACTGGTACGACGGAGACCACATCCTACGGCCCATGCGGGCGGCCTCCCGGTTGGGAGTGCCGGTCTTCGTGAATATCGAGGGCGAATATGGGAACCGGGAACTGATGGCCAAGCTCGCCCCCTACGCCACTGTCTGCCAGGTATCTGCCGACGGTCCGGACTCTATAGACGATCTGGCGCCGATCGCCAACGCCGTGCTGGATGCCGGGATCGGCATGGTGGTGGTGACCGGGGGAAGCCGTGGCTCTCTGGCCGCAGACGCGGGTCAGACCGTTCAAGTGAGCGCACCGCAGGTGGAGGTGGTGGACGGGAACGGGGCTGGTTCCTGCTACTCCGCGGGATTCATCTACGCGAGCGTGCGGGGATGGACCTTGGAGCAGTGCGCCCGGTTCGCCACCGCCCAGGCCAGCCTTAAGTGCGGCGTCCCCGGATACAAAGTGGCTTCCGTCGAAGAGGGTGAGCGACTGGCCGCCACGCTGCAGGCCGAGGTCAATACGCGGTCCTAGCGGCCTAGGCCCGATCAAAGTGAAATTGACGAACACTATTTCACTCCCACTCTAACTCTCCCCCTGGAGGAGGAGAGAACTAGTCCCTTCCCCCGTTTGGGGGAAGGTTAGGATGGGAGCGCCGCCTTAGGCGACCTTGGCGCGGCTGAACGCCGGAATCACTTCTTTGCCGTACAGTTCGATGGATTCCATCACGCGGTCATGGGGTATGGTCTCCGTCTGCATGATGAGCATGCACTGGTCGACACCGATGTCTTCATAGGTCTTGATGGTCTTGATGCAGCTTTCGGGGTTGCCGGCGATGATGACTCCCCGGTCGGACAGGACGTTGGCGTCCAGTTCGGCCACGGCCGCCCGGGCCGCGCCGGGGCCGGAGTCCAGGGAGATCCCGGCCTCCGCCGCCTGGGCCTTGTGTTCATCGTCGGACTGGCGCAGCCAGCGGCCGAAGTCCGCCTTCAGGTTGTCCGGCACGCCGCCCCAAGACTCCAGCAACTCTTCATAGGCGTTGATGCGGCCTTGGATGTAGGGTTTGTCCGGCCCGAAGAAGGTCTTCATGGACTCGGCGCACAGTTCCTTGGCTTCCTGGTCGTCCTTGCCACAGAAAGAGTGGACGTTGTTGGCCCAGTAATCGTTGATCTCCGCGCCGACCGGGTCGGCGTCCTTGATTGCGTCCCGGTAGACCTGGACGTGCTCTTTGAGGATTTCCACGGCGTACGAGGCCGACGACAGCACTCCGATGCCCTTCTGCGCCGCCAAGCGGAAGCTCTCGGTCTGGGTGCAGGCCAGGTACATGCGGGGATGGGGCTTCTGGAAGGGCTTGGGCAGCACCCGCCGCGGCGGGACGTTCCAGAACTTGCCTTCCCAGGAGAATTCGTCGGACTGCCAGATCTGGGGAATCATCGTGATCGCCTCTTCCCACCGCTCTCTGGTCTCCCGGGGGTCGATGCCCTGGCCGACCTGCTCGTAGGCGTTGGAGCGCCCGGTGCCGAATTCCACCCGGCCATTGGTGAGCTGATCGACCATCGCCACCCGTTCCGCCACCCGGATGGGATGGTGGTTGGGCAGGACGGACACTCCGAAGCCGATGCGTATGTTCTTGGTGCGCTGGCTCAGAGCGCCGAACATGACCTCGGGACAGGGCGACCCGGAGAACCCCATCAGGAAGTGGTGCTCCACGAACCAGAGGTTGTCGAAGCCAACCTGGTCGGCCAGTTCGCACTCGTCCAGGGTCTCGCGGTACAGTGCGTTCCAGTCCACGTCGTTTCCTTCGAAGGGCCGCTGCATCTCAAAGAGGAGTCCGAATTTCATATCTGTGCTCCTTCGGATAGTCTGTAAATCGGCCAACCTGGGCCCGTGGCCGGATTCACGGTGAGTATACCGCATGGCGCCAAGCGCAGGTATGTTCGAGCCGTTCCCGGCGGCGGGGACTCAGTCCTCAAATATGTCCAAGGGCAAGAAGGCCGAGACCACGAAGTTGGGCACGTCCACCACCTCGCTCACTTTCAGGTCCACCGCCACGCTGCAGATGCAGTAGGCCTGTTCCCTGGACCAGCCCCGCTCCATCAACAGTTGGATCATGTTCAACAATGCGTTGCGGATAGCGAGGGTACCGTCCTCGGACTGATTGACGCCGTCGGCGATGAACCGCCTAGGCGCGGCCATTTCGGGGCCGGTGAAGTAGTCGTCCCTCTCGAAGATCGGGAAGCGGATGTTGCGGCGGGCGGCCTCTCCCTTCAAGGGGCGGAAGCTCACGTGTAGGGTGCAGTCCATCTCGACGGCGGTGCCGCAGCACTCTGAGTCGCCTTGGGCGTAGTGGGCATCGCCGGCTGAGAACAGGGCGCCATCGGTGAATACTGGGAGCATCAGCCTCGTTCCCGCCGTAAGCTGCTTGATGTCCATGTTCCCACCGTTCTCCCTGGGAGGGATGGTCCGGAGACCTTCGCTGGCGAAGGGCTCCTGGGCCGGGACCGCGCCCTGGGGCGTCGGCCCCACCACCATGCCTCCCCGGCGCAGCAGTTCATCCTCCCTAAGGAGTATCTCCTGCCGCAGCGCGCGGGATGGGGCCACTCCGATGGTTCCCATGAAAGAAGCCTCGGGAATGCGCACGCCGGGCAACTGCTGGGAACGGGCGAACCCGTCTTTCATCTCCCAGTGGACCAGATAAGGTTCGGTGTACACGTCCCTCAGGAACCCGAATCCGGGCAGGATGCTGGTGAATCCCCAGTTGGCCGGCTCGATGTGCTGAATGGTCACCTCCAGCAAGTCTCCCGGTTCGGCCCCCTTCACGTAGACCGGTCCGGTGAGCGGATGGACCAGGGCAAGGTCGGTGCCCAACAAGTCGTTGGCGATGGTTGTTGGGGTGATCTGGCCGTCGAAGGCATGCCTGGTCTGCATCACCACTTCTTCGCCCGGGTCCACCTCGATGACCGGAGGTATATCCGGGTGCCAGCGGTTGTGTCCCTTTTCGGGTTCCTCGCCGCACCGTTTTGAGTAGTCCAGCTCAATGCTTTTCATCAGGCTCCTCCTGTCCGGACATCCGAATCAAGGTCCCTAACAAGATCATCGAAATTCCACGCATTATAGACGAAGATAGGCAAAATCCCGCCGTGGTTGACGGGGGCGGGCCAACCCTGGATACTGGGCGTGATTTGAGGCCGTCGCCTCGAACGGTTAAAGACACTCATTGAAGACAAACGGGAGGCCGGCATGCGATTAGGAGCAATATTCCCCCAGACCGAGATCGGCGCGGACCCCTCGGCGGTTAAGGACTTCGCCCAGGCGGCCGAGGACCTGGGCTACGACCACCTGCTGGTCTTCGACCACGTTCTGGGGGCCGACCACACCAAAAGGGACGGTTGGGACCGGCCATATAACAAAGACGATATGTTCCACGAACCCTTCGTCATGTTCGGCTACCTGGGCGCCGTCACCGAGAAACTGGAGTTCACCACCGGAGTGTTGATCCTGGGACAGCGCCAGACCAGCCTGGTGGCCAAACAGGCGGCGGAGGTTGACGTGCTGACCGGGGGCCGGCTCCGCCTGGGCATCGGCATCGGCTGGAACGAGGTCGAGTACGAGGCATTGGGCCAGAGTTTCACCAACCGGGGCCGCCGCAGCGAGGAGCAGATCGAACTGCTGCGTCTGCTGTGGACCCAGGAATCGGTGGATTTCAACGGCAGGTACCACCGGGTCACCAACGCGGGGATCAACCCCCTGCCGGTGCAACGGCCCATCCCCATCTGGCTGGGCGGAGGAGAGGAACGGGTGATCCGCCGTATCGGCAAGATGGCCGACGGCTGGTTCCCCCAGTTCCAACCGGACAGCGCCGGTCAGGAGAAGATTCACGAGATGCGGGAACACGCCACGAAAGCGGGACGCGACCCCAAGGCCATCGGCATCGAGGGCCGAATATCCTATGCCGCCGACAAACGAGACGACTGGGAGAAGATGGCCGCCGCCTGGGATGAGGTGGGCGCCACCCACCTGTCAGTCAACACCATGAAAGCCGGACTCAAGGGCCCGGACCAGCACATCGAGGCCATCAAACGCTTCAAAGAGACGGTTTCGGGGTAGGCTGCCCACCCGCTCATTCTGAGCTTGTCGAAGGACGGTATTGCGCCAGAGACGTTGCTCGTCGATAGGCGCGGTGATTCGACAGGCTCACCACGAACGGACGAGTGGCCAACAAAACCGTTCGTCCTGAGCTCCGTCGAAGGACGAGCATAAGCCATGTTCATGGTGAAAACCAGACTTAAACTAGGCGGTGGTTCGACAAGGCTCACCATGAGCGGTCTGGGCTGGCAAAGGATCTGGAAATTCCGAAGTTGGCCGATGCGGGTAGGGGCGGGTTTTTAAAACCCGCCCCTACGGTCGTTGTCGGCGTTTGTTTGCTGGCGTTAGTCTCGAAACAGCGCCTTCACCCGGTCCAATATTCGGTTGCTCACGTCGTACTTGCTCAGCAGTGGCAGTTCTTCAACGGCCAGGTCCCGGTCGATGATGGTGACTTTGTTGGTGTCTGAGCCGAAGCCGCTGCCCTCGGCGGTTATGTCGTTGGCCACGATCAGGTCCAGGTTCTTGCTGCCGACCTTGGCCTTGGCATTTTGAACCATGTTTTCGCTCTCGGCGGCGAACCCCACCCGCACGAACTCTCCCTTGGCGGTCTTGAGGATGTCCGTGGTCTTGGTCAGGGAAATAGTCAACTCGTCGCCGGCCTTCTTGATCTTCTGCTCTGCTTCGACTGCCGGGCGGTAATCGGCCACTGCGGCGGCCATGATTAACGCATGGGCCTTTTTAACGTGTTCTTGGATGGCCTTGCCCATCTGCTGGGCGGTGCGCACCGGGACCACCCTCACCAAGGCAGGGTCGGGCAGGCTGGTCGGTGCGGCTACCAATATCACGTCGGCTCCCCGGTCACGGGCAGCCTCGGCCAGTGCGTAGCCCATCTTGCCCGAGGAGTGATTGGTGATCACCCGCACCGGGTCGATGGGCTCCATGGTGCCGCCGGCGCTGACCACGACCGTTCTCCCGGCCAGGTCGCCGTTTCTTCCCATGGCGTAGGAGATATGGCCCAGTAGTTCGGGGGTTTCCAACAGCCGGCCCACGCCGGTCAGACCGG
>JACZUF010000035.1 GCA_022573285.1 Chloroflexota bacterium
CCGATTTCTGCGTCGAGGCCTTGGAGGAGGCGCTGACCAAGGGAACCCCTGAGGTCTTCAACACCGACCAGGGCAGCCAGTTCACCGGCGATGGTTTCACCGGGCTACTGGAGCAGCACGGAGTCAGGATCAGCATGGACGGGAAATGCCGATACGCCGATAACATCCTCTTGGAGCGGCTCTGGCGCACGGTGAAGTACGAGGAGGTCTACCTGAAGGCCTATTCCAACGGACGGGAAGCCAAGGCCGGACTAGACGCCTACTTCCATTTCTACAACAACCAAAGACCCCATCAGGCCTTGGGCTACCGGACACCGGCCGAGGTGTTCAACGGAGATTCAGGGTCATCAACAGAACCACCGAGAGGTACTAGGAGGTCACCAACCGGAGCATTGCCAATCATGGGAAAGACGGCGGGACTCTCACTTAACTTCGCACCAAACCTGTCCAACTAATGGGGTCCACCTCACATTTCTTTCTGTTAGTTCCTTCCCATCTACCAACCGTCGCAGGTAATTCATTGCAGTCTCATGTTCCAAATCGAGGAGCGGCGGCATCATACATCCAAATTCAATCGTCTCTGAGCGCGCTTTTTCCGCGCAGACCGGGCAGATTTGAACAACAGACCTAGCGGCTTTCACTTCGACCGATCCAGAATCTGATCGAACCACGATGCGCCGGGACAGAACGATTGTATTCTCGTCTTCAGTGGTCGAGTCGTTGCACGATGTACATTTCATGCAGCCCAACTGCCTCCATACATTAGAATCCGATCATATTGACTTGCCCAAGGGTAGGTGGGACTAATCCCTCAGTCTAGGGTTTTTGGTATTGCCTGAAGGTATATCGCCATGTACTTCCCTATAGTCATGGATAAGTCGAGCTTCCCAAGTCAAGGCTTCCTCCGCTGACTGGGCGCAAGCATAGGACACTTCCAAACTTTTCCCATCAGATATGATCACTTTTTCGGCAGGTGCTAACTGATATTTGTGCTTTGGATTTTGAGCCAATACATGTTTAATGCTGCCTGCTCGTCCTCCGAGGCGTCCCTTGAGGCCAGCCTCGGCAACCGTCCGGCCAATGTAGGCCAGGTGGTTGATATCTCCGGCCACTCTTGACCGATATACGCCGATACAATTCGGAACCTGGGATTTAATTGTTTCAGGATCTAGGAAGATCCAACCGGACCAATTGGGTTGGTTTTCGCTCATAATCACCTCATTTCGACCAAATAAGGGTAAGGTAGAGCGGCTAGACAGGGCAAGGCGTCCTTTTGTCCATAGTCCGCACGAAGTACAGTGTCAACGGCGTAGCCCCGAAGGGGTGCGAGCCCGACCGGGGGGAGGGAGCACCGTTGACGCTAGTGTTAGAGTGTGTGGCGGACAATCGGTAAGCCTGCCCGTTAGGGACACAAACAACAAAGGAAAAAATCATGGCTAGACAACACAAGTGCGATTTCTGCGGAGTGGAATATTAGCCAGATAGGCGGGAGGACCGGGGCATCGACACCCGCGATTTAGTTCAGCAATCGACTTTAGGATTTGGGAGTTAGTCATTCGTTAGCCGATAATACGTTATGCATGAATTGGTCGTGGCAGAGGTCGGCCTTTTTGGTTAGGTAAGTCTCAATTCTGCGAAAGGAAAACGTACTCTCTTCATCACAAAGACCTGGATATGCCAAGTGATCTCTGGGAATGAAGAGGGCCAATTTTAGTTGGTATCCTCGCTTGCGATGTTACTTATTCTTTGATACTACCCTCGCCCGTATTCACCCACTCAGTGGGAAGATAATTTGAAGGAACATCAAAAGTTCGCGCTGTTAGCTCTGACCACAGTACTCTGTCGGTTCGGAAAACTCTGATTTCATGACGCAAATGACAGTACGCATCAATGTAACCGTGGCCCATGCTGAAGACGTCTATGGTTCGCTCAGAAGTACGCTCGTCGCTATTTATAAATAGAAACGAATGCTTGGACTTCAGTTTTCTAGTCCCTATCAACTCATCACGAACTAGCCAGAAGGCAAGGCAATGACCCGCAAAAACCCCATAACGGCGTGTCTGCACGGCCTATTTATCAGGTGCCATGTATCCGGCAACTGCCCCTTCGACGTCGAACTCACCAGGAATAATTTCGGCGTCATTGGCCGAAGTCATTCTTTGACCTTACCCCCGAAAACAGTAGCACTAGCAAGTAGAGTCCTCCGTTACAATTGGACATCGAAGGAGGGTTCATGGCTCGAAAGAGGTACACAGAGGAACAGATC
Organism: Chloroflexota bacterium; assembly: GCA_022573285.1. GTDB lineage: Bacteria > Chloroflexota > Dehalococcoidia > Lucifugimonadales > UBA3495 > UBA9611. Next base: position 2,267 of record JACZUF010000035.1, read on the forward strand.
ATCGGGGTGCTACATGAGGCTGAAGCAGGGGCCAAGACATCTGAGCTATGCCGCAAGCATGGCGTGAGCGAAGCCACGTTTTACAAATGGAAGGCCAAATACGCTGGGCTGACGGTGAGCGAGTTGAAGCGGTTGAGGTCCCTTGAGGATGAGAACCGGCGTCTGAAGCAGATCGTGGCCCACAGGCGTTGGATAGCTGGGCGCTCAAGGAGTTGCTGGCAAAAAACTTCTGAAGCCCAAGGCGAGGAAGATGGCGGCGTCATACGCCATAGAGAGTCTTGGGCTGAGCGAGAGAAGGGCCTGTCTGCTAACCGGGGTCTCACCCTCGGTCTACCGGTATAGACCGGAACGGGGTGATGATGATGCCCTGCGCCGGAGGATGCGTGAGCTTGCAGGAGAGAGGAAGCGTTTTGGCAGCCCCAGGCTGCACATCATGTTGAAGAGGGAAGGTTTAGTGGTCAATCACAAGCGGACCGAGCGCATCTACAACGAAGAGGGGCTCGCGTTGCGAAGGAAGAGGAGGCGCAAAGGCGCCGCTGGAGCCCGAGTGATCACTCCGCCCCCGGTACGTCCCAACCAGAAGTGGTCCATGGACTTCGTCACCGACACCACTGTGGCCGGCCGTCGCTTCCGTGCGTTGGCCATCATTGATGACTACTCGCGGGAGTGCCCAGCCATTGAGGTGGATACCTCTCTGGGCGGCGCCAGGGTGGTCGGCGTCCTGGAGAGGTTGGCGGAAACAAGGGGGCTCCCTGAGTCGATCACGGTGGACAACGGACCCGAGTTCGCGGGCAAGGCCATGGACGAGTGGGCCTATCGCAGGGGAGTCAAGTTGAACTTCATACGTCCAGGCAAGCCGGTGGAGAACGCCTTTGCCGAGAGCTTCAACGGCCGGCTGCGAGATGAATGTTTGAACACCAACTGGTTCGTGAGCGTGAGGCAGGCTAGGGAGATCATAGAGAACTGGCGGTTGGACTACAACGAGGTCCGGCCCCACAGCTCGCTGAAAGGTAAAACGCCCAAGGAGTTCATTGAATCAGTAGCCGGACTCTACTAGCCAACGATACTAACTTCGGGGTAAGGTCACCAGTGCTACTGTTTTCGGGGGTAAGGTCACAAGTGCAAGACTGGGGAATGAGGATTAAGACACCTAGATGGTACAGAGGTATAAGGCGGTTTAATGAGGGGGGTCTCCAAATACTCGGAGATACCTTGGACGCCGTTCAAAAGGGCGAGTCTCAGGCTCGATATGTTCTTGCTCTGACAGGAATCGACATATCATAAGCTGTTAAATTAGCAAGATCCAGCCAATTTCTCGTTAAGCTAAAATAAGCCAAAGCATTACGGAAATCAACGTCCTTTCCGAAAGGAAGACCTCCAGATTGGCTGATCCGTACCTCAGGCTCTTCTACCGTCAGATTGCGAATAAATCTACCACCCGTACACCACCAAGCTGCTGAGTAGCGTGATGGGCTTGGAGCTATTCGGTACCTATGATAGAGATCGCTTGCTGCGCTGGTATCCACCCCTCGGCTGTTACCTGATGCTTCTTGTAGAATTCACTAGCCTTAGTGGCCTCTGAAAGAGACTCTTTCCTCCTTCCTTGAGACTCAAGACTGACGGCCATGATCGCGTGTCCGTCGGCTTCCAGACCCTGGAGACCCAGCTCGGACGCCCGCCTCACAACCAGTTGAGCTGCGCGACTCGCATCTTCCGGCATATTTCGCGCGAGAAGAATTTGGGCCCGTAGAAGGTCTGCTCGTACTCCTTGGTCGACCACTGGCAAGAGTTTAACTTCCGTATAATGGCGGTCCAAATGCTCCAAGGGTAGCCTAATATCCTGCAGGCACTTGATAGCCTCTAAATAAAAAGTCGCTATTAGTTTTCCTGCGTCATCGCCGCTTTGGTCAGCGATCTCTCTTTCGATGCTCATAGCCTCGATAGCAGCCTCAAGATTTTCGCAGGCGATCTCCAACAAAGAGAGGGTAAATCTTATCACCCCCTCTCCCCTTTTTTGCTGAAGCCCTTCGAAAGCTTGCTGGCATTGGACTCGGCATTCTTGTTCTCGCCCTTGTAAGCGCGCTAGTTCGGCCAGTGAGTGACGCAAAACACTAACACCATGTTTGTCCTCAAGGCTCTCCTTGATCTCAAGAGCTCGGTTCATCTCATTCTTGGCGGATTCATACTCGCCAATGAGTCGGTCCAAAAGCCCTAGAGCGTGACGTGCAGTGGCCTCTTTTGCACGGTCTTGAAGTTTCTGGTGGACACTTAGAGCTTGGATTAGGTAATGTCGTGTCTTTTCATAGTTTCCTCGCCCGCGCTCTAGCTCGGCTAAGGAATGCCAGGTTAAAGCCATTCCCCACTCATCGGAGTGGTCTAATTGCACTTCGTAGATTCGTTCCAACTCCTTCTGATCTTGGTTCCCCACAGAACCCGGCAACACACCCATCCCCCAGCGATCTTCTGTGACCACCCGCTCTAACTTGATGGTCTCGGCAGTAGTGCTGTCAGTAACCATGTTCACCGCTTTTTCCCAATACGCTTCAGCTTTTGGGTGTTCTCCTTTGGACGCCAAGCATCGTGCCATGATCCAGACATGTTGATAGTCTTCTGGAGCTTCGCGAGCGAATGATTCGATTAACTCGTCGGCCCCCTTCAGTTCGTCTGGCGTTAAGCGGAAAAGATAATCGCTTGTTTGCCGAAGCAATTCTCGATAGTTGCTTTCCCCTGCCTGACCGCTTAACAGGTCAAATCCTCGCCTAGAACGGAGGATCTTTTCGACCTCACTGAAATTCTTTCCCCGAAGAGCCGGAGTAAGTCGAGAGGTCCATTCCTCAACGCCATCCCCACAAATAGACCTGATGCTCGCGTGCAACTCCAGGTAATCTCTCGCGAGTGAGCTCCTCTCTGAAGTGTCAACGATCAACAGTTCATCGTACAACAAAGTAGGGTGATAGGCGAGTGACAATAAAGGTGGAGGGTTTTTCAATGTGTCGAGCAACTGTCTGATGTGGTCTGTTTTCTGTTTCACTGGCTCAAAATCGCCCTCTGGAACGGGACTTGAAACAACAATCGTCCCTTGGTTCCCCTCCATCACGAACCTCATTTTATCCACGAAGTTCGCCAATCCAACCAGATGTTGTTTCGAGAGACCCGTAAGCATGACGAGGTTGTCGGCCATGGGCAGGCAAGAAAAAAACGTCAAATCAGTCAGGCCAGTACGGGAATCCAAGATTACATAGTCGTACTGGTCCTGAACCAGAAGTCTCACATGGTAGGCTAGCTCATCGCGATATTCACGGAAAACATCATGTCTATCCTGAAAACGCTCCAGTCGTGGAATATATATTTCTGGGTCTCTCGAACCTGCAGGAAGTAGGTCAATCTTACCATTTAGGCCCAACCTTTGTATGTACGGCACGGTCAACCCGACGATCCCATACTCCTTTCCGAGATCGTCGTTTAGCATGTCACGCATCGATGTTGGCCTGCCTCTGTCCAGCAACTGGGTGGGACGATCCATCAGCCAATTCAGAATATCAACGATTCCCACGCTCGGTTCTGTCGCTGTGGGTGTAAAGAATGTAAGACCGGGCTGATCTAAGTCGAGGTCTACTAAAAGAACTCGTCTCCCGCTGGCAGCAATCAGGCAACCCACGTTATATGCAGCGAGAGTTCGGCCAACTCCGCCTCGAGTCGAATAGAAAGTTATGAATCGAGCTCTTTGCCTATCATCGGTCGTCATCTTTTTTGACCTCATCCTCCAGACACACTGCTGGCCTGAGCACTTGAATCAAGCCGGCACAGCTGGAGCCAGTGTCCTTTCCAAATATTCACCCAAATATTCACGATAATGACCGAGGTCCTTATCATTTGAACTCCATCGTAGGATTGGTGCTCGAGGCTGCAGTTGGTTCAGATAATTCTCTTCAGCTCCTGAGTCTTTCAACCAAGTTAGAAGCTTTTCAGCCTGTGAAATTTTTAGGATGTGTAGTTCATCGGCAAACTCCTTAAGGTATTGGTCGCGACCAACAGCCAAATGATAGAGTGACCAGAGTGCCGAGATCGGGTCCCACCTTCCTGATGACCCACGCTCGGTGAGTAGACCCAGTTCTGTCATTGAATCGAAAAAGCTTTCTCTCGCTAGCCCCGTGAACGCGAAAGTCCAAAGATCTGGGCGATCGTCCTTTTCCCAAAGTTCTTGCCAAAAGATTATGGAGTCCTTCTCTCGTTGAGATATGGCTAAAGAGTTCAGCAACAAATTTCCCACATGACCGATATCCGTATCAACCTGATATTTCGTCCACTCCAAGGCTAGCGATTCCAAAGCGCCTTTCGCCGAACGGCGTACCGGCAAGTCATGTCTGAGGTGGGATACCAATAACGACAAGTTCGCCAGAGCGGTTGTATGGCTCTCCTTAGCGTCTCCGTTTTTTAGCGTTAACCAGATTTCAACAATAAGCAACTCGACAACATCCGCGAGGCTATACCGAAGCTCAGATGATTCGTGTATCGCGGCTACAAGAAAGTCGGTGTAGTCTCCATCCCGAGGAGACAACGGTGGATTCGCGGGCCTCCTCTCATACACACGGTCTTCGACATACTTTCGTATGTCTGTACTACTCATTTCTTCCAGATCCTTGTAGCCAATCATGCGATTCGCACCTCTAGGTATTCGCAACTTGAGTTACCCACCCAGCCGTTAGTCATAGCTTGAGCCTGCTGTATTTCAGGAAGATGGTCAGGCCGGGCAATTACTTCCCGACAACTCAATTGGTCGGAATGTAGTTCCCGCGTAAAGCCCCACGGGCCGGAGCGAACCCCAGGAGGCATCTTGCTAGGTGGTGGGGCAAACGGCGGCGCCGCTTCTGCATCTAAGGAGGTGGGGATAGACAGGGACGCCAACTCCCCAGGGTTTGTTATTTCGATCACCATCAACCAAGTATCTTGCAGGCTCTTCAAGCCCAAGCGGTCTCGGCTCCCGGCGGCGTCAATCCGGTCCGGAGGGTCCAAGCTAATCCAAACGATAGGGCGTCCCGGCCGAGACGCGCTTTTCGGTATTCCGTATCCTCTCAAGAGGGTAAGCGGTCTTATTGGCGGTGGATCATCAGCGTCGTACGGATCCCGGACGTAGCCATACCTAACCAACCGATTCCAACCTACGCAAATATAGCCGACGTCGTCCACATCTCCCCGCTCATCGTCGGCTACTGGTAGGAGGCAATGCATGTCTGGGCTCTTACTCACCGCTTCCCCGATCGCATCAAGCAACTCTGAGCCATTAGCCGGTTCCGTTTTCTCGTGAAGACGCTTCTGGAATTCATGTACAACATTGTCAGGATGATGATCTAACCTTTCCTCTTCGTCGAGATTCATCATCGTCGCACGGGTTAGGCGATCCTGGGACGGGTCTCGCATAGCTACGAACACCTTTTCGAGCCAATCAATGAAGCTCGGGTAGATAGGGTTGGTCAGGCTCATCTCAGCTGCCTCTCATAATAATAAACGGGAGTCTCTAGGTCAGGTGATTTCCGCTACACACGAGCGAATAATGCCAAAAAGACCCCTCTTGGCTGGATGGGTGTGGAAGCCACCAAAGAGATCGTAATAGGAGGACCGGGTCTGACAACCTCCTCAACGATAGGTGAAATGTCTTGGATAAAAAATAGGCCCGCATCCGGATCATAGGTGTCGGACAATTCAACGGCTAAGTATCGTTGAGCTTCTGGTGAATCCGGGGCAACAACCGGCGGTAAATTCAGATAGGCCTTTATGGTCACCATTTGGCCTGGTTCGGCTTCAGGACAAGCCACACCACTTAATCGAATTACGGCTTTTGTTAGGCGTTCTACTAGAAACCGCCCATCAACACTTTGAGTAAAATCATGAACCTCCTTCGGCTCAACTGTTTGTCCGGCGGGGATAAATCGAAGGTCAAACAGGTTTTCGGATTGCTCCCCACGTTGGTCAATCTGGAGTTGAACGTTGCGTTCTTGCGGGTCGCGGATCGTGCCGAGTGCCCAAAACAGTTTGACTAATGCGGCTTCGGGGGTCATATCGAGGCCACTGAGAACGCCCCCTTCAAGCAGACCGCTACTGGCTGCGTAGAGTCCCATCTCTACCGAGCCCTGCAAGCACTGTGTAACATTGACGACAACTTTCGGAGTTCTTCCCCCTTTACCTTCAATCGCGGCACTAAGAGTAGGCCAAAGCGCAGCGGGACAGTTGCCAACGCCGAATGTTTTAAGTACCACGGCTCTGATATCCTCCTGATCCAGAAGAGCCGCCAAATGACTAGGTCGAAGGCCTGGAAAGATGTCGATAGCAAGTGCGTCGGTTACTAGCTGACGATGGACAAAAAATTTCGATCTAGTATTGTCTGCAGGAGCACGGATCAAGTCTCTATTGACTACGATGTGCTCTCCGATGGTAGCAAGCAGTGGAAAGTTGGGACTATCGAATCCTACCCAACTCGCCGTGCTAATCTTGCGGGCCCTGTTGCCTCTGAGCACCCTGTCTGCGAAGCACAGCATTACTTCCGGAATTAGCGGAAGGTTTGTGGCCTTGTAGCCAGCCAAAAACACCGAGGCCACAAAATTTTGGACAGCATCGGTTCGAGCCGATGAAATGGGGAGCTGAGATCCGGTCACTACCACAGGCTTCGCCAAATTTTCCATGATGAAAGAAAGGCCTGAGGTGGTATAAGCCATCGTATCCGTACCGTGGAGGATCACGAAGCCGTCATATTCCTCGTATACTTGCTCGATCTCTGCCGCCATTTTAAGCCAATGGTCGGCCATCACTTCGGTCGAGTCTAAAGGCTCGTCGAAACTGGCGAAACCTAGTGTGATCCCTTCATTGGCGAGCCCCGGCACATACTGTAGAAGCTCATCTAGCGGTTTAGCCACCAATGGGCTATCAGGATTTTCCAGGTCTTCTGGGGCCATTCCAATGGTTCCCCCGGTGTAGAGGATAAAGACCCTAGCTTTCTCACCGTCTGCAACAATTACGCTCGTGGTCATGTGAGATCCTCTAATCCGTTACGCTTTCATCAGATGGTTGCTTCAAGGTAGTAATCGAATCGTCTATCGGATCTGGATCGGTAAAGTCTGCAACCAGGGGCCCCACTTCGCCCACATATCTCCGTATCATCCACGACGCGATTCGATCCAGTCGTTGCTCCGGGCTAACTTTGCCTTCAAGTATCTCCTGTTCGACGCGGGCCAAGACCCACCTAAATTTGACTACTGCGGCGGCGCTGGTCATGTTGCCAGTCGGAATGGCCCCAGCTTTAACCGCACTCTCGTGGGCTGCGTATCTAGAAGTGAGGGTCGAGCCGCCAGGGAACTGGCTAGTAATGATTAGCGGTTTTCCATAGTCTCTGACTAGCCGGATAAACCCTTCGAATGAAAACTCTTCAGCGGATTCATCGGGCACATTGCCCGCACCAAATGATTGAAGAATCACTCCTTTGCAAGTATCAAGGGTAACCGTGTCCATAAGAAGTGACGGCTCAAGCCCTGGTATCAAAGCCACTTGGAGGATACCGTCCGAGAAAAAGGGCCTAAACTTGATATCGTGCCCATTTCGCTCGCGATGGGTCGTTAGTTTGGCGAGCGGCTGAACGTCGATTGTTTCCGTGATATACGCCAGAGGGGTAAACGCGGGAGAATCGAATGCGTCGAATCTACGCTCGTCTTTCTTTTGGGCTCGGCAGCCCCGGAAAACATATTCGCCGAACGCGATGCACACTTCCCCCAAGGGTTCCAACGCTGTCTTACAAGCCCGAAGCAAGTTGACTCTGGCATCCCCATGGACCACTGTGGGAACGGTTTGCGCTCCAGTCAGAACGATTGGAAAATTAAGATACGGGCCGAACGCAAACGCCAATGCTGAGGCCGTAAAGTGCATTGTGTCTGTTCCATGGGCGACGACGAATCCTTGGTACCCGTCATGTCGTCTTTTGTAGATTTCCCTTGCGATAAGTTCCCAGTCCTTGGGGTTCATGTTTGAGCTGTCTTTATTCAAGATGAAACATGCATCCACCCGCACAAAGTCGTTAAGCTCAGGTGCAAGGTTCAAGAAGTCTTCTGGATTGTCAGGCGGCCGGAGAATCCCCTGCTCTTCCACCATGCCGATCGTACCACCAGTGTATACCAAACAAATTTTCGGCTTTTTGGGCACGTGAATACTCCATTACTGAACTCAAGGTGGGTCGGATTCGATGAAATACCATCTTGATAATACGTTACCTAAATTCGTAATTCAAGAACAACCCTTCCTAATATGTGGTGTACCAAAGCTATTTCTGGGAACCACGTCATGCCTGTTACCCATGCGGCTAATTGCACCGGGTCTACGTTGAACACCCCTGCTAATGTCTGATGCGTTCCCGGATTTAAGCCGTAAGACACCTTTGATTTTGACTTGGAGGTGCGGGTGCCAATCATCCTCTGCTGACCACCAAAAGACTGTCGGACCAGGCTAGGTGGAGCTGTGGCCGGAGTTCTAAGCATGTCCCGATGTAGTGGGACATGTCAAACTGCTGGTATTGCGTTGAAAATGCCATGAGCAAATTGGTGGCCAGCCTAAGGTCGCTTAAGTTTCTAGGCCATCCCACGAGCACATGGGAACTGTTTACATTACCAGAATGGCTTGCGGATCGACATCGCATGTATTAAAGTCATGTTTCAGCAGTTACTCCCCCTTGAATATGTTAGGGGAACCCTTCGCGAGCGCAGGTTGGCCTCTCTCCCATTAAGATTGCGTAATCGGCACCAAAAATTGGACCACCCGCTAAGCAAATTCTCTAGACAGGCAGCAATCAGCAGTGCGGGTGTCCATTGTGCAGTCATGAAATAGAGCCAGCATTCCGCCCAATTCAAGGCCACGGTGGCCCTGGAAACCCTGAAGAACCAGAGCACGATGAGCGAGTTGGCCTCCAGGTATCCAGTCCATCCCTCCCAGATCACCCGCCGGAAACAGCAGCTGGAGGATGGAGTCGAGGATTTCTTCTGCGACGTGAAGGAGATACGGGCTAGGGACGGAGAAGAGTAAGAGGCCCGGTTGTATCAGGAGATCGGACAGTTGAAGGTAGAGTTGCACCGGTTAATAAGCAAGGGATCACCCTCCGTCGAGGCCAGGCAGGCCTTGACTGACCGAGGGGCATCCCAAGCGCAGTATTCGGCTCCAGTGCAGGGCACAAGACGCCTCATGGCTATCGGCAAAAGCTATAGTTAAAAAATTCAACACAGGAGAAAATGATGGCTTCGGATGTGCAATCCCTACAGTTTGTAGAGGCCGCAAGTAAAAACGATGTGCCGACAATGGAAAAGATGGTTGCAGACGGGTTCGATCCGAAAAAAACAGCGGATTATGACTTCAGAACTGCGCTACACTTGGCCTCTGCAAATGGGAGGCTAGATGCAGTGAAATGGTTGATAGAAGTTGCCCAAGTACCCGCCAACGAAATAGATCGATGGAACGGTACCGCATTAACAGATGCCATCAGACATGGCCACACAGACGTTGAAGAGTACCTAAAATCAAAGGGGTTTACTTCTCGAGAATTGTTGCCTTTTGATAAGGAGCCGAGTGAAGACGCCGCAAGCAAGTACCGCGACAACACCAATCACGAAACCGTATTGGCAGCAAGTGTAGGTGATGTTGCGAAATTAGAGGAACTCGTCAATGCAGGCATCGCACAAGCCAATGGTGGTGATTACGATTCAAGGACTCCGATTCACCTTGCCTCAGCTGAAGGTCACTTAGAAACAGTAAAATTCCTCGTTGAAGTAGTGGGTGTAGATATCAACCCGGTCGATCGTTTTGGTGGCACACCACTGACCGATGCCATTCGGCATAAGACGAAGAACGTTGAAGACTATTTGCGCAGTAAGGGAGGCAAGTCTCGCGAAGTCTACGATGACGAGAAGCCATCCCGAGCCACTTCCAGGTGAGTCTTAAACACTCAATCAGTAGCTGATTGGTCGTGATATCAATCAGCTATTTATTAGGCTGACCACGGTTCTCACAGCAACTCTTTTGAAGTGAAAAGGTACAAAAAAGAATCGGGTTTTCATGCCGGTTGCGCTCGCTCAAGGACATGGGAGAGGAGCCTCTCGGACCGGCTGGTCTCCCCAACAATGTGCGCAACGTTACCCAGAACGAGTGGACGGTCTTTTGGGCTGGCGTCAGCGGTGATTAGTTTGCGACAGTGTGACTAAGCGCAAATATCACCTAATTTCTGAAGGACCAAACGGAGTTCACTCATAAGCAATCCCCATCCCGCTTTCCTCGCCCGTCGCGACCTATTGTATTCGCAGCTTGTCTGAAACCTATGAAGACTCTGAGGGGCGTCGAATTAATGAATCTAGCCTATCTGTCGCACACTTCCGCATACTTCAGGGATTGTTGACCTGTAAGCGTTATATATGTGCTTGTCGTTGTATTAGCGCTGAACGGGTGCGAGAGCGTCGTATAACTCGACTAGGTGCTCTCCATCTCGTCATCCGAGCCGATGCACTACCCTAGATATTGCATACCAAGGGGGGCTCGGTAGGGGAGAGGGCCGTGGATGGCGTCCTAAATGCCCCTCAGTGGCCCTAAAGCCCCTTCTCACCCCTATATGCCCCTCGGTTACTACGCCCATATAATAGCGGCGCTGCGCGGCGATCTTTCAGGCCATTCGACGGGTTCGATTCTGCGCCAGACAAGACTGTGGTGGCCGAAGTCTACCCTTCGTTATACCGAGGACGCTTCGATGAAATGGGACTTGTCGATGATGAGTTAGATGCCTGGACGGTAGCGACAATGATTGTTTGCGGTGGAAACGAGCCTGATCCTAGCGCTTAGCCTTGAGTTCGGATTGTGCTTCGATAGATTTAGAGGTATACACTGACCTTAAAAAGGTCCCTTTTTTAGTGGCGAAATCCGAAGCGTTTCCAGGCACGCCAATTTGGCTACCATTTTTTTGCTATGCCGGCCGCGAACCAAATTAGGATTGTGTCTTAAAACTGTTCCAGTACCATCACTTCACTGGCGGTCAGAGCCAGCGCTGATGCTAGTAGCTAGAAACCTACCTCACCTGAGGTTTCTTTCAACGACATCACTGTGATGGCGATCACCCAAATAAATGCGAGATGCAAACATATCAAAGCCAAATTGCCCAACGAAGCCATCACAGACCCTCCATCGCCTATCTGTCGCGAAAGTATTTTAGTATCGTCGAGCGGCTAGAAGAGACAGCCGGGAGCTGGGGCAATAAACCTCGGGTCCTGGTAAACCGCGGATGCGCGGCGTTCCCTGTCGCTGCCGATTTGCCAAATAACTGACAGGATAGAATGCGGGAATTAGCGGAGTTAAGAGCGATCAATCGATTGTTGAATTCATAGAACGAGGAAAAACTTCTACTTCGGTTTATTGGCCGGTGATTGCCATCTTCGCCTGGGGGATCGGCCCTATCCAATTAAATTCGTTTAGATATTTACAGATGTTTTCGCCTTCTCCGAGCCCGACTACACCAACGTCTACGAAGTCGTCAGCTACGTTCGTGATGTCGTCAAGAAACGCTCCGTGAGCCCCATTAGCTGGGTCTTCCGACGTGTCCTCCACGTAAGCGATAACGAATCGAGCGAACCGCCCGTCTTGCTTTCTGCGGAGCACTCGACCCATCCGCTGTATCATCTGCCTGCGGCTTTGACTGGCGGCCAAAATGATTCCGAGGTCTGCTGCCGGAACGTCCACCCCTTCATCCAGCACCTTTGGGGCACATAAAACATGCAGGGACCCATTCGCGAATTGCTCTAAGAGAGATTGCCTGGTTTCAGTGGAGAGTCCTGAATAGATGGCGGCTGTCCGTATTCCCCGAGATCTAAATGTCTCTGCTGTTTTTATTGCTGCATCAACCCTTTCCGTGAACACAATTACACGTTCTGCGAGTCGGACAGCCGGAACCAAAGAATCTACGAGGTCTATCTTTGCAACGGGATTCGCCAACACCTGGCGTCGACGGCTAAACGCACTCAAGTAGGCTCTCGCTTTCCGAGTAACTTTTTTTTCACCACCTTCAGACAGCGTTTGCACTTCTGCCATGAATGTTCCAAACGGCTCGGGCGTGACACCCGCATTGTTGATTAGCCAACCCCGGTGGCTACGAGCTTGACCATCGGCGTCTTCATATTTCGTCCGCTCAGCATCGTCGAACCTAACTCCCACAAGCGCAACTTTGAAGTGCGCTGTCACCTCGTGAGCAACGGCTTCGGCGTAATTCAATTCGAAGCATGTCCCGCGAAAGAAGGGATCCAGCACGTTGAGATGTCCATCGTCCAGTCTTTCGTAAGTGGCGCTTAGACCTAGTCGAGACCCGAAGGTATCCTCGCTTAGGGCGCCGGCATTCGTCGCTACTCACGAGGCTAGGTGGTTCAGATAACCAAGGTGAGCGAGAGCTAGTTGCGGAATTTCTTCGGGCATTCCGAGACGCGTTTCAATCTGATTATCCAAAACTCAGCACGATACTTGCCGGTCCAGAGATACAAAAATCGATTGAAGTTCTGGCACCACTAGGCCAGAAGAAAAAAATGATTCTATTTCGCTTAGATTCGCAACGGGAATTAGACCCTAAAAATTTGTCCAAATTTAGGGCGGTTCAAGAAGCTGACTTTGCCGAGTTATTGGATGAAGTCGGCGAGCACATCCAATCGAAAGGCTGGAAAACCGGGGACATCGCTGAGATGAACATTAATTCGGTTCTTAATGAAGCGGTAGATCACCTGTACAAAAAATTACAGACATTGGTTGCAACGTTCAATGGTGACGAACTAATTTCGGCTCTGATCGCGTGTCAAGAATCAAACCCACGAGAGATGTTCTTCCGACGACTCACAATCCCTACAAGATTGGCATGTTTTGGTCACCGGGACGAATTGGTGAGTAACCTTAGCAAAGAGATTCCGGAAGTTGATGCTGCCAACTTAATTTGTAGATTTCTAATTGAGTACGTAGCCGCCAAACCCCCGAACGGTAGCCGACGAATGTCCCTTGAGGCCTTGGACGGACTCATGGCACTGGGCTCTGAGATCGTCAATTGGGGAACTATGAGCGATTTCAGCCACTTCGGTCTAACAGAGGTCAGTCTCTCTGTCCTTCCTTCCGGAAGACTGGGATTTGATCGTGAATCCTTCACGGCAGCCCAAAAACAGTTCATGTCTCGACATTTCGGCGGATTCATCAGTGAATCGCAAAGAAGTATTGCCAATCAATTCGATAAATTCGATGGCGCATCGACGGGGAACACACAGGCTCCACAAGTTGTCGTGGACCTGGATACTGCTTTCGAAGGTGAATTCGGGTTGAGCCTGACCGAACTCATCTGGCTCATGTCAGACATCTATGTCTTAGGTTCAGAGCAAGAAGGGCCGACAAAAAGATTGGCTGCAAATGAAATGATTAAGAATCTCAGCAAATCTCTGGATTGGGAAGAATCAAAGATCAAGACCGGCATTGACATTTTGGCTTTGGATTCTCGCAACGACTTTCTTAAACCTCCAGGCGAAGGAGCGGAGGAAGTTTACCCTTGGCGGTTTAATCGGGCATGGTCTTACTTGCGGCGTCCTCTAGTCCGCACTAAATGTGAACCTGAGTTGCTAATTCTTTGGGGCAACCGGCACATTATCCAGGCTATGAATTACCTGAGGCAATTGTGCCTTAGTGGGCGAATCAAAACGAAATCTGTAGAACTTAAGCGAGTGACTGGCGCTTGGAGAGAACAAGAAGCGAGGGCATTTGAGCAGTCCGTCGCAGCGATTATCTCAAATTTAACGGGGGTTCAGGCGAAAGTTCGTTTCCGGAAGTTGGGCAAGCTTAAGTTATTCGAAAACGGAAAGAATCTGGGCGACATAGATGTTCTTGCAGCGGTACCTAGCGCACGCGTCGTCCTCGTTGTTGAGTGCAAGGACCTGGCACTAGCGCGTACACCGGCCGAAATCCAGAATCAACTTCAAGGGTTAGTCGAAGGTTCTTCGGCCAAGCCCTCAACTGTGCAGCAGCATTCGGCACGGGCGAAGTGGATAGAGAGCAACCTCGAGGAGGTTTTGGCGCAATGTTTTGGAATTAAGAAAAAGGGGAAATGGAGAGTTAAACCTGTACTTGTATCGGATTCTGAGCTTTACGCACCCTACAACTCAAAAATACCGTTCCCAGCTTGGTCTGTCGCGACTCTTCAGAGAATGACGGTACCTGAGCTTGCGACCAAGGACTAGCCGATGCGATGGAGTCTATCACTATCTCGAATGCGCCGAGTTGAGGTGTTCAATCTTGCCGATATCGCGATTTGATCGTTCGCATTGAAGCGCGGAAGCATTTCCTTATCCCATAATTGCGAAACATTCCTCTAAATGCCAGGCAAGCGGAGGGCTAGAAGTTATTGCAAATAGTGAACACCCGACCCTCCCCCGTCTCCACCATAAAAGCATTGGACCGTTTCATGTTTACCTATCCAACGGCTGAAGGCGCCTCTGTTACAGCATATAACTGGACAGGAAATGAAGGGGTATGTAGCTACGGAAGCACAGCGTTCAGAGCGGGAGGCTTGGGAAGCAAGCACTCTACCCGGAAACTGATTTGAAAAACCACTAGCTTGACAATCCCGTCAGGTCACGGAATTCGGGATCCCAGGCGGGGTTCAGGGCCGGTTTTAAAGTTGGGAGCCATTTGTAACAAATAAGAAGCACGGATTGTCGAGATTCGGGCTTTTTCTTGCCTAAATTATGGTGACCCGCCTCAGGTTCGAACCGAGAACCTACTGATTAAGAGTTTGCATGATATTTCCCCAGGGTCACTGCCGCCGGGACATCAATCGGCGTACCTCAAAAAATACTCGCTACGCCGACGCTGCTTCTTATCCTTGGCGCCAGGCGGTCGTCCCAATCTTTTACCATTAGCCTTGGCTCTCTCCAAACCTGCTTTAGTGTTTCCGGACAGCCGACGTGAGTATTGATTGGCGATCCATCCAGTTATTGAAATCATCAGTTCCCGGATTTCTGGTCCAGCGGATGCGGTCCATGGCTCTTGGTAGCTGAGTATCTGGACCCCGTGGCCGGACAATTTGTTGAAGATTTCCAATGTCTGCCGGATTCATTCCCGGGACAGTCGGTTCAGCGACCAAACCAGCAGCACGTGAATCGATCTTGGTGGGCGTCTCGATCCACGGCTTCTAACGCATTTCGTTGTGCACCGCGTATGCCGATTCGTTGATCGAATATGTTTCGACGACCTCTAGATTCTTCGCGGTCGCCCAGGCTTCCAGATTGGACAGCTGGTTTTCGGTTTCTTGCTCAGTGATTGAAACACGAGCCCAGATTGCAGCTTTCATGTTGTATTCAACATCCCTCTTCGAATTTGGGCACAAAACCCCCCTCAAACGAGGGGCCATGCCAAATAAATTCACAGTGGTAAGTGCGGAGTCTTCGCTTATTTCAAGTTGTATATTGCCGATTATGGTATTTGGTCTGACGACTTTCGTAAAGAAATTGGTCGGGGTGAGAGGATTTGAACCTCCGACCTCTGCGTCCCGAACGCAGCGCGCTTCCCCTGCGCTACACCCCGATGCCACCTTCGCCGATTAACTAACGAACGAGCGGCTTCTCCAATACGAACCGAAGTGGAGTTATTGCGCACACGTCGTCACCATGAGCGGTTAGGCATGGCTCACCACGAGCGGGCAGGTGGTGTCCCATGGAAACGCGGCGAGCCGCCTGCTAGTCTTCTAGGTTGATGTCGCCGCTGCGGCCGCCGGTTTTCCGGACCAGGCGGACGGCCTCGATGCGCATCCCACGGTCCACCGACTTGCACATGTCGTAGAGGGTCAGGGCCGCCACGGAGACCGCGGTCAGGGCCTCCATCTCCACGCCGGTCCGGGCGGTGGTGCTGGCGGTGGCGGTGACGTTGATCCGGCCTTTCGCTTCATCCAGTTCCAGATCGACGTCCACCCGGTCCAGGGGCAGCGGGTGGCACAGGGGGATGAGTTCCGAGGTCTTCTTGGCGCCCATGATGCCGGCCAACTGGGCGATGGTCAGAACGTCGCCCTTCTTCATCAGCCCTTCTTTGATCAACCGCGCCGTCTCCGGCTGGATGGACACGTAACCCCGGGCCACGGCCTCGCGGCTGGTGACATCCTTGCCGCCCACATCAACCATCCTGGCCCGGCCCTGCTCGTCCAGGTGGGTCAGGTGAAGGTCGGGGCCGTTGTTGGCAGTGGACATAACGTTGCATTGCTCCTTGGCCTTCGGCGAGTTGGGACCGCCGGTTATCTCGCCGTGCCCGCCTCTTTGGTGGCCGCGGAATCGGCCAGTTCGTTGCCGGGGTCGCCGCTGTGGCCGCGCACCCACCGCCAGGAGATGTCCCGGCCTTTTACCAGCCGGTCCAGTTGCTCCCAAAGGTCGTGGTTAGCCTTGCGCTTCCAACCCTTGGTCATGGTGTTGATCACGTAGGTGCTGTCGGAGCTGATCAAAACCTTGGCCGACGGGTCCACGGCCTCCAGCCCTTTGATGACGCCGGTCATCTCCATGCGGTTGTTGGTGGTCTTGGGGTCGCTTCCCGAGATTATCCGTTGGGACCCGTTCTGCTGGATGACGGCGGCCCAGCCGCCCCGGCCGGGGTTCCCCTTGCAAGCGCCGTCGGTGTGGATGACGATTTCGCTGCTTTGCATCGTAGCCATTAGCTATCAGCTTTCAGCCTTTTCTGATGGCTGACCGCTGACTGCTGTTCGCTCGCTATCCCCCTATCTGGTACATCTCGATCTTTTTTGGCGATCCTTGTTTGTTGGGCGACGCGGCCCGTTCCTCTGAATAACGGTCGGTGCGGACGGTCCAAATCCCGGTGAGTATCTCCCGCAGTTCGGAGTCGGTCGCTCCGGCGCGCATGGGGTCCCTCAGGCTTACGCCCTTGCTGGCGAAAAGGCAGGTGAAGATCCGGCCGTCGGTGGACAGCCGCACCCTGGTGCAGTCGCCGCAGAATGGCTTGGTCACCGAGGCAATGACGCCGATCTCGCCGCTGCCGTCCCTATAACGGTACCTGGTGGCCACCTCGCCGTGATAGTTGCTTTCGACCGGTTCCAGCGGCATTTCGGCGTCGATCTGGGCGATTATCTCGTCGGCGGGCACCACCTGTTCCGACCGCCAGCCGTTGCGGTTCCCCACGTCCATGTACTCGATGTAACGGACGATGTGGCCGGTTCCCTTGAAGTGGCGGGCCAGGTCGACGATGGTGTGGTCGTTGACCCCCTTCTGCACCACGCAGTTTATCTTGATGGGCGATAGGCCGACGTCGGCGGCGGTCTGAATCGCTTCAAGCACCCGCTGGGTGGTGAACCCCCGGCCGTTCATGGCCTTGAAAACCTCGTCGTCCAGGCTGTCCAAACTGATGGTGATGCGGTGCAGCCCGGCGTCCTTTAGCGCCTGGGCGAACTGGCCGAGCAGATAGCCGTTGGTGGTGAGCGTCAGGTCTTCGATGCCGTCGATGGCGGCCAGCATGCCCGTCAATTTGGGCAGGTCGTTGCGCAATAGGGGCTCGCCGCCGGTGATGCGCAGCTTGACGATGCCCAACTCGGCGAAGATACCGACCAGCCGGGTCAGTTCCTCGAAGGTGAGGATTTCCGCCCGGGGCAGGAACTCGTAGGCCTCGCCGTAGATCTCGGCGGGCATGCAGTAAGGGCACCGGAAGTTGCACCGGTCGGTAACGGAGATTCGCAGGTCCCGCATGGGCCTGCCGAATTTATCGGTTGGCATCTTGGAGCTATCAGCTATCAGCAGTCAGATTTTTTAGGATTTTCACGGCCTTTCGGGCGGCGTCGGCGCGGTGGCTAACCCTATTTTTCTCGTCCAGGGAAAGCTGGGCGACGGTCTTGCCGTAAGAGGGGAGATAGAATACGGGGTCGTAGCCGAAACCGTCATCCCCCTGAGGCGTGTATTGTATCATTCCGGCGACGGAGCCCTCGGCCTGGGCGACGAGGGTTGGCTGCTGGGGGTCGAAATCCCCCTCCTGTCCCCCTTTTTCAAAGGGGGAAGCTGCTTCCCCCGATGCATCTGGCGATGAACCGCTAAAATCCCCCTCCCGTCCCCCTTTATCAAAGGGGGAAGCTCCCCCCTCCCGATCTGAATCGGGATAAAGGGGGGCTAGGGGGGATTTGGCGACGGCGATGACGCAGCGGAAGCGGGCGGAGCGTTCTTCCCAGGGAACGTTTTCCAGGTTCTTGAGCAGCAGGGCGACCCGGTCTTGGTCGCTGGCGCTGGAATCGCCGCCGTATCGGGCCGACCACACTCCGGGCTCGCCGGAGAGCGCGTCCACCTCCAGTCCCGAGTCGTCGGCCAGGGTCAGTATCCCGGAGATGGCCGCGTACTCCGACGCCTTGAGCCAGGCGTTCTCCTCGAAGGTCTCCCCAGTCTCCTCGACCTCGTGGGTGATGCCCAAGTCCCGCAACGAGACCAACTTAAAGGGAATCTCCTTCAGCAGGTCTTGGTATTCACGCATCTTGCCGGGGTTGCCGGTGGCGATGAGCAGGCGGCCGGGCATCTTAGATCGTTCCCCGCTGGGCCAACTCGGCCAGTTCTCCCTCACTAAACCCGAGCCATGAGCCGTAGATGTGGCTGTTGTGCTCGCCGATGGTGGGGCCGGCGTGCTCGACGGCGCCGGGCGTTTCGCTGAACTTGGGGACGATACCCAGCATCTTGGTCCGGCCCAGTTCCGGGTCGTCGATATCGATGATGTCCTCGCGGGCCTGGTAGTGGGGGTCTGCCATGATCTGGGCGGCGTCGTAGACCGGGCCCACCACTCCCCCGGCGGGGATCAACTGGTCCATGGTCTCCTTCAGGTCCCGCTGCCCCAGCCACCCCTGGAGCTCGTCGTTCAGGGCGTCCCGGTTATCCAGTCGGGCGGCGTTGTCCTTGAACTCGGGCCGGTTGATCAACTCTGGCATCCCCATGGCCTGGGCCAGGCTTTCGAAGGTGCTCTGGGAGGTGGCGGAAAGGCCCAGCCAGCGGTTGTCGGCGGTCTTGTACAGGCTCCGCGGCGCGGCGTCGGGGAAATCGTTGCCGACTCGCTCCCGGTTGATGCCCAGCATGTCGAACATGGTGATGTGGGGGATGCAGAGCCGGAACAGCGGCTCGAAAAGACTGACGTCCACCACCTGGCCCTTGGCATCGGGGTTGCCCGATGCGTCCCCGCGCCCGTCCCGATGATAAAGGGCCATCATGCCGGCCATGGCCCCGAACACCCCGGCTATCTCGTCGGCCAACGGCACCGGCGGCAGCACGGGAGGCGTGTCCTGGAACCCGGTCATGCCCACGTAGCCGCTCATGCACTCGGCGATGGTGCCGAAGCCGGGCCGGTCCTTGTAGGGGCCGGTCTGGCCGAAGCCCGAGTAACGCAGCATCACCAGCTTGGGGTTCACCCTTTGGAGGTCGTTTGGACCCAGGCCCCACCGCTCCATGGCGCCGGGGCGGAATCCCTCGATCAACACGTCGGCCTGGGCCGCAAGTTTCTTGAGGATATCTTGGCCTTCGGGCGTGCCCAGGTTCAGGGTGATGGACTTCTTGTTGCGCGAGTGGACCTTCCACCAAAGGGAGACCCCATTGGCGAAGGGGCCCCAGTTGCGGAGCGGGTCTCCCGCGCCGGGCCGCTCCACCTTGACCACCTCGGCCCCGAAGTCGGCCAGCAGGCTGCTGGCGGTGCCCCCGGCGACGATGATGGAAAGGTCCAGGACTTTCAGGCCCACCAGGGGCCCTTGGGCTGTGGTCAAATCTACCCCCATATCGAAAGCGTTCTTCGGGTTTGAGCGTGGAATAATACTACCATTAGTCGAGTGTGGGAAAAGGCGGCGGCGGGCTGCCGAAATCCCCTTCCTGTCCCCCTTTATCGCAGGGGGAAGTTCCCCCTCCCGATCTGAATCGGGATAAAGGGAGTTAGGGGGATTTCGCGGACAGACCTGCCCTTACTCGCCTGTAAAGGCGCGGGGCTCTCTGCTATAATTTGGGACGATTCCGGGGCCTGCCCCGGCTGCCCCAATATGGCCAGAGTAATGACCAGAGTAACCATCAGAATAACCGGCGCTCCATGTTAGACGATTATTTCCGGCAATACGGGCTCATCGCCATATTCATGGCGGTGGCCGTCGGCGTTCCAATCAGCATGCTGATGATGTCGTGGACGGCCTCCCGCATCGGCCTCCGGCCCAACAATCCCACCGACGTCAAGTCCGAGACCTACGAGTGCGGGGTCGAGTCCATCGGCGGCCGGTGGGAACTCTTCAACTTCCGCTATTACATGTTTGCCATACTATTCGTCATCTTCGACGTCGAGGTCGTGTTCCTCTACCCCTGGGCGGCCAAGTTCCTGCAACTGGAGTTGTTCGCGCTGATCGAGATGGCGGTGTTCGTGGGGATCCTGGTGGTCGGTCTGGCCTACGCCTGGCGCAAGAACGACCTGGAGTGGGGTTAGGGAACGCCGATGCCATTGGAGATATCCAAAGAGGACGGACCGCTCCAGTCACGGACCTGGGAGTTGGACCGGCATGAAGGTTCACTGGTCCAGGAGTTGAAAGACGCCTCCGCCGAACCCCTGGCCGAGCCAACGATCGAGGTGCCCGCCGACCTGAAGAACAACCTGATGATCACCTCGGTGGACGCCCTGGTCAACTGGAGCCGCAAGTCGGCCCTCTGGCCGGTGAGCTTCGGCCTGGCCTGCTGCGCCTTCGAGATGATCGCCAGCGCCATGGGCCGCTTCGACATCGCCCGCTTCGGCATGGAGGCCTTCCGGGCCTCACCCCGCCAGGCCGACCTGATGATCGTGGCCGGCACGGTGACCTGGAAGATGTCCCCAGCCATCAAACGCATCTATGACCAGATGGCCGAGCCCAAATGGGTGATCTCCATGGGCGTCTGCGCCACCAGCGGCGGCCCCTATTACGGCTCCTACAGCGTGGTGCCCGGCGTGGACCATATTATTCCGGTGGATGTCTACGTCCCAGGCTGCCCGCCCCGTCCCGACGCACTGCTCTACGGAATCATGGAGCTTCACGAGAAGATAAAGAAGTACCGCAACCTGCCCAAAGGCCCCAAACTTTCCCTGTTCGGACGGGGCTCCAAACCGGAGAACCTCTAAATGGCCGTTCGACATCTGAGCGGCGAAGATTTGGCGGAGAGAGTAAGGGCAGCGGTCCCGGAATCGGTGGAGGCGCCTGCCAACGGCGCCCTTTGGGTCAAGGCTCCCAGGGTGGCCGAGGTCGCCGGTTTCTTGAAGTCGGACGAAGGGCTGGACTTCAATTTCCTGAACTCCATCTCCGCAGTGGATTACATCGACCACTTCCAGGTGGTCTACCACCTGACTTCGCTCAACAAGCAGCACACGGCCATCGTCAAGACCCGGCTTAACGGCCGTGACGAGCTGTCCTTGCCCTCGGTCTACCACCTGTGGCGGGGGGCCGATTTTCAGGAGCGGGAGATCTGGGACCTGATGGGTATCCGCTTCGATGGACACCCCAACCTGAAACGAATCATGCTCTGGGAAGGCTTTGACGGCCACCCACTGCGAAAGGACTACCTGTAGTGCCGGGCGACGCTGTTTCCGTCTGCTATCGGGCTCGTGCTGGGGGAGCGGAAATCCCCCCAACCCCCCTTTATCCCGATACAGATCGGGAGGGGGCTTTCCTCCCCTACAAAGGAGCGGATTTGGTCTCCCCCCTTTGCAAAGGGGGGATTAAGGGGGGATTTCCGCCCCACGCGTTGTCCCCGGTCCTCGGAGAAAGGGCACACCGAGGTTCCCCTTAACCCCCATGCCGATCCGAACCGAGCCGATGACGGTAAATATCGGGCCGCAGCACCCCAGCACCCACGGCGTGTTCCGGCTGCGGGTTACCTTTGACGGCGAGGAGATACTGGAAATCGAGCCCATCTTCGGCTACCTGCACCGGGGCACCGAGAAGCTGGCCGAGGAGCGCAATTACACTCAGATAGTCACCCTGACCGACCGATTGGACTACGTCTCGTCGATGATCAACAACCAGGCCTACTGTCTGGCGGTGGAACAGTTGCTGGGCCTTGAAGTGCCCCAGCGGGGCAAGTACCTGAGGACGTTGACTGCCGAACTGCAGCGGGTGGCAAGCCACCTGATGGGCATCGGCTTCTTCCTTCAGGACCTGGGGACCTTGGGCACCCCCCTGATGTACGCTTTCCGGTCCAGGGAGCGGATACTGGACCTGTTCGAAATGCTCTGCGGCGCGCGGATCACCGTGAGCTACATGCGCCCCGGCGGCGTGTTCTTCGACGCCCCAGACGATTTCTGGCCGGCCTTGGACCAGTTCTTAAAGGACTTTGAATCCGAGTACAAAGAGATCGAGGATCTGATCCTGGAGAACGAGATCGTCATGGTCCGCACCCGCGGCGTAAGCCCCCTGCCCCTGGACGTGGCCATCAACGCCTCGGTCAGCGGGCCGGTGCTCCGGGCCAGCGGGCTGGCCTGGGACTGGCGCAAGATGGACCCCTACGATGCCTACGACCGGATGGAGTTCGATGTCCCAACGGCCACCGGCGGCGACAATTATGACCGGTTCTGGGTGCGCATCCAGGAGATACACCAGAGTATCCGCATCGTCAAACAGTGCATCCAGCAGATTGAGCCGGGACCGTTCCGGACGGATGTGCCTTTGGTGCTGCGTGCCAAGCCAGGGGCCGAGGCCTACGGCCGGGTGGAGGCGTCTAAAGGAGAGCTGGCTTTCTATCTGGTGTCTGACGGGGGGATCAGCCCCTACCGGTGCAAGATACGCTCTCCTTCGCTGATCAACCTGACCGTGACCGAGCACCTGCTGGTGGGCTGGAAATTGGCGGACATGATTGTGACGCTGGGCAGCGTAGACATAAACATGGGTGAAGTGGACCGGTGAACTGCGTTATGGGCCCGGGCAACGTCCTGCACGATACCCTCTTGTTCCGGGTGATCTACGACTGGGTGGGCCAGCTATTGCCCTGCTGGCTTTCCTACGCCGTGGCCGGATTGGCCATCATGCTGCTGCTGGTGAACGGAGTGCTTCTGGGAGCCGGTCTTTTTTCCTGGTTTGAGCGGAGGATCATCGGGCGGTTCCACAACCGGTTGGGACCCAACCGCTGGGGACCCTTCGGCATGCTCCAGCCCATGGCCGACGTGGTGAAGCTGCTGTTAAAAGAGGACCTGACCCCGAAGGGGGCCGACCGCATCGTCTTCATGATTGTTCCGGTGGCCATGCTGGCCCCGGTGGTGCTCATGATGGCGGTGGTCCCATTCGCCAAGGACACGGCCCTGGCCAACCTGAATGTCGGCGTCCTGTACATTCTCGCGGTAACGTCGATAACGTCAATCGCCATCTTCATGGCGGGGTGGTCCTCCAACAACCGGTACGCGATGTTCGGCGCGTCCCGCGGAGTGGCGGTGCTCATCAGCTACGAAGTCCCGGTGGTCATGTCCCTGTTGGGCGTGGTGCTGGTGGCCGGGTCCATGTCCATGAGCGACGTGGTCTCCGCTCAGACCATTCCCTTCCTGTTGGTGCAGCCCCTGGCCTTCTTCGTCTTCCTGGCTGGGACCATGGCGGAGCTGAACCGCACGCCCTTTGACCTGGCCGAGGCCGAGTCGGAGCTCATCGGCGGATATCACATCGAATACAGCGGGGTGAAATTCGCTCTGATCCAGGCCGCCGAGTTCGGTGCGGTCCTGACCTCTTCCGCAGTGATGGTGACGTTGTTCCTCAGCGGCTGGTCCGGTCCCGTTTCCAACTACCTGGGCTGGGCCTGGTTCCTGATGAAGATCGGGGTCTTGGCCTTCATCTTCAGTTGGGTCCGGGCCACCTTTCCCCGGTTGCGCATCGACCAATTGCTGGCCTTCGCCTGGAAGTTCCTGCTGCCCCTCAGCATCATCAACCTGTTCGCCACCGCGCTGGAGGTTTTCTTCCTGCGCGACGGCGCCGGGACGTTGGACACTTCCGACCTGTGGATCATGGCCGGGATCAACTTCGGGCTGGCCATCGGTTGCCTGTTGGTCTTCGGCACGATGATCCAGGACAAGGTCCGGCCGGCGTCGGCCACTTCAGGAGCCACCCTTTCCTCTGGGGAGGTGAATTAGCATGTATGGAATCGCCATGGCCAAGGGTCTCCTGGTCACGTTGAAGAACATGACCAAGAAACCTTTCACCGTTCAGTATCCCGAAGAACGGGTCAAGCAACACCCACGGTTCCGGGGCGAGGAGTTTGTCTGGTACGAGGAGCGGTGCACCGGCTGCGCTTGGTGCGCCAAACACTGCCCCTTGGGGATCATCAAGATAGTAACCACCCCCAGCGAGACCGCCCCGGCCGAGGGCGACAAGTACCGGCTGGAGGTCTTCGACATCGCCATCGACCGGTGCATGTTCTGCGGCCTGTGTGTCGAGGCCTGCCCCTATGACGCGCTGTTCATGGGCAGCGGGTTCGAGCAGGGGCAATATTCCAGGAAGGAGATGGTCATCGACATCGACCAGTTGCGGCAGGCCGACAAACGCCCCAGCACCTTCTTCCGGCCCCAACTTGAGGACACCGGCTACGACCCCAGCGGCGGACGCCCGCTCGACTGGAAGGAGGTGGGCCGTGAGTCTTGGCAGTGGCACCAACGGGAGAAAGCGGGCATGATGATCGACCGGCCCGTGCCTTCGGACCTCCTCCCCGAGGGGCCCCCGGTGGACTCTTCGTTCGTTGAAGACAGCCAGGCTGCACCGGCGCCAACGTCCCCGTCCCCGTCCACAGAGGATGCCGAGTAGATGCTCTTCCAGGACGTCGTCTTCTGGATTCTGACCGTGATGGCGGTGGGCGGCGCGCTGGGCGTGGTGCTGGTGCCGGACCTTTTCCGGGCCGCCCTGCTGCTGATCGTGGTATTTATGGCTGTAGCCGGGTTTTTCGTGCTGCTCAGCGCCGAATTCTTGGCCGTGGTCCAAGTCTTGATCTACGTCGGGGCCATCGCCATCTTGATAATCTTCGCGGTGATGCTGACCCGGGACGTCCAGCGGGGCAACCTGCCCAACCGGCTCCAGATCCCGGCGGCCGTTTTCGCCGCCCTGCTATTGGTCGCTCTGGTCACGGTGGCCGTGGACACCAAGTGGGACTTCCTGCCCCCCGAGCAACAGGAACGGGTGGACCTGGTACAGACCAGCGCGGTGACCACGCTGACCGGCGACGTTCTGACCGAGTCGGGTGTCACCAGTCCCGAGGAGCAGGCCCAGATACGGAAATCGGGCCTGGCCGACCTGTTGATCGGCGATTTCGTGCTGCCCTTCGAGGTGGTGTCGGTGCTGCTGCTGGCGGCGCTGATCGGCGCGTTGGTGCTGGTGCGGCCCGATCCGGGAACGGGGAGGGGCTAGCTGGGAATGTCCTTGGGAATGTCTTTCGAAGGCTTTCTGATCGTTTCGGCGGTCCTTTTCTGCATCGGCCTCTACGGGGCCCTGGCCCGCCGCAACGTGCTGGCCGTGTTGATGTCCATTGAGCTGATGTTCAACGCCGTCAACGTGACCCTGGTGGCCATGGCCAAATATCTGGCGCCCGCCGCCCTCCAGGAAGACATCAGCTCCGTGCTGACCGGGCAGGTCTTCGCGGTGTTTATCATCACTGTGGCCGCCGCCGAGATTGCCCTGGGGCTGGGCATCGTGTTCGCCATGTACCGGACCAACGAATCGGTGGACCTGACCGAGGCCACCCAGTTGCGGCACTGATCCCCAAGCGGGTCTATATAGAGAACTCTTATGTGGGTTGAATTTAAACAGGCCCCAAATCTGATGCTGGCGGAGATGTGGAAGGAGGTCCTCGAAGGCGAGGGCCTGCCCACCCGCATACTGCCGGAAGGCGACATCCTGGACTGGGCCGAGAAGGTCCCCTTCAAGATCTACGTCCCCCAGGGAAGAGAGCACGTGGCCGAGGAGATATTGAGGAAGCTATAGATGGTTAGCGAAGCTGTCATCTGGTCCATCTTCCTGTTGCCTCTGGGCTCCTTTGCATTCATCGCACTGGTGGTCCGGCCGCTCCTCAACCGCTATTCCCTGATCAGTGGGATCGTCACCATCGGCGCCCTTGGGACGGCATTGGGATTCTCCATCTGGACCCTGCGCTCCGTTATCCTGCATCACGACCTCAACTTCGAGCCCATTGAATGGCTGGACGTGGGCGGAGCGACCATCGAGATGGGCCTGCTGGTGGACCCGCTGACCGCCGTGATGCTGGTGGTGGTCACCGGGGTCAGCCTCTTGGTGCAGGTCTACTCCCTGGGATATATGAAGGGCGACCCCAGCCTATCCCGTTACTTCGCTTATATGTCCCTGTTCACCGCCTCCATGCTGGGGTTGGTGCTGGCGGTTAACATAATCCAGCTCTACGTGTTCTGGGAGTTGGTGGGCGTGTCGTCCTATCTGCTCATCGGCTTCTGGCACGAGCGGCCCGCGGCGGCCGCCGCGGCCAAGAAGGCCTTCATAATCACCCGAATCGGCGACGTGGGATTCTTGATCGCCATCCTGTACCTGTTCCTGAAGGCCGAAGACTTCGCCGCCGCCGGGATGAACGCCTTCCACATTCCGGACATTTGGCAGGCGGCCCAACCGGAGGCCGCGGCCGGAGTGATTCTGGGCGGCGCCGCCCTCACGTGGCTGGCCCTGGGAATCTTCTCTGGGGCGGCGGGCAAGTCCGGCCAGTTCCCGCTCCACGCCTGGCTACCCGACGCCATGGAAGGCCCAACTCCGGTCAGCGCCCTGATCCACGCGGCGACGATGGTGGCGGCCGGTGTGTTCCTGGTGGCCCGGTTCTTCCCGGTCTTTCAGAACTCCCCCGACGCGATGACGGTGGTGGCCCTGGTGGGCGCTTTCACCGCGATCATGGCCGCGTCCATGGGCTTGGTGATGAACGACATCAAGCGGGTCTTGGCCTACTCAACGATCAGCCAATTGGGTTACATGATGGCGGCCCTTGGACTGGGGCTGTACGCTGCGGCCATATTCCACCTGGCGACCCACGCGGCGTTCAAGGCCCTGCTCTTCATGGGGGCCGGCAGCGTCAACCACGCCACGGGCACCTTCGACATGCGCTACATGGGCGGCCTGTGGCGCCGCCTGCCCATCACCTACATCCTGGTGGTTGTGGCGGGCCTGAGTCTGGTGGGAATCATTCCCCTGGCGGGGTTCTGGAGCAAGGACGAGATCCTCTTGGGCGCCTGGAACGGCACCGGCTTGGTGGACACCTGGGTCAGCCGGGTGACCTTCTCCGCGTTGCTGGCGGGCGTGATCGTCACCGCCTTCTACACCATACGAATGATTGTCCTGACCTTCCACGGAGAGTTCCGGGGTGGGGTCGAGAAGGAACTCGAAGACCAAGCCCAGCTTCAGAGCGCCCCGGCCGGAGCGGCGGACCACGGCGGCGGGCACCTCCACGAGTCTCCTTTCTCCATGGTGCTGCCCATGGTGGCCCTGGGACTGGCGGCGGCGGCCCTCGGCTATTTGGCCAACCCCCAGTGGAACGAGGAGATCGGCATTCCCAGGCACTGGATAACCGGGTTCTTGGCCGACGGTCTCGGCTCAGCCCTGGGACTTGCGGGGCATGCCGAGACGTTGGATTTCAGCCGTTGGATGGCGGCCGTGTCCACGGTCGCGGCTCTTACGGGTATCGGGCTGGCTTTGGCGGTCTACGTAGTCCACGTCAGGCGGCGGGAACAGCGGGCCGACCCTCTGGAGCGCGTGAAGCCGGTGCATACCCTGCTCTCCCGGAAATACTACCTGGACACCCTGTACGAAGACGTGATTGTGCGAAAGGGTTTCTTTGGGGTCATCGCCGGGACCTTGGACTGGATCGACCGCAACCTGGTAGACGGCACTGTGGACCTGATCGGATGGTTCTTCCGGAACATCGGCACGGCCATCGGCAAGTTCCAGACCGGCCAGGTCCAGGCCTACGCCACGGGCATAGCGTTCGGCGTTTTGGCCATAATTCTGGCCCTGTTGTTGGCATAGGAAAAACTAGATGCCCGTTACTCGCATGGGAAATTAGGTAGATGGTCGAAGGTTACAACGGACTGTTGACGGCGACGGTGTTCCTGCCTGCGGTGGGAGCAGTGGTCTTGCTGTTGTTGGTCAAAGGCGACCGCAACGTGCGGAATTTCGCCGTCCTGGTCTTCCTGGCCGACCTGGTCTTGTCCCTACTGGTGTTCGGTTTCTTCGACCGGGGCGAGGGCGCGGACCGGTTCCAGTTCGTGGACAAGATAACCTGGATCCCCGACGTAGGGCTGAACGCCGACTTCCTGCTGACGGTGGACGGTCTCAGCGCGCCCTTGGTGGCGTTGACCGGGCTGCTGGGCATGTGCGCCGTGCTGGCGTCTTGGCACATCGGCCTGCGGGTTAAAGAGTATTTCATATGGCTGCTGGTGCTGCAAACGGCGGTCATGGGTGTCTTCACCTCCATGGACCTGCTGCTCTTCTTCCTGTTCTGGGAGTTGGAACTGATCCCCATGTTCATGCTGATCTCCGTCTGGGGCAGCGGCCGCAAAGAATACTCGGCCATGAAATTCCTGATCTTCACCATCCTGGGCAGCGCCTTCATGTTGGTCGCCATCGTGGCGGTCTACCTGACCCCCGGGGTCGGCACCTTCAACATGGTGGAGCTATCCACCGAAGTCACCATGCTGGCCTCGGCCGGGGTGTTGATACCGCTGTCCGGCCTGTTCTGGCTCTTCTTCGTTGGGTTCGCCATCAAGCTGCCCACCTGGCCGTTGCACACCTGGCTGCCCGACGCCCACACCGACGCGCCCACCGCCGCCAGTGTGATGTTGGCGGGGGTGCTGCTCAAGATGGGCGGCTACGGCCTGCTCCGCATCAACGTGGGTATGTTCCCTTCCCAGACCGACCGGTTCGCCTGGGCGCTGGTGGTTTTGGGGGTCGTGAGCGTGCTCTACGGCGCCGTCGTCACCATGCGGCAGACCGACCTGAAACGGCTCATCGCTTATTCCAGCATCAGCCACATGGGCCTGGTGCTGGTGGGCATCGGCTCGGTGGGTATCGCTCAGGGGACGCTGACCGTCACCGGACTGAACGGCGCGGCCATGCAGTTATTCACCCACGGGACGGTGACCGGCCTGCTGTTCCTGACGGTGGGGCTGGTCTACGACAAGACCCACACCCGGTACATCCCCGACCTGGGAGGCCTGGCCGGACGGATGCCGGTGGTGGCCGTCGCCATGCTCATCGCCGGTTTGGCGTCTCTGGGCCTGCCGGGGCTCAGCGGTTTCGTTTCCGAACTATTGGTGTTCCTGGGGGCCTTCCGGGCCTACGGCTGGCCCACGGTCCTGGCGGTGCTGGGTATCGTGCTGGCGGCGGGTTATATCCTCTGGATGATGGAGCGCACCTTCTTCGGCGCGCGGCGGGAGCGGTTCGCCGGCCTGACCGACGCCTCGTTGGTGGAGGCGGCGCCCCTGGTATTGATGGTGGTGACCATCATCGGCGTGGGTGTCTGGCCCTCGCTGTTGACCGACGTATTCGAGTCTGGACTGAACCCCATGGTGGATGTGCTTAACGGGGTGATAAACAAGTAATGTCAGTCCACGATTTCTACGTCACATCACCCTATCTGGCCATGGCTGGAGCGGCGGTCCTGGTCATCCTGCTGGACCTGGTCCTGCCCCTGAGGGGCAAGGGCCTGCTGCCCTACTTCGCCTTCGCGGCGCTGGCCGGACCCTTCGTGCTGAGCCTGATACAGTTCTACGACCTCAGCGGGTCCATCAACCTGCTGCACGGGGCCGGCGCCTTCGCCACCGAGGAACCGAGCATCCTCCTGGGGACATTGTCGGTCGACCGGTTCGCCCTTTTCTTCAATTTCCTGGTCATCGGAGCGACCGCGTTGGTGGTGCTGGCGTCCACCGGCTACGTGCGGAACATGGAGCGGTTCCAGGGCGAGTATTTTGCGCTGATACTGTTCTCGGCCACCGGCATGATGCTATTGGCGGCGGCCACCGAGCTGATCACCATCTACATCTCCTTGGAACTGACCACCCTGCCGCTGGCGGCGTTGGCCGCCTTCCTCATGAACCAGCGCTCCAGTGAAGCGGGAATGAAGTTCCTGATCATCGGGGCGATCAGCTCGGCCCTGATGCTATATGGGATGGCGCTGGTCTTCGGTTTCACGGGCAGCACCCACCTGGCCGACATCTCCACCGCCATCGGTCAGGCGACAGGAGACGCGCCCTTCGGGAGTTACGCTCTGTTCGTGGGCATCATCCTGATGATTGCCGGGTTCGGCTTCAAACTCTCGGCGGCCCCTTTCCAGATGTGGGTGCCCGACGTTTACGAGGGCGCGCCCACTCCGGTGGTGGGGTTCCTGTCGGTGGCCAGCAAGGCCGCCGCCTTCGCCATATTCCTGCGGGTGCTCTTCACCGGGTTCTTCGACGTGGCCCTGGACTGGGGCATACTCATCGCGGGGCTGGCCGCGGCGTCGATGGTCATCGGCAATCTGGTGGCCATCAGCCAGAGCAACATCAGGCGTCTGTTCGGTTACAGCACCATCTCCCACGCCGGGTACATCCTGGTTGGCGTGGCGGCCGGCGTGAAGTCCGGCGAGGGCGTTTTCAGAGCGCCCGAGTTTGCGGCCATCGGACTCGACTCGGTGTTGTTCTACCTGGCCGCGTACGCGGCGGCCAACCTGACCGCATTCTTTGCCATAATCATGATCAGTTCAAAGATCGATAGCGACCAGATCAGCGACTACGCCGGGCTGGTGACCAGGTCCCCGGTGTTGGCCATCGTCTTGGCCCTGTCTTTATTGGCCCTGATCGGCGTGCCGCCCACCGGGATATTCATCGCCAAGCTGTACATCTTCACGGCGGCGGTGGACAGCGGACTGCTCTGGCTGGCCCTATTGGGCGTGATCAACAGCGCGGTCTCAGCCTACTACTACGTCCGCATCATCCGGGTGATGTTCACCCAGCCCGCCACCTCCGAAGAGAAGATTACCGCTCCGCCCGCTCCCTGGCTGGCCTTGGGGCTGGCCGCAGCGGCCATGGTTTTCATGGGAATCGCGCCGGGGTTCGTCATGGAGGCGGCCCAAGGAGCGGTGCGGGCGTTGGCCGTGTAGAGTGGCATTGACACCCTTTCTTGGCCGGTGCTAGGTTAGATTCTCTTAACCGCCACCTCAGTTAGGGGGTCGAAGCGGCTGGCTATATCTGATCAGACGCTGAGTCCGTAGCGGCGTCTCAATACGTCGATGTGAGGCAAAATATCTCCGCCAAGCACATTTTCTATCAGCAGCCGCAGCGCCCGA
>JACZUF010000036.1 GCA_022573285.1 Chloroflexota bacterium
GCGACACCCACTCCCCTTGGCAGAAGGGCGGCGTCGAGAACGCCATCGGACGGATGCGCCGCACCCTGCCGCGCAAGACAGACCTCGCGGCGGTGACCAACCAACGGTTTGCTGAGCTCGTGCGGGCGTATAATAATACCCCACGTAAATGCCTCGGCTTTCTCACTCCAGCCGAGGTATTCTGGAATCAAGTGTTGCACTTCAAATGTGAATCCACATTCCGGCTTTCGTCGGAATGACGAAGGCAGAGAAAGTACTCCTCCAAAACCGCTCATCCTGAGCTTGTCGAAGGAGGCCTCGGTGAACCATGGCTAATGCGCAGCGGGTGGTTCGACGGGCTCACCATGAGCGGTGACTGGAAAGCTAGGTGCTCTGGATTCCGGCTTTCGCCGGAATGACGATGTGGTGGGCTGAAATAGACCTAGGTGTTGGCTGTCTTCATCTCGGCCCGCAGTTTTTCGGTGGCGGGAACGTCCAGCGTAAATGTGTCCGGGTCCACGACCACGCCGTATTCCCGGCGCACGTACTCGACCGTCAGCTTCTCTTGCTCCACGTCGTCGGCCACGGCATGCATGTCCCGCTCCAAGGGGTCGCCGTAGCCGCCCGCGCCCGCCTGAACCACCCGGTACAGGTCGCCCTTCTTCAGTTGACGCAGGGTCTTGCCGGGCAGTTTCTCCTCGCGGTCGGTGCCGGGGTTCAGATAGTTCTCGGTGGGGGTGCCCGGTTTGCCGCCCTGTACGCCCCAGGGGCGGAAATCGGTGCGGTCCGAGCGCAACTGGAAGGTGGCGTCTTCGGCGAGGAGACGGAATTCCCGTTCGATGCCCAGACCGCCCCGGTACTTGCCGGCGCCGCCGGTGTCCGGCACAAACCCGTAGCGTTCAATCAACAGAGGCTGCTCCGACTCGATGCTCTCGATAGGAGTGTTGGCCATGTTCAGGATGGGCGCAGCCAGGCCGTCGGCCCCGTCCAAGTTGGGCCCGCCGCCCCGGGGCCCGTCGTTGGCGAATTCCAGGTACACCCAGGCCTTGCGGTTGGAGTCGTAGCCGCCCCAGCTAACGCCGATCTCGCCGCCGCCCCAGGCCGCCGGCACCTTGCCGGGCATGGCCTGGGCCATGGCCCCGAAGATGGTATGGCAGATCCTGAACCCGGCCAGTCCCCGGGCCGCCACGGGCGCCGGGTGCTGTGGGTTCACGAAGCAGCCTTCCGGGGCGGTGATGTTGAAGGGCCGGAAGAAGCCGCTGTTGGACTGGATGGCCGGGTCGATGAGGCACTTCATCACGGCGTAGACATTGGACTTGGTATAGGCGAAGTTGGGGTTGATGGAACCCTTGGCCTGGGGCGATGTGCCTTCGAAGTCCACGAAGATCTCGCCGCCCTCGATCTTGACCTTGGCGTGGATCGCGATGGGCTGGGGGTCGATGCCGTCGTTGTCGATGTAGTCGGTGAACTCCCACTCTCCCTGGGGCAACAAAGCGATCTCGGCCCTGGTGAGACGCTCGGTGGTGTCCAGGATGTCGGTCATGTAGCTCTTGAGTTCTTCCAGGCCGTAGTCGTCCACCAGCCGCAGCAGGTCCCGCTCACCCAAGCGCACCGCCGCCAGCAGGGACTGGACGTCGCCCAATACCTTCTCCGGGACCCTTACGTTCTTCTCCAGGATGCGCCAGACGGCCTGGTTCAGCTCGCCCTTGTCGTAGAGCTTGATCGGTGGGATGATCAGGCCCTCCTGGTAGATCTCGGTGTTGTCGCAGGCGTTGCCCCCCGCCACGCGGCCGCCGATGTCGGTCTGGTGGCCGATGCAGCAACTCCAGGCCATCAGCACGTCGTTCTTGAAGATGGGCTTGAAGAGGAAGATGTCGGGCAGGTGGGAGGCCCCTTCATAGGGGTCGTTGTTGGCGAAGATGTCTCCCGGCTGCACGTCGTCGCCGAAGGCGTTCATCACCCCCTCCAGCGCCGGGGCCATCGACCCCAGATGGGGCGGCAGAGTCAGCCCCTGGGCCACCTGCTGTCCCTCGGCGTTGAACAGGGATGTGGAGAAGTCCATGCCGTGTTTGATCACCGCCGACCGGGCCGTGCGCACCACGGTGAGCGCCATGGTGTCGGCGATACTCATCAGGGCGTTCTTGATGACCTCTCTGGTGACCGGGTCGGTGGCCTGTTGCATCTGGGGCTCCTTTGTTTGGTTTGCGCGGAGTAACGTGTTAAAGAGTAGCAGGGCGCCCCGATTCAATCGGGGCGCTCCTACGGCGTACGAACCTTATTTCGTTTATGAGGCCTTTTCTAGGATGATGTTGCTCCACTGGTCGGTGGTGGCCGTCCAGCTGGGAGGCACCACGGTAGTGGAGTCGTATTCCTCGACGATCAGCGGGCCTGTGGCGGTGTCTCCGGCCAGAGAGAGCCGGTCCACCACCGGAACGTTGGACCAACCCCGGTTGGGGCCGAAGTACACATCACGCTGCGTCGCGCCGGAGCCATTGGACGACCCATTAGACGATACGGGAAGTTTCAGCCGCTGCGGCATTCGTGGGACCTCGGGGAGGCCGCGGGCGATGACCCGCACGTTCACCAATTGGTAGCCCGCACTGGTGACGCTGTAGCCAAAGCTACGCTCGTGTTCTTCCTCGAAGGCCGCAACCACCGCCTTCATGGTTTGCCGGTTGACCTCGCCGCTGGGGACCGGGACGGTCAGGTCCGACACTTGACCCTCGTACTTCATGTCCATCTGGGTCACTATCTCTTGGCGGGATTCTTCGAAACCCTCGGACCGCAACTGACTCCTCCCCTGCTCCCAAAGATCTTCCAGCAATTTGGCCAGCTCGATTATGTCAAGTTCGTCAAAGGTCTTGAAGTGGGTCTGGACGAAATGATGTTCGACGTCGGCAACCAGGAGGCCAAAGGAACTGAACACACCGGGGAAGGGCGGCACCACCACCCGCGATATATCCAGCATCTCCGCCAGGCCCACCGCGTGGACCGGGCCGCTGCCGCCGAACGTGATGAGGTCGAACCGTCTCGGGTCCCGGCCCCGTTCGCTGGAGACCGCCCGGAGAGCGCGGGCCATGTTGGAGTTGACCAGGATGTGGATGCCGTAGGCGGCCTCCACGCCGGACATTCCCAGTGGTGTGGCCACGTTGTCGGTTACGGCCTGGCGGGCCAGTTCCGAGTCGATCTCAAAGGCTCCGGCCAACAGATGTTTCGGATTCAAGAACCCCAACAGTACGTTGGCGTCAGTGACGGTGGCGTCCTGCCCGCCCAGCCGGTAACAGGCCGGTCCGGGGTCGGCGCCTGAGCTCTGGGGGCCGACTCGCAACGAACCGCTGCGGTCCACGGAGGCGATGCTGCCGCCGCCCGCTCCCACCTCGGCCAGGTCGATGGCCGGCACGCGAAGGATGTGGCCGGAGCCCCGGAGCAACCGGTGGCCCACGCTGATCTCGCCGCCGACCTCGTACTCCGGGGCCTGCAGCATCTCGCCGTCTTCGATGATCGACGCCTTGGCGGTGGTGCCGCCCATGTCCAGGGTCATCAGGTTGGGCATCCCCAGCCGTTTCCCCAAGTGGTAGGCGCCGACCACTCCAGCGGCGGGGCCAGACTCGATACAGTAGACCGGGCGCTCCTTGGCGATGTCCGCGGTGGCCAACCCTCCGTTGGACTGCATCACGGTCAGCGGCACCTGTATTCCCATCGCGGTCAGGCCGTCGGTGAGCAGGGTCAGGTAGCGCTCCACCACCGGGCGGACGTAGCAATTGATCACCGTGGTGCTGGTGCGCTCGTATTCCTTCATCTCGGGCAGCAGTTCCGAGGAAATGGTCAGGTTCAGCCCCGGCGCTTTCTCCGCCAACACCTGGGCGATGTACTGCTCGTGCGCCGGGTTGGCGTAGGAATGGAGCAGGCAGACAGCCACCGACTCGATATCGTTGTCCAACACGCGCTGCACGGCGCGGTCCACGTCGGCCTTGTTCAGGGGCCGCAACACCTCGCCCCGGAAGTTCAACCGCTCGCGGACTTCCAACCGGAACTGCCGCTTGACCAGGGGCGGGGGCTTCTCGTAGTGGAGGTCATAGAGGCGGGGGATGCGGTTGCGCCGGAACTCCAGTATGTCCCGGAAACCCTCGGTGGTGATGAGGGCCGTCTTGGCCCCCTTCTGTTCGATGATCGCATTGGTGGCCACGGTGAACCCGTGGCTAACTTCGGATACCATGCCGGCGGTGATGCCCAGTTCCTGAATGCCGCTGCTGATGCCGTTCAACACCGCCCGGCTGTAGTCGTCGGGAGTGCTGGCCAGCTTGCGGGCTAGGACCTGGCCGTCGTCACCCAGGAACACGATGTCCGTGAAGGTGCCGCCAATGTCTACGCCGACGCGGAATTTCTGCATGTGGTTGTTCTCCGGTTAGAGCCCTTCGCCTCTGGTGTTAGTCTCGATGCTCCTTTTCTACGACGGAAGCTGGAGCCCGTGGACACCGCTGTAATCCGCCGGTGGCCGAGGCTCCCACCCTTCCAGTAGTTCCAGAGGCGGATGATAGACCTCGACACCCAGGGGGCGGCACGTGGAGCTTGGGTCAGCGGGGTTAGGGCCCCAGGCGGCCACCGACAGGTCTCCCTGAGGGCAAGTGGAGATGGCGCACAGGAGATCGATTTCAGCAAAGAACTCGAAGAAGTCGCCTTTCTTCGCCGGAGAAGGTTTCACAAAGTACCGGTGGTCTTCGGTCAGGCCTGTGACCTGGAAGATATTCAGGACATCGTGAACGTCAGACTCAGAAAGGCGGTACGGAGCAACGGCCCGCACCAAGTTGGAGTGGCAACAGTAATCGAAATCTTCCCCTGTCAGGAGTTTGTGCACGTACGGATCGCAGCGGGTGCCCAGCAGGTCGTGGCATCCAGCGCCGTCCTCATCAATCCCGTAATTGACGGTGTCGTTCACGATGGTGAGCATTGGCCGAAAATAAGGCAAACAAGACCAGAGCCGGTCATAGGTCGTCACGTGGGCGCGGTAGAGTTGCTTGGTGCGCGCCGCCCAGAATCGCTCCCTAGGGTTGTGCAGGTTCCAGGCGTTAAAGTCCGCCACCTGGGGTCCTTCTACCACCACGATCCGGCAGATCTGCCCGGCCTGGACCGGCCAAGCCTTGCCGGAACGGCTGGGGACTATGAACTGGTCCACCGGCTGTCCCATTTTGGTGTGGTCGGCGAGCCGGTCATAAAACTCCTGGTCAACTCCGATGCCATCGCCCGTGCGCGACTCGTAGATCACCCGTGGCCTAGCCATGGTAATTTCCCTCTTGGTGATTTCTGGACAGGACGCCCGTCATACCGCCCTGCCTTTCTTGTGCCCATCGTACACCGGACGGCTGTAGTCGTCGGGGGCGCTGGCCAGCTTGCGGGCCACGATGTCGGTGAAGGCGCCGCCAACGTCTACACCGACGCGGAATTTCTGTACGTGGCTGCTCTCCGGCTGGCCGTTCTTTGGTTCGGTGGACACCAGGGTAGCCGGGATTGCTCTCGGGCTGTATTTACTCCAGGGGAATCATACTTGCGCCGGGAATGGGTGGCAAGCGCGTTCAAGCGGTATCCGGCTAGGCGGGGTCCGGAGAGGCAACGGGTCTGCGGGACAATCTGACCGCAGGTATCACCAGGGCGTCCAGGTGCAAAGGCGCCCGGCGCCCTGAACAGGCATGCTTCTTTGACAAAATGGCGTGCTGGCGATATATTAAGCGTCCAATTCAAGTAGTGCAGGACCCATAGATAGCACTGTATCGTCGCGCAAAGGAGGGTATCCAGTCTTTCTTTTGCATACGGCTAATTGTGTCACTCGGAAAGAGGTAAAAACATGCGAAAACTTCTATTAATTATGCTGAGCCTATGGACGTTGGGTATGCTGGCGACGGCGTGTGGCGGAGATGACCCAACCCCCGCACCCGCGGCGCCAAGCGTGTCGGTGCAAGACATCGAAGATGCGATTGACCGTGCGGTAGCAGGGGCGGCGGCTGGGCAGACTAGCCCAGACGAGATCCGGACGATGATCGAGGCGGCGGTTGACGCGGCAGCGGCCTCCGCTCCTGAGGGTCTGACGGCTGCGCAGGTGCA
The DNA here is from genome assembly GCA_022573285.1 of Chloroflexota bacterium. Lineage (GTDB taxonomy): Bacteria > Chloroflexota > Dehalococcoidia > Lucifugimonadales > UBA3495 > UBA9611. Next base: position 6,076 of record JACZUF010000036.1, read on the forward strand.
GGGGATAGTGGACGCGGCCCTGGCGGGTCAGACCGTGGAGCCCGCGCCTAAAGGGCCCTTCGTCATCGGCGTGATGGAGTCCCTCACCGGCCCCGGCGAGACCTACGGCAACGTAGCGGTCCAGGCCAAGCTGCTGGCGGTGAGCGAGATCAACGCGGCAGGCGGGATCAATGGGCGTCAGTTGAAGCTGATCATTGAAGACTCGAAATGCAACGCCAGGGACTCGATCACCGCGTACACCAAGCTGACCTCGGTGGATGGGGTGAAGATCATCCTCGGCACCTCTTGCAGCGGCGCTATGTTGGGCGCCGCTCCTCTGGCTGAAAAAGACGGGACCATCATGTTCTCCGGCCTGGCCACCAACCCGCTGATTAAAGACGCCGGAGATTTCATCTTCCGGACCGCGATCAACGATGCTTTAGTTGGTGTGGACACGGGGAATACACTCTGGTCCGATGGCATCCGCAAGCTGGCCACGATCACCGAGGCCACCGACTATGCTGAGGGGGTGCGCCGGGAAACCGCCGCCAGGTTCGAGACTCTGGGCGGCGAGATTGTGGCGGAAGAGCGGTACGCATCAGAGGAAACCGACTACCGCGCCGCCATCACCAGGATTATTGGCAAGAATCCCGACGCCATCCACATTGCCGCCCAGGCAGAGTTTGCCGGCGGCACCATCATAAAGCAGTTGCGAGAACTGGGATGGGACGGGCCCATTTATGGGGAGATCGTAGCCATTGGATCGACAGCTCTGGACGTGGCCGGCGATGCCGCAACAGGGGTTAAGGGAATCGTCCCCGCCCTTGATCCCGGCAACACAAAGGCCAACGAATTCCTGGACCGGTTCAGAGACCGGTACGACTACACAACCCTGGAGTGGTTCATGGGCTCGGCCTACGATGACGTATACATCACGGCCGCCTGCCTGGCGCAAACCGGCGACGACCAGGACGCCGCGGGGTTCAGGGACTGTCTCTACAATATGTCATCCTACGCAGGCACCATCGGCACCTACACCTTCGACAGCAATGGCGAGGTAGTTGGCCTCTCCAACGCCGTCGCCGAGGTACTGCCCTTGGCCGAAAGGACATCCGGAAACTCCGGTTGGGTGATACTGGGGCCAGCCCCCGTTCTACCTTAAGTGCTCTCTATCAGGTTGCCGACTACATAGCTTTGTGGACTGGGGCGCTTTCCGGTGCAACATTTGACCTTGATACCAGCCCCAAGGTTATTGGGGCTGGTATTATTTCCAAACCGGTGCGGACCAACGGCGCCATCCGAATTATCGGGGCCGGTTCGTGAGGAATCGACAGCGGATTATCCGGTGATTCACACAAGAGAACAAAACCAGGCCCGCATGCCCGTATGGAGCGGTATTGCTGAAGCACCTTAACGCCGGCGGGTTGACGCCATTGGCGTCCAAGGCCATCACCAGCCACCCGTTGACCGTATTGCTGCTGGCGGGCATAATCTTCTACCTTGCTTGGCTGCCCGCGCAGGCGGGCAGTCAATTCCTCCAATTCTCCATCAATGGGGTGGTGATTGGGGCGATTTACGCCCTGATGGCCTTGGGATTCACCCTCGTTTACGGCACGGTCTGGTTCTTCGACCTGTCGTACGGGGCCATGGCCACCGTGGGCGGCTACTCCGTTTTCTACTTCACAAGCCGCCAGGTGCAGACCATCGGGCGCGGGGAAATAAACAATCTGCCCCTGAACATCATCATGGGCGCGCTGATTGCCGGAGTGGTCGGCTGGGCGCTATATACCTGGCTATTCCCGGCGCTCCGAAACAGGTTGAACCGCAATGTATCGTTGGCCTTATGCACCGCCCTAGCCGCAGCATTCGGGGTGTATATCGGGTTCATCCTGGAGAACCCAGCCCAGCTACATACCTTTCTAAGCCCTGCGATAGGTCTAATGGTGGCGGTGGCGGCAGCCTGGGTCATCTACCGAGTAATTCTCAGCGCCAGTAGAGGGACCGCCATACGACGTCCCTTGGTTCTGTTGGGAGTCGTCGGAGCTATTGCCCTTGGCGCCTATTGTGGATCGCTGGTGGCCGGCGCGCCCGGGTCCATCCTGTACTTTAGCTGGGGTATGGGCGTAATGCTGGCGGGCGCGACGGGTCTCACAATCTACCGTGGCATTTATTTCTATCTGCGCCGGAAAGCAAGGTCGCCCCTGGTGATGCTCGTTGGTTCGCTTGGCTTGTTGCTCAGCATCACCGCGTTCATTTCCATAATCTTCTCGCCGGACGGCCGTCCGCTGGCGGAGCCATTCGGGTCGGTCCCCTGGTCCTTTGGCGGGGCCTACATCAAGCCCTTCCAGGTTTTCATCATCGGAGTGGTCCTGGTCGTCTTTGTCGGCCTGGTCGTCCTCCTAAACCGGACATCATTCGGCATGGCGGCGCGGGCGATCGGCGACGACGAGGAAGTGGCCCGCATCGTAGGTATCAACACACCGGTCATTATCGCAATAATCTTCTTCTTGGGAGCGGCGATCTCCGCCCTTGGGGGTATCCTGTTGGGAGAGGACATCGGCATTCGCCCGCAGATGGGGTTGCTGTTGCTGTTGAAGGGGTGGATCGCATCGGTGGTTGGAGGCATCGGCAACATCCAAGGAGCCCTTTTGGGCGGCTTCTTGTTGGGAATGGTTGAAAACTACGGGGTGTGGTACGTACCGGCGCAGTGGAAAGATGCCATCGCCTTCGTGCTGTTGATCTTGTTCCTGTCGTTCTGGCCCAAGGGAATATTGCCGAGGGCATAGCGACATGCTAGATGGCCTGAAAGCCAATAACACTCTTCGCCTACTAGCGGCTGCCCCAATTCGGGCCAGGGCGCGGCTAGGCAACAACTTGGAACTCCTGATCAACCTTCTCGTGATCGCGGCAGCCATGACGTTCATGCTGTATCAGGGACCTGGATTTGCCATACGCATCGCCCAGCTCTTCGCAATATTCGCCATACTAGTAGTCAGCCTGAATCTGATCATTGGCTATACCGGGCTTCTTTCGATTGCCCACGTAGCCTTCTTCGGCATTGGGGCCTATACCGTGGCCGTGTTGACCACCAGCCCAGACTACGAGCAGGTACCGGGACATATTCGCCAATTCGGGTGGACCTTTTTCGCGGCGTTGCCGGTGGGCATGGTGATTGCGGGGGCGGTGGCGCTGTTTGTGGGGGGTGTGCTAAGCCGGTTCCGCGACGATTTGTTCGTGCTGGTCTCCGTCGGGTTTGCGGTAATCGCCCACCGGGTGTTCCTTTTCTGGCAGCCCGTAACCAGGGGCGCCTTCGGCATCCACGAGATCGCCAAGCCTTCTATATTTGGTTTGGTCATCGACGGCAGACTGGAATTCATGGTCCTTTCCTTGGCCTTCTTGGCCCTGGTATACCTGGTTTCATGGCTGATTGTTCACTCTTCCTTTGGCCGGGTGCTGATGGCCATCCGAGAGGACGAGCAGGCCATCGAGGTGTTTGGATACCGGGCCAGTATGTTCAAGCTTACGATCTGGGTTATTTCCGCGATGATGGCGGCCTTGGCCGGTGGCCTGATAGCCAGCGAGCAGACCTTCATCGACCCGAATTCCTTCTTGTTGTTGGAGTCCATCCTCCTGGTGTGTATCGTAATCCTAGGAGGACTGGGAACCCTGTGGGGGTCGCTGTTGGGGGCGCTGGTCTTCGTGCTTCTGAATGAAGGCATGCGGTTCGTGCCCTTCCTGCCCGACGCTCTCATCGGGCAGGCGCGGTTGGCCATCTTGGGGATGTTGATAACCGCGCTCATGCTATTTAGGCCGCAAGGTTTGGTGGGTAAATTCAAGCTATGAACAGCGAGGACCGAGCAAATAGTGGCGGCGCCGTTTTGGAGACCCAGGATCTCGTAAAACAGTTCGCCAGCGTTAAAGCCATAAATTACCTGTCCATTGCTATCCCCAAGCAAGGCATAACCAGCATCATTGGGCCCAATGGCTCGGGAAAGTCGACCTTGATTAATTGTTTGAGCGGCACATTGCCCATCGACGGTGGCATGGTGATCATCCAGGGGACCACCATGAGAGCAATCCTCCCCTATCACAGCCCGTCCCACGGCGTAACCCGCACCTTTCAAGAGGTCCGCCTTTTCAACCAAATGACCGTATTGGACAACATGCTGGTGGTCCTCACCGAGCGAGGCGTCTTGAAAAGCCTGTTCGAGCGCAGCCGCTCCGCCCACCAAAGCCGGGCGCAAGAGCTTCTGGAATCCGTTGGTCTGTGGGAGAAACGTAGGGACCAGGCCGAAAGCTTGTCCTACGGCCAGAGAAAACTGCTGGAGGTCGGCCGGGCGCTGGCGATGGACGTGAAGATCTACCTGTTTGACGAGCCCTTCGCCGGCCTGTTCCCGGCCATGCTCGAACGTGTCAGTCAACTTTTGGAGGGCCTCAAGCAGCAGGGCAAATCAATCATCTTCATCGAGCACAATATGGACCTGATCCGCCGGCTCTCCGATTACACCTTCGTGTTGGACAGCGGAGAATTACTGGCGGAAGGTCCAGTGAACGAGGTGCTGGACCGGCCGGAAGTCATCGAGGCATATCTAGGCACATGACGGACGGAAATAAAATGCTCTTGGAGCTTGAGGACATATCGGTCCACTACGGCGGCGTCGTGGCTTTGGATAGCGTTTCCCTGGGCGTCGGAGAAGGAGAGATCGTTGCGTTGATGGGTCCCAATGGGGCGGGAAAATCCACGGTCTTGAAATCCATCTTTGGGCTGGCGCCGGTGGCGTCTGGGCGGATCTATTGGCGCGAACTGCCGCTCGAGGCGGCCTCCCATGAGATTGTGAAGCTCGGACTGGCCTTCGTGCCCCAAGGCCGGCGGGTGTTTACCCAGCTGACCATAGAGGAAAACCTGGAGCTGGGTTGTCTCTACCTGAAGGATAAAGCCGAGAAACGGCTCCGCTTGGAAGAGGTCATGGAACTGTTTCCGGTCCTGTATGAGAAGCGGCGTGAAAAGGCCAGAGCGATGTCCGGCGGAGAGCAGCAGATGCTGGCCATCGGCCGCGGTCTGATGGCAAACCCGACCACGCTGCTATTGGACGAGCCGACTTTGGGGTTGTCGCCCATTATCGTTAAGGAAATGTTTGCCAAGATCGTGGAGATCAACGAGACACGGAATACTTCGATCATGGTGGTCGAGCACAACATCAGAAGTATTCTTGATGTGGCTTCACGGGTTTATGTCTTGGACAAGGGAAAGATCGCCCACGACGGAACACCGAGTTCGGTGGAGGAAAGCGACATTCTTGCCAAGGTGTTCTTGGGCACGGCGGAGTGACCGTCTTCCCGGAACTTCCTGGCTAGCCACCGTCGTACCGGCGCAGGCCGGAACCCAGAATGGCTGGCCCCGTGGTGCGTAGGGGCACGGCATTGCCGTGCCCCTACGTCTTTCAAACCCGCGGTGGCCCTGAAGAACTGGAGTTTCTAGATTCCGGCCTTCGCTGGAATGACGTAGGCGACGACAGGCACCGAGGACGGTGTGCCTAATAGCCAGTTCTGGAATCTTAATGTCACGGCAATGGCGTCATACCCACGTAGGGGCATCCCCATTCCCTCGGGACCATGCATACCGCTGACGGGGCCGTATCCGTCATGGGCTTGTTGGTCAAAATCAACCACCCACTGCGATTCTCAGTGTCTTCCGTATTGGTGCAGCCACTTGCGGCCGTCTTTGGCCAAGAATTGGTCGGCGGCTTCAGGGCCTTTACTCCCGATGGCATAGCCGGAAGGAAGAGGGGCGTCCGGCGCCGCCAGTCCCTGGATGATGGGGTCCATGATCTCCCACGCCTCTTCGATCTCGTCGCTTCGGGTGAATAGAGAGGCATCCCCATTTAATGCATCCAGCAGCAGACGCTCGTACGCATCGGGGATGGCCTGGCCGCCGAAAGAGTCGTCGTAATGAAATTCCAGGTTCACCGGCCGCAGTTCCATCTTCCCGTCCGGGGTCTTGGCCTGGAACTCCAGATGCAGCCCCTCGTCGGGCTGGACCTGGATAGCCAATATGTTGGGGCCGATATCCTGGGGGAACATCAAATGGGGCGGTCTCCGGAATTGGATCACAATCTCGGTGCGTTTCTCGTCCAGTGCCTTGCCCGAACGCAGATAAAATGGCACCCCCTGCCACCGCCAATTGTCCACGTCCAGGCGCATGGCCGCATAGGTGGGAGACCGTGAGCCGGCGGGCACACCCGGTTCGTCAAGATACCCATCGTACTGGGCGTGGATTGCGATCTCGGCCGCCGACGCGGGGGTGATGCGGCGCACGGCGTTCAGTACCTTGACCTTTTCATTGCGGAGCAGGTCGGCCTGGAAATTGGAGGGCGGTTCCATGGCAACGACGGTCAACAATTGGAGCAGGTGATTCTGGAACATGTCCCGGAACACGCCGGCTTGGTCGTAGTAGCCCGCCCGCCCGGCGACCGGCTCCGTCTCGAAGACTGTGATCTGGACGTTGTCGATGTAGTTTCTGGTCCAGATGGGCTCAAAGATAGTGTTGGCGAACCGGAACACAAGCAGGTTCTGGACGGTTTCCTTACCCAGATAGTGGTCGATGCGGAACACCTGGTCCTCGGCGAAAACCGAGTGGACCAACTTATTGAGTTCCTGGGCCGACGCCAGGTCGGAGCCGAAGGGTTTTTCGATAACCACCCGCCGCCAACAATCCGTTTCGCGGGCCATGCCCGTAGACCCCAGGTTCAAGACCGCCGGTCCGTAGAGAGACGGCGCCAATGCCAGGTAATACAAGCGGTTGGCGGGCTTGCCGGAAGATTCGATGCTCCGAAGGGCATCTTCCAATCCCCTCAGGTCGCCGGTGGAAGAAACGTCGCCGCGGCAATAGTGGATGCGGGATGCGAACTCCGTCCATTCCTCCCGGTCCGGGCCTAAATTATCGGAGGCATCCAGGCCCTGGGCCAATGAGTCCCGGAACTCCTGTGCCGTCATATTGCTGCGGGCCATGCCCACGATGCGGACCTCCGGGCCCAACCTTCCCTTGCAGAAAAGGTTGCACAGGGAGGGAATCAACTTCCTCCGGGTCAAGTCGCCGGACGCGCCGAAGATGACGATCGTGGTGGTCTGCTCGCTGGAGTTAGAGGTCATTCATCGGACCTGCGGACGGCGTGCCCGCCAAATTGCTGTCTCAATGCCGCCAACAGCCGCCCGCCGAAGGGCTGGTCCTGCCGGGACCGGAACCGGGCCTGCAGGGCCAGGGTGATCACCGGGATCGGCACGGCCAGTTCCACCGATTCCTCAACGGTCCAGCGGCCTTCTCCTGAATCATCCACGTAGGACTCCAGGGACTCGAGGCCGGGGTCTTCCTTCAACGCGTCGGCGGCCAGGTCCAACAGCCAGGAGCGCACCACGCTGCCATGGCGCCAGACCTCGGCAATGGCCGGCAGGTCCAGAGCGAACTCCTCCTTGGCCGCCATCAACTCGAACCCCTCGGCATAGGACTGCATCATCCCGTACTCGATGCCGTTGTGCACCATCTTGGTGAAATGACCCGCTCCGCTGGGGCCGACCCGGCTATAGCCCTTGTCAGGGGCAGGGGCCAGGGTATGGAAGATGGGCTCCAGGCGCTTGACCGCGGCTTCGTCTCCGCCGACCATCAGGCAGTATCCTTCGGTCAGGCCCCAGATGCCGCCGCTGGTGCCCACGTCGATGAAATTTATCCCCTGGCCGGCCAGCTTGGCGGCGCGGCGCATGCTGTCCTTGTAGTTGGCGTTGCCGCCGTCCAATATGGCGTCGCCGTTGCTGAGCAAGGGGGCCAGCGCGTCGATGGTGTCTTCGGTGGGCTGTCCGGCGGGGACCATGACCCACAGGGCCCGGGGAGCGGCGAGCCGGGCCACGACTTCCTCCAGCGATGACGCCCCTTCGCCGCCGAACCCATGGCTGGCCGTGACCGCCTCCGGGTCGCGGTCGTAAGTCACCACCCGGTGTCCGCCGCTTATCAACCGTTGGGCCATGTTGCCACCCATCCGTCCCAGGCCGATCATTCCTAATTCCACCGGTTCAACTCCTCTTGCATCCAATAACCGTTCGCCGGTTACGGGCTGACGAACGCCGCTTAATCAAATTGGCAGTTGGCCAAAGGCCCTTTGGACCACCTCGGGCAGCGCCGGGTGCACGTAGATGGACTGGGTGATGGCGTCCACCGCCAATCGGAGCCGCATGGCGTTCGCGGCCTCTTGGATCAGGGTGGCGGCGTCGCTGCCGATGATGTGGCAGCCCAAGATCTCCCCGGACTCGGGGTCGGCCAGGACCTTAACAAAGCCGTCTTTGTCCTCGATCGAGGCGCCGTAGGCTGTGTCCGAGTAATCATAGGTGGCGGCAACGTAGGCCGCGCCCCGCCCCTCGGCCTCCTGCTGGGTCAATCCTACTGAGGCGACTTGGGGGGAGGCGAAGACGGCGCGGGGCATGGCGTGATAGTCCACGGCCACCTGGTTCGCCGGATCGAGGATGTTGTTGGTCACGTAGGCCGCTTCCAGATTGGCGCTGTGTTTTAGGAGGTACCGGCCCACGATGTCGCCCAGGGCCCAGATGCCGGGCACGTTGGTCTGGAGGTATTCATCGGTCTTGACGTAATCCCGTTGGTCCAACTCCACACCGGTCTTGGAGACCTCTAGGATGTCGGTGTTGGGCACGCGGCCGGTGGCCATCAGCAGGGTGTCCGATGTGATCGATTTGCTACCTGCGGGGGTGGTGACCTCAACGGTTATCTCACCGTCCTTGGATGAGACCCCCGAAACCTGGGCTTCCAACACCATGTTGAAGCGGCGCTGATAGACCTCGGTAAACCGGCGGGAAACTTCCTCGTCCTCTTCCCGGAGCATCAGACTCCGGCGGTGGATGATGGTCACCTCAGTGCCCAGTGCGCCGAAAAAATGGGCCAACTCGGCGGCGATGTACCCGCCGCCCACCACCGTGAGCCTCCGGGGTTGTTCGGGCAGGCGCAGCGCCTGGTCCGAGGTGATGTACGGCGTCCGGTCCAGGCCCGGTATCTCGGGGACCCAGGGGCGGGTGCCGGCGGCGATGAGGATGGTGTCGGCGGTCAACTGCTCGCCGTCCACCTCGATCGTCTTGGGGCCGGTGAATCGGCCGCGGCTTTTGAAAACCTCGATGTTGGGGCTCTGCCGGTTGCCCCGTTCAATCATGGCGGCTTCGGCGTCCACTTCTTCAAAGGCGCGGTGGACGATGAACGGCCAGTCGATTCTCTCGACCTTGGCGTGGATACCGAACGAGGCGGCGTTCTGGACCGTCTGCATCACGTCGGCGCAGTGGATGAGCATCTTGGAGGGGATACAGCCGCGGTTCAGGCAGGTGCCGCCGAAGGGGCCTTCTTCAACCACCGCCACCGACCAGCCGGCGTCCGAGGCGTCCGCGGAAATCTCCAGGCCCGAGCCGGAGCCGATCACGATAAGGTCAAACTTCCGCATCACATCCCCCGCAAAATTGTTAGACGGGCGGGCGCAACAGTCTTGTCTCGACGGGATGTTAACTGGCCTTGTTGACCAATTTTCGAGACTCGTCGGCGACCCGTTCCGCCGTGATGCCGAATTTCTCGTAGAGCACCCCGGCGGGGGCCGATGCCCCGTAGCCGTTCATGCCCACGGAAACACCGTCCAGGCCGACATACCGCTCCCATCCCTTGGTGGTGCCGGCCTCAACGGATACCCGGGCCCGCAGCGACGGCGGCAGGACGTGGTCCCGGTACTCTTTGGGTTGGATGTCGAAAATCTCCCAGGAAGGCATGGAGACCACCCTGGCCGCAATGCCTTCGCCTTCCAGCGTCTGACCGGCCTCCAGGGCGATGTGGACCTCGGACCCGGTGGCGATGATCACCACCTGTGGGGAACTGCTGCTCTCCCAGAGGATGTAAGCACCCCTGAGAACGCCGGAAGCCGGGTTCAGCGTGGACCGGTCCAACACGGGCAGGTTCTGGCGGGTGAAAGCCATTACCGTGGGTCCGTCCTGCCGGGACATGGCCGCGCGCCATACTTCAACCGTTTCGGTGGCGTCCGCGGGCCGGCTGACCACCAGGCCGGGTATCTCCCTTAGCGCCATCAGATGCTCGATTGGTTGGTGGGTGGGCCCGTCTTCGCCAAGGCCGATGGAATCGTGGGTGAAAACGTAGATCACCTGCTGGCCCATCAGCGAACCCAGGCGGATGGCGGGGCGCATGTAGTCGGAGAAGATCAGGAAGGTGGCGGTGTAGGGGATAACTCCGCCGTGGAGGGACATGCCGTTGGCCACCGCGCCCATGGCGTGCTCCCGCACTCCGAAGTGGATGTTGTGGCCGGAAAATTCTCCGGGACCTATGTGGCCGCGGTCGTTCAAGATGGTCTTGGTGGACGGGGCAAGGTCGGCGGACCCGCCCAGGAATACCGGGACGCCCTTGGATATGGCGTTCATCACCCGGCCGGAGGCATCCCGGGTCGCGATCGGTTTGGGGTCGTCAAACAGTCCGTCGAGTCCCTCTTCCCAGCCCTGGGGAAGCCGTCCGCGCAGGGCGCCGTCAAGTTCTTGGGCCTCTGCGGGGAACGCCTCCCGGTACTCGCTGAATGCTGAGTTCCATTCGGCCTGCTTGGCTTTGCCCCGCTCGCGGGCCGCGCCAAGGTGGGCTCCGGCTTCGGCGGGGATGGTAAACGCCTCGTCAAATCGCCATCCCAACTTTTCTTTGGCCAGAACGACTTCCTCTTCGCCCAAGGGCTCTCCGTGGGCCAACCCCGTGCCTGCCCTATTGGGGCTGCCGTATCCGATCACGGTGCGGCAGACGATTATGCTGGGCTTTTCGGTTTCCGATTTGGCGGCGGCCAAAGCAGACGAAACCACCTCGAGGTCCATCCCTTCGATGGGGCCGGTCACATGCCAGCCGTAGGCCTCAAACCGCTGAGCCACGTTCTCTCCGAAGGTTATGTCGGTGTTGCCCTCGATGGAGATATTGTTGTCGTCGTAGAGCAGGATGAGCTTGCCCAAACCCATGGTGCCCGCCATGGATGCCGCCTCCGATGCGATGCCCTCCTGGAGGTCGCCGTCGGAAACGATGGCGTAGGTATGATGATCGATTATCTCGTGACCGGGCCGATTGAACCGGCTGGCCAGCCAGCGCTCGGCCAGGGCCATTCCAACGGCGTTCCCAAAGCCTTGGCCCAGCGGCCCGGTGGTGGCTTCCACGCCTGGAGTAAGGCCGTGCTCGGGGTGCCCCGGCGTTTTGCTGCCCCACTGGCGGAACCGCTTCAACTCCTCCATCGGCAGGTCGTAGCCGGTCAGGTGGAGCAGGGAATACAGCAATGCCGATGCGTGGCCGCAGGAGAGGACGAAGCGGTCGCGGTTGGGCCAGGTCGGGTCGGCGGGATTGTGTTTGAGGAACCGGTCCCACAGGGCGTAGGCCATGGGCGCCGCTCCCATGGGGGCGCCTGGGTGTCCAGATTTCGCCTTCTGCACGGAATCGACGGCCAGGAATCGAATCGTGTTTATACAGAGTTGGTCAAGGGCTGGGTCTGCCAAGTTGGAACCCCCTTAACGTCTGCGGGATGTGGTCAATATACTCAGGATACTCAGGCCGCCGTTGGGCTGGCATTTCGACTCGCGCGCCTTGAATCCGAAAGGGGCCAAAACCCCAGATTATGTTAGCGAACCGGGGGCGGGTTGTCACTAGTAATTAGGTCTGGAAGAAGTGGTAATATTCCGCTCTTATTCAACGGGGACCCGGGCGGCCGCCGGGGTTGGGTTCAGCCTGGGCTTCCTGGGTAGGCAACAACGACAACGAGGAATACTCCTCCAGGTGCTTGCGGAGCAGGATTCTGGCGCGGTGAAGACGGGACTTGAGCGAGGCGATGGAGATGTTAAGAGCCTCGGCGGATTCCTCGGTGGAGAGGCCTTGTATGTCCCTCAGGACCACGGCGGCACGGAGGTCGGGGGATAGATGGTCCAGCCCACCCTCCAAGGTGGAGCGGAGTTCGCTGTTCACCGCGGCTTCTTCGGGATCGTTCTTCCAATCGTAGACTATGGCGTCGTCGTAGTCCTTTTCCGAGATGTATTTGGCCCTGGACTTGTCCTTGCGGATCTTCATCAAACAGGCGTTGACGACGATGCGGTATAGCCAGGTGGACAACTTGGATTGGCCTTTGAAATTGGGCAGGGCCTTGAAGGCCGAGATGTAGGCTTCCTGCACCGCGTCCTCGGCGTCCTCGGCGTTTCGGAGCATGCGGAAGGCGACACTGTAGGCCAGGTCGGAATACTGTTCCACAATCTCGGTGAACGCCTGATCGAGGTCAACCGAGCCGGATTCTTCTTGGGTCGACATCCAAGTCTCCTGGGAAGTGGCAAGGCGACGATATGCCAAGTGTATTCGTCCCGGAGACTGGCTGCAAGATGTGGCTCGGTGTCCTGATTGGAATACTGCGTTCAACGGTCGCTCTGGCCCGTGAACCTAGGCAACGCTTAACCCTGTCCTTGGTAGATCAGGGTGTCCGGCTTGAACGCCGCCCAGGCGAACCAGAAATGGTCGGAGTGGACAATCTTGGTCAGCCGCTCACCGGTCAACGGGCCGCCTATGGCCTCTCCCAGGATATTCCAGGTGGAGCCGGTTTCGGCGTCGGTGAACCCGCTGCCGGCGGCGCTGAAAGTTAGTTTCTGACCTTCCAATACCGCGTTGAAGACGGCCGCGGAGCCGACATCCCGGGAAGAACCGATCAATGCGCCGTCCAAGGCCGATGAAGTCCCGGATTTAAAGAACACGGCCACGTCCACCCCATTGACTAAATAGTTCACCGCTCCTTCCTGGGCCAGGGTGGAGAAAGGAAAAGCGGCGTCCACTCCGTCCACAGTGATCGCGGCAACCCGCTCCTTGGGCTGCAGACGGCCGTCCAGGTCGCCCGTGAACAGGAACGGAGGGTTATCGACCCGGTCGTAGCCGACGTAAGGGTTCTGCCCATATCTGCGCCCGAACCCAGTGTCCTTGGATAGGACTAACCCGTCGGGCTGATGGGTCATAAAGTCCTGCCAGGACACGATCGGCGCGGGCAAGAATTTCAGCTTGGTCCCGGCCATCACACCCACGATGGCCTCGCCGGTGAGCTGCTGCCACCAGGACTCGGTCTGCCGGTCCCACATCACCAGGTCGCTGTTGCGTAGATTGCCCGAGGTCCCGAAATCCAGGACTAGGCCGTTCACCGTCCGCTCGAAAACGATGGCGCTGTTGCAAAGGGGACAGAAGGTTACCGTCACCGGCACCCCGCCGACCACGTCATTAACCACTTCGTGCCACATGAGCACCTGCAGCGGGTAGGCCCGCTGGACGCCGTTTAGCTCAAAGGAGATCACCGGCTCCAGGTCGGACAACCACTCGTCGGCCTGGTCGATGCCGATGAACTTGGGGTTGTCCAGCGGAGGTATGCCATCCCGAGGCACACCTCCTGAAAGGAAATCGGTAAAGGGCACGGTGTGGTAACTGAAATCCGTCTTCCAACCGCCGGTGGAGAACCGGGCGGACCTCAAACCGTCTTCAAAATCAGGGTCCTGTTCCACCAGCCCGGTCGGCTCCACATTCAAGAACGAACCCCGCACACCGGACGGGGTTGATTGGACTGTAGGGGTGGGTGCGACTTCCGAAGGTGTTGGGGACGGCGATGGCCGCGTCGTGCCGCTGGCCTCGGACGCCGGGGATGCCGTCGACGCAGGTTTTCCGGTGGGCGAAAATGTGTCTCCGCCGCAGGCAACCGCGGCAAGGGCCACGGCCACTGATATCAGTCCGAAAGCGCGAAGGTGCGGCATAGGGTTAGCTCCTCTAAATAAATTTGATGCCCCATCTTTGCTTGAGATTCTGCAGTCTCGATATTCAACCTGACCGGCAGGTGCGGGCATGGTAAAATCCGCGCAATATTTCAGCGTGAATCCTACGGCTACGGAGGAGTGTCATGGCTCCAAGTGCTTCACCCAGGCCATCGATCGCCCCCTACCCCGAGTACCCGGTCCAGGACCTGCTGGGCCGTACCGCCGGGCGATTACCGGACAAGATTGCCGTCATCGACGGTGACCGTACTTTCACCTACCGGCAACTGGAGGACCTGAGCAGCCGTTTCGCGGCCTCCCTGGCCTCCAGCGGAGTGAACATCGGAGATCGGGTGGGTGTCTTCGCGCCCAACTGCGTCGAATTTGTCGTTGCGTTCTTCGGGATACTGAAAGCGGGGGCGGTGGCCAGCACCGTGAACGCCGCCTACACGGAACGGGAACTGGCCTTCCAGATGAACGATTGCGGAGCCCAGGTGCTGGTGGTCCATGAGGCATTGTTGGAGGTGGCGCAGAAGGCCAAAGGCCACGGCCTGGACCTGCGGCAGTTGATCGTGATCAAGCCTGGCTCGCAAGAATCCAGCTCATTCTGGGGCCTGATCGAGGCCGCCACCGGCGCTCCTCCGGATTTTTCGGTCGATCCCAAAGAGGACATCGCCGCCCTGCCCTACTCCAGCGGCACCACCGGGCTGGCCAAGGGCGTGGAACTGACCCACTTCAACCTCACCAGCAATATCCGGCAGATGGAGACCTGCCAGGTTGAAACCACCCTGGCCGCCGAGGACGACGTGGTCCTGGTCCATCTGCCCCTGTTCCATATCTACGGATTGCAGGTGTTGATGAACCTCTACCTTTCGGTGGGCGCAACGCTGGTGATGATGGGGCGTTTCGACATGGGCGAGTTCTTGGGGCTTCTGGTGCGCCACAAGATCACCCATCTCTACACGGTGCCTCCGGTGGCCCAGGGCCTGACCATGGTGCCCGGACTCAAGGACCTGGATCTGTCGGCGTTGCAGACGGTCATGCTGGCGGCGGCCCCCACCTCCACCGACCTGCAGGTCCGGCTGTCGGAGGCTATGGGAGTGCCCGTCATTCAGGGATACGGGATGACCGAGCTCTCGCCGGCCAGCCACGTGGACTTCATGGACCCGCAGCGCAACCGGCCCGGTTCGGTGGGCCAGCTCACGGCGGACACGGAGCAGAAGATAGTCGATGTGGAAACGGGAGAGACTGAGGTGGCGGCCGGCGAACCCGGCGAGTTGCTGGTGCGCGGCCCCCAGGTCATGAAGGGTTACTTCAACGATCCCCAGGCCACGGCGGAGACCATCACCGCCGATGGCTGGCTGCACACCGGCGACATAGTGCGCGCCGACGAGGACGGCTATATCTGGGTGCTGGACCGCAAGAAGGAGTTGATCAAATACAAGGGATTCCAGGTGCCCCCAGCCGAGCTAGAGGGCCTGCTGCTTGGCCATCCCGCCGTCGCCGATGCGGCGGTGATCGGCATCCAAGACGAGGAGGCCGGCGAGGTTCCCAAGGCCTTCGTGGTGATTAAAGAAGGCCAGTCTCCGTCTGCCGAAGAGATCATGGAGTATATCGCCGGACAGGTGGCCACGTTCAAGCAGATACGCCACGTCCAGTTCGTCGACTCCATCCCCAAGAACCCGTCCGGCAAGATACTGCGGAGGGTGCTGATCGAGCAGGAACGGCGCGCGCCGGTGGACTGAGCGGCCGCTAAATAGCCGCCATCGATACTGCTCATCCCAGATCGCCGGAATCCCGTGCGTAGGGGCATCCCGATGACATCGGGACCGTGCCCCTACTGTTCCATGTCGCCAGTTCGTGAGCAAGGATTCGACCATTGTAGGGGCGGGTTTCAAACCCGCCCTCCCTTGCCGTGGGTACGTCCCGATAGAACAGCATCGCCTCTCATGGTGACGTGGTTTTAGCTCTGGAGAATCGGTGGATGGTAGCAGGGCGGGTTTCAAACCCGCCCTCCCTTGCCGTGGGTACGTCCCGATAGAACAGCATCGCCTCTCATGGTGACGTGGTTTTAGTTCTTGAGAATCGGTGGATGGTAGCAGGGCGGGTTACAAACCCGCCCCTACGTGCGTGTAGCGTCAATGCCTTGAAGATAGTTATCCGGAGTGGCCTTTGCAACGCGATGTAAATCCTCCCGGCATTACGCCGGCTGCTTGGACCGGTTTAGCGCCGGGAAAATTATATCTTTGAAGGCCTTCAACTCGCCGGTGGCGAACTCGTAGGTCTGGTCGGTCATCAGATAGAGGTGCTCCAGGCCCGCCTTCTCCGCCTGCTTGATGCGGTCGGCGCAATACTCCGGCGAACCGATCAGGCCCATGGTGTCGCAGAGTTGGGCCAGCGCGTCATCGGGCAGGAAAGCGCACAACTCTTTGGCCTTCTCCCAGTCCTCGGCGTGGGGAACGTCGGGGTACAGGTCCCAGAGACCCCGTGGGATCTCCAGGTCCGAGAAGTCCAGGCCGGCGGCCTTCAACCAGCGGACGTAGGTGGTCTCCATCAGTCTTTGCACCGCCAGGGGCCGGGCGACCTCCCGTGCTTCTTTCACGTCGTCCCTGATGATGGTCGTGCAGGTGAAGATGGTCTCTATATCGTCGGGGTTCCGTCCGGCGCTCCTGGCGCCGTCGGCGATCAACTCGCGGGCTTCCGCCACGGCATTCGGGTGGATGCCCGTCATCAAGACCGCGCCGTCGGCAACCTCGCCGGCCACCTTCATAACCCTGGGGCCGGTGGCCGCGATGTAGACCGGGGTTGTCACGCCGCCGCCGTGCCGCATGCGGCTCGAGACATCGCCGAAATCGACCTGGTTCCCGGCCATTAGTTCCTTCATCATGACGACGGAGTCCCGCATCTGGCGCACGGTGGCCGGAGGGATGCCGACGACGTTGGCGGAGCTATAACCCCGCCCGATCCAGATCTGGGCCCGGCCCGGCGCGATCTCGGAGACGGTCTGGGCCGCCGACGCCAGCACCGAAGGGTGCCTGGTCACGGGGTTGGTGACTGCGGAGGCGACTTTGATGGTTGATGTGTTCAGCAGCGCGTGGGCCATACAGACGAATACGTCCCGCTCCAGCATCTGGGAGTCGAGCATCCCTACGCCGTCGAAACCGGCGTCCTCGCACTCTTTCACGAAGGCCGTGACCTCCGGAACGGGCTTGCAGGGGGGCACTCTCAGGTCGATCTTGATGGCCATTTCCTTCTCCTTAGCCTGGTTGATGTTGATTGACTAATCCCTTCCCCCTCGCAAGGGGGAAGGTTAGGATGGGGGCGCATGGTGCTAGCGGCTCAATTCTTCCCGCAGACGCCGGACCACAGTTGACGTCTCTTCTTCGGTCAGGTTCAAGGGGTCCACCGCCAATTCGTCGGGCTGGCCCAACTGGTGCAGGTAGATGGCGGGCTCGCCCTCTTCCATGGCCCTGGCGATCTCATTCCGGCTGGGCCCGCGCCAGTCTGGGCCGAAACGCAGGAGCGCGTGCGGGATCAGGTAATCGTGATCGTCGTGCTCCAGAGTGATCTTCAGGCCGGGGACCTCGCTGAGGGCGTCCACCACCCGCTCGGCCAGTGTCCGGTAGGCCCGCATTTCTGCTTCCTCGTCCTCCTCGAGGAACATGGTCAGGGCGGTCACCAATCCCACAACCTCCTCCTTGGCCACCTTCATGGGCCGGCCCAACATTTGGGCCGGATTGGCGTGGGCCGCGGCCGCTTCGATCAGGTCGGCCCGCCCGCAGAGGATACCGGTGCTCTGGGGGCCGCGGATACCCTTTCCTCCGCTGAAAGCCACCATGTCGGCGCCCTCGGCCAGGTATTTCTGTAAATTTTCCCTAGGTGGAAGCATCGAGGCGGCATCGACGATGACGGGCACCCCCCGGCTATGGGCGATCTCGCAGACTTGGGGGAGGGATATGGCCCGCCGATTGGTCAAAGGAGCGCAGAGGAAAGCCACCGCCGCCGTGTTCTCGCCGATGGCCCCTTCCAACTCCCAGGGATGGGAGTACCTGGAATCGCCGATCTCGACCAGCTTGCCGCCGGCGGCCCGGTAGGCCTGCTCGTAGGGAAAACGGTGCATGTTCTGGATGATTATCTCGTTCTTCATGCCCGTGGTGTCGGGCAGTTTCCGCATCTTGACCGGGTCCTGGCCGGCGATGCAGGCCGCAGCCTGAAGCACCAGGCCGCCGGCCGCGCCGCTGCAGACGAAACCGGCTTCCGCCCCGGTCAGCCGGGCGATTTCTTCCCCGGCCTTCCGATTTAGTTCCTCCACATTGACCATGATCCGGGCCGCCCCGGCCATCACTTCCAGGACCTCGGGCCGGGTCTTGGTGCCGCCGTACTTGGTGACGGAACCGGCGGCATTGATGATCGGTTTTACGCCCAAACGTTGATAGGCTTGTGCTGCGTCCAGGGAAATGCTCGGCACGGCGCCTCCTGAGGCTTTATCACTACCCACGGGAAAGATGGGCCACATTATAACAATATATCGGTCTAGGTCAGGGCGCGGATCACCGGTTGATGAAAAATACGGCCAAAGCGCGGCCACCATGTCATATAGCGTAGGGGCACGGCACAGCCGTGCCCCTACGCCGATGCAGGTTTCCGATCCCCGCCTTCAATAGAATCCCGTCAAATACCGATTCCAGCCTGGCGTTGTGATAAAATTGGCAACCGAAACCCAAGGGCGATCTTCCGGTGGGAGAAGCGCAGATGGACAAGTTGGACCTGCGGACCAAGATTGGGCTGGTGGTGGTGAGCGCGTCCACTATCTCCGAGATGAGATACCCCATAGCCGCCCCTCCCGGGGTCGGGTTCTTCACCAGCCGCATGATGCTGGCCGAGGGCGAAGGCATCGACGCCCTGATCGAGATGGAGGGTAATGCCGTCCGCGCGGTGGGCGAGCTGGCCAGCGCCAAGGTTGATTCGGTGGCCTACTGCTGCACGGTTAGCGGCGCGCTCCGCGGGATGGAGAAAGACCGCCAGTTCTGCCGGGACATGGAGGCCCAGTGGGGCACGCCCACAACGTCCACCATGCTGGCCGTGACCGAGGCCCTGCAGCACCTTGGCTTGAAGAAGATCGTTGTATCGACCCCCTATCCAGACAGCCATCATGAAGCCGAGCGGGCCTATTTGAAGGAGGCCGGCATCGAGGCCCTCACCATGCAGGGGATGGGTCTGGTGACCGCCGAAGGTTTTGCGGCGGTCCCGCCCCAGGAGATATATGATTTCTCCTTGAACGCCTGGCAGGACTACGCCGGCGAAGCCGACGGCCTGTTCATCAGTTGTATGAACTTCGACGGCATGGCCGCCGCCCAAGACCTGGAAGATGAGATCGGGAAGCCGGTGGTCACCTCCCATTCGGCCACCCTTTGGAGTGTGTTGGGCCAGGCCGGGGTAACCGAGCCGGTTTACGGATACGGCCGTCTGTTGGCCGAGCCTCGGACCGACCGGCGCCCGAACGCCGCCAGCGTCGTATAAAAACAAGAAATTTAGTTTGGAGAAGCGAAGATGACCACCGCAGACCGGCTGACCATGTCCCTTGGCGAGGCGATGTTCACCCAGCGGGCCATCCGCCGGCTGAAGCCCGACCCCATCCCCGACGAGGTGATGCGGGACATCATGGAGGCGGCCATCCGCGCGCCCAACGGCGGCAACACCCAGCAGTGGCACTTCATCGTGGTGAAGGACGCCGACACCCGGAAAAAACTGGGCGAACTGTATCACGAGGCCTGGTGGGCCAAGCGAAAGGACCAGGGGATCATGGGGCCCGAGGATATTCCTCCGGGCAAGAATTCCACCCGGTCGGCCATGCGGTTGGCCAATGAATTCGGGGACGCCCCGGTGATGGTCCTGATCTGCGCCCTCTCCAGGGGAGGCTCCGGAGGCATCATTCCATCGGCGCAGAACCTGCTGCTGGCCGCCAGGGCCCACGGCATCGGCGGCACCATCGCCACCCTGCACGCCGTGGTCGATGAGCGGGTACACAAGCTGCTCAACATCCCCGACACCGCCGAGATCGTCTACTGCATGCCCTTGGGCTACCCGCGGGGCGAGTTCGGCCCGGTCACCCGCAAGCCCTTGGAAGAGGTCTGCGGTCTCGACCGCTGGGACAATCCCTATAAATAGTCGCCGGCCGCTCTTCCAACACATGTCATTCTGAGGCCGTCCCGACTGGTCGGGAAAGAATCTCGTTGCTTCGAGATAGCGCTGTCTGGGAACAACGAGACCCTTCGCGCGCTTACGGCCCTATCAGGGTGACAGGCGCTGGTTCTTGCTCGAGTGTGTAAGACAGCTGACGCCTGCGCCAGCACCCTGCTTGTTGGCTTCTCTGTCCGGTGCTAGTATTCCCAATATTTTGGCATTTGACGCCTACACGGGCCGAGGTTCCATATGGCGGTACGGACCGGCGAACAGTTCCTGGAGGGTCTGAGAGACGGCCGGGAGATATGGTTGGAAGGGGAACGGGTGGGGGATGTCACCACCCACCCCAAAATGGCCCGGATGGCCCAGACCCTGGCCGGCATCTACGACCTCCAGCACTCCCCCGAAAACCATGAGAAGATGACCTTCAATTCGCCCACCAACGGAGAGCCGG
Organism: Chloroflexota bacterium; assembly: GCA_022573285.1. GTDB lineage: Bacteria > Chloroflexota > Dehalococcoidia > Lucifugimonadales > UBA3495 > UBA9611. The sequence goes on from JACZUF010000036.1 coordinate 26,513, forward strand.
TGGCCCTGTCTTATCTGGTGCCCGAGACCCCGAGGACCTCTTACGCCGCCGGAGCGCCATGGAGGTCGTCGCCCAGTCCTGTCACGGCATGCTGGGCCGCACGCCCGGTTATGTAAACATCCAAGTGACCGCCTCCCGCCAACTGGCCCATCTCTACGGGCTGAACGACAAGCGGCACGGGGATAACCTTCGCAACTACCACGAGTACGTCAGAGAGCGGGACTTGTGCCTGACCCACGCCTTCGGCCACCCCCAAGTCAACCGGGCGCTTACCCTGGCCGAACTGCCCGACCCGTACACGGCGGTGGGGGTGGTCGACCGGACCAACGAAGGCGTGATCGTGCGGGGCACCAAACTGCTGGCCACCTTGGCCCCGTTCTCCGACGAGATTTTCGCTCCGGTGTACCGGCCCCTGCGGCCCGACGTGGAAGAAGACCGCAAGTATTGCATCGGGTTCGCCCTGCCGGTGGCCACACCCGGCCTCAAGTTCATCTGCCGTCCCGGCCACGACCTCGGCCGCCCATTGGCCGACTATCCGCTGTCCGGTCAGTACGACGAGATGGACGCCATGGCCATCTTCGACGACGTGCTGATCCCTTGGGAGCGGGTGTTCGTCTATGACGACGTTGAACTGGCCAACATGACCGTCCAGAAGGCGACCCTGTAGCGCCAATACATGCAGCAGGTGGCGGTCAAGAGCATCGCCAAGCTGGAGTTCATCCTGGGCATCGTCCACGGCATCACCGAGGCCATCGGGATCGGCGGCTACGCCCACGTCCAGGAGAAGACCTCAGAGGTTATCGACACCCTGGAGACGGTGCGTGCCTATATGCGGGCCTCCGAGGCCCACGCAGGGCCCTATGAAGGCGAGGGAATCTGGCCGGCCGCCGAGCCGTGGACCGCCATGCGCCACTGGTATCCGGACGCCTACGCCCGGGTGGCGGCGATAGTAGAGCAATTAGCCGCCGGAGGGCTGATGCTGACCCCCACCGAGGAGGACTTGGCGGGGCCCCTGGCTGAGGATATCGGCAAGTACTACCAGGGTGCGTCGATCGACGCCAAGCAAAAGGTGAGGCTGTTCCGTTTGGCCTGGGACTTGATCGGCACCCAGTTCGGTTCCCGGCAGACGCTGTATGAGCGTTACTTCAACGGCGATGTGGTCCAGCTCCGCCAACGCCACTACGCCACCTACGATTACTCCCGCGCCGACGCCTCTTTGCAGTTGTTCATGGAGGAACTGGAGGGTTCCTAGCTCCCGCGCAAAGTCACCCTGAGCTTGCGAAGGGTCTCGTTTCCACTGGTATGGCATGTCGTGGAGTAACAAGATTCTTCGTCGGCTGCGGCCTCCTCAGAATGACAGAAGAGGCGCGGGCGTTTCGGGATGATTAGGAAGGGAGGGGGCTTGCGTGCTGCTTCCTGCGGCTAGCCCTTGAACAGGTCTTTGACTTTGGTTAGGAAAGACCTGGTCCCGCCGCGCTCCAGGAACTGGGCCCACGACTCCTCGGCGGAGGAGGAACGCTTCAGGTCTTGGACGCGCTGCTTCATGATATCCAGGACTTTCTTCTCCTCACCCTCGTCCAGCCAGTAGCCGTGCTGGTTCTTGCAGTGGTCGATGGGCAGGTCGTGGGCCCGGTAGTTGAAGGTCTCCATGACCTCGTGGCAATGGGGGCAGGAGATGTCGCTCTCCCTTCGGGCGTACTCAATCATCCCCTTGCGCTCGTCATCGTCCATGGCGTGGTCTTCGAGTTGGTCCAGCTCGTGAAAGTCCAGCCAAAGACCCTTGCACTCGGGACAGTGGTCGATCTCGATCCCTTTAAAGGTTTTTTCGTCTAGGGCGACGTCGCAACGTGGGCAGTTCAATCTGATTCCTCTCTCAAGTCCCAGGCGTTTCAACCCCAGGGCCGTCTGGCCAGGATAGCATAAGCCCCGTTGGAGGGTAAGCCGGGTGTATTGGAGAATACGCCGCCGTCCGGCTTTGGGATGGGAGGGTCAATTGCCGGTGAACTTCGGTTCCCGTTTCTCCAAAAAGGCCTGCACCGCTTCCTTCTGGTCGGCGGTGCCCCGGACCGCGTCGTTGGCCCGGTGCTCGGCTTCGATGACCTGGTTCAGGTCCGGGTAGTGGCTGTTGAATAGTGCTTTGGTCGCTCTCACCGCCAGCGGCGGGTTGGCGGCTATCTCACCGGCCAAGGACTCGGCCTGGGACATCAGCTCTTCGGCGGGAACGACCTGGTTGACCAACCCTTTGGCCAGCGCCCACTGGGCGTCGTAAACCCTGCCGGTGAGTGTCATCTCGGCGGCGATTCCTGGCCCGGTCAAGGCCCCAAGGATCTGGGAAACACCGGCGTCGGGCATCAGGGAACGCTTCACAAATACCGCAGAGAACCTGGCGCTATCCGAGGCTATTCTGATGTCGCAGGACACGGCGATGCCCAGCCCGGCGCCTGCAGCCACTCCGTTCACCGCCGCGATGACCGGTTGAGGAATCTCGCGGAGATGCGGCGCTAAACGCATGGTTAATGATGGACCCTGGTCGGCGCTCACGGAATGACCCAGGTCTGCTTCCATCGGGTCGGCCATCCGCTTGGCCATGTCGCTGACGTCGGCCCCGGAGCAGAACCCCCGTCCCGCGCCGGTTATGACAAGTACCCGGGTCTCCGGAAACTCGCCGGCCACCAGGTCGAAAACGTCGTGCAGTTCCTGGGCCATCTGCCGGTTGATGGCGTTCAAGCGGTCAGGCCGCTGCAACGTCACCACCGCCACCTGGCCGTGGCGCTGGAGGGCGATATGTTGGAATTCGGTGTCGGTCACGAGTTAATCCGAATCACAGCTTGGAACCGTTGGCACCGAAGTCAAGGCTGGCGCGGGACCATCATTGATGAGGTATACCCAGACGTTGTTGACATGGCGATCATATTCTCCGTACAGGGTTCCCTCCTTGCTGGTGGCGATCTGAATCTTGCAGGGAATTCCGGTTGATGGAATTGGCTCGTTGGAATAAACGTAGTGGGTCGCTCCGATGTCATCCAAGTAAGCTGTCACCCGTCCTGGTAGCAAATATGATCTGATGTATTCGTAACTGTTCACCTTACCTTCAATGTGGCGCATAGGCACCCCACTGAAATATGTGGCCCGGTCTGGCTGCAAAGCAACAATCACGTTCCCCGGCTTATCATAGTCGTGAAGCAGTTGGCCTTCCTCGATAGCGGATGCCCACGTTGGGTTTCTCCGGTCCACATTCGCGGCGATGCTGACCGTTAATAACACGACTATCAATACACCCCCCAACACCGATTGGTATCTGACCTTTACATTTGAGAGCAATAGTGAGACAGCGAACAGAACGATGATGAACCATCCAGTGTAATACCATTCTCTAGTCCATATAGAAACGACTACGACATAGTAGAAAAGCTGGAGGACTGCCATCAGACCAATCATGAAAATAGGCAAACGTTGCATAAATCGCTTTCTGGCGACGACGAACAAGCTCACGACCAAAACGAGCGGCGTAGCTAAACCCACGTATCGTACAAGGTTTGCAAAAGAACCGAAATCGACGGGATCGAGAATCTGACGCAGCATGGTAGTCAGAGTTGGCCCTGGCTCCACCAAGGCGTCAAGGATGCTGGCCATTTGTTGAGTCTCCTGGATGGCCAGTTTGCTGGTGGGGAAAATGGTGTCGAAGTTGACCAGCATGAAGGCCCAATGGGCAAATACTCCCGCTGCCACGACAGCTGGGAGCAAGATGGCAGCCAAGTGGTTACCGGACCGCCAAAATGTCACCAAATGGTAGGGCAAGTAGATGGCGATTAGGAAAATTGAATCGAGGCGCGTGAAATAAGCCAACAATAAGACCAAAGCGATTGCCGCGACCTTAGTCCTATGGTCGTTCCAGGTACGGTACTGTAGGAAAATCAACAGCGCCAACAAAAAAAACAAAAGGGTGTTTTCCAACCCGCTTTGAAACACAGCCATGTTCGGCGCCAGCACAATTAGAGAAGCCAAGATGAACGCGGTGGGGGAAATACCGATGGTCTTTGCAACGATCCACAACAGAAGCCATCCGGCTAGGAAAAGAACGATCAGAATCCCATGGACCGCATAGTGAATACTGGAAACGCCTTGAAACAAGAAATGAAGGGTCGTTAGGAATCCCATCCAAAGGGGGTGATAGCCGGTGGTGACGCTTACCCCATCGAAAGTGGAACCCGCCCCGTTTGAGATATTCCTGGCTATCTGGAAGTAATAATAGGCGTCGGCATCAAAGATGAGAGGCATGCCGACGACGATAGAAATCGCAACAATGTAGAGACTGGCGCCCGTTAGATAAGCGTACTCTTTGGTTAGGATCGACACTGTGAATCTAGATAACATAGACCGGGGACTCCAATTTTCACCGCAGGGGTAAATCTGGGGACTTGGCCCAGGCCGGGCCCACAATGACGGCGGTTTAGTTAATGATCGGAATCTCCAATTTACTTTATATCGGTTTGGTCCAATGAGGCGATCAATATTTTTCCAAGTCTGTGGATGTTTGGCAACATCATATTCATATCGCTCAGGTACAAATCTAGCATTACCTATCTGGATTCAACACACCTAATTGTCATCCATATGCGCTTGTAGTCGGAATTTCCCATATCAGGCTGCCTGAACCCAAGCAACACACCACCCTTGACGAACGACAATGGTCGTATCACTCACGGATGCCGTCAACGTTCGCATCAAGCTCACGAACCCATCCGTCGACGTCGGCCCCGGAGCAGAACCCCCGGCCCTCGCCGGTAATTTCGACTGCCCGGGTCTCCGGGAACTCTCCCGCCAGTTGGTCTAAAACGTCGTGCAACTCCTGGGCCATCTGCCGGTTGAGGGCATTCAAGCGGTCGGGGCGCTGCAGGGTGATTACCGCCACTTGGCCGCGGCGCTGGAGGGCGATGTGTTGGAATTCGGTGTCGGTGGCTGCCATGGTCTGATTCCCTAAATCCTATTACAGCTTGTTTTGGCCATCTAGGCCATGACCCGGCGGAACAGGTCGAGGGCGTTGCCGCCGACGATCTTCTTGATGTCGGTGTCAGAATAACCCCGGCGGATCAGGCCCCGGATGATGTTCTTGCCGTCTGCCGGTGATTCCAGGCCGTTCAGGTAGGCGGCCGGCAGCTCGTCCAGGTCCCGGCCCAGCATGTAGTGGTGGAACATCACGTGGTCGCCGATGACCGTATCGGTGCCGATGCCCACGTGGTCAATGCCGATCAATTTCACCATGTAGTCGTAGTGGTCCAGGACGCATTCGATGTCCTGCTCCGGGTCGTCGCTGAGTGAGTTGGGCACGGCGGTGATGCAGACCA
>JACZUF010000073.1 GCA_022573285.1 Chloroflexota bacterium
AACCTGGTCCCTGACTAAGTCGATAAGGGATCAGACCGCCATGTTCACGCCGCGTTTCATCAGGTCCTTGGGGTAATCGACGTAGACGTCGTCGTACAGTTCCACCGGCTCAGGAAAGGGACTTTCGTCGGCGAATTTCACGGCCTCTTCCATCAGGGTCACGGCTTCGGCATCGATCTGGTCCAGTTCCTCCGCCGTGATGTCGCCCTGGGGCAGGACCGCCTCCCGGAACAGTTTGAGGGGATCACGGGCCCGCCAGTGGTCCTCCTCTTCCTTGGAGCGGTAGGTCAGGGGGTTGTCGAATACGGTGTGGCCGTAATAGCGGTAGGTCTGGCACTCGATGAGGCTGGGGCCTTCGCCGGCCCTGGCCCTGGCCACTGCCTGGGCCGTAGCGTCGTAAACGGCGAAAACGTCCATGCCGTCAACGTGGACCCCCGGCATGTCGTAGCCCTGGGCTCGGTCGGAGATGTGGGTTATGGAAACCCCGTATTCGACGGGGGTGGACATGGCGTAGCCGTTGTTCTCGCACAAGAAGATCACCGGCAGCTTCCAGATCGAGGCCAGGTTCATGGACTCGTGGGTTACGCCCTGGCTGGAACCGCCGTCGCCGAAGAAAGCCACGGCCACCCGGCCAAGTTTCTTGATCTTGGATGTCAGGGCCGCGCCCAGCGCCAGGGGGATGCTGGCGCCCACCACGCCGTTGGTGCCCAGCATGCCCTTGCTCATGTCTGAGATGTGCATCGAGCCGCCCTTGCCCTTGTTCGGCCCGGTCGACCGGCCAAATAACTCGGCCATCATCAGCTTGGGGTCGACACCTTTGGCGATGCAGTGGCCGTGACCCCGGTGGGTGCTGCCGATATAGTCCTCATCGGTGAGGTTGGCGCACACCCCGGTGGCCACCGCCTCCTGTCCGGCGGAGGAATGGATCGAGGCCGACACGCCCCGCTGGCCGGTTTCGGGGATACCCCGTTCCTCGAAATGGCGAATGGTCGTCATGGTCGTGTATAGCTTGAGCAGGCCTTCGCGGTCGAAATCCATGGTCCCTCCTGCAGCATGCGTGGGGATGCCTGGTCTTTTTTGAACGCCAAGCGGAGTTTGCACAATCGTAGCACGCCGCCTAACGATGTCAACCGGATTTGCTTACGACCTCGACAGCCTCGCCCTCGCCGGCTTCCAGCAGGGCCGCCGCGTTGCCGTTGGACATGGCAACTTCCAGGTATCCGTGGCTGCCTGCCAGAGCGATCAATCTTGCGCCGGCCTCGTGATCTTCGTCCCATTCGTCGTTAAAGGTTTGGCTGAGCCCGATGATGCTCCGGCCCTTGATCCAGACCTCAACTGCTTCGGCTGAAGGTAGGGATTCGGTGGGGATGTTGGTCACCAGATTGCCGAAAACGTCCCGGTAGACCACCTGGCCGGTGATCTTGCCGCCTTGGATGACGGGTTGGGGCAGGGGCAGATAGAACAGACTGTGGACTGCATCGCCCATTTCTTCCGGCGCGACCCCCAGGGACAGATGGGCCGCCACCGGGGTGAAGACGTCCCGGCCGTGAAAGGTCTTGCTCACCGGATGACGCCAGTACTCGCTGTTGGTCAGGTGAACAGAGGTGAGTTCCGGAGGCAGGGTTACGGGTCCGGCAACCACCGGCGTGGGGTCCAGATAGCCGGCAATCACGCCGCTGAGTAAACCGTTGTCCGGGGCCACGAAGCGCCCCCAAGGCGTGGACAGCAGCACCGGACGGCGGTCCGTGCCTACCCCTGGGTCGACCACGGCAACATGGATGGCGTCTTTGGGGAAGTAGCGGTGGTTGATGCCGAGAAGGAAAGAGCCCTGGGCGATGTTCTGGGGCAGGACCTGGTGGGTCAGGTCAATCAGGCGAAGGCCGGGGTTGATGGTCAGCGCCACACCCTTCATGACTCCGGCGTAGGGGTCGGACAGACCAAAGTCGGTGGTGAAGACCAGTAGGGGGGAATTCATGGTGGAATCGGGCGGAGGAGGCCGCCCCCGGCTAGCCTACCCAGACGCTGATGCCAAGGATTGCACGCCCAGGCACTGATGTCATATCTAACCTACCCGGACGCTGATAATCGAAATCACCACGAAGGCCACTGCCAAGAAGACGGTGAACTGGAATAGGGTCTTCTCCAGCCCCCGGCGGGTGTGGATGGTGGAGGATGCCGAGCCGAACAGCCCGCCGCCACCCTCTTTGACCTGGGCCAAGATCACAACCACCAGCAGTACGGATACCAGGAGTTGCACCACGTTCATGAAATCGCTCATGGGTTGACCTCGGCGGAAGCACCCCGCCTGCTCTATTTACCCCCGCTAGCTACGGGCCTCGATTTGAAGCCCTCTACTTAAGCTTTTCCAGGCCCTCGACCACCAGTTGGTTCACCAGGTCCGGCTTGGCTTGGCCCTTGGTGATCTTCATCACCTGGCCCACCAGGAACTTGGCGGCGGATTCTTTCCCGCCCATGTAATCCGCCACGGCCTGGGGGTTGGCGTCGATGGCCTGGCCAACCGCCGACTCCACGGCTGAAGAGTCGCTTATCTGAGTATAGCCTTTTTCCTGGACGATCTGCGCCGGAGAACCGCCTGAATCGAAGGCTTCTTCCAGCACGGTCTTGGCCAGGGAGACGCTAACCGTGCCCTGGTCCACCAGGCCGATGAGCTCGACCAGGTGTTCCGGGGACACCGGAGATCCGTCGATCTCCTTGTTGTTCAGGTGGAGTAGCCGGCTCAGGTCGCCCAGCATCCAGTTGCTGACGTTCTTGGCGAACTTCCCGCTTTCATCTCCGCCAAGGGGTCTGAGGCCGGCGGCCTGCTCGTAGAAATCGGCCATGGCCTTGGAGTTGGTCAGCAGCCGGGCATCGTAATCGGGCAGCCCGTACTGCTGGGTGAACCTGGTCAGCCGATCTGTGGCCAGTTCAGGGATCCTGTTTCGAATCTCTTCGATCCAGGCGCGGTCCACCACCAGGGGCGGCAGGTCCGGCTCGGGGAAATAGCGGTAGTCGTGGGCCTCTTCCTTGCTGCGCTGGGAGTAGGTGACGTTGCGCTCCTCGGACCAGCCGCGGGTCTCCTGGACCACCCGTTCACCGGCGTCAAGCAGGTTTCGCTGACGCTCCACCTCGTGGTTGAGGGCCAAGAACACCGAGCGTAGGCTGTTCATGTTCTTGATCTCGGCCTTGGTGCCGTACTCCTCTTGACCCACGGGCCGCAGGCTGATATTGGCGTCGCACCGGAAGCTGCCGTCCTGGGCGTTGGCGGTGGACACTCCCAGGTATTGGATGATTGAGTGCAGCTTGGTCAGGTAGGAACGTGCCTCTTCAGGAGTGCGCATGTCCGGGTGGCTGACCACCTCCATCAGGGGCACCCCGGAGCGGTTCACGTCCACCAGGCTGTGGGCATCGCCCTGGCCGCCGTTCACGTGCTGGAGCTTGGAAACGTCTTCCTCTAGGTGTACCCGCTCAACCCGCACCCGCCGGTCTTGGCCGTCGGCGGTTATATCCAGGTGGCCATTCATGGCCAGTGGCATGTCGTATTGGGAGATTTGGTATCCCTTCATCAGGTCGGGATAGGGGTAGTTCTTGCGGTCGAACTTGGTGAGGCCCGGAATCTCACAGCCCAGGGCCAGGCCGGTCATGATGGTGTATTCCACGGCCTTCTTGTTGATCACCGGCAGCGTTCCCGGCAGGCCCAGGCACACCGGGCAGACCCGGCTGTTCACGGGCGCGTTCTGATAATCGGCCCGGCAGGAGCAGAACATCTTGCTCTGGGTCAGCAGTTGGACGTGGACCTCGAGGCCGATAACTGTTTCGTAGTCCATCAATGGTTACTGGGGAGGCTTTTAAGCGGCGCGAAAAGCCGGAACCGGGCGCGCCGCGCCACTGAAATCCAGTATACCAGGCGCGGAATCGGGTAACAACGAGAACCGTATCCGGGGCCCGCCAACCTGCCGATGAAACGCCGCTAGGCGGCCACCGGGACGTGGGACTCCAGGAACTCGATGATCCACTGGCGCACCCGGTCTGGAGTCTGCTCTTCAACGGGAACGTCGTGGTATTGGCTGCCGTCCAGGCATTCCTGCAGGTAGCGGGCGGCGGAGGTGGCGTGGGCCGCGTCCGCGCCGGGGATGATGACCGCCGGCACTTTGAGGGCCATCAGTTCTTGGGGCTCGGGACCGGTCGCCGTGTCGCGGTCGAAGAGCATTTGCCCCATCAGACTCACCATGGCCAGATACCGGTCCTGGTCTTGGCCCGCGAAATCGGCGGCGAAATCAGGGTCGCCAACGATCGTCGAGGCCCAGGGCCCCGCCTCCGGACTAGTCCAGAAACTGCCCTGTTCGCGGGCGAGGTCCACGACTGCGGCCAGCCCATTCTCCTTCAAGAAGTTCACGTGCTGCTGGAACCGTTCCAGGCCGTTCTGCCGCCATCTGACGCCACCCACCGGCCAATGGAGCACCAAGCCTTGGGTGGATTCTGGGTAGGTGACGGCGAAGGCGGTGGCGGTGGAGCAACCCATGCAGCCGCCCATAACGAAGGCGCGGGGGAAATTCAGCAGGTCCAAAAGGGCCTTGGCCTCGTGGGCGTAGGTGGTCCAGGAGACTCGCTCCACCTTGCCTCCCGATAGGCCGGATTCCCGGCGGTCGTAGGCGATGCAGGTGTAGCGGCTGGTCAGTGTCTCCAGGGGTTTGACTCCCACCCAGATGCCCGAGGTGGTCCACTTTTCAATAGTGGAATCGAACCCGCCGGGCGCCATCATGAGGAGCGGAGGACCCGAGCCCCGGACCTCGTAATGGATCTTGATCCCGTTTAACTCGGCGTAAGGCATGGCGGCTCCTTATTGGTGGGAGTGTGTGCCGGCCGTCGAGGCGGTTGGTCCGCAGGCCGGCCGGTGGCCATTTCGTGGGTAGATTAACTGAGCAGGCCGTTGCTCCGCAGCATCTCCTGGGCGGTGGAGCCGATATCGGCGGGAGTTGGGATGATCCAGGCCCCGGCGTCTTTCAGGGCGGCAATCTTAAACTCGGCCCGGGCGCTTTCCCCGGTGATTATCGCTCCGGCGTGGCCCATGCGCTTGCCCGGAGGGGCCGACGCGCCGACCACCAGGGCGGCGACGGGTTTGCCGAATTCGGCCTTGATGAAGGCGGCGGCTTCCTGTTCCATGGCGCCGCCGATCTCCCCGATCATCACCACCGCGTCGGTGTCCGGGTCGGCGTCGAACAGCCGCAGGACGTCCACGAAGTCGGTGCCGATTATCTGGTCTCCGCCGATGCCCACGCAGCTAGATTGCCCGAGGCCCAGGGCAGTGAGCTGTGCCACGGCTTCGTAGGTCAGGGTGCCGCTGCGGGAGAGGACCCCCACCCGGCCTGGCAGGTGGATTGAGCCGGGCATGATGCCGATCTTGCACTTGGCGCCGGGGGTGATCAGTCCGGGGCAGTTGGGGCCGATGAGCCGCACCGGCTTCTTCTCGATGTACCGGTAGACTTTCACCATGTCCTGGACCGGGATGCCCTCGGTGATGCAGGTGATGAGCGGGATTCCGGCGTCGGCGGACTCGGCGATCGCGTCGGGAGCGAAGGCCGGCGGCACGAATATCAGCGCCATGTTGGCTTGGGTCTGGGCCACGGCCTCCTCAACCGAGTTAAACACTGGGACCGTGTCCTCGAATGTAGCCCCGCCCCGGCCCGGGGTCACCCCGGCCACCACGTTGGTGCCGTAGGCCATGCAGGCGCGGGCGTGGAAGCTGCCCTCCCGTCCGGTTATGCCCTGCACCAAGACCCGTGAATTCTCATCGACCAATATGCCCATCGGGGTCTGTCTCCAGTCGGCTTTTCGGCTAAACGTTCGGCTAGACGTTCAGTTGCTTAATCGCGTCGGCGGCCTCGGTGAGGGTGTCGGTGAAGACCACCGGCAGTCCCGAAGCGCTCAGTAACGCTTTGCCTTCCACCATGTTGGTGCCCAGCATCCGAACTACCAACGGGACGGTGGAGCCGGTCTCCTTGTAGGCTAACACGATGCCCTCGGCGGCGACGTCGCAGCGAAGGATGCCGCCAAATATATTGACCAACACCCGCCGGACCTTGGAGTCTGAAAGGATGATCTTAACGGCGTTGGCGACCTTCTCGGGAGTGGCCCCGCCGCCCACGTCCAGGAAGTTGGCGGGGGCCGCCCCCGCGCCAGTCGTCACGTCCAGGGTGGCCATGGCCAGGCCGGCCCCGTTGACCAGGCAGCCAACGTCGCCGTCCAAGTTTACATAAGCTATGTCCAGGTCGGCCGCCTGGGCTTCCAGTTCGTCCTCCTGGCTGACGTCACGGTACTCCATCAGGTCGGCGTGGCGGAACAGGGAATCGTCGTCCAGGTTGATCTTGGCGTCCAGGGCCACCACCCGGTCGTCGCCGGTGATTATCAGCGGGTTGATCTCCACCAAAGAGCAGTCGTTCTCCACGAACACCCGGTAAATGGCGGTCAAGACCTTGGCGGCATCTCCAGCCACGGCCTGGTCCAGCCCCAAATGCCGCACCAAACGCCGGGTCTGAAAGGGCATCAGCCCCAATAGGGGGTCCACCGGCTCGGTGTGAATGTCCTGGGGATCGTTGGCGGCGACCTCTTCGATGTCCATGCCGCCCTGGGTGCTGACCAGCAGAGCGGGACCCCGGTGGCCGCGGTCGATGGTCAAAGCAACGTAGAGTTCCTTCTTGATGTCTACCGATTCTTCGATCAGGAGCTTCTGGACCGGCGCGCCCTGGGGCCCGGTCTGGGGTGTGACCAGTCTGGAACCTAACATACGCCCAGCCACTTCTGATGCCTCTTCCGGGCTGTGCACCAATTGGACGCCGCCCGACTTGCCCCGCCCGCCGGCGTGTATCTGGGCCTTCACGACTGACTGGCCGCCCAACTCCTTGGTCGCCGCTTCGGCCTCTGCCGGGGTGGCCACGACGATGCCTCGGGGCACGGGGATCCCGTAGCGGGTGAAGATTTCTTTGGCTTGGAATTCGTGGATATTCATGTTGTTCTTGGCCGGGCGAGGACAGAGCTACGGGAGGCCCTCGTCCAAACGTCCGTAAAATGTAGGTGATTTTACCCCGCCCGTCAACGCGTCCACGCCCGCTTCCGGTGGACAAACCCGGCGGGCCGTTCCATAATCCCGCGCAAACCACGTCACGCCCAATTTTGGTCCCAGCGTAATCTCAAGGAGGAGCCATGGTCCGCTACAGCAAGGTGATTGAGTTATTGGAACAGGACAAGCCGGTGTTCTGCTCCGGCCTGGTCTGGAACGGCAATCTGGATGACATGACCTTCGTCGGCGATGCCGATTACGATATGGTCATCGTCGAGATGGAGCATCAAGGGTTCAGCTTTAACGATCTGCGGACCATGCTCCAGTTCCTGATGAA
>JACZUF010000037.1 GCA_022573285.1 Chloroflexota bacterium
TTGGCGCAGCCGTTCCAACATATTCTTTCTCTACCGAGGTCGGACCGGGAGAATGGCAGGAGATAACATGCTAAATGGAAACGCGGCGAGCCGCTAGGGCCACGACGGCCTTGCCGCCCACGTAGCGCTCGCCCTCGGCGCCGGTCATGAGGATATCGCACTCCACCAGGGTTTCGCCATCTTCTTCCCGCAGGTCGGTGATGGTGGCTGCCAGGGTCAGGGGCCGGTTGTGGGGCACTGGCTGCCGGAACACCAGGTCCAAGTCTTTGATTGAGCCGGGGCCGCCCCAGTCGGTGAGCAGTTGGGCCATCATCGCCATGGTCATGATGCCGGGTACGATGGTGCCGGACATGCCCGCTTTGGCCGCGGTCTCGGCGTCGGTGAAACGGTTGGGTGTGGGCGCGCCCCAGACATCGCAGAAATCGGCCACGGCTTCGTCGGTGGCCACCTTCTCCACGGGTCCGATCTCGTCGCCCAGTTCTATCTCATCAAAATAGGGCAAATCCCCACCCCCACTAATAAAATCGTTCTATGTTCCCATCGAGGCCCACGGCAGCCGCCTCGGCCAGAACGCCAAAGGGATTCAGGTCCCTCCTACCCATCCAAGTTCGGTCGAACAGCATCTCGGTGAACCACAGTGAGTGAAAGCCCGTCTGGTCAGCCGCCTGATAAAGAGCGGGGAGCTCTTCGAATCGCGGCACGATCAGGTCTATTTCGTGTCCGTCAGCCATCAGTTGCCCCTACCTCCAGATTGGTTTTTCCAACTGACACAGTTCGTCAAATACGTGATCCGGGATGCGAGGTCCGTTCACGTGGCAACGGCCTCGGCGAATCTCATTTGACCGGCCGTGTTACTTCTATGAAAGCTGTTCTCTGGTCCACACCCGGCCCTTCCACCACCCATAGCAAACCTCGACGGCCCTCGCCCTCTTCAGTGGTGAACCGCCAAGTGCTTGCCACCACCGGTCCCGCGGCGCCCTGCTCCAGCAATTCCCAATCCAGGGCCTCCAATTGTTCGCGGTAGTGTTCTTCCAGATCGGCGGCGCTTAAGTCAGTCGCGAACGTCACCCCCATGCCGGCGCTGGCGCTGGCGCCGCCTGCTGACGCACCGACAAACGTTGATGAAGCGCTGTTTCGTGTTCTTGACGAGATGATGCCCGCCGGAGAACTCAGCGAAGGCAGATCTGGCGATTCTCCGAACGGCGAAACTTCGGTGGCTGCGTCCTCTTGGCAAACCGATCTGGGCACGTTATCAAATTTTGTAGCCTGTATCCGTGCTTCGGTAAAATTCTCCACAGGCGATTCGCTTAGGAAGATGTATAAGAGGGTGTCCCCACTCGAGCAATATACCAAACGGACGCTTCTACTGGTATTGAAACCGGGTTGGTCTGGGCGGCGTTGCTCCCGCCACCCGGCCTCCGCCAGGGCGGCGGTAAAAAACGCCTCCCCTTCAGACCGGTCGAATGGCAGGTCCACGATGGCCTGGAAACTGTCGTCGTTTTGGAGCACGCTCCCAAGAATATATGCGCCGTCGGGGATTCGGACACCGAAATTCGGGGGCATCTTCCCCACAAGTATCTGCGGCTCTCCTTCATCGTCAGGGGCTATGGTGGACGGCTGAGTGAACAAACGGGTTACGAGTTGTTCTAATTTGGCGATGTCTGATCCAGGTATGGGCGTCGGGACTGACGCCGGGGCTACTGATTCGCCCGATGCGCAGCCAACCGCCAGCAACATCAGGATCGCGATTAGCCAGGTCAACCTCATTTGAATCTCCTAATGCTTCCGTATAGCGTCGAGTCGAAATTCCAACTACGCGGGGTTGGTGGCGTGATGACGGGACTTCAGTCCGCCTATGGCGGCTGGATGGTGAGGCTCCACGAGATGGTCGTGATCATGTCTGGCTTCCGGTCCCAACCAGGACCAATGACCCTCGCCGCGCTGGAAAATTCGCCCTGGATCAGGTATTCGCCAGGCTGCACCGGAACGCTTTCTATACATCCAAAGCGGTCCTTGATACACATCTGTTGGTCCCAGGTGAAGACCACAACCGATCGACCCGGATCTATGGATTTCTCCCAGATGGTGTCACAGTGGGTACCCCTTGGAACAATGAAACGGCCCGGAGACAGGTACCGCTGCTTAAGGACTGGTTCTGCATTCGGATACGGACGGCTTTCTTGTGAGTCATCAAAGAATTGCAGGTTGTAGCAGGCCGGATATTGGAATTGATAGTAATAATCCAGATCCGAGTGGTTACGGACCGCTATCTCCACCGGCTCGCCCAGACGGTACTCCTCCTTCATGTCGAATACGATGTCGGCGTTTGGTGGTTGTGGGCTGGGTTCGCCTGAAGCGCAGCCAACCGCCAGCAGTGTCAGGATGCCGATCATCCAGGTCAGTCGCATTCGCATCTCTCGCCGTTCTCTCATGGTTTCTCGTATGGTTTCTCGTATGGTTTCAAGGAGGCCGCAATCAACCGGACGGTCTCCACGTTGTTGTAGGGATTCCTGTCCTTGACAACCAGTTCGGGGTAGGGTGGTCTGTCCGGCCGTCTGGATCCGGGCCCCAAAGGCGAAACCGTGGCGGGTGGCCCGCCGAGCGACACCGAGTCCTCCACCGAGAACTCAACCACCGTGTCCTCAAAGTACACGTGGGCCCCCACCGCCCGCACCGGTTCATCTCGGCAGCGGCTGATCTGCTCTTCGGTCATCGGATATATGAACACTAGACTGAGCAGGTGCGCCTTAAAGAGGTGCACTTCGGCCCCGTTTGCTTCGGTGTAGACCTCCTCCTCGACACAGGGGTGTTGCCACCAATTGACCGGCCCACTTGAAAGAAACGTTCCAGGATCGAAGCCGGAAAACTGCGTCAGGTATTCGTCCCACGCTGGCCGGGACCATTGTTCAAGGTAGACCGACGTTCCGCCGTCGGTGTTCTTTGGGCTTGCGTAAACGACCGTGAGGCGCGAGTCCTCGGTAATCACATCGTCGTCGTTGCCGTAATTGATCCACGCCCCGTCGAGTTCAAGATCAGGTGAGCCCGTTGTTTCCAGCCTCTCCCCCAGCCAATAGACGCGCTGCGAGAAGCGGCCGCAACTGAGAAGCTCCTTGGTATCAGCGGAAGAATTGCATGGATCAAAGGGGGGCAATTCAATCGCCACCGGCTCGTTATAGTCGAAGTAGTCGTAAACCAAACGCATACTCATTCGGGATTCTTCCGCTGGCCTCTGCCCTTCACCATCGCCCAAGGGACCGGGAACGCTAAATTCACTGGTTATGATCAGCCGCCGCAGCCGCATGGTTTCTTTGTCAACGAACAGGCCGTAGTGTTGCGGCCCTTGATACGCTGGGGGCGGCAGGGGGTCTGGCTCGTAAATCCCCGTAACGTGGTACATCGGGGTTCCGTCAATCACCGCGTCTTCTTCCACTTCCGCATCATCTAGTTCCGGGAACATCAAGTCTCCGGATAGGACCAAGCCCGAGAGGACCCCGTCCTTATCCATTCGCCGCCAGCGTATCCCGGGATTCTGGCTAGATTCCGCCCTCCCACCGAGACGAACTCCTGGAAAGTAGCATCCTCGGCCCCGGCTTGGTTGACCAGTATCCTGGAGTCTCCGGGGGCTGCCCATTCCCCCTTCAATTCTGTTTTCACAATCTCCTCATCCAGAGCGTTGGTGATATCCCCGGTATACCGGTAAGACTGGACTGCGTCCATGGCCCGGCGGGCCTGCTCCAACACCGTCTCCGCCGAGGGGGTGGAATCAGGCGCGGAGGAAGCGGTTGGACCACAAGCTGCCAGAAGCAGCAGGGCTATGGTGAGCAATGGGAGCAAAAACCGTTCGACTATGATCGAACGTTTGAATCGGACGGTGATGGCCCTGTCGGTTGATTGAGACTCAGGAATCATGGCCGTCGCCATGCGAGCTACGGTAGCGCTCCTTGCGCAGTCTTCGGTTATCAATCAGATCTTGGTTCTGAGTAGCCAAAGCATCCTGATCGTCAAGCAGGACCACTAATGAGGACAGGGCTTCGCGGAGATTATCCCAACTTAGGTTAAGCGCCGCCACCGACAGCGAGTTCGTTTTCAACTCTAAGTGCACCAAAGTGATACGAAGCGGGGTTTCCCAGGAAATGAACTGCGCTTCAACGTCATCGCTGCCCACCCGGATGGTGCCCTGCTGCCGAGGCGTGTTCTCTATTCGCTCGATGTTCCAATCGCGGTGGAAGTCTCCGAAGAATGGGCCTTTCTCCCGAAGTCTCATCGGGGCGTAGTTGGCTATCAGATCTCTGATCGAAGAGAGGTTGGAGTCCGCCCTTCCAGGGTTTAGGCGTAGATCGGGGGGATATTCCTCGGAGGTGCCCTGATCGATCATG
Organism: Chloroflexota bacterium; assembly: GCA_022573285.1. Taxonomy (GTDB): domain Bacteria; phylum Chloroflexota; class Dehalococcoidia; order Lucifugimonadales; family UBA3495; genus UBA9611. The sequence continues at coordinate 4,377 of JACZUF010000037.1, forward strand.
ACCGCTTTCTCGGGATCGTATGGGTCTCCGGAAACGTAGCCCAAACTGAATTTGTAAACAGGCCCGTCAGGGCCGCGACTTCCCCTACCTGGGCTTCTGAGCCGCAAGCCCATGGGCCGGTCACTGAGCCCATACACCGGAAATGGGGCTGTCGCCAGATATCGGCCCAAGTCCAAATTTCCATCTCCATCGACAGGAGGACGGGCTGTAGCCATGGTTTCACTCAGTCGACCGATTCGCCTCTTCTGTAAGAGTTGGACAATGAACCGCTTTATTGGGTTGCTTGAGTTGTGACTAGCCATCAATCTGATGCTCCGGCCGCCGCCGCTCCGGGCACCGCACTTGGGACATAGCATGGCGGGGTGCCATTGACGGCGGTCGAACAGTCCTCGGAGCCAGACACGCCGAGGATGCTCAACCACCAACTGGGAGCCGCACACCATGCAGTGTGTTTCCATTGGCCGGTGTTCTAGTCTCATATTGGTCTTAGATGTGTTCCGGGGTGCGGTCTCTAGAAGGGTAGGAATGCCTACGAAGCCTGAATTTACATATTACATCGGTCAGGACGCCGCAGGCACGCTAAAGGTTCCCACGGTTTGGCGTTATTGAACTGGATGCGCCTGCGGTCCGTTGTTCGACAACGGACTCTATTCCGTCTCCCCGCGCCGCTGCCCAATTTGATAGGTAACGTAGAACAGGAACCCAAGGATGACAACCGAAGCAGCCACGCCTATGGCAACCCATCGCCCGGTGTTCGACGATTCCTTCTCAACGAACTCCACCGCGATGCGGGAATCCGGCTCATCGGGGATGGCTGTCTCGGCATCGATTGGACCAATCTCTTGTTGGACTTCTTTGCGTTTGACCTCGCCCTGAGACTCTATTGCGGAGACTACACTATTGAAGTCTTGTGCAAATACCCGAACAGTCAGACTAGCCCTCTCGGCCCCGTCTCGCGCGGTGGTGAATATCTGGTCAATCTCGCCGTCGGCGGCGGAAACAAGCGCCTTTACCGCTTCCACCCGCTGTGACACGTCGGAGACCTCCAGCAACAAGGACGCCGAAGGCGGTTGGCCTTCTCTGAACGGCTCCTTCTTGATAAAAGACACATCGATACGGGAATCTGGGTCTTCGGGTTTGGCCGTTTCTGTGTCCTTGAGACCAGTACCTTCCCGGACCTCTTTGGCTGTGACCTTGCCCTGAGACTCGATGGCTGAGACCACTCTATTGAAGTCCTCGGCGAACACCCGGATGGTCAGGCTGGCTCTGCCGGTCCCGTTTTGCACTGTGGTGAATACTTGGTCAAACTCGCCGCCCGCAGCGGAAACAAGCGCCTTCACCGCTTCCACCTCTTGCGACACGTCGGACACCTCCAGAGACAATGACGCGGAGGGCGGCTGACCGACCCTGAACTGAGGCGGGAATAGGGCCACTATGATGGTGGCCAGGTCGACCCTCCGCTCTAGGAAGTTGATCTGCCCCTGCACCTGCTCCAACTCGGTCCTGATGCGGGAGAGTTCCCGCTCGATGGTCAGGATCTCGCTCACTTTTTCGGCGCGTTCCAGCAACGACAGGAGACTCAACTCCTCGCGCGCCGCGCTCTTGAGCCGGGCCTCCAGGTCGATGAACCGCTCGGTCACGTCTTCGGAGCCGGCGTTTTCATTCAAGACTTTGCCCAGCAATTTTATCCGGTCGAATACGTTGAAAAACTCCGGCTGAGGGACTCTGATGGTCATTGTCGACTGCTGGCGCTCTTCCACACCCTGACTGGAAAGTTGCTCGAGGAAGCCGCCGACACTCTCGGCGATCAACCGCACTTGGACGGTGGCGGAGGGCACATCCTCCACATCCAACGAAACGGACCCTTGAGAAATCACTTGCCTTTGAGCTGTCTCCAATTGTCCACGTGAGTCCGGGCCGGCCGCCGGAAGGGGCGGCTGGGACGGCGCCGCGGGTACCAGGGCAGACTCACTTTGCAAGATGACGAATTTGTCCGTGCTTAGGTCCCCATCTTCTCCAGTAACGATGCTGAACTGGCGACTTTCTGCCGTAGCGGGGCCTGCTGCACCAGCGGGACCAGCCACTCCCGCCATCGCACTGGGCACGGCGGTAGGACCGGGCGCTCTGGTCGCAGACGCAGCTGGCGCAGCGGTAGCAGCTGGCGCAGACGCAGGCGCAGGCATGGGCGTTGGGTAGGTTCCTAATCCACGGGATCCACGAGCCTCAGACTGAGGAACGAGCACCACAGCCCCAGCGTCCCGCCAAGTGGTGGCGGTGAACAGCCAGGTTCCTGAAACCGCTAGGACCAGCAACGCCATGGCGGCAAGGGCGGGCGACAATCCCCACCGGCCCGGCCGGACCAGGCGCTGCCAGACGGACGGCGCATCCCCTCTCCCCAGGTCGTCTCCCAGCAGTGCTTCTATTCTGCCCCATAGGCCCGTTGGGGCCTTCAGTTGTTCAGCTTCCGACTCGAAGTGGGTCTGAAGGACCCGTTCCATTTCCTGATCTGGATTTTCGTTACTACTCATCGCTGTCACCATTTCCGGGTCCCAATTCTTCTAGTTCCCTGCGCAAGTGCTGAAGCGCCCGGTGCAGCCTGGACTTGATCGTTCCTTCCCGCCGTCCCAACGCATGGGCCACCTGAGGGACGGTCAGCCCGGCAAAGAACCGGAGCGTAACCACAGTGTTGTGCTCAAAAGACAGGGCGGAGATGGCCTGACGCACCCGCTGTCCGGATTCGATGGACTCCGCCAACTCCGCCGGATCGCCGGCGCCAGAATGGGCCGCCGCCACATTGAGAGGGTCAACCGGCACGGATTGGCGTCTCCGCTGGGTCATCACCGTGTTCACCAAGATGCGCACCAGCCAGGGTTTGACCGGGCGGCCGGTTCGGAACCCTCTGATGCCGCGCCATGCCGAAAGGAAAGCCTCTTGCACGTGCTCCTCTGCGAGGGCTGTGTTTCCGGTCATCAAGTAGGCCGTGCCGTAGAGAACGTCTTCATAGCTTTCCACCAGATGGCGAAACGCCTCCCGGTCGCCGTCCTGACAACGCAGAACGGCTTCCTCATCGTTCATAGACCGCCCCCATAACCTGCATCTTCGAAGAAGGGTTCATTGGATAATATGCGTCCTGCGGCAAAAACGTTCCATCTGATATTTATTGCCGGCAGAAATGAATATGGCTTGGAAAGAGGCAGTCGTGTGCCGTTACCGCAAAGATCAGTCCGTTTGGATACGCCGGTCCACCAGCCCCATTGTTATCATGGGCGACGACCGGGATTGTGGCGTGGCTTGCTTTGGGGAAAGCCATTGCTGATGGGGAGATAGGTGCGGTTCAGGAGATATTCGGGAGTCGCGTCGTCTTTGGTTCTGCTTTTGGGCATGATTGACGGGGCGTTGAGCGGCACTTGTTAACCACGTCGGGGGAGCGACCGTGGTGGATCGGATTGAAGCGGGGCCGCTTACTCGCGTTTGGCGAACGATTCTTGGACCTCGGCCACCACCTGGCCGTCCTGATTGGTGAACGTGGTCTCCCATACGATGAACACCATAGTGCCCGAGCGCCCGGTCTTGGCGTAGACGTCTTTCAGGTGCGACGATGCGGTCAATTGGTCACCGGCGTACACCGGGGCTTTGGGTTCGACCCGTTGGCCGGCGTGCATCTGTGTCCGGCCGAACTTGACCTTCACATCGGGCAGGGACACCTGGCGGACCAAGATGCAGCATAGGGTCGGCGGGGCGATCCTACCCCGGTATCCGGCCTCCTTGGCCCCCTCGTCGGAACGGAACGCGGGGCCGGTCTCCCCGACGCTGCTGTTGGCCCGGTCGATGATCTCGTTGGTGATCTCGAAGGGACCGGCCTTGTGTTCGACGCCGTATAGGGACCGGTCGTATTCCAGTTCCGTGGCCATGGGTCTGTTCTCCTTAAGGTTGGGAAGCACCATTTAGGGGTGTGCGCCGTTGACGATGTCCTTCAGCCAGACGGGCTTAAATTCTTTGCTCAGCAGGGCGTCCACCAGACCGCTTTCAGTCTTTACCGCCGCCTTGAAGTCGGTCATGCAGGTGGCGATGTGGCTGGTCAGGTGGGCATCGCTGCCGCCGATGCCCAGTAGGTTGTGACTCTGGCAGAGCTCGTCGGCCCGCTCATTCTCGCCCTGGCGGCTGCCACCGTTCAAGCGTTCCACAATCTCAACATCTTCGAAGGACTCCCCTTGGGCGATGTAGTCGGTCAGGCCGATGCCAAAGCGGCCGGGGTGTGCGGGGAGGGCGATGGCGTCGTGCCGGCGGGCCGCCTGCATCAGGGCTCTGGCGTCCATGCGGACGTCGGAGAAATCGATCTCCTGGGTCAGAGCTTGGGTAACGCCGTAGACCAGGAAGTGTCCGTAGCGGGTGTCCAATTCGGAGCCCTTGAGGACCAGCAAGTTGTACTGGCCGGCCAAGGCGGAGTAGTCCTTGTCGAAGTCGAACTTTCGGTGCTCGGTGAGCACGATGCCGTCGACGGTGTGGCCCCGTTTTCGCAGCACTTGGATCCATTTAACGTATTGCTCAACGGTGGCCCGGGAGTCGTCGGACGACACGGAATGGCTATGCATGTCCAGGTACAAGCTTAGGAGGTTCCCCTGTTGTTGGAGTGGCCCGGGCCCAGGTGATTTCCGCTGGCGGCGGCTGGAAATCGAGAATCAATGGGCGGGCGAGAGTCTGAGACAATCATAATAGTTGCCGCTGGAATCATCAACCGCTTAGCCGGTCTTTGTATTCCGGTTACCCCGGCCGCGGGCGGCCCCGATGGAATCGGGGCCCCTTTGGGGCAGCGTGATTGGAGGGGTTCCGCAGACCTGTAAGCCGGGTTCTGTATTCTTCCAGGCCAGGCCTGAAAGAACGGTGACCATCTATCTAGCCCTCCCACCTGCGGTGAAGCCGGCGGGAGTCCGCTTTTGGCGGAGCGACGTTGCCGCCGCGGTCAAGCAGCCAACCCGGGGACGGGCCGGGCGCCTATGTCCCCCTATTTGGCCTTGCTCCAGGTGGGGTTTAGCCGCCGCTGCGTCACCGCAGACGGCCGGACGCTCTTACCGTCCGATTTCAACCTTATCCCGACAAGTCGGGACGGTATGTTTCTGTGCCACTTTCCGTCCCCGATTCCGGCGAGCCGGTCATCGGGGCCTGGGCGTTACCCAGCACCCTGCCCAGAGGAGCCCGGACTTTCCTCCCCCCCGACTGGTCGGGGCGGCGGTCACCCGGTCTGCATGGCCCTCCAAATCGCACTCTAGCATAGGCCTTATACAGGGTCAAACGCACGGGATTTCGCTGCCAGCCTTCCTTTTGTCACCCTGACCCCGACCGAAGTCGGGCGAAGAATGACAAAAGAGGGTGGCAGACTCGGATTCACCGGCTGGGAAATGCAATATGAGATTGCAAAGAAAATGGCCGGTTTATGCCGGCCATGCACCAGGTGTGATTCGGGTTCGGTTTTGGGAGTTCAGCTTGAAAAGAGCATCCGGCCGCAGCTGCTGCAGAGGACTGTCTGGTGTCCGTTACGGACCCGCTGCTGTTGATGAGTCGGCAGGGACATCCGGCAACCCTGGCAGAGACCCCGTTGCACCTTGACCACCGCCAGCCCGCCCTTGGACTTTCTGAGTGCTTCGTAGTGCTGGAGCGATGTTGGGTCCAGGACTTCGGTTAGCTTCGACCGCTGACCCTCGAATCCCGTCCGCTCTTTGTTCAATTCTTTGATCGCGGTCTGCAATTCGGCCTGGCGAATCTCCCAAGCCGCCCGGGCTTCGCTCAACTTTGTTTCCAGTTCGCTCTTCTTGTTTTGGGCTTCTTCGATCCGTTCGGTAATCTCCGAAAGGGTGGTCTCGTGCTTTTCGACCAGCTGGCGGACGTTGGAGGCTTCGCGTTCCAGGCTTTCCAGGTCTCGGGGGTTGGTGATCTCTCCGCCATATAGCTGTGAGTTAAGGCTTTCCGACCGGTCCTTCTGGGTTTGCGCTTCTAGCTTGGTCGCCTTTTGCTGGAGTTCGGTCTCTACCAGCCATTCGGCGTCCCGTTCCAGTTCCGTTTCCAGATTCCCCAATACGTCGCCGTTGCTCAGTTCGTATTCTGCTTTGACCTGATCATGCTGGACGCGGTCGAGAATGATGTCCAATTCTTGTAGTGCAAACATTTGCCTAACGGTAGTCATCAACGCCATCCTCGCAAGATTACCAACTGCCCCACCGCCACAACATATTCGATTCTAGGAACGGAAGGCCCCGTTGTCAAATGTACCGGACCATTTCGGCGGCGAGCCTAGCTGGGACGGGTCTACCGGTGAGGCCGCCAATCTCGCCGCCGCGCCCCTTGTTTCTTGGTCCTTCTAGCCAACATAATCTCTGGCGTGAGAACTTGGGGAGAATCCCACTATTTGTCCGGGGATGCCCGGCAAACTTCGGACGGGGCAGTGCAATGAGGGTCCTTCATTTTTCCGACCTGCATATCGGGGTGGAGAATTACGGCCGGACCGACCCGGAGACGGGGCTTTCCACCCGGCTGGGGGATTTTCTTGACTCCCTGGACCAGGTTGTGGAATTTGCCCTGAACGAAGGCGTTGACTTGGTGTTGCTGGCCGGGGACGCCTACAAGGGCCGGGACCCGAGCCAGACCCACCAACGGGAATTCGCCAAACGGCTGAACCGGCTGTCCCAGTCCGGGATTCCCACGTTTCTTTTGGTGGGGAACCACGACCTGCCCGCGGCGTCCAGCCGGGCCACCGCGGTGGACATCTTTCCGACGCTGGAGGTCGCCAACATCTACGTGGGCAGCAATCTGGAGAATTACAACGTGGCCACGCCGTCGGGACCGCTGCAGGTCTTGGCCGTTCCCTGGCCGCGGCGCAGCGCCATCCTCAGCCGTGAGGATACACGAGGTCTTTCCATCGATCAGGTGAGACAGGCCCTGGAGGAGCGGCTGACCGATGGGATCGAGATCAAGGCCCGGGAATTGGACCCGGATATTCCGGCGATTCTCACCGGGCACGTAACGGTGAACGGGGCCACCGTCGGCACGGAACGCTCCATGATGTTGGGCCAAGACCACGTGCTCTTGGTCAGCGCGTTGGACCGGCCCGAAGTCGAGTACGTCGCCTTGGGTCACATCCACAAGCACCAGATATTGCGTCCCGACCCGCCCATGGTGGTTTACTCTGGCAGCCTGCAAAGGGTGGACTTCAGCGAAGAGGGCGACGAAAAGGGGTTCTGCGTCGTGGACCTGGACCCAACCGCGCCCCAGGGCCGGCGGATGACCAATTTCGAGTTCCACAAGCTGGACGCCCGGAATTTCGTCACGGTGGACGTTTCGGTGGAACCTCAGGACGCCGACCCCACGGCTACGGTGGTCCGGGCGATCGCCCGTAAGGACATCGCCGACTCGGTGGTCCGGGTGCGCATCTCCCTTGCGGCGGAGACCGACGCCCACCTGAGGGAGACGGACATCCGCGCGGCCTTGGAGCCGGCCCACTTCATCGCTTCCATATCCCGGGAGATAGCCGGAACACGGCGGACCCGCATATCTCCCACCGAGGGCGAGGACCTACAGCCGATGCAGGCCTTGGGGCTCTACCTGGACAGTAGAAACATAGAAGGCGAGCGCCGGGAGAAGATCATGAGGAAGGCCGAGGAATTGATCGAACTGGACGCGGCCGAACCGGAAGAGGCCGGATAGGGCTATCCGGGTTGGTCCCGGCCCAGACGGCGCTATTTAGACCAGTTAGCGGGCCCCGGGGAACAGATTGATTTCCGGCGCGGGCGGCGCTATTTAGACCAGTTTGCGGGCCAATGAATGGCTGCCGTCAACCAAGTCTTTGAATACTTCTTGTACCGTGATTATCTCTGAGATTAATCCGGTGCCCGCGCCGGTGTAGGCGATACCGGATTCGAAGTCCCCGTCGAGAAAAGCCGCCCTGGTCCGGTCGATGCCCAGTTCTTGTTCCCAGGCGGCCGAGTCGTCGCCACTTTCCAAGCTTGACTCTCTCATCTGCATGGCGATGCCCTGCTTGAGGATCCTGGTCGGCCACTTGTCTCCACCGACCACAATGGTGCCGCTGTCGATGGCCGCCACTATCGCCGTTTTGTATTTCTGATGGGAGATACATTCCTTGGTGGCCACGAACCGGGACCCCATCTGTACGCCCATGGCTCCCAGGGCGGTTGCAGCCACGTAGCCGCGGGAGTCAACGATGCCTCCGGAAGCAATTACCGGGATGGCGATGGACCCGACCACCTGGGGCACCAACACCATGGTGGAAACCTTATCGACGCCGCGCAGGCCGCCGCCTTCAAATCCCTCGGCGATGACCATGTCCACTCCCTGGGCCTCGGCGCCGCGGGCGTGCCGCACCGTCGTCACCTGGTGGATGACCGTCATGTTGTGCTCTTTCAGGATGCCGGTGAACAGCGCCGGGCTGCCGCCATAGGTGATGGCGATGTTGATGCCCTCTTGGGCCGCGGCCTCGATCAGTTGCTCTATCTGGGGGTGGGGCAGGTGGAACGACACGCCGAAGGGCTTTTGGGTCAACCGCTGGACTCGCCGGACCACCGCGTGGAGATCGGCGACCGGATCGCCGCCCGGCTCAACCCCGGACGTGGGATGCAAGACGCCCAACCCGCCGGCATTGGATACGGCCGCAACCAACTCCGGGTTGGACACCCAGGGCATTCCCGCCTGCAAGACCGGGTAGGAGATCCCTAGCGCGGTGCTAACCGGGGTGCGTTTCATCTAATCAATACCTACTCAAGATCCGCTGACGGTTTTCATCGCGCAGATTCGTTGCCGGATTTACCGGTTCTAATCAGGCCGGTTTCGAAGTTTGACCGATTGTACGGCCACGCCTGGGTGGTGTCAACTGAATTCGGATACCTTCCCTGTCGCATTTAGTCAGCGCGGCTTTGGCAAATTTGCCGGGACCTAAACTAATGCCAGCGAACGAAAGCGCCGTTTTTGCGGCTCTCCAGTGCCCATATTCCTGGCCGGCGTTTGGCTTGTCCCGGCTGGTTGGGTAGGGGATAATACGGGCCCAAGAGTGGCCGGCATATCGGCGCCGGTCCAGCTTAGCCCCAGGATAATCTGGAGTAAACGCGTATGTTAACCAGAGATGATAACGAAACGCTGACCCGTACCGGCCAAGGGACGCTCATGGGCGAAGTTATGCGGCGTTACTGGCTGCCCGCGCTACTGGCCCACGAGCTTCCCGGACCGGACTGCCCTCCGGTGCGCGTACGCCTTTTGGGCGAGCAATTGGTGGCCTTCCGCGACACCAAGGGACGTGTCGGGCTGCTCAGCGAGTTCTGCCCCCACCGCAGGACCTCCTTGTTCTTTGGCCGTAACGAAGAAAGCGGCCTTCGTTGCGTCTACCACGGCTGGAAGTTCGATGTGGCCGGCAATTGCCTGGACATGATGAACGAACCACCGGAAAGCGAATTTCCCAGCAAGATAAAGACCACGTCGTACCCGGTTGTCGAGATGGGAGACCTTATCTGGGCGTACCTGGGACCGGCGGAGAAGCAACCGCCCCATCCCAAGTTTGAATGGACCCAGGTGCCGGAGAGCCACCGCCTGGTGACCAAAAACTGGCAGGAATGTAACTGGCTCCAGGGCCTGGAAGGCGGTATCGACACCGCCCACGCGCCGATCCTCCACCGCCGCATCAGCGAGAGCACTAGCCAGCCGGGCATCTCAATCAACACCGACCTGATCAAGAGCGAGGCCCCTAAGCTGGACATCGACCGCACCGACTACGGATACCGCTATGCCGGCATACGTTCCCTGGGCGACCGGGGTAATCTGATCCGTAGTTATCACTATGTGATGCCTTTTCACCAGTTGCGCCCCCTCCAGTTCGGGACGCAAGGCCAAGGAACGCGCCAACTCATCGCCGGGCACATCTGGGTGCCCATGGATGACGAGAACTGCATGGTCTACAACTGGGTTTACAACTTTGGCGGCCAGCCGCTCACCGATCTCGACCGTGATGAGGAGGTCCGGCTGGGCCGCGGTCCCGGTGAGGTGCTCCCGGACTTTAGGACCAAGCGCAACAAATCCAATGATTGGATGATCGACCGCGAGGTCCAGAGAAACGAGACCTTCACCGGCATCGAGGGCATCAACACCCAGGACCAAGCGATCCAGGAAAGCATGGGGCCCATCTTGGACCGCTCCAAGGAGAACCTGGCCGCCAGCGACATGGCCATCGTCATCGCCCGGCGCATGCTGCTGGGCGCGGCCAGCACCGTCTCTGACGGCGGCGATCCGCCCGGCGCCGGCGAATCGTATTACAACGTGCGCGCCATCGATGCCATCGTGCCCAATGACTCCGATTGGAAAGAGGCATTGGCCGACCAGATGTACCCGCGTTAGGTACTCCGGGAAATAGTTAACAAAAGGCGGTTGTTCATCGACAACCGCCTTTTGTTTCGTCCCGGTCCGCTGGTTTGGGCGGGATTATCCGTCGAAGCGCGAGGTGATGGGTTGGTGCCCCGAATTCTCTTCGTAGGCCTCATCGCGGTACAGCGACAAGGATTTCATCACCGGGATGTCCTGGATCGAGAACAGGATGGTCTCTTCGGACGACTCGTTGGCAAACTCGTGCCATGCCCAGGTCGGCACCACGAAGAAATCTCCGGTGCTCCAGTCAAACCGTTGGCCGTCGATCACCGTGTAGCCTTCGCCTTGGAAAACGTGAAACACGGCGCTGCTGGTGTGCCGGTGGGCGCGGGTGCGCACTCCGGGCCGGATCAGTTGTATCCAGCAGGACATGGTCCGCAGCACGGGACCGCCGCTGGCCGGGTCCGAGAACTCCATGGCCACGTCGTCGAAGGGACTGCAGTCGGTCTGGGCCAATCGCCACAGCGCATCGTAGGTCCGCTCCCATTTGTAGTGCCAAAGCGGAGAGTAGGGTGATTTGTAGTCTTCCCAGGCTGGGCGCAGCGCGCCGGAAGCATATTTTTTCTCCGATTGACCCGAGCTCGTGACCGGTTGTTGGTCTTCGGGGAAGGCCTCGTAAAAAGTGGCCTCCAGGTTATGGACCAGAGGCGTGTCCAGCCCGTCGAGCCAGATCATGGGTCCGTCGCCTTCGTTGTTGTGGTCATGCCACGTCCAAGAGGGCGTAAGTATCAGATCGCCCCGTTCCATGTAGCACTTGTCGCCTTCCACCGTGGTGTAGGCGCCCTCACCGTGAAGCACCCAGCGGATGGCCGTGGGGGTATGGCGGTGGGCCGGCGCGGTTTCTCCGGGCAGGAGCAGTTGCAGGGCGGCGGAGATGGTGTGGGTGGTCCCATGCTCCCGGGCGGGGTTGGTCAGGCGGAGCACCCGCCGCTCCACGTCCCGGTCCGGCGTCACCACTTCTCCGCTCCGCAATATCAGCGGCTCGGCCTGCGCCCAGCGCCAAACGAACGGCTCAACCGACGGCTTGCGGTCGTGCCCCCGGCCCATCCAAGCCGGGGTCAAGCCCGCTTGGCGGCTGTTCTCGTAAAACTGCTGCATCTCTTCGGGGCTGACCTTTCCTATCGTTGCCATAAAATCCTCCATCCACAGGAGACAGATAATGATTATTATCGGGGATTGTAATGTCGCCTCTGCCCACCGTCAAGGAAGCGGCGCACTCCAGACGATTCCTTTGCCGCCGGACTTCGACCTACCAAGGCAAACCATCTGGGTAGTGCGCGGATAGTGGCGCCGCGGGCCGCCTGAGAGAATCGGGAGGAGGCGGTCCGCCTCTGAGATTGGCCGGGTTAATGGCCGCGTCAAGTCCGTCGGGGGCCGGCAAGTGGGCGGTCAGCGGCTTTCCGCTTCCCTTATGGAGGCGAGCAAAGCCGCCGCTCCTTCTGCGGTCTTATTCATGGCGTGGCCTGTGTTAGGGACGACGAGCATGGACTTCTCCGAGGAGATGCGGTCATAGTAAGCATTGGCCGATTTTATAATTTCTTCGGTCGGTTCAAGTTCGCCGATGAAAAATCGCACCGCCGTGTTTGGATAATGGAGCTTGGGGTTGCCAAATAACATGGGCTCTGTAGATTCGCCCCAAAGCTGCCCACCCACTAGGCAATCTATATTGTCTCGGATATTTAACCGTCCATCGGTCGAGATAGGGCACGGCGGAGGACCACTGGCAAGATTGGCCAGGCCAAGGATATCGTCCACACCGTAATACGCCAGCGAGAAAGCGATCTGGGCGGATCCCCCGCTGGTGCCTTGAGCCAAATAGAGAGCACCCTCATAAAAATTATCGTACACCCAGCGAATTGCCGTGGCGGGACGGCATGCCAGGGTTATTGACCCTCCACGTCCATCCCATACTCCCGGTTGCCTCCAGATCAATTCCACCAGCCTGTAGCCGTCGGCCAATAGCGCATCCGTCATTCCCACTACATTTTCATAGCCCTCCACCGATTCGTCGGTGGGCCGGTACGTCGATGTTCCATTACTGGCAGTGGTCAACACGGCCGTGCCCCCGATGCCGGTCCCGGTCACCCGAAGTGTCACCGCCGCGTCGCTGATCCCTGGGCAAGTGACGATCACGTCGAGACACCGGTCGCCAAAGGGGCCGCCACACCTGTGATCGGAGATGGTCTCCACTTTACCCAGGGGGCGGGCGTCGCCGGCAGACGGTGGGGTCGAAATGGGCGTGGGCTGTAGAGTAGGAGATGCTGCCGGCACGGTCAGCGCCGGGGCCGGTGCGGCAGTCGGCGCGGGCGTGGGGATAAGCGTGGATACGGTCTCTCCGCCGCTGCACGCCGCGATCATGAAGGTACCCAATCCTAACAGCAAAAGCCACGCCGAGGTTGATCGCATACGAGGAATTATATCCTACACAAATGTGGGTTGACGCCACAGAAAGGACACGCTAGGCTGGCCAAAATCGGTCCCAACGTCCGCCTGAGGAGACGTAGATTTGAAAGCAGCAGTCTTATACGACAAATTCCAGCCATTGGTGGTCGAAGACCTGGAATTGGAGGCCCCGCGGCAGCATGAAGTCCTGGTCAAGCTGACGGCCAGCGGGGTCTGTCACAGCGACCTGCACTACATGAAGGGAGACCGCGAACACCCGCTGCCGGTGGTGCTGGGACATGAAGGAGCGGGCATCGTGGAGGAGGTGGGCCCCGGTGTGACCTACGCCCAGCCCGGCGACCACGTTGTGCTTTCATTCGTGCCCACCTGCGGTCAATGCTCCTACTGCGTCAAGGGACGGCAGAACCTCTGCGAGGCCCGCTACCAACTGAGGGGGAAGATGCTGGACGGTACGACCCGCCTCCGCAAAGGCTCTCAAGAGGTCCACCACTTCAACGGCCTTTCCACCTTTGCCGAGTACGCCGTGGTGCCCGAGGACAGCCTGGTGAAGATACGGGAGGACGCCCCGCTGGACCGGGTGGCCCTGATCGGGTGCGGCGTGCCCACCGGCGTGGGCGCGGTGATCAACACGGCCAAGGTCAGGCCCGGAAGCAGCGTGGTCGTCATCGGTGTCGGTGGTGTGGGCCTGAACGTGGTGCAAGGAGCGGTGTTGGCGGGGGCCGAGGCCATCATCGCGGTGGACATCCACGGGAACAAATTGGAGCACGCCCTCCAGTTCGGCGCCACCCACCTGGTGAACGCGGCCACCGATGACGTGGTCGAAAGGGTGCGGGACATCACCCGGGGCGAGATGGCCGATTACGCCTTCGAGGTCATCGGCTCCACCGACGCCATCAACCAGGCCCTGAGCACCACCAAGCGCGGCGGCACCACGGTGGTGGTGGGCGTTGCACCCACCGGCGCGGAGCTGACCATCGACCCCGACTTCCTCCACCTGGACCGGGTGTTGATGGGCTGCACCTACGGTTCCTGCTACCCCCGGGCCGACATGCCCATGCTCATCGACCTGTACATGGCCCGCCGGCTGAAGCTGGACGAACTGATCAGCGCCACCTTCAAACTCGACAACATCAACACCGCCTTCGAGGCGCTGGACCAGGGCGAGGTGGCGAGAAGCATCATTCGGTACTGAGGGATCCCCCAACCCCCTTTCGCAAAGGGGGGCTTTGGCCTCTCCTGGGAATAGGCGGCGTAGAATGGAATCCCTTGAGGCGAAAACATGCGATCCCCCCTTTCGTAAAGGGGCCCAGGGGGATTTACGCCTCCGGCGGCCTCATCGTGTGCCACTGTGTGGCCTGTTCGTAGGCATGGGCCACTTTGAAGATTGTTTCCTCGCCCTCGGGACGGGCGCCTATTTGAAGGCCCACCGGCAGGCCCCGTTCATCGAAGCCGCAGGGCAGCGACATGGCCGGGCAACTGGCCAGGTTGAAGATGCGGGTGAACAGGAAGGGCAGGCGGGATGCGGTCTCTTTGCTGGTGATGGGCGGGTCGTCTTCCACCGGCTGGGCCCCTTTCCCTGCCGTGGGCAGCACCAATACGTCGTATTTTTGAAGGGCTTCCAGCACCTGCCGGCGCAACATGTCGCGCAGTTTCTGGGCCTTGTAGTAGGCCTGGGCCGGCAACAGACTGCCGGTCAAGAGCAGTATCCGGACGTCGTGGCCGTAGTCCTGGATATTTTCCTTGATCCAGTCCTGCTGGTTCAAGGCCGGTTCCACGGCCAGCAGCACCGCCGACGCCACGCCGGCGTCCATGGACAGCGGTATGGACACCTCTTCCACCGTCGCCCCCAATTCACCCAATACGGCCGTGGCGTCGGAGACCGTCTGGCGGACTCTGGGCTCGACCAAGTCGGACTCCATGAACTCGGTGATAACCCCTACTTTCATGCCTTTGAGGTCGCCGCCCAAGGCCTGCCGGTAATCGGGCACCGGAGCCGTGGAGCTATAGGGGTCCTGAGGGTCGTGGCCGGCGATGGCCCCCAGGGTGATGGCCGCGTCCTCCACGGTCCGGGAGATTGGCCCCACCGTGTCCATGCTCCAGACTCCCCGCATCACACCGTACCGGCTGACCCGGCCCCAACTGGGCCGGATGCCCACCAACCCACACCAGGCGGCTGGAAACCGGATGGAGCCGCCGGTGTCCTCCCCCAGGGAGGTGGCGCAGAGGTAGGCCGCGGTGGCCGCCCCCGAGCCGCTGCTGGAGCCGCCGGGGTAGGTGTTCAGGTCCCAGGGGTTCCGCGGGGTGCTGTACCGGTGGGAGAACCCGGTGATGGCGAACTCGGTCATGTTGGTCTTGCCCAATATGACGGCCCCGGCCCTTCTTAGATTAGCGACGACCGTGGCGTCCTCATCGGGGACGAAGTCAGCCAGGATTCTGGAGCCTCCGGTGGTGCGGACGCCCTTGCTCCAGAACTGGTCCTTGACCGCCACCGGCACGCCGTGAAGGGGGCCAAGATAGTTGCCGTTGGCGATGTCGCGTTCGGCCTGCCGGGCGTCGGAGCGGGCCTGCTCCCGCATGACCGTCAGGTAACTGTTGAATTTGAAGTCCAAGGCGTCGATGCGGTCGAGGTAGGCTTCCGTGGCCTCGACCGGCGAAACCTCTTTGGACTGAATGAGGCGGGAGAGGTCACCGGCGGACAGAAAGGGCAACTCAGACTTGTTCATGGGGCCTCCGTGTTATGAGCGGTGGGGGCCTGAATATCGAGACTGAAAATCCGAGAAAAGAAAATGGTCCCCAACGGGCCGGGGACCATTTGAAGGTTCTGTGGTGCGGGGCGGCTATGCCGGGGGCAGGATGATGGGGAGGGGCTCGACGTCGTTCAGACCCGGAGGATTGATGGCGTCCAGCGACTCCAGAAGGGCGTTCAGGCTGTAGGTCACTTCGGTCAACTCGGGGTCTTCGATCTCCAGGCCCACGGCGTGGCCCATGGCGCGGATCTCATCTTTGGTCAGGTCAGCCATCGGTGCCTCCCTAAGCGCCTGCTGAGTGAGCACATATTGCTGTATAAAGCCTCCGCCGTCAAGATAGCCGGCAAATTACGCGCGTCCGCCTTGAGGCTATCTACCCCGTCGGCTATACTGGCCGGGACCCCAGACCAAAGGGGATATCGAAGAAACTGAGCCAATGGCTACCTATAAGACAATCAACGTTGACCTGGGACCGGAGTCCGGCTTCACCAAGCTGCCCGCGCCGGTGGAAGTGGGCGATTGGTCCTACTTCCTGGTCCAGAGCAAGAAGGGCGTCTACCAGTTGCTCACCAACATCTGCCCCCACCAGGCCGGCGAAGTGGTGGACTGGGACGGCGTCTTCATGTGCCCCGACCACGGCTGGCGCTTCGAGTACACCGAGGGCGTTTGCGTCAACGGTCCCAACGCCAAGATGGTGGGGTTCCCCGTCAGCGTCGAGAATGGCCGCCTGATCGCCGAACTGCCCGACGACTGAGCCGGGACCGTTTCATTCGGCATTTAGGCGGGTTCAGTAGGTCTTGATCTCGAGGAGGTGGCCGCTGGGGTCCTTGAAGTAGACCGCCTTGCCGTCGCCCTGGGACCCCAGCGTGATTCCAGGCCCCTGCATGTTGTCTTGAGTGCGGGGACCGTCTCCGTAGGGGATCTTCGAATCCTTGATGCGCTGGAACGCATCCTCGAACTCACCGGCCTCCATGGCGAAGGCGTAGTGGATGCTGCGGAAGTCGTCCGACTGGCGGAAGTCCAGGTTCAGACTGTCGTTCACCCGCACCGCCAAGAAAGGCCCAGCCTCCCCCAGGTCCTCGAAGCCAAAGATCCGGGTGTAGAATTCCACCGCCTCTTCGCGGTCGTTCACCGGGACTATGGTGTGGTCCAATACAACGGTCACGACAGTTCCTCCATGGTTTGGCTAATCTGATCCTGATTCCGGCGGTTACCGTCAATACCAAATTTGGATTATGGTACTCTATTGGTTACGTTCGCGGAAGTCAACATGGCCACGCCTGGTTCGTGCCTGGCCGAGGAACGATTATGGACAAGAACGAGCTGCCCTTTCTGACCGCATCCCAGCTCTCCAAACTCATCGAGACCAAAGAGGTCTCGCCCGTCGAGGCCACTGAGGCCTATCTGGACCGCATCCAGGAGGTCGACTCCAAGCTCAACTCCTACATCACCGTCACGGGAGAACAGGCCCTGGAGGCGGCCCGGCAGGCCGAGCAGGAGATCGCCCAGGGCAAACACCGGGGGCCGCTCCACGGCGTGCCCGTGGCGGTGAAGGACCAGTTCAACACCGCCGGTATCCGCACCACCGGCGGCTCGAGCATCCTCAAGGACTTTGTCCCGGACGAAGACGCCACGGTGATAACCAACCTCAAGAAGGCCGGGGCGGTCTTGTTGGGCAAGCTCAACATGAGCGAGTTCGCCATGGCGGAGATCTATCACCATCCCTATGGGACCCCCCGGAACCCCTGGGACCTGGAGCGGAACCCCGGCACCTCCAGCAGCGGCTCCGGCGCCGCCACCGCCGCATCCCTCTGCGCGACCTCCCTGGGCGAGGACACCGGCGGCTCCATCAGAGGCCCCGCCAATTTCAGCGGCCTGGTGGGACTGCGGCCTTCATACGGGCGGGTCAGCCGGTACGGCGTTCTGGGCGGCTCCTGGTCCATGGACACGGTGGGGCCCATCTCCCGCAGCGTGGAGGACGCGGCCATCACCATTCAGGCCATCGCCGGTCACGACCCCAAGGACGCCTACACCTGGGACGTGCCGGTTCCCGACTACCGGCAGGCCCTGACCGGAGACATCCAGGGCGTGAAGCTGGGTGTGATTCAAGAACGGATGGACTCCCCCAATCTGGACCCGGAGTTTCGGGAGACGGTGGCCAAGGCCATCGGCGTGCTGGGGGAACTGGGCGCCGCCGCAGAGGACGTGTCCATCCCGCTTGCGCCCAACGCCGGGGCTCTCACCATGACCATCCTGAGCGTCGAATGGTCCAACCTGCACCGCCCGGTCTTCGAGCCGCACATCGACTATCTGGACCACAACAACAAGATCCGTTTCCTGACCGGCAGCATCATCCCGGCCCAGGCCTACTACAAGGCCCAGAAGCTGCGGGCCGTGCTCCGGCGGCAGATCTTGGAGGCGCTGGACAAAGTTGATGTGCTGGTGCTACCCACCGGGCCGGTCACCGCTCCACCCGTGGAGAGCATCCCAGGCATCCAGAGCAAGGAACACGCCTTGAACGGACTGGCCGGACGCATCAGTTTCACCGGCCCGTTCAACCTGGCCGGCACCCCGGCCCTGTCGGTCCCCTGCGGGTTCAGCCAAGCCGGCATGCCCATGGGGCTGCAGATAGTGGGCCGTCCCTTCGCCGAGGAGATGGTCTTAAAAGTAGCCCACGCCTACGAGCAGAACACCGACTGGCACAACCGGCGCCCGCCGGTTTAGCTGACAGCCATCAGCCATCGGGCCGTGGGCCAAATGTAGTTCAACTCTGGTCCAACCCGGCCAGGGTGGCGTGTCTGCCGCAGGCCGCCAGCCGGGTGGTCTTTCCTGCAATCGCGGGTCCTTCTCCCCTGTCTCCATCTAGCTACAGATTTACACCCTGGACGTTTTTGGCGATCACGCACGGAACTCCCAAATCCGAGCACAACGGCCCCGGCTGTTGTGGACAATGATATCGTGGTCGTACTAATATTCCCATGATGTGGCAATCGGGCGGGTCCAGCGTCGAATAGATTTCCTTCCCAACGGGCCGGGTCCCGCACCCGACATATTTGTTTGAGACGAGCAGTTTCGCCCATCGTATTCGGAACTGTTCAACGACCTTCTTAAAGGAGAAACGGCATGGTGGATTCTTTACAGCAAACGCCGGCAGCCGGAGCGGGGCACGCCGAGGATGTCGAGCGGTTTGACGCGATCATCATCGGCGCCGGCGTTACCGGGCTGTATTCGTTGTACCGTATGCGTGAGCTCGGGTTCTCGGTTAGAGCTTTCGAGCATGGCAGCGGAGTGGGCGGCACCTGGTTTTGGAACCGATATCCGGGATGCCGTTTCGACTCCGAGAGTTACACCTATGGCTATTCGTTCTCGGAGGAACTCCTGCAGGAATGGGACTGGAAAGAACATTATTCCGGTCAGCCGGAGAACGAGCGCTATCTAAATTACGTAGCGGATAAGTTCGACCTGCGCCGTCACATACAGTTGAACTCCCACGTTGTCTCATGCGTCTTTGATGAGGACGAAAGCTGCTGGGAGATCCATTTAGAGGATGGCCAACGGGCGCGGGGCCAATACTTGATCACTTCGGTCGGCATCCTGTCTGCGGGCTTCATACCCGACTTTGAGGGAATAGACAGCTTCAAGGGCAAATGGTGTCACACAGTTAGATGGCCAAAGGAAGGCATGGACCTGGCTGGCAAGCGGGTGGGAGTCATCGGCACCGGGGCCACCGGGGTTCAACTCATCCCGGAGATAGTCAAGGAAGTCGCCCACCTGACGGTATTTCAGCGCACGGCGAATTTCTGTGCCCCGCTCCGGAATTCCCCCATTGACGACGATGAGCAGCGAGAGATCAAAGCCAGCTACCCGGAGATTTTCAAGAAGTGCATGAAAACCGCAGGGTCATTTGTTCACGAATTCGACCCACGGTCTGCCATGGAGGTTTCACCAGAAGAAAGGCTGGAACAGTATGAAAGGCTGTGGGACAATCCCGGGTTTGGGAAATGGTTGTCAAATTTTCATGACATCATGGTTCCCGGGGAGGCCAACGAGGACTACGCCGAATTTTTCCGGAATAAGATCCGTGAGCGCGTCAACGATCCTGTAATAGCGGAGATGCTGGTGCCCAAGGACCATATGTTCGGCTCCAAGCGCCTACCATGTGAGAGCGGCTACTATGAAGTCTATAACCGGGACAACGTCTTATTGGTTGACGTTCGGGAGGCCCCCATCGAGCGTATCACTCCCAAAGGTGTCAAGACCAGAGATGCCGAATATGAATTGGACGTCATCATCTTTGCCACAGGATTTGACGCCGTGACCGGGTCGTTGAATCTTTTGGATATCCACGGCGAAGGCGGGCACACGCTGAAGGACAAATATGCCGGAGGCCCGCGAGCCTATATGGGAATCGCGAGCGCCGGATTCCCTAATTTATTCACCATCAATGCTGCCTCGGTCGGCAACTTCGTCAGGTCCGCCGAGCCGCTGGTGGACTGGGTGAGCGAAGCCATGTGCTATGTACGCGACAATAATTTTACCCGTATTACGGCCACCCTCGAAGCTGAAAACGCATGGGTCGACCACGTCAACAAAGACGGCGCCAAGATTCTCCGGACCCAGGCCAACTCTTGGTTTGTTGGAGCAAACATCCCAGGTAAAGCGCGGGTCTTGCTCACCAACCCGGACACCGCTCCAGCCATGCGGGCCAAGCGTGCGGAGGTGGCGGCCAATGGCTATGAAGGGTTCCTGCTCCAATAAAAGTTGACCGTGCCGGTCAGAGAGCTAACAGCGGTCAGCTATCAGCAACCAGCCTATTGAGGACCGAAAGCATCGGCGAATTGTGATTCGGGGATTACAATCTGCCGCTCGCTGCTACCCAAGTGAGGACTTAAACATGGAAGAGATCGGGCTTTTCGAGGCCATCTACAGCCAACGGCAGTTTACCCGGTACAAGCCCGACCCGGTGCCCAGAGAGGCCATCGACAAGATAATCGACGCTGCCACCAGGGCCCCCAGCGGCGGCAACAGACAGCCCTGGCACTTCATCGCCATCACCGACCGGGACCTGATCGAGAAGATCGGCGGTCTCTACCGCGACCTGTGGCTGGGCGCCATGGGGGCCACCGCGCCAACCGACGAGTCCCCCCCCGCCTACCGGTCGGCCCGCTACCTGGCCAACCACATGCCCGAGGTGCCGGCCATGATCCTCGTCTGCGCCGACCACACCATGGGCTCCCAGCCCTACACCAAGGGCGAGCCCGTCGAGCGGGGCCGGTACGCTTCGTCGCTGTGGCTGGCGATACAGAACATGTTCCTGGCCGCCCGGGCGCTGGGCCTGGGCACCCGCATCACCACCACCCACCTGCGGGAGGAACAGCAAGTAAAAGATTGGCTGGGCATTCCCGATCACATCGAGACGGTCTGCCTGACTCCCCTGGGCTACCCGCGCGGCAACTTCGGCCCCACCGAGCGCATCCCATCGGCCGAAGTCATGTCCTACAACCGCTTCGGGCAAAGGAGCTAACAGGGGCGAGTTGACAATCAACAGCTTTGCCTGACGGTGGCAGGGTATCCTGGTAGCTGAGAATTGGTGGCGGAGAGGGGCGGAAATCCCCCTGCATCCCCCTTTGCAAAGGGGGACCGAGGGGGATTTCCGCCGTAAGCTACACCCCCCACGTCTCCCCGAACTCGACGCGGTGCACCAACCGGCCAGTGAACGTAGAGGCGTCCTGCAGGGCCAGGTAGACCGCGCTGGGACCGACGGCCTCGGGTTCAACCCGTTGATCCCAGTCCCGCTGCGTCCAAGGGATGGCAGCCGAGCCCTCGGTCCTGAGGCTGCCCGGCGACAGGATGTTCACCGCGATGTTATGCTCCCGCACCTCGTCGGCCAGGCACAGGCTGAACATGTGCACCGCCGCCTTGGTGGCGCTGTAGAGCACTCCGCCGCCCTGCTCGTGGTCGCTGCCCATGCGTGAGCCGATGTGGATGATGCTGCCCCGTTTCTGTTCGATCATCGTCGGGAGCACCGCCCGGCAGCACAGGTACGGCCCCCGGAGGTTGGCGGCCACGCTCTGGTCCCACTGCTCCGGAGCGATGTCCAAGAGAGTCTCGCCCAGCACCATCACTCCGGCGTTGTTCACCAACACATCTATCCGGCCATACCTATCGAGGGTCCGGCCAACCATGGCCATCACCTGTTTTTCTTCGGTGACGTCGCAGGTCAGCGCCATGGCCTCCCCGCCCTTGGACCGTATCTGCTCGGCGGTCTCAACTGCGGTTCCGGACAGCCCCGTCGGCGACTTGCGGCGCGCGGAGACGACCACCTTGGCCCCCTCGGCAGCAAACGCATTGGCGATGGCCCGGCCCAGGCCCCTACTGGCCCCGGTAACTATGGCGACCATGCCGTCCATCTTCTTGCTTTGCTGCTCAGCCATGCAATTTGCCTACGCGGCGAACCGGTCCTAAACCGCGAACTGGGTTTCAACCCAGCCCTTGTCGAAGGGAGTCCAGAAGTTGGAACTGAGGGTCAGGTGTTTGAACATCCATCTGCCGTTCACTCGCACGTATTCTTCGTCGTAGCGGGCCGACCCCCACACCGCCTGGTTGCCGTCGGCGTAGGTGCAGGGCTGGAACAGGTACCAGACCCCGGTGGCCCGGTCGCCGTCCACCTCGATGATCGGGTTCATCACCATATGGATGGCGAAGGGCAGACGGCTGGGCGCGTTCTGGAAGAACTTCCGGATGGCTTCCCTCCCGTCGTTCCGGCCTCTTTCCTTCCCGTCCCACACCGCGTCCTCGGTGAAAAGCTCGGCCAGGGCGTCGGCGTCGTAGTGGTCGTCGCAGAGGGCGCAGTAGCGGCGCTTCAGTTTCTTGATCTCCTCGATGTCCTCCAGGACTTTTACCCGCTTTTCCAGGTCTGCAAGGCTCATGGGGCGCCTCCATATATCGGATGGAATCTGCTTTAGGCCGACTGGCCGCCGTCGATCTCGATGCACTGGCCGACGATGAACTCGGCCTCTTTGCTGCAGAGCCAGGCCGCGAAGTTGCCCATCTCTTCGGGTGTGCCCGCCCGGCCCAGTGGGATGGTCTGCAGCCGGTCGTCCCAGTCCTGAGAGCGCGGGTATCCGTAGAGGGAGTCGTTCCGGGCCGTGTCGGTGGTGCCGGGGCTGATGCCGTTCACCCTGATGCCATGGGGCGCCAGGGCCCTTCCCGCTTTCTTGGTGAAGGTATAGAGCGCGCCGGAAGCGGTGGCGTAGGCCAGGTCCGTCGCCCGGCTGATCTTGGCCTCAACCGAGATCACGTTCACGATGCTGCCGCCGCCGCCCTGGCGCAACAACTGTTTGGTGACGGCCTGGGTGCACAGAAACGCCCCGGTTACCTTGACGTCCATGACGTGCCGCCAGGCCTCGGGGGTCAGGTCCTCGAAGGCGGCCCAGGCGGCCATCCGGGAGGCGCTGGCGTTATTGACCAGGAAGTCCACCCGGCCGAACTCGGCCACGGTGCGGTCCACGGCTTCTTGCACCTGGGCCGGGTCGGTAACGTCCACCACCAGGGACAAAGCCCCCACGCCGTAATTTTTGACGATCTCTTTGGCCACGCTGTCCACATCCAGCCAACCAGCCTCCCGTTCATCATCGGGGAAAGTCGATGGGTCGCGGCCGGTGCCGGTGACGGTTACAGCAGCGCCCTCTTTGGCGAAGGCCAACGCCGCGTAACGGCCGATGCCCCGCATCCGGCCCGCCCCGGTGATCAGGGCCACCTTGCCATCGAACTTGCCCATTTGAGCCCTCCTAGATCGCGGTCCAGCCGCCGTCCACCAGCAGCAGGTGTCCGGTGGTCCCCGCCGAGAACTTGCTGGCCAGGTAGATCACTGCGCCGACCATCTCCTCCGGGTCCATGCGGCGGCCCAAAGGCAGATGGGCCTCCAGGTCGTCCTGCACCTCCTCGGGAGTCCGGGTGTCGGCGGCCAGCATGCCGGGAGTGTTGGTCGGGCCGGGGCCGATCGCGTTCACCGTGACGCCGTGGGGCGCCCACTCGACGGCCATGACCTTGGTGATTCCGGCCACGCCGAACTTGCTGGCGCAGTAAGAGG
This sequence comes from Chloroflexota bacterium, assembly GCA_022573285.1. Taxonomy (GTDB): domain Bacteria; phylum Chloroflexota; class Dehalococcoidia; order Lucifugimonadales; family UBA3495; genus UBA9611. The sequence goes on from JACZUF010000037.1 coordinate 28,032, forward strand.
CCCGTCCCCGGGACGCGGTGACCGAAAGCTGGGACCCCAGGTTGATGATGCGGCCGTAGCCCTGTTCCACCATGTGCCGCCCGGCGGCCTGGGCGCAGAAGAACACGCCCTTCAGGTTGATGTCGATGGTGGCGTCCCAGTCCTCTTCGGTTACCTCCAGGGCCGGCTTGGGTATCCGTATCCCGGCGTTGTTGACCAGGATATCCAGCCGTCCAAAGTCCTTCACCACCTGGTCGATGGCCCTGGGGATGCTGGGCAGGTCCAGCACGTCCAGCGGGTAGACGCCGCTCTTGACTCCCTGGGCTTCGACCTTCGCTTTGGTCTCCTCGGCCAGGTCCAGCCGGTCAGGACGGTCCGACACCGCCACCGCTGCTCCGGCTTGGGCCAGACCCACCGCCAGGGCCGCGCCGATGCCACGGCCGGACCCGGTGACCAGAGCGGTCTGACCCTCCAAATTCAGTCCATCGTAGGGCATGCCGGTTCCTCCAGATCAATCAGCAATGCTTCGGTTCGGTGCTGCCGGTTTGGGCTGGAAATATGGGGTTGTCCAGCCTCGCCCAGGCGGAATTTCGCCGTAGCATAGCACACAGGTCCCGAGTCCGGACACGGTGCTGGGGTCAGGGACTTTCTGCCCGCCAGGCATCCGTGGCCAACGGATTTCGGGAGCGTTCCGTCGATTTCAGACTTGCACGTCCTACCCACAGACCTTAGAATCATCCGTGGCCCGGAGTATTCGAAAACGATCACCTAGGCAAAGGACTTGATGGCGGAAGCGATACAGAGACCGTTGGGACGCAGGCGGAGCCGGAACTTCATCCTTGGCAGCCTCTCCTTCGGTCACGGGGTCTCCCATCTCTACGACCAGGGATTCCCGGTGTTCATGCCCGCCATCCAGGCCGCCATGGGCCTCACCAACTTCCAGGTGGCCTTCCTATTGGGCATCCGTCAGGGTAGTTCCGGAGCGGTCAATCTGGTAGGCGGGGCCATCGTCGACCAGATGAAGGCCAGTTGGGGGCCGATCCTCACCGGCTGCATGATCTGGGCCGCCTTGGGATTCGTGGTCTTAGCCGCATCCCCCAACCTAGGTGTGCTGGTCATCGCCGTGGCCATCGTGTCGATACCGGGGTCTCTCTGGCATCTGCCCGCCACCGCCGCCCTTTCCCGGCGTTTCCCCGACCGCCGAGGGTTCGCCATATCGATACATGGCTTCGGCTCCAACATCGGCAACGTTTTGGGCCCGCTGGTGGCCGGCGGACTCTTGACGTTCATGCTGTGGCGGCACATCCTGCTGATCTATGCCATCCCCGCCGCCGTGATGGCCGTGTTCGTTTGGTGGTCGCTGAAAGACCTGGGGATCGAGGATGGGGACCAACGGGGAGACGAAAAACCCCAGCGCCGGGTGCTGGCCGCTTACGGCGAAGGATTGGCCATGTTCAAGAACCCGGTGGTCGCAACCCTGGTGCTGGCCGCGGCCATCCGCGGAGTGGCCAACAACGCCCTCTTTCAGTGGACCCCCTTCTATCTGAAGAACGCGACCGACGGCGGACTGGACATGGGCTACTTCACCGCGGGTGTCTACCTATCCTTGCTAACGGGGATGGGCATCATATCCGCACCGATCCTTGGCTATCTGTCCGACAGGTACGGCCGGAAGCAGGTCTTGGTGCCCGGACTCATGATTGCCGCCGTCTTGACCATGTTTGTCGTCAGCGCCGGGGATGGCATCATGCTGGCGGTGCTGCTGGGCGGGATAGGGCTGTTCAGCTTCGCCCTCCAGCAGATCATCCTCGCCTCGGTGCTGGACATCGTAGAGAGGGGCACCGAAGCCACCGCGTCGGGCTTGATCTTCGGCATCAACGGAGTGCTGGGGTTCGGGTCGCCCTTCCTCGCCGCATTCATCATCGAAGACCTGGGCGGCTACGGCTCCATCTACTACTACGTGGGCATCTTGACCTTCGTGGCGGCGGTGACCATCGCTTTCATACCCTTCCCCGGCCAACGGACGCCGGCGCGCCGCCCAGCCTGACCCAAAGGGGCCTTCAAACGGCCATTCATACGTTTGACACCCTCATGGGGCCAGCTTAGAATGTACCTGCCATCCACCCGAGAGGGGGGTGAGCTCCAGGCACGAAAATAGACCGGCCAACAGCAACGCCGCTGGGATCTGAGATGACCGAGACGGCCAGATACATGAAACCCATTGTTCATTGCGCCCCGCTGCGTCGGGGTGTTTCTTTTGCCCGGATGCGGGCCCCATCCAGTCACCGGAGGCCGGGTTGAACCGCACGATCACATCAATCGCTGGGCTCGAGGCGGGCCACTACACCGACCTGGAACACGCCACCGGCTGTACCGTCTTCCTCTGCCGTGACGGCGCGGTCGGCGGGGTGGACGTCAGGGGCGGCTCGCCGGGCACCAGGGAGACCGACCTGCTCCGTCCGGTCCACC
>JACZUF010000038.1 GCA_022573285.1 Chloroflexota bacterium
GACGGCCACCGGGATTTACCGCAACCTTTCCATGGGCAACATCCTGGAGCGGGATGCCCCCGCCGACTCCGGTCCGGAGTCGGCCGATAGTTCCAATGGTCCGTGGAGGCTGTTCACCGGGGACCTCCCCGCCGTATCCCCGGCCTCGCTGCCCTTTGAACTGGTCTCGCTCTTCTTCACCACCAGCTCCACTGCACGTTTGTCCGAGGGGGTATTGCACCTGGACGACATCACCGCGTTCGGACCGTCTTCCGGTCCGGATGGGTTGGTGATAGAGGGATTCGAGGGTTTGGCTCCATGGGCCCCGCTGGCCAACCAGGGACGCACCCCGGACGTGGTGGAGCGGGCCGCCGCAAGCGCCCGGAGCGGCGTAGCGGGCCTCCGGTTCTCCTGGCAGGCGTCGTTCTTGACCGGCCAAAGGGGGGTCCACCTGCCGCCGGGCCCTTTCCCCATCCCAGCCATTGGCGGGCCGGACTTCCGGTTGGGACAGCGGGTCCGGGTGAAGGTGGGGAATCTGGCCGTGCCGGTGCAGTTCGTGGGTATAACCAGCCACTTCCCAACGTTGTACCCGGACTGGGGGCCCTTCTTGATAGTGGACCTGACCGACTACCGGGACTACGTGCGGCGATTGCCCAGCAGTTCGCTGGACCGGCCCGATGAGATGTGGCTGTCCCTGGACCCGGGTGCGGACCGGCAGCAGATCATCGCCGAGATACCAGACTGGATTCCCGGACTGGTCTCCGTCAAGGACCGGGAGGCTGTGGCGGAGTTGGCCGGGCGGAACCCTCTGGCCGGCGGAGGCTGGGACGGCCTCACGGCCTTCAGCATGGTGGCCATCGGCATCGCGGTATTGCTGACCCTGACCGTCCACGCCTTGGTGTCGATCCGGATGGGCCGTATGGACCTGGCGGTGGCCCGGGTCCTGGGCTTCTCGCGGCGGCAGTTCTTGCTTTCCCTGGCCACAGAGCGGTTGATCGTCGCCGGGTTGGCCATCGCCGCTGGAGCGGCCATGGGTTATTGGCCGGGCCTGGAGTTGCTGGAGCTGTTGGACCTGACGCCCCAGGGAGATGCCCCCGTGCCGCCGCTGACGCCGACCATCAGGGGTTGGTTGATGGCCGGGGTGCTGTCCGGATTGCTGGCGGCGTCGGCCCTATCGGTGGGGTTCGCGGTGGTGGCGGTCCGCCGGCTTAACACCGCCGAGGTCCTGCGGGGCGGCGCCTGATGATGGCCATGATCCGGTTCGCCTACGTGATGGCCGTGCGGAGAGCCGTTGCCGGCTGGCGGTTGGAGGCCGTGCTTTTCGGCGGCATCCTGCTGGCCGTGGCCTTGATGGCCAGCGGCGTTATCTTCTCCGACCTTTTGGCCAATGCCTCCCTGCGCCACGCGTTGCGTGAAGCTCCAGCCGAGAGAGCCAATTTCTGGGTCCGGTCTTTCAGCAGCCAGGACGAGCCGGCCACGCTCCAAGGACGCCGTGCCGTCTACCAGCAGCGGCTGGATTTCGCCCAAGAGCGGGTGTTCAAGCCCTTCGAATCCTACTTGAACGACCAGGCGCGAATCTTGGACACCGCCACCTTCTATTTCCAGGGCCATCCCCAACTGGAGTTGGACAACGACATTCGGCCCAGGGGTTCCGTCATCTACATGTCGGGCTTTGGACCGGACCGGGTCACATTGACCCAGGGGAGTTGGCCTGGGGCCCAGAACGCCGCCGCTCCGCCCGGCACTCCCGTGGACGTCGCGGTGGACGGGCTGGGCCTGGAGCTGCTGGGTCTGGAGGTCGGCCAGGTGATGGACATCTTCCCGGCGGCATCGTTCACCGACCCGCCCGCGATGCCGGTGCGGATATCCGGGGTGTTTGAGCGAATCGACCCGGATGACGAGTTCTGGTACGGGGTCCAATCGAACTTTAGCTTCCAGAACGAACGCTGGACCATTGTGCCGATGTTCACCAGCGAAGAAGCCATCATCAACCGGGTGCTGGGCGAGTATCCGACGCTGTACACCGATATCACTTGGTATTACTACCTGGACCGGGAAGCGCTGCGGGCAAAGGACGTGGCCGCTCTTCAAGAGACGATCCGCCTGGTCGAAAGGGACGTTGAATTCAATCTCAAGAATTCCAGCGCCTACATCCGGTTGGACAACCTTCTCCGCAGCTTTGACGAGCAGTTGTTGCTGGCCAGGGTTCCTCTGTTCCTGGTGGTGTTCCTGATCACCGGGATACTGCTCTATTACCTGGCGTTGGTGGCTGGGTTGATCGTCCGTTCACGCTCCAGCGAGATCGCCATGCTGAAGAGCCGGGGCGCAACCACGCTGCAGGTGGGGATCTTGGGCCTGGGGGAAGGCCTGCTGCTGGGCGTCCCGTCCGTGATAATCGGGCCGTTCTTGGCAATGGGCGTAGTCAAGGTCTTGGGCGATATTTTCTTCAGTTTGGGGGGTGGCTCCGAGCAACTATCCGGCGTGCCGGTAACTGTGTCCCAAGGGGCGGTGGTTTTGGGGCTGGTGGGCGGGGTCCTTGCGGTGATGGTGTTCACCCTGGCGACCCTCGCGGCAGCCAGGCATGGCATCGTGGAGGCGAGGCAGACCGGAGCACGGCCGCCCACGGCGTCGTTCTTGCACCGCTACTACCTGGACTTCTTGATTTTGGCTTTCATCGGCCTCCTGTGGTGGCAGGTCAAGAGCCGGGGGTCGTTTTTGGTCCAGTCGGTGGGCAGCCGGGAACTGGAGATCGATTACAGCCTGCTGCTGGGTCCGGTTTTGGGGCTTATGGCAGTCGGGTTGGTGGTCATGCGGGTCTTCCCGTGGTTCGCCTTGCTTCTGTCGCGGCTGGCCGGTCCCGTTGCGCCGTCTTGGCTGGTCCATTCCCTGCGACACGTCGCCCGCGACCCAATGGTGCCCGGGATCCTGATCGTGTTGTTGACCTTGGCCACCGCTCTGGGCGTCATCGGCAGCGCCTTTAGTTCGACACTGGAGAGGAGCCAGAAGGAGCGCGCCCAGTACGCAGCGGGAGCGGACCTGAGGGTCCGTCACAGCGGGGGTTCCAGCGTCAGAGCGGGTGGAAAATTCGCCGAGGACGTGCAAAAGGACCCAGCCGTGGCCCACGCCGCCGACGTATTCCGGACCAACGGGCAGATCACGTCCACCGGGTTCAGCACCTCGGCTTCCATCCTGGCAGTGGACGCTTCCCGGATCGCGGACGCCGCCTGGTTCAGGGACGATTTGGCCGGCGGGAAGTCGATGGACGATTTGGCCCAGTTGCTGTTGGGCGGTCCGGATCCCCCGGAAGGTTTGCCCCTGCCCGTCGATGCGGAGGGCCTGTCCATATGGTTGCAGCCCGCCGGGCTCAACTCGGGGGCCAACCTTTGGGCCAGGCTGCGTGACGCCAAGGGACAGTACTTCGACATCTGGTTTGGCAGCCTCGAAGCGCAGGGCTGGACGAAGATCGACGCCGGCCTGACGCCGGTGGCGGCCTTCGGACGCCGCTCCACCACCGAGACGCAGGGAATCTCCCTCCTGCCTCCATACTCGCTGCAGTCCTTCCAGGTAACCAACCGGTTTAATTTTGGTTTGGAAAACTTGGGGGCATTGTTCTTTGGACGGGTGGACGCGGTGACCCCCCGGGGGCTGGTCAACGTCGCCGATTTCCAGTCGGCAGATGGTTGGTCGGTCATCGAAGATTTTGCGCGGCCCGGCCTCTATGGTCTGGAGACCAGCCGATCGGCGATCGGTGGCCGGTTCCCGGCTTCAGCCCGGTTTACTTGGGCCAGCGGCGGCGTTGGCATGCGCGGCATAAAACCCGGTAAAACGGCGGCCCCGGTCCCGGCGGTGGCCAACAAAGGTTTCTTGAAGGTGGCCGACGCGTCCATAGGCGACGATGTGATCTTGGGAGTGTCCACCTATTCGGTGTTGGTAAACATAGTGGGAGTAGCCAATTATTTCCCAACCCTGGACCCAGGGGACAAACCCTTCATCGTCATGGACCTGGATAGCTTCTTGGCCGCGTCCAACCAACATAGTTCGAATCTCCCGGCCGGTGCCAACGAGATTTGGGTTGATCTGGTCTCTGGAACCGGCGGGTCATCGCACGCAGGAGACGCGGGAGACGCCGGTCAGGTGACCGAGTCCATGCGGCAGTTGGGCGTCAGGATCCGGGACGTATTCGACTCGGAGGCTATGGTGGCGGCGCGGGTGGACCAGCCGCTGGTGAGCGCCGGCTGGGGCGCGCTTCTGGTGCTGTTGTTCCTGGCCGTGACTCTGGCCAGCGCCTCTGGGGTGATGCTGTTCTCCTATCTCGACACCAGGGAGCGTCAGACTGAGTTCGCCCTGCTGCGGACTCTGGGCTCGACCGGTGGGCAGCTGCGGGGCATCGTATGGTTTAATCTATTCTTGATCGTGGTTTGCGGCGTGGGACTGGGAACGTGGGTGGGCCAGCTAATTGGCGTTAGCATTTTACCCCTGATGGAAGTGGCTGAAGAAGGGAAGCGCGTTACCCCGCCCATGGCCTTCACGACCGATTGGCCGTCGCTGATGGTGTCCTATGCGGTGTTGGCGGTGGTTACCGCGGCAACGGTGGTTTGGCTGGCGTGGTTGAGCGCTAAGATACAGGTGCAACAGGTGCTTAGAATGGGAGACGCAGGATGACCCAGTTTAGTGAATACGGCGCGGCGGCCCAGCGTTCGGGCCCGTATATAGATTGCCGCGACCTCTTCAAGATATACAAGCGCGCCGACCTGGAGGTTGTCGCCCTGCGGGGACTGGACCTCAGCGTCGATTCCGGCGAGTCGATCGCCGTGATTGGGGCCAGCGGCAGCGGCAAAAGCACGTTGCTGAACATCCTGGCCGGCCTGGACCGGCCTTCGGCAGGCCAGGTGTTGGTCGGCTCCAGGGACCTGCTGGACGTTTCCGACAGCGACCTCGTGATGTACCGGAGGTTGGAGGTGGGATTTGTTTGGCAGGCCACCGCGCGGAACCTGGTGCCCTATCTCTCTGTTGCCGACAACGTCGAACTGCCCATGGCCCTGACCGGACAGCCGGCCAAAGCGCGCCGCGCCTGGTCTGGGGAGTTGTTGGAGTCTCTGGGCATGACCGACAAAGCCGGCCGCTTTCCCCACCAGCTGTCCGGCGGCGAACAGCAGCGGGCCGCCATTGCCGTGGGCCTGGCCAACAAACCTCCCCTGCTTTTGGCCGATGAGCCCACCGGAGAATTGGACACCGAGAACGCCGACAACATCTTCCAGATGATCCGCGGCCTGAGCCGCTCCTACGGCGTAACGGTGGTCACCGTAACCCACTACCAAGGCGTTTCCCGGTTTGTCGACCGCGTGGTGCATATCCGGGATGGACGCATCGGCTCCGAGACCTTCTCCCGGTCCGATTACCGGCGGGACGGCGGCACCGTGGAAGACGAGTACGTGGTTGTGGACCAGGCAGGGCGCCTCCAGCTCCCACTGGAGTTGGCGGAACGCTTTCGCCGCGGGGGCCTGGCCAGGATCCAGTCGGAAGGCGGGCAGATCACCATTGAGCCGCCGAGCTCAAACCCTCGCCTGCCCAGGAACAGGAGCTGAGCGTTGCCGGACGATAGAGGAACCAGCGAACAATCCCCCACCGGGGCCAACGGGCCGGTGATCTCGGCCCATGGAGTGAGCCGCGTCTTCGGCTCAGGCGCCACCGCCGTCACCGCTCTGTCAGGCATCGATCTCACCGTGGAGCAGGGGGATTATCTGGCGGTAACCGGGCGTTCCGGTTCCGGCAAGACCACCCTGCTCAACCTGCTCTCCGGGCTGGACCGCCCCAGCGCCGGCACGGTGCGTTTCCACGGGGACGATCTGGCGGGAATGCGGGAGGCGGACCTGGTGGAAATGCGGCGGCATAAGATCGGGTTTGTTTTCCAGTCCTTCGGGCTCATGCCCTTGCTGTCCGCCCAGGAAAACGTGGAATTGCCGCTGCACATCGGCGGCATGTCCTGGCGGGAGCGGAGGCAGCGGGCTGGTGAGGCCCTGAAGGCGGTGGGGCTGGGCAGCCGGGCCCGTCACCGGCCCTTTGAACTCTCCGGCGGCGAACAACAGCGGGTGTCCATCGCCAGGGCCCTGGTGACCTCGCCTCAAGTGGTATTCGCCGACGAGCCCACCGGTGAACTTGACACAGCCACAGCCCGGTCCATCGCCGAGACCCTGGGCGAAGTCGCCTCGTCCAGACGGGCCACAGTGATCGTGGCCACCCATGACCTGGACCTAGCCGCCATGGCCCAGCGGCGTGTGGACCTGGTGGACGGCGAGATCGTGTCCCAAGGCTAGCATCACTCCGCATCTCCACGACGGCGATCATCACCGTCCAATAGCCCCCAGACCCCATCAGGCCTCCCCATCGGTGTATACTTCGGGGGGTTCCTGAAGGCGGCCTTCACCCGAGGGTAACCAAAGCCAGAACTCCAAGCCCCGATACTGGTTTGCCGAGGTTTTGGCATGATTGTGCGCATCTATACCGGCGATGACAGCCAGTCCTATTTCGAAGACTTGGATGCTCCCACCGAACCGGTCCAGCGCGTCGCCACCAAACCGGGAGAGGACCTGGCCTTCCGCCGTTCCTCCGAGAATAGCTTCAGCGACTGGCACAACCCGTCGCGGCGTCAGTACCTCTTCATCATCGACGGCCGAATGGAGGTTCCAACTTGGAGACCCCGATGGAATCGGAGCTGGCCGAGGACATGACCGGGCAGGGCCATGTCACCAAGTCCATCGACGGCTCCTATACCTCCGTATCCATGGGCCTGCCCGACTAGGCGGCCTGTTCTATCAAGTTTTGATATTTGATATCTGATGGACGGGCCACGCTTGACAGCAATTGCCCACCATTTAAAATGGCAATCAAAGAGCCTCAGAATTATCGTCCAATCCACTCAAGCCGAAATCAATGATTACGTAAGGCGAGGAAAGCAATGTTCACCAAGTTCGACAGCCTGTATGCCGGTCACGTGGACATGACCGATGTCGGCTACGGCGGCACCGCGGTCAACGACCGGTCCTTCGACAACGAACACCTGATGACCGTCTTCGGCAAAGCCGAGGCCATCGCGAAAACCCTGGACGAAAACGGGTACGACACCATGTGGATGGCGGAGCACCATTTCCAGCCGGAGGGCTACGAGTGCATCCCCAACCTGATCATGCTCAATGTCCACCTGGCCCACCTGACCAAGAACATCAAGTTCGGCTGCGGCTTCAACATCGCCCCGATGTGGCACCCCCTTCGCCTGGCCGAGGACTTCGCCACCGCCGATATCCTGACCAAGGGACGGGTGATCTTCGGCGTCGGCCGCGGGTACCATACCCGCGAGGTCGAGACCTTTGGCTCTCCCCTAAGAGACCAGGACGCCAACCGTGAGAAGTTCGAAGAAGCGGTGGAGATCATCTTCAAGGCGTTCAACAACGAGTCGTTCTCCCACAAAGGGAAGTACTACACCCTGCCTCCCGAGGTGCCGTACCGTGGTTACACTCTGAAGGAGTTGACCTTGGTCCCCCGGCCCTTGACCCTCCCGGTGGAGTGCTGGCAGCCCATCCAGGGCGGCACCCAAAGGGCCTTGGACTTTATGGTGAAACATGGGATCAAAGGGATCCTGGGCGGCGGCGTCGCGGAAGGCGGCGCCATGGACAGCATCATCTACGGCTACCGCGACGCCCTGGTGCGGGCCGGCAAGACCGACGCCCAACCCGGCGAGGGATTGAGCATCGGTTTCCACTACCACCTGGCCCCCACGGTGGCACAGGCCATGGACGAGGCCCAGGGCTTCTACGAAGAGAACCTCAAGATGTTCGGCCCGCTGCGCCTGCATCGTGCTCTATCTGATGAACAGATCGAGATCATCAGCGACCCCCGGCGCGCGCCCACCGCCGGCCTGCCCTCGATCCAGGGAGCGGTCGAGACCGGAGCTTTTCTAGCCGGACCGCCGGACCGGATCATCGAGCAACTCAAGGCGGTGGAGAAGGAGTACCCCGGACTGGAGAGGATCGGCGTCAGCCATCCGGTGGGCACTCCCCAGAGCGTGATCACCGAGCAACTGGAATGGTTCGCAAAAGAGGTCATGCCCGCCTTCAAAGGCAAAGTCGGAGCCATCGCGTAAAGGACGGCTCACCGCGTTTCCAGCACCCGTAGGGGCATCCCGATTCTATCGGGACCGTGCCCCTCTACGTATTTGCAGGACGCCAACAAGCCCCGGTCATTCTGAGGCGTTAGCCGAAGAATCCCGTTCTTACTGAACCAGCACCGCCCAAGAACAAAGAGACCCTTCGCTCCACTCAGGGTGACAGATGCTGGGTAAGGTCAAGCCCCACGCTGCTCCCAAAGGGCAGGCAAATAGCGTCGCGCGGTCCCGGTTGGGAGTCGATTGCGCTGATGGCTTCGTAGGTTTCAATGCACGCCTTGACTCGAATGGACGTACTCCCGCCACCGGGATTGATATTCGTCCATCAGGGTTAGCGAACGTTTCCAGCGGCGAGTCGAGCGTCTCTTAGACGAGGCAGATCAAGCGATCGCTAGATACGACTGGGAACCAGTGCTTCAAGCTGCCCAGGCGGTCTTGGCCATCGACCCTGAGAACGGTGACGGGCTGGCATTCCTTGAGAAGATGGAGAGGGCATTGGGCCTTGCTCCAACACCGCCAGCCCGTGTGTCAGGTGGGGTCCATCCCTCCCCCGTCTCCACCAGCTTAAAAAAAGACCCGCCTCAGACTACAAACGAATCTGAGGCGGGTCTTTTTTTAAGCTGGGCACATGTCGTTGAGGCTTTGGACGTTTCGAGGGGCTGTATAGCGCATGGCGATGCCGGCCCAAAAGTCAACTTTAGCACATTCCGGGTTTCGCAGATTAACTAGAATATTTCAAATGGTCCATGAACGGTGACCTGCCCCGGTGCTACTAATACTGCGGGAAGGTCCATATTGTTGACACATCCTGTTATGCCATGTATCGTACCGGTCGAAACCTTCTTCATCGGAGATGGACTTGGCAAAATCCTACTAAAAGGGTATGCGCCTGATGAGAAAAAAGTTTATTTTGACTCTGGTGGTTCTGCTGGCGTCGCTCCCCATTCTCCTCGCCTGCGGTGATAAAGAGGTCGTGGTGGAGGAGAGGATAGTGGAGGTGGAGAAGAAGGTCGAGCCCATCACCTTCAAGGTCCAGGCCGCCTGGCCCACAACGAACATGATCTACGACAACCTCGTGGATTTCGCCGAGCGGGTGGAGAAGATGTCGGGCGGCCGCCTGATAATCGAGCACCTTCCCGCCGGGGCCATAGTGCCGGCCTTCGAGATCCAGGATGCGACGAGTGTGGGCGTCCTAGACGGGGGCCACACCGCCATGGGTTACATCGTGGGCAAAAGCCGGGCGGCCATCCCCCTGTCCCACGGCCCCGTCTTCGGGATGGACATGGTCGATATGTGGGGCTGGTATTACAACGGTGGGGGCATAGAACTTCTTCAGGAGTGGTACCAGGAGGAGTTGGGCCTGAACGTGGTCTCCTTCCCCATCGCCCCCACAGGCCCCCAAGCCCTGGGCTGGTTCAACAGAGAGATTAACAGCCTGGACGACATGATTGGGCTGAAATTTAGGATCTACGGGATAGGGAATGAGGTCTTTGGCAGAATCGGAGTGAACGTGATACAACTGCCCGGCGGCGAGATCCTGCCGGCGTTGGAGCGGGGTGTTCTCGATGCCGCCGAGTGGGTCGGCGGTCGTATGGACTTGCAGTTGGGCTTCCAGGACGTTCTGAATATCCACTACACCCCGGGGATGCACGAGCCGGTCACCTATTCCGACCTCGTCCTCAACAAAGACAAATTTGACGCCCTGACGCCGGACTTGCAAGCCATCATCGAGGCGGCAGCGAATCAGACGGCCTTCCGCTGGTGGACCAGCTTTGCCCAGGAAAACGCCAAGGCCTACCAGGAGATGGTGAATATACACGGCGTGGACGTGCGGAAGACGCCTGACTCGGTCCTGCGAGAGTTCCTGAGGATCTATGACGAGATCGTGGCAGAGGACTCCGCCAAGGACCCCTTCTACGCGAAGGTCGTAGCCTCGCAGAGGGAATACGCTAAGCTCATCGTCCCATACAGAATGTCAACCTGGCCCGCCTACGATTTCGCGGGCAAATGGTACTGGGAAGACGAGATTTTCCTGAAGTAGGTCCAGGGCCAAACGGATCCACCAAAGTTCCAATGGAAGTGGCGGGGGCTGGCCGGTGGGCTAGCCCCCGCCTTGACGGAATTATTGCGGCTCGTGACGGCTGAAAGAAAACCCCTTGTCGGCCCGCGGAAGCTGGGCCCGGAGGTTCAATTTGCGCATTGAGGGAGTGAGCATGGAGAGAGCACCTGAGGAGCTCCTCCCTCCCAGGCCACTGGTTGCCACCATAAAGGTCCTGGACTCCTTCGGGGACTGGGTGGGGACAACCGTAGCCTTTCTGATCATCCTCCCCCTTATAACAGCCGGGGTATGGGAGGTTGTGGCCCGCTACTTTTTCAATGCCCCCACCGCCTGGGCCTTTCATACAACCCTTATGCTTAGCGGGGTCATGATCATGCTCGGTGCGGGCTATACCCTGTTAAAAAAGATGCATGTCCGCCTAGACATCTTCTACGGCAGGTTCCCCGTGCGGTGGCAGGGGATTGTTGACGCCACATTGTACCCGCTCATCTTCTTCCCCGGGATGATATTCTTCCTCATCAAGGGATGGGGCTTGGCCTACCATTCCTATACCCTCGGCGAGACAGCAGGGAGGCTTCCCTTCGGCTTCACGTTTTACATGTACTACCTTAAGATGGCTATCCCCTTCGGTACCGGCCTGTTGCTGATCCAGGGGTTTTCTGAGTTCTTGAAGAGCGTGTACGCTGTCTGGCGAGGCAGGTGGCTGTGAGCGATGAAACCCTCCGCTACAGGTAGGCGAGGGCTGGCCCCCGCCGTGATGGAGTTCGTGGGTCTCCTGCTGGCCTCGGGAAAACCCTGTGCTGGCCCACGGAAGTTGGGCCCGGAGGTGAAACTTGAACAGTGAGGAGGTAAGCGTGGAGAGAGCACCGGAGGAGCTTGTCCCTCCCATGGCACTGGCTGTCACCATAAAGGTCATTGACTCCTTTGGTGACTGGGTGGGGAAAACCTTGGCCTGGCTCGTCATCCCCCTGATGGGGGGACTGGTGTACGAGGTGTTCGCCCGCTACGTTTTCAACCGCCCCCAAGTCTGGGTCTTTGAGATGACCTTTATGATTTACGGGGGCATGTTCATGCTTGGTGCGAGTTATACCCTGCTAAAAAAGATGCATATCCGCACCGATATCCTCTACGAGCGGTTCCCCGTGCGGTGGCAGGGGTTTGTTGACGGCAGCTTATACCTCGTCATCTTCTTCCCAGGGCTCATTTTCCTCCTCGATGCGTCATGGGACCAGGCCTTCCATTCCTTTAATCTCAGGGAGAGGTCGGAGGCCAGCCCCTGGATGCCCCCCATTTGGCCCATGAAGATGGCCATCCCCGTCGGCACAGGCCTGTTACTGATCCAGGGGTTTTCGGAGCTCCTGAAGAGCCTGTACGCCGTCTGGCGAGGTAAGTGGCTGTGAGCGCTGAAACCTCGGGCCTGGTGATGCTGGTAGCCCTCATCTTCGGCATTTTCGTTGGCTTCCCCATCGCTTTCACCCTCATCATCCTGGCGGTGTTCTTCGGCTTCTTCTGGCTTGAACCTGGGTCCATCGTCTTCCCCCTGATGTATTTCCAGGCCATTGGGCTGATGAAAGAGGAGGTCCTGGCGGCGGTCCCGCTCTTTGTCTTCATGGGGCTTCTCCTTCAGGGGGCGGGGCTGATGGAGCGCCTCTTTCGCTCTTTCCAGCTTATCCTTGGGGGCCTGGCCGGGTCGCTGTATTTAGGGGTCTTGCTCACGGCCACCCTTTTTGCCGCAGCCACGGGGATTATCGGCGCTTCCGTTACCGTAATGGGGATAATGGCCGGCCCCACCATGAGAAGGAGCGGTTACTCCGCCTCCATGTCCGCCGGCGTCATCACCGCCGGGGGGACTTTGGGGATCCTCATCCCTCCCAGTGTGATGCTGGTGGTGCTGGCGCCGGTTCTGGGCATCTCTATCGTCAGGCTCTTCGCCGCCTGTATCGTGCCGGGGCTTATGCTCGCCGGGCTTTACACCGCTTACGCCATGACCAGAAGCTTTCTCAAGCCGGAGCTGGGGCCGGTCCTCCCCGCCGAGGAGCGGAACGTTTCGGTCCTCTACAAGGCGCAGGAATTCTTTTTTGGCCTGGTGCCCCTGGCCGTGCTGATCGGCGCTGCCCTGGGAAGCATTCTATTTGGGCTGGCCACTCCCACCGAGGCTTCGTCCATGGGGGCCTTTGGGGCGATACTACTGACCCTCGCTTACCGGCGGCTAACCTGGCCGATATTTGTGGAGGCCATTCGCCAGACGCTGGTGCTCTCCGGCCTGGTGCTGTACCTGGCGGTGGCCGCCCTCATGTTTGGGGCCGTCTTTTCCAGCCTCGGCTCGGCGGCCGTTATCACCGACGCCCTGCTCGCCGTCCCCACTGGTAGCTTTGGAATCCTGCTCATCCTGATGGCGGTCATCTTCCTCCTGGGGTGGCCCATGGAGTGGCCGGCCATTATCTTCATCTTCATCCCCATCTTCATGCCCCTGATCCTCGAAATGGAGTACGACCTGGTGTGGTTCGGCACCCTGGTGGCGGTGAACTTGCAGACCGCCTTCCTCTCCCCGCCGGTGGCCGTGGCGGCCTACTACCTGAAGGGGGTGGTGCCCGAGTGGTCGATGGCTGATATCTACTGGGGTATGTTGCAGTTTATGGCCCTCCAGGTTGTCGGCCTCCTGCTGCTCCTCTTCTTCCCGCAGCTAGCCCTGTGGCTTCCCAGGGTCCTCTTCGGGTAGGATTTGAAGTGTGACTCTACTCAAGACTGAAACGCTGGGGTCGCAGGGCTGGTTGCTCCGGAGGTGGGGACACCAACGGGCCAACTCTCCCCACATAAGACCGTCCGTTGACTTGTTGCCGAATGGAGGCAGACTGCGTGGTATCGTTTCTCCTGTCTCTTGTGTGGTCTGCCGATTCGGTTCAAAACAAGAGCTGACCTCTAAGTTGAGCGCGTTTATGGCGGCACCGCTTCAGCGCTGCCCAGAGCCGGCTCACAAGAATCACCCTAGGGCACTTCCCTCTTCATATATCGGCCGCCCCACCACACCTACCACCAGCGTGCATTGGATTGGCTGCTCCAGCCTGCAAAGCTACATTCCGGTAATAAGCAAGTGTCCCGTGCGGCCCGTGGCTTGAGAAAGTGTAAGATTGATCGTGTAAGTAGGATAGCCCTCGGGCCCTTGGTCTGGGAACTTGCGTAATGATTGCTCCGAGGACCAGATTAGAATTCCCATTACACCAGTTGGATTGGGCTGTAGTAGACGCCTGGGCTGTTTCCATCGAGTTTGTTGTGGTAGAGAGATCCGGCAACAAGCGGATGTACAAAAAGGCAGAATTGCTCGGGAGACACATTTACGTTGAGCTAGATCATGCGGTTGGCCAGCTTCTATTGCAGGCTTGGATAAGAATTGCCTGGTGGTATCGTGTGGCTACCCTCTTTTCCTTGCCGGAGGAAATAAACATAGACCAGGAAGGCCTCCCCAAGCTGTTTTTGATCTGGGCGGATCGGCTTAACAACAGCCGTGTGGAACAAACCCAGCTGCGAGCCAGGACCGCAGTCAACAGACTGTTGGCTATGTTCCGCCAGCCGGCCATCTAGACATTGCTTGGTTGATTTCTTCGGCATGCTCCGCCCGCTTCCTAGCTCCCCAGCGACAAAGGTGGTCCTTACAGCTGCATCCTAACCGCAAGGAGGACTGCCCGATTAGGATCCTATGGCTGTGGGCGGCTCAAAGGAAAATATCCGACCCTTATTTCTATGCGCGAAGAGACTGTGGCTTCAGGTTAAGGGAATCAGTCCGCAATGAAAAGTGTGCGGGTGACGACGGTCATCATAGCAGTGATATTGGCTATAGCAGATTCGTTATTCACTACGTCTGGCAGAGTTCTGAGTTCACAGCAACCATCGGGCTAGGAAGGCTAAAATAGAGGAGATGGCCCGACCATTGCCACAAGCCCGGCCTGCCTCAGGGCCTATTTTGGGTGAGAAGATTAGCTATCATGGAAACAAGCTGTTTTACGTGCAGCCAGCATCAGAAGCCGAAGCGCGGACATTATTGGACGTGTTTGTGGAAGAAAAGATTTTCACCATATCAACTACTTCGATAGTACAGCTGTGGAAATGCCAAAGCCATTTCCTTGCTGGACGAGTCCCTGGCCATCTCCAGCGAGTTGGGTATGCGGCCACTGATGGAACGGGTGCTGTCCCGCCGGGAAATCCTGAGGGCTTAGGGCGATAGTAAGCAGAAGCTAACACCGGCATTTGCCCGTTTCAAGCGTCCGCGGGCTCTCTAGCCAACTTGATGCCACCAACACCACCAACCCGTGTTTCTGGTGGAGTTCGACTCTAGTGGAACTCCCCGTCCAGGCAGCCGAACAACCAAATGCGTTTGCAAATAGTGAACACCCGAGCCTACTCCGTCTCCACCATAAATTCGAATCATGAGGCGTCCGATAGCCAATCAAACCAATTGCCGTTCCCCAGAACAACGACGCCCGAAGCCAAAAGGCATATCGGTGGCGATTGCTCAACCCAGGGTGAAGGGCGCCGGTGCGACCCAAGGAGGTCCGCCCTGGAAAGCGTTGACAGCCCTTGGCCCCCACATTACACTCCCATGAACACTAAGGTGGGCCGCTCTAGCTATCTTTGGGCCTCCAATTCGGTGATAATTATGCCCACACCCGGACCCAAAGGTGTTGAAAACAATGATGGTTTCCTCCGACGCCGTTAACCTCGGCGACGCCATTGAGTTGATGTTCGAGACCGGCTGGACCGACGGCCTGCCCGTGGTCCCTCCCACCGGGGACCGGGTCAAGGAGTTCGTCGATTACCTCGGCCGGGACCCCTCGGAGGTCATCGCCGAGCTGCCTCCTCTGGGCGGCAAGGCGACCGTGGAACGCATCGCCGTGAACGCGGTGATGGCCGGTTGCGTGCCGGAGCACATGCCCGTGATTGTAACGGCCATCCAGGCCATGATGGACGAGCGGTTCAACCTCCGCGGCGTCATGTGCTCGACGGGCATCCACACACCGCTGGTCATCGTCAGCGGCCCCATCGCCAAGGAACTGAACATAAACGGCGGCTACAACTGCTTCGGTTCGGGATGGCGGGCCAACGCGACCATCGGCCGGGCTGTCAAACTGGTCCTGGTCAATTTGGGCGGGGCCATTCCCGGCGAGACCAACAAGGCGACCTTCGGCCATCCCGGCGCCTACACCTACTGCGTGGCGGAGGACCAGGACGCCAACCCCTGGGAGCCCCTGCACACCGACGCCGGTCTGGACCCCTCGGATAGCGCCGTGACCGTCTTCCCCGCCGAGGCTCCCCACAACATCATGTACCACGCCAACAACCCCAGGGACTTCTTGACGGTGTTGGCCGACACCATGTGCACCCTGGGCAACGTCCAGATGTACGTGATGGGCGACACCTTTGTGGTCATCGGTCCGGAACACGCCCGCTTCCTCAACGACGGCGGGTGGCGCAAGCAGGACATCCGCCAGTTCCTTTTCGAGCATGCCAGAAAGCCGGTCCGGGAGCTAAAACACGGCGGCCCGCCCCAGGGCGACGCCCAGCGCGGCCATTTCTGGCCCCGGTTCGTGGACCCCGACGACGACGACCAGATGGTCCCGGTGGTAAGGGCCGCGGACCGTATTCACATCATGGTGGCCGGAGGCCGTGGCGGCCCTCATTCGGTATATCTTCCCGGCTGGGGCTCCCGCCGGGTCACCCTCAAGATTGAGCTGCCCTAAGGGGTGGTTCCCGAGGAGAAATCATGGTAAGCACGCTTGGAGCAGACTTGGAGGCCCGCATAAAGGACCTGGGCCTGCTTTCACCCGTAGACCCAGAGGCCCATTCCCGCTGGAGGGCGGCCCCGCGTCTGGAGACCATCCACGGCAAGGCCGGCGGCTTTCTGGGCAACCGCAAGGCCAACGCCAGCCTTCTCCTCCAGGGAGTGAAGGAGCTTCTGGACAAGGATTTTGAGCTGCGGGAAGGGATCACAGCCGATAAGTATGTTTACTCCCGCCCGGCCGCCGACGATATCATCGACGACCTGGCTTCCCGGTGCGATTTCGTGGTCACCGCCATCGCCGATTGAGGGTCCTGTACCGCGTGCAGTGTGCACGACGCCATGGCCCTGGAGAACCGGGGGATCCCGACCATCGTCATCTGCACCGATCCGTTCTTGGACTCGGCCCACCGGCACGCCAAGGTGTTTGGTCGCAAAGGCTTCCAGCCCCTGGGCATCCCCCATCCCCTGGGCGGAATAACTCCGGAGGCCGTTTCCCTGCGGGCGGCGGAACTGCATCAGCAGATAATCGACGCCCTGACCACCGGCGAATAACTCGAAATTCAGGCGGTGAGCGGCTTCACTCCCGCTCATTTTCAGGAGAGGCGAATGGTCCGAGTAGGCGCAGGGACCCACGTTTACGAGCAGTTGGAAAGCTGGGAGAAGCTGCCTGAGGGTTGGGCCTTGGGCCAGACGGGAATCGTCACCGACTCCCAGGACCGGGTGTACCTGTTCAACCGGGGCGACCACCCGCTCATCGTCTTGGACCGTGACGGAAAATTCCTGAACTCCTGGGGAGAGGGCCAACTGCCCGACGCCCACGGCATGTTCATCGACGGCGACGACAACCTCTACATGCCGGTCAAGAACAATCACGTGGTCTTGAAATACCGGCCGGATGGAAACCTAATCATGACCCTGGGCGAATGGGACAAGCCCTCGGACACCGGCTGGTCCGGCGACTACAGCGAGCCGGCCAAACAGTCCGCCGGCCCCTTCAACCGGCCCAGCGACATAGCCCTGGACGGGGCGGGCGACCTGTACATCTCCGACGGCTACGGCAACGCCCGGGTCCACAAATTCAGCGCCGACGGCAAGCTGCTCTTCTCCTGGGGCGAGCCGGGCAAGACCGGACCGGGCGAGTTCCACATACCCCACGGCGTTTGGGTGCACACCGACGGCCGGGTGTTCGTGGCCGACCGGGAGAATAACCGCATCCAGATATTCTCCGCCGACGGTAAATTCCTGGACCAGTGGACCGGCCTGGCCCGGCCCTGCGACATCTACATCGACCAGGACAACGTCCTGTACGTCCCTGAACTGGACGGGTTCATGAGCATCCTCAGTATCGACGGCGATATAATCGCCACCTGGGACAGCCCCCTGGATGCCGGTTGGGGCAAGGGGGCCCATGCCGTTTGGGTGGACTCTCACGGCGACCTCTACGTGAACCAGAACGTGGAGGGACACCGCTTGGTCAAGTATCTACGGCAGTAAGCCAAATCCTGTCATTCTGAGGCGTGAGCTGAAGAATCCCGTTGCCACCGGACCAGCACAGAGCAAAAAAAGAGACCCTTCGCTACACTCAGAGTGACAGTACCGGGAAATAAACCGGAGGTTTCCCAATGCGGGCTGGATATCAAGTTGGACATGTCGTGCTGCGGGATACCGTGGACCACCAACAGCAGTGGCAGGACCACCTGGCCCAGTTCCGGGCCGCCCGGGACGCCGGTTTCGACGCCTACTGCTTCGGCCACCATTTCCTGATCGACCCTTTCCAACACTTCCAACCGTGGACGGTGTTGGCCCGGATGGCCGCCGAGCCGGGGAACATGACCCTGGCCACGTCGGTCCTGCTGCTGCCCCTGCTGAACCCGGTGGAGGTGGCGGAGCAGGCCGCGACGCTGGACCACATCGCCGAAGGACGGTTCGTGTTGGGCGTTGGCCTGGGCTACCGCGTTGAGGAATGCGAGGCCTTCGGCATTAAGATGTCGGAGCGCGGCGGCCGCATCACCGAGGCCATGCAACTCATTCGGCGGTTGTGGACCGAAGACGAGGTGACCCACCACGGCCGGTACTATCACGTTTCCGGCGCCAAGCCCACGGCCCGGCCCTACCAGAAGCCCGGTCCCAAGGTCTGGCAGGCGGCCATGAGCGACCCCGCCATCCGCCGTGTGGGCCGTTCCGGCGATATCCTCTACGTGGGACCGGCCCAGGGGAACGAGTCCATCCGGAAGCAGATCGGTCTCTACCATGCCACCCTGGAAGAGAGCGGCCACGAGATACCCGAGGACATGGTGATCGTTAGAGAGTTTTTCTGCGCCCGGACCCACGAGGAAGCCATCCGGAGGGCGCGGGCCGGATTTGAAACAAAATATAAGGTCTACGCCGAGCAAGGGTTACACGGCACCGACGAGGAACTGGCCAGAAAGGTGACCGGCGGCCTGGAAACCTTGATGGACGAGACCTTCGTGCTGGGCAGCCCGGAAGAATGCCTGGAGCAGATCGCGGAGTACAAGAAAATGGGCTTCACCGACGTTGTCATCCGGTTGTTCTATCCCCAAATGTCCCAGAGTGAAGCGCTGGAGCACATCGGCCTGGTGGGAGAGAAAGTCATCCCAGAGATGCACCGCCTTTAGCCGTATCGGCCTAGGGGCAGGTGAAGGACGCATTGGGCGAAGCCGGCATCTGGATAACGGTGATTGTAATTGGTGTGCTGGCCTTGGGGGTGCGAGAGTACGCCCGCACCAGCGGGTCCTTTGCCGCCCGGTTGGAACAGCTAAAAATCACGTTTCTGGCCGGTAGCTTGATCCTGTTGGGGTTAACCGCCGGCGTGTTGGCGGTGTTATTCATCGTCGTTATCGTGCTGGCGGAGATCTGGCGGCCATTGTTGGTGGCCCTAGCCGTGATTGCCGGGTTGGCGGCCTACATCATTTGGGCCAGACGCTCCAAGGCGTGAGGGAGCGGCCACCAAACTGGGTGTGATCGTTTACACTATCTCCCTGCCCTGTTCCGCGTTGCCTCTGGTCAGTTCGTGAACGCTCAGACCGTGGGCGGGCGCTTGAAGACACGGCGGAACGATTCATGCCCTCTTCGCCGCCCATTAACGGCGGCCCCAAAAGTATCGAGACATCTAGGAGCGAGATTTGGAAGTTGGAGTGATTTTCCCCCAGACGGAGATCGAGCCAGACCCTCTGGCCGTCAAGGACTTCGCCCAGGCAGCCGAGGAGATGGGCTATTCCTACATCTTCATCGCCGACCACGTGCTGGGCGCGGACCCGGCCCATCACGATTTTCCGGCACTGCGGACCTACAACCACAGGTCGGTGGTGCACGAGACCCTGACGCTGATGGGCTATCTATCGGCCATCACGGACCGGATTGGCCTGGCCACCGGCATACTGATACTACCCCAGCGCCAGACGGTGCTGGTGGCCAAGCAGGCGGCCGAGGTGGACGTGCTTTCCGGCGGACGGCTGCGCCTGGGCATCGGCGTAGGCTGGAACACCGTCGAGTTCGAGGCCCTGGGTGAGGACTTCCACAACCGGGGAGCGCGCAGCGCCGAGCAGATCGAGGTGATGCGGGCGCTCTGGACCCAGGACGTGGTGGACTTCCACGGCAAATGGCACGACATCAGCCACGCTGGTCTGAACCCCCTGCCCATTCAGCGGCCCATCCCGATCTGGCTGGGCGCGGGCAGTTCCCAAAGTCCCACTCCCCCCGACTCGGTGCTTAAGCGGGTGGCCCGGTTGGCCGACGGCTGGTGCCCCAACTTCAATCCCGACGAAACGGGCCGCGCCATCGTGGAAAAGGTCCACGGTTTCATGAAGGAGATGGGCCGGGACCCCAAGGCCCTGGGGTTGGACGGCCGGCTCCGCACCAGCGGCAGACAACCCGAAGACTGGATGGACGAGGCCCAGGCGTGGAAAGGGTTGGGCGCCCGCTACCTGTCCATCGAGAACCGGCAGGGCGGCTTGAAGACCGCCGGAGAGCACATCGAGGCGATGCGCCGCTTCAAAGAGGCCACCGGATTCGATTTCTAGGCCAGAGGTTCAAGCCGGACGGAAGTCTGGCCGGTGGCTAGATTTGAGCCCAGAGACCCGGACTTTGAAGCCAAGGTCCGCAGCAGTTTCAGCTGGCAGACGGCCATGCAGGCCTCCGGCGGGGTGACGGGCAAGGTTGGGCCTAGTGAAGTGGGAATCGAGATGCCCTACCGGCCGTTCCGGCCAACTAAGCCAGCCTCCATCTCCCTACAACCGACGCCAGCGATCCTGCCCCTCGTCATTCCGGGAAGGCCGGCCAAAATGCCGCCTCTTTCATTTTTGATTAATCCGCCACCGGCGTGGGATTATCCCGATGACATCGGGACCGTGCCCCTACTTCTGTTAACCGGGCGCCAGGAAACATTCCAGGCCCGCTGCTCTGGGTCCTGATCAAAGTCGGGACGACGTCAGAGACGGGTCTAGTCAAAGACCAGCACGCTTCGGGCCACCGAGCCTTCTTTCATGTACTGGAAGGCCTCGTTGACGTCCTCAAGCCGGAGACGGCGGCTCACCAACTCGTCCAGCTTGAGCCGGCCCTGCAGGTAGAATTCGATGTACCGGGGCATGTCCACCCGGAAATGGTTGGAGCCCATGCTGCTGCCCTGGATGCGCCGCTCCCGCAGGAAGGCCGAGCCGTCCAGCTCGATCTTGACGCCCTGGGGAATCATGCCGATGATGGTGGCCGTGCCCCCGGCCCTCAGTATCCCGAAACTTAGCTCCGCCGTTTCCTTCTTGCCGATGGCCTCGAAGGAGTAGTCCACCCCGCCGTTGGTCAGGTCCTTGACCTTCTTTTCAACGTCGCCGGTGGAGGCGTCGATCACGTCGGTGGCCCCGAACTCCCGGGCCAAGGTCAGCTTGTCTTCCACGGTGTCGATGGCGATGACGCGCAACGCCCCGGCCAAGACCGCGCCCTGGATGGCGTTCAGACCCACGCCGCCGCAGCCGATGACCGCCACGGTGCTGCCGGGTTCGACCTTGGCCGTGTTCATGGCCGCGCCCAGGCCGGTGGTGGCGCCGCAGCCGATGAGGGCCATCTGCTCGAAGCCGATGTCCTGCACGATCTTAACCAGCGAATTCTCATGGACCAGCATCATCTCGGCGAAGGCGCCCAGGTTGGCGAACTGGGTCACCGGTTCCCCGCCCTGGCTGAGGCGCGGCTCCTCGTCGGGACCCCGCACTAGGCCCGTTCGGGAGCAGAGCACGGTACGGCCGGTGGTGCAGCGCTCACAGTGGCCGCAGAACACCGACAGGCAGCATATAATCCGGTCGCCGGGGGACACGTAGTCAACCAGACTGCCCACCGCCTCCACCGTTCCAGCGGCTTCGTGGCCCAGCACCACCGGCATGGGCGTGGAGTAGAGACCCTCGACGAAATGCAGGTCGCTGTGGCAAACGCCCGAGGCCCGGGTGCGCACCAACACCTCTCTGGGGCCGGGCGAAGCGATGTCGACCTCTTCCATCTGCAATGGCTGGTTTACCTCATGCAACACGGCTGCCTTCATGGTCCGTCACTCCTTATCGGTATCGGCTGAATATTGAGGCCACATCATACGCTGGACCGCCGTCAGGCGGCGAACCACCTTTGGTCGGCCAGCACCACAGAGGTCTCGATCTGCCGGTCTGGCACGCTCCAATATTTGCGGAGCAGACGTTCTTTCTCTTGGGCCGAGACCACTTGGAAACCGCGGTGTTCGTAGAAGCTCACCGCCCAGACTGCGGCGGCCCAGGTGCCGATCAACACCGGGCGGTCTGCCTCCTCCATGAGCTGGGCCAGAAGCTGCCCGCCGATGCCCTGGTTGCGCTGTGCAGTGCGCACGTAGGCGTGGCGGATCAGAGTCACGTCCTGAACGTCCTGGGTGCCCATTACGCCAGCCAACTCTCCGTCTTCCTCGTAGCCCAGAAAGGCGACACCGGCCGACATCTCCTCCTGTAGCTCCTCGCGGGGCATGTAGGGCTCCATCCAGACGTCGGCCGGGATGATGCCGCTGTAGGCTTGGGCGGCGTCGTTGATCACCTGGTAAATGGCCTCGAAGTCGGCGGCAACGCAATCCCGAATCATGGTTTCTGGGCCTCCGCGCGTTAGCGTTAGACGGTCACGCCGGTGAAGTTGAAGCTGCTCAGTTTCAAGGCCGGCACCCTGGTGGCGAACCCGACCTCGTTCAGGACCAGCTTGGACTCCCTGCCGACGTGCTCGACCCCGGCCAGGGCCTCCACGTAGGACTGGGTGAAACGCAGGTCCTTCACCGGGTGGGTGATCCGGCCGTTCTCGATCATGAATGTGCCGTCCCGGGTCATCCCCGTCATGACGCAGCCCTTGATATGGGCCAGGCGCGTATAGAAGAACCGGGTGATGTACAGGCCCCGCTGGGTTGAGCCGATCAGGTCTTGCAGAGACGAGTCCCCTTCCTGCATGAATAGGTTGCTGGCGACGGGGCCGCCGGTGAAATAAGCCTGGTGGCCGGTGGAGACCGTGCCTTCTTTGCCGGCGGTGTAGGAGTTGTGGACCGGGGATTTGACCACCCCTCCGGTGATGATGTCCACCCGCCGGCGGGGCACGCCCTCGGCGTCGAAGGGCACCGGCCAGCCGCGGGACGCCGAGCCGTCGTCCCAGATCGTGACGCTGGGGCTCATGGCCTGGGCGCCCCGCGCATCCTGAGTTCCGATAAAGTCGTTCATCCAGCTACGCCCTTCCTGCACCGTCTGGGCGCCCATGCCGTAGAGGCTGAGGGCTTCCAGGATGTCGTCCACGGCGTAGGTGTCCAGCACCACTGGATAGCGTCCGGGCTCGATGGCCACCGGGTCCTGGCCGTCCACGGCTTTGGACACCGCCTCCTGGCCCAGGGCCTCGGTGTCCAGGTCGGAGAGACGCCAGGAGCCGCCCTTGGCCCAGCCGGCCGAGGTGCCGCTCATGGTGTTGATGATCAACCCCGCGAAGGTCCCGGCATGGTAGGCCCTGGCGCCCCGGCTGCTGACCACGGCAATCTCCTGCACCCCCGTCCGGCAGGCACCGGACACGTTCAGGCCGTGCTCCCTGCCCTGGAGGCAGACCCCCCGGACGATCTTGGCCCTGGCTTCGGGGCTGCACTGGGCCGTGGCCTCGTCCCAACTGTCTATTTTGGCCGGTTCGGACGGCTCTGGCAGGCCCATGAATCCGGGGTCTTCGGGCATGAGCAGGGCGTTCTGGCGGGCCGTCTCAACCGCCCTCTGGACGCCCGCGTCGCTGAGGTCGTTGGTGGTGGCCCGCCCCAGCCGTTTTCCGGCCACCGAGCGGACGTTCAGCACGATGTCGCCGTGGGCCACGTTCTGATGAATGGCCCCGCCGGCGAAACGCGACAGCCCCAGGTCTTGGGCGCTGAGATAGATGTCGGTCTCCTGGGCCCTTGAAAAGCCCAATGCTTTATCCAAAAGGGCCAGTGCGGCCTGCCGTCCCATCATTTCATCACCCCCAACAACGCCGCTCCACGATCAGATACCAAGTTCAAGCCACCGGTGTTGCGAATATCGTAGTTATGATGGGTCATGATAGTGTCAATCTCAGAATATTTGTTTGGAACATACGCATAAAAATGCGTGAAAATTATCACATATAGTGAACTATTGACATAGATATGATAGATAATCTATATTGCCGTATCTGACCCTAAAGTGAATCGAAAGTGGCCGAAGCCACAAGAACTTACTTTCGACGGATGGAAGGATATCAGATCAAATAAACACGTCAGAGAAACCCGGTAAGAAACTAATTGAAGAGGTCCTAAATAACGGGTCTTCTTCGGCCTGGGCTCCCTCCGGAGCACCCCCGGATTCAATCTAAAATCTTCAGCCGCCGACGGCGGTGAAGTAAATTAGGAGGACATCTGATGAGGAAATTACTGTTCCCAGGATTGCTGCTTATCCTGATCCTTGTGCTGGCGGCGTGCGGGGGGGATGACGACGCCGACGTGGCAAGTCAGCCGTCGGCCGACGATGGCAAGGTCTATAGTTTCCAGTTTGCCTGCATCAACCGCACTCTCAAACCGTGTGAATTGATAATGGAGTTGGCCGCAAACGTGGAGGCGCGAACCAACGGGCAGATTGAAATTCAGATCTCTTCCTTCCCAGAGTTGGGACTGGCTGGTCCCGACACGCTGCGGTTGTTGCAGGACGGAACTCTGGACTTTGGCGAGATCTACGGTGGCTATGTCGGCGGCGACTTCCCTGCCATTGAGATGGCCGAGCTCCTTGGGCTCTTTGAAAGCTCGGCGATGCAGGAGGAAGTCTTTAGGGCCATACGGGAAGATGAAATCAGGATGATTAGGGACCAGTTTGGCGCCGAGGTAATCAGCTACATCTACTACCCGGACCAGTTCATCTTTAGCAAGACCCCTATTAGGACCCTGGAAGACTTCAAGGGACTGAAGGTCCGGACCCACAGTACGGCCTTGGGGGACTTGGTCGCCGGCTTGGGGGGCGAGGGCCAGTTCATCGCCTTCTCGGAAGTGTATACCGCTTTGGAGCGGGGTATCCTAGACGCCGGCGTGACTGGAAGCACTCCGGCCTACGGCCAAAAATGGTACGAGGTAAGCAAATACATCGTCGGCCCCTTGACCTCCCATCCCCATGTCATGGTAGCCATGAACCAGGCACGGTGGGACGCACTTCCAACAAATCTCCAGCAGATCTTGAAGGAGGAAGCCGCCAAGATTGAGGCAAAAAACCTGGAATTGGTTAACGGCTGGGACCAGGAAGGCGTAGACCTCGGCGTTGCCGAAGGCATGGAGCACATACCATTTACGCCTGAGCTTAAAGAGGCGATCGCGGCAGCCGTTCTCGATAGAATAGTCCCCAACTGGGCCAAACGTGCCGGCGGATACGGCTCGGAGGCGGTCGACCTCTACAACGATAAAGTGGCGCCCATCGTCGGGGTGCGCGTGTTGCCCGACGGCTCGGCCGAAAGGTACTAAGAAATCAGTTTTGGGGACGAGTCCTAGGCCGGTCCACCAATCCCGAAGGGTGTGCTGGACCGGCCAAGGGCAAAGCCGCTGAAGAATGGAATCGGCTATATCTGAAATTCCCGGGGCGCCTCCGGCGGGCTTTAACTTCGCCCTCGCCGCCTGCGGCGCCCTTTTGTGAACCAGCCTCCTCTCCGATAGGCGATTCCACTACTTCATCACCCCCACCTGCACGTTGCGGAAGCGGGCCGGCGCCGCTCCATGGCCGGTGTGGCCGATCTGGCCGGGCTGACCCTTGCCGCAGTTGGGTATACCCCACATGGTCCAGGATCCCTCGTTGCAGACCGCGTCGCAGGAGTTCCAGAACTCGGGTGTGATGCCGGTGTAGGTGCAGTTCCGCAGCAGTTTCCCCAACTTGCCCTTCTTGATCTCGTAGCCGATCTCGGTGCCGAATTGGAAATTGAAACGGCGGTCGTCGATGGACCATGACCGGTTCATCTCCATGAAGATGCCGTCGTCGGTGTCGGCGATCAGGGCGTCCAATCCCCAATTCCCCGGCTCCAGGCTGACGTTGTTCATTCGGATCAGGGGAATGCGGTTCCAGGAGGCCGCCCGCATGGCGCCGTTGGAGGGCAGGCCCAGCCCGGCGGCGGTTTCGCGGGACATCAGATAGCCAACGAAGCGCCCACTCTGGACCACCGGTGTCGATTGGGCGGGCACACCCTCGTCGTCCCAGCCATAGGAGCCCAGGCCGGGCAACCGGATGCTGTCGGCGGTGATGTTGACCTGCTCCGAGCCGTACTGGAAGTTGTTCAGCTTGTCCGTGGTGAGGAACGAGGTCCCGGCGTAGGCAGCTTCGGAGCCCAGCACCCGGTCCAACTCGACGGCATGCCCGCACGACTCGTGGATCTGCAGTCCCAATTGGGAGGAGCCGACGATCAACGTCGTGACTCCTGTAGGGCAGTGTTCGGCCGACAGGAGGGCCACCGCCTCCGTGGCGGTCCGCTCGGCGTTGCCGGCCAGGTCCATGGCGTCCACGAATTCCCACCCGGCGCAGCCCTGCTGCCGCATGGACTGGGGATAGGACCGCCGCTGTACCTCGCCGTTGCCCCTGGCGGTGGCCATGATGCCGCCGCCGGCTTCGTAGATCGTTTGCTCGACGTGGGCGCCCTCGCTGTTGGCGAAGGTCTTGTGCTCTCGGATCAAGATGAGGTTGCCGGTCCGGGCCGAGATGCCCTTCACCGAGCCCATGCGCCGGTCGGCTTCCAACAGCAACTCCAGTTTATCCTCCGATGATATGGAGAACGGGTCTATCTGGATGGGAGTGGTATAGACGCCCCGGCTGGTCACGGCCGGCCCCAGGGACACGGGCCCGTTGCTGGACTGGACCGAGGCCTTGGCGATCTCCACCGCCAGGGCGGTAACCCGGTCCACCTCGGCCGGGGACAGGACGTTGGTCGAGGCGAAGCCCCAGGAGCCATTTAGGAGCACCCGCACGCCGATGCCCAGGGATTCGTCGCTGCTAAGGGTGTCGACCACCCCGGTGCGCACCACGAACCGCTCTTGGTTGGTCTCAACCAGCCTCACGTCGCAGTAGGACGCGCCTTTCACCACGGCCAGGTCGAGGGCCCTGGACAACAGGTCATCAATTGGCATGCTAATCTCCCAGTTTTAGACCGCTGGTGCATCGGGGATAGGAATCTGTGCTGCGATCAACGCCAGACTCTAATCATAACCTCAACGGATTCGCTAAATATTGGTTCGGTCCACGGTCCATATCTAAAGCAAGGTGTTGGAGCGTCCCAAATTTCCGTCAAACCGGAGATACGGAATTTTCCGGAATCCACTTGCAAAAGTTGACATTGTGAATACAGATAAACTATATTGCCCGATGCGGCTTTATATTTGAAGGTTGCTGGGCGGTTCATAGAACTTCTGACCCACAACTCCGACGCATCGGGGGGTACATTCGGTCTAACATCCAAGGATTCGCAACGCGGCAGCCGTGGTGCACCGATAGACCGATCAGATAGCCTGGTTCCGGCTCGGGAACGAAAACGCTCCCCGCCAGGCGCCGGGTATAGATGCAAAAATCGGCCGCTATCAAGCAGCCAAATATCTTGAGGAGGCAACTCGATGACGAAGTTGCGGATATTCGCGTTCCCGATCCTGATAGGCATCCTTATGCTGGTCTTGGCTGCCTGTGGCGGGGATGACGACGATGATGTTTCGACGGCCAGAGACACGAGTACCGGGAGCGGCGCCGCCACCGCATCCACGGGTTACAGCTTCAAGTTCCAATACGCCTGTATCAACCGGACCCTTGACCCGTGCGAACTGCTCGCAGCCCCTGGCAGTATGCTAGACAGGATCAGGGAGCGGACCAATGGACAGGTCGATATTCAGATATCCTCCTTCCCGGAGTTGGGTCTGGCCGGTCCTGATACCCTGCGGTTGGTCGCGGACGGCACCCTGGGTATGGCCGAGATCTATAGCGGCTACATCGGCGGCGACCTTCCCATCGTTGACATCGCCAACCTCTGGGGCTTGATCCCGGACACTGAGACCAACTGGAAGACAATCGAAGCCGTCAGTGGTCCGATTCACGCTATCATCGAGGAACAGTCAAACGGAATCGTGTTGGCCGAAAGCTATTACGGCAACAACTACTACTACATCGGGAAGCGCATCGAAACCAAGGCCGATCTTAAAGGGCTTAAGATTCGCAGTCACAGCACTGTGCTGGGCGATCTGATTTCCGGAATGGGCGCCGATGCCCAGTTCGTGGCCTTCTCCGAGGTCTACACGGCGCTGGAACGCGGCATCCTTGACGCAGCGGTCACCTGCGCGCCCTGCGGCGCCGGTCTGCGCTGGTTTGAGGTGGCCGATTACCTGGTCGGCCCCATCATCTCCTTAGCTGTCACCTATATCACGATAAACAAGGACCGTTGGGACGAGATTCCCGCCGACCTCCAGGCCATCATGCGCGAAGAGGCCCAACGGTACCAAGATGAGAACCGCAGGTTGGTGGTCGATGTCTGGGATCCGAAGGGGATCGAGGACAACGTGGCCGGCGGCATGGAATACGTCGAGTTCACCCCGGAGCTTAAAGCAGCTCTTAAGCAGGCGTCGATCGACGTGGTGGTGCCTAACTGGGTGAACCGCAACGGTGGACCCGACTCGGCCGCGGTGAAGATGTTCAACGACTTAGTCGCCCCGATCATTGGTGTCAGCATCGACGCCAACGGTAAAGCGGTCGTGAACTAGAGGACGCGTAAAAAACGAAGACGACGTGCGGCGCCGGCCCACCCTGTAGGCGGAATGGCGCTGCACGTCCCTTAGGCCCCGCCCCTGAGACCCGGCTTCCCGGCTCTTAGGCGGAGACATTACTTTGGGCGCCACCGCTGGGTTTTAACTTCCTCGCCCACCGGTGGCGTCTCTCTGTGTTTAATCCCAAAGTAGTTCCGGCCGGTTCACGGGATAGAAGGGCGCGGTGGGGCCACCGGTTGCGCAGACCTGGTTGGCCTTCCAGAAGGCATGGTTCGAACGGGCTCACCACGAGCAGACAGGTTGGGAAAAACATGATTGGACAAGGCAGATAAAGGGAACAGGTCCGTTCGTCCTGAGCTCGTCGAAGGATGCGCGTCAGTCAAGTATCAGGTTCGAGGCTAGAGCGGAGGCTTTGGTTCCACCGCATGGTGATCTTGGCTAACCGAAGGTTGCCGCGCTAGCCCGGCCGGAGCTTGAAGCGTTGAATCTTGCCGGTGGCGGTCTTGGGCAACTCGTCAACAAAGTTTACCCACCGGGGGTATTTGTAGCGGGCCAGGCCGTCCTGGCAGTGCTTCAGCAGGTCTTCGGCCAGGGAATCGGAGGCGTCTTTGGCATCGTTCAGCACCACGAAGGCCTCCGGCTTGATCAGCTCGTCGGTATCGGGGCGGCCCACGATGGCGGCCTCCAGCACCTTGGGGTGTTCGATCAGGCGGCTCTCGATCTCCACCGGAGAGCACCAGATGCCGCCGACCTTCAGCATGTCGTCGCTGCGGCCGCAGTAGACGAAATACCCGTCTGAGTCTTGGAAGTAGGTGTCGCCGGTGTTGAGCCAGCCGTCCACCATGGTCTCCGCCGTCTTTTGCGGGTTGTTCCAGTAGTGGGAAGAGGTGGAGTCGCCCTGGATCAGCAGCCTGCCGGCCTCGCCCGTGGGCACGGGGTTGTCCTGGTCGTCCAGGATCTTCATCCGGTAGCCAGGCACCGGCTTTCCGCTGGTGCCGGGACGGTGGTCGTCCATGGTGTTGGAGATGAAGATGTGGAGCGCCTCGGTTGAGCCGATGCCGTCAAGGATCAGGGCGCCGGTCTTTTCCTGCCAGCGCCGGAAGATGTCGGCGGGCAGGGCTTCTCCGGCCGACACGCAACAGCGGACCGACGAAAAGTCCCGCGCTTCCTCGCCGGGAGCCACCGCGTCTAATGTTTGCAGTTGGGCGGCATACAGGGTCGGCACGCCGAAGTAGATGGTCGGTTTGTGCTCCTCGATGATCTGAAAGGTCATGTCCGGCGAGGGCCGCTGGCCGCTGAGCACCGCGGTCCCGCCGACCCACAGAGGAAAGGTCATGGCATTCCCCAGACCGTAGGCGAAGAACAGCTTGGCGGCCGAGAAACAGATGTCTTCATTGGTCATTCCCAGGGTGTCCACGGCATAGTGGACGCAGGTGGCGGCGATGTCCCGGTGGCGGTGCACGGCGCCCTTGGGCCGGCCGGTCGAGCCTGAGGAGTAGAGCCAGAAACATTCTGAGTCCGCCGTGGCCGGCGCGGGCTCCAGGACCGGGGCGTACCCCTCCATCAGGTCGGCCATTCCGCTGGGGCCCTCGGTGCAGAGGATGAATCCCGGCTGGTGGTCCGAGGCGGCCAGGGCCGGGGCCACTTCAGACTGGTATTCAGGAGAGTAGACCAGTCCGGCGCAGGCCGAGTCCTCCAGCATGAAAGTGTAGTCGTCGGCGCGCAGCAGCGTATTCAGGGGCACGGGCACCAGTCCCGACTTGATGGCCCCCCAAAAGATGTAGAAAAATTCCGGGCAGTCTTTCACCACCATCAAGATGCGGCCGCCGGGCTCAGACGCCAGCGAACGGAGCAAGTTGCCGCACCGGTTGACCCGTTCGGCCAGTTGCTGGTAGGTGACCTGCTTTTCGGCCCCCTCTCCAGCGTCGGCACTGACATCGGCGTTGATGATGGCAGGGTAGCCGCCCCGTCCTTCCGCCAGGTGACGGTCGATCAAGGGGACCGCCACGTTGAAGACCGGCGAGTACTCGATCTGGGACGGGA
>JACZUF010000039.1 GCA_022573285.1 Chloroflexota bacterium
AGGCTGGCCGAGAAGATCTCCCAGATCGCCCCCGGCGACATGACCCGGTCCTTCTTCACCAGCGGCGGGTCGGAAGCGGTCGAGACGGCCCTTAAGCTCAGCCGCGCCTACTTCAAGCGGGTGGGCGAGCCCAACCGGACCAAGTTCATCAGCCGCAAGGGCTCCTACCACGGCGCCACCATGGGCGCTCTGGCCCTGGGCGGCTCCTTCCTCTTTCCCAAGACCGACTACGAGCCGCTGATGCCCGGCGTCTTCCACGTTCCCCAGCCACTGCCCTACCGCTGCGAATTCGGTGGCCAGACCCCTGAGGAGTGCGCCGAGCTCTGCGTCAACGCCGTCGAAGAGACGATCAAGTTCCAGGACCCCGACACCATCGCGGCAGTGGTGGCCGAACCCGTCTCCAGTCCTCTGGGCTGCGTGGTCCCGGGCGACAACTACTGGCCCCGGCTGCGGGAGATCTGCGACAAGTACGGCTGCCTGCTCATCGCCGACGAGGTGATCACCGGCTTCGGACGCACCGGCAAGATGTTCGCCACCGAGCACTGGGGCGTGGTGCCCGACATCATGACCGTGGCCAAGGGACTCACCAGCGGCTACATCCCCATGGGCGGGGCCATCACCCGCGGCGCCATCTCCGATGCCTTCATCGGCAGCCCGCGGGCTGCCTTCAAGCACGTCATCACCTTCGGCGGACACCCCGTGGCCGCCGCCGCCGCCCTGAAGAACATCGAGATCATGGAGAACGAAGGGATGATTGAAAATGCCGCCAGGATGGGGAGTTACCTGCTGGACGGTCTTAAGGAGATGAAAGAGAAGTACCAGATGATCGGCGACGTCCGGGGCCTGGGGCTTTTCTGCGGCGTTGAGATAGTCGCCGACCGGGAGACCAAAGAGTACTTCCCCGCCGAGGCCGACCTGGCCAACCGCCTGACCCAGGGCTTCGCCGGCAACGGCCTGCTCCTCCGCGGTGGAGACCGCATGAACGTTGCCCCGCCGCTCTGCATCACCTCCGGGGAGGTCGATGATCTAATCTCCATCATGGACAAAGTATTCGGCCAAGTCTCAAAGGACCTCGGAGTTTCGTAGAAGGAAACCAAAGTCCCTTCCCCCTCGCAAATGGGAAGGTTAAAGTCCCCCTTTGCAAAGGGGGATTTAGGGGGATTTCCGGGCAGCCTCCGCCACCGGACAGGTAGGAGGCCCGGCCCTTCTGTGTAACTGTGTACATGGACGACACAATCCAATCAAAGGCGCACCATGACCAACAAAAAGATAGGGTTCATCGGCCTGGGCCGCATGGGCCTGCCCATGAGCTACAACCTGCTGAAAGCGGGCTTCGACCTGACCGTGCATAACCGCAGCCAGGCCAAGGTACGTCAGATTGCCTCCGGCGGCGCCACCGCCGCCAAATCAACGGCGGAGATCACCCAGCAGTGCGACATCCTGCTGGCCTGTCTGCCCGATATCGCAGCCTCGGAAGAGGTCTTCCTGGGCCCAGACGGCGTCATCGCCAATGCCAGACCCGGCCAGGTGCTCGTTGACCACAGCACCGTGGGCATCAACACGTCCAAGGCCTGCGCCGAGGCCGCCCAGGCCAAAGGGGCCCTGTTCTTGGACGCCCCCATCAGCGGCGGCACCGAGCGCGCCGAGAACGGGACCCTGGTGATCATGGCCGGTGGCCCCAAAGAGGCCTTTGATGCCGCCTTACCCGCCTTCGACGCCATGGGAGCCACGGTGAGACACACGGGACCCACCGGGACGGGCACCACGGTCAAGCTGGTCAACCAACTGCTGGTGGGGATTCACTCGCTGGCCGCCGCCGAGGCCATGCTCATGGGGACCAAGTCCGGGGCCGACCCGGCCCTGGTCTATGAACTGGTCAGCTCCGGCTGGGGACAGAGCTTCATGCTGGACCGCAACGCCCCGGTGATGCTGGACCAGACCTACGACGACGCCCGCGCCCCGCTCAAGACCATCTTGAAAGACCTGGGACTGATACAAGAACTGGCCCGGAGCATCGATACGCCCACCCCCGCCGGAGACCTGGCCTACAAGGTCTTCACCGAGGCCGCGGAGGCAGGACTGGGCGATCTGGACACCCCAATCATTGTGCGGCTACTGGAAAAAGAAGCCGGGGTGACGGTCCAGAGAAAGTCCTGAAGCCGAAGTCTAGGGCAAACTCCGAAAGATATCCGCCATCCGCCGCACCCGCTCCGGGTCCACCCGGTTGGTGACGACACCGCCCTCTTTCAGACTGGTGCCGATGATCGCGCCGTCGGAGTGCTCAAGCACCCGCCGGATATTGTCCTCGGTCACCCCGCTGCCCACCAGGACCAGTCCGCCGGGCGTGGCCTCGCGCACCACGGAAACGTCGGAACTGGCCGTTCTCCTGACCCGATCAGACCGTCAGCCAGCCCTCGTTGGACCGTCTCCTTGGCCATCAGCCCCAGGTCAACCGGGCCCAGGGGCACGGCGTGCTTCACCAAAACGTCGGCCAGGACTTTCACGTCGGCGCCCAGGGCCCGGCGGCGGCGCATGGTCTGGAAGGCCTCGCCCTCGATCAGGCCCTCTTCGGCCGCCATCACGCCGTAGTGGACGTTCACCCGGATGAACCTGGCCCCGGTAACGGCGGCGATGCCCAGGGCCGACAGGGCGTCGTTCCTGAGCATGTTGATGCCCACGGGGACACTCACCACATTCTTCACCCGCTCCACGGCCACGGTCATGCCGGCGATGGTCTCGGGGTCCAGGCGCCCGGTGCGGAACGGGACGTCGCCAAAGTTCTCCACGATGATTCCATTGACGCCGCCCTGCTCCAGAATATCCGCTTCCTCTTCGGCCCGCGCGATCACCTTGGCCATGTCGCCGCCCCACCGTGGCGAGCCGGGGAGGGGCAATAGATGCACCACGCCGATGAACGCCTTGGCAGTCCCGAATAGGTCACGGCTCATGGATTATGCGTTCAACTCCA
Source organism: Chloroflexota bacterium (assembly GCA_022573285.1). Taxonomy (GTDB): domain Bacteria; phylum Chloroflexota; class Dehalococcoidia; order Lucifugimonadales; family UBA3495; genus UBA9611. The sequence continues at coordinate 2,969 of JACZUF010000039.1, forward strand.
AAATCCGGCTCAGGTTGGATTCTATTGCAGTAAGGTCCTGTTGGGAAACGGCGCCCATCTTGCGGTCAATCATGCTTTGCTTGATAGTCCGTAGGATACCGGTGGCAACCGATGGGAACAGAAGCCCCGCCTCCTCCCAGTCAACCATCAGGTGGTCGCCCACCAGGATTCTCCGGGTGTTGCTGGTGATGGCCGACACTACCACTTCCTGCCGGCCATGCATGTACTGGTCCGAGCTAAGCAGCAATACCGGCCGGCGTTTGCTCCCGGTCTCTTCCGAGAATACGAAATTGACCAGGACCACGTCGCCCCGGCTATAACCGCCGTTATATCCGATCGTACTCTGCATCTTTTTCGTTGTCCCATAATTCTGACAACACCGGGTCTTCCGCTCCTCCCAATTCCACCAGACCAGAGTGGTCCTCCCGGTGCATTGGACCGTCCAGGTCCGTTCGGCGGATTCTTCGGTGGCCGCCCCGGCCCACTCGATAGGCTACCATTTCACCGTCGCGAATCAATTGCTGCACCGTACGCTTCGAGACAGACAGGTACTTTGCGGCGTCTTCCACGGAATACCACTCTTTTTCCGGCACGGACCCAGCTTTCCAGTAGAGGACCTCATTTGCCGTCTTTTTGGAGTTGACTACGCCCAAGTTCTCCAATTCCGCCAAGGCCTCGTCAAGGTCGAATCCGGTTAGCCCAGTCTTACGGCGCAGCTCCCTGTAGCCGACAGCTGGGTCATCGGGTATGTGCTCCAGCACCTGCCGCCGGTTGACGACGGTGGGGCGAAATTGTTGGGCATCATCGGGGGGCATTTCCTCACCTTGATTTACCTAAATATCCATTTTTAGCGCGATTTCGCACAATAATGTATTTATATTACCACGTCAACCAGTCCAGCGGAGGGGCCTGTATTGTCATAACGATGTTACAATATGGGTCGATAATTGGGTGAGAGTGGAGTTGTATGCCCCAGGATTTTATCCACGTTAAAGGCGCCCGCGAGCATAACCTCAAGAACATAGAGATCAACATCCCGCGCGACAAGCTGGTGGTGATCACCGGCGTATCCGGTTCCGGCAAGAGTTCCCTGGCCTTCGACACCATCTACGCGGAGGGCCAACGCCGTTACGTCGAGTCCCTCTCGGCCTACGCCCGGCAATTCTTGGGCCGGATGGACAAGCCCGACGTCGATTACATCGAGGGCCTGTCGCCGGCCATCTCCATCGACCAGAAGGGCGTTTCCCACAATCCCCGGTCCACGGTGGGCACGGTGACTGAGATCTACGACTATCTGCGCCTGCTGTTCGCCAGGGTTGGACTGCCCCATTGCCCCAAGTGCGGCCGTCCCGTCGAGCGGCAGACCATCTCTCAGATCGTGGACTCCATCATGAGCCTGGAAGAAGGCACCCGGATAACCCTGATGGCGCCCAAGATCCGCCGCAAGAAGGGCGAGCATAAAGACGTCTTCGAGGCCGCCCGTCACTCCGGATTCGTCCGCATCAGGGTCAACGGCGAGATCCTAATGTTGGACGAGATGGGGGACCTGAACCTGGACAAGAAGAAATGGCACTACGTCGAGTTGGTCATCGACCGTCTAATCATCCGGCCCGAGACCGAGACGAGCCGGGTGGCCGAATCGGTGGAGACCGCCCTGCGTGAAGGCGACGGCGTGGTCGAGGCCCATGTGGAGGGCGGCGACACCCTGGTCTTCTCCGAGCAATTCGCCTGCGCCAAGTGCAACACCAGCCTGCCGGAGATTGAGCCCCGCACCTTCAGCTTCAACAGCCCCCACGGGGCCTGCACCGATTGCACCGGGCTGGGCTACAAGCTGGCCCTGGACCCCGAACTGATCATCACCAACAAGGAACTTTCCCTTTCCCAAGGGGCCATCACGCCGTGGACCCGGGGCGGGCCCTCCAGCAGTTGGTACATCAGCCTGATGGAATCGGTGGCCCAGGCCAACGGCTTCTCCGCTGCCACGCCGGTGAAAGACCTGGACCAGAAACACATCGACCTGATTCTCTACGGCAACGACGAAAAGAAGGTCACCGTCCGGCACCGGACCCACCGGGGCAAGACCTACTCCTGGGACACCAACTTCGAAGGTGTGATCCCCAACCTGCAACGCCGCTACAAAAGGACCGAGTCCGACTACATGCGCCATCAGATCGAGCGTTATATGTCGGCCCGTCCCTGCCAGTCCTGCGGCGGCAAGCGGCTGCGGCCCGAGGCCCTGGCCGTAAAGGTCTGCGGCCTGGGGATCATGGAGGTCTGCAGCAAGAACATCGGCCAGGCGGCAGAGTGGGTCCGTGAGATCGACCCCGATGCCCCCGGCCCCCATAAGAAGAAAGTGCTCACGGTCCGCGAAAAAACCATCGCCAACCAGATTTTGAAGGAGATCGAGGGACGGCTCAAGTTCCTGAAGGGCATCGGCCTGGACTATGTGACCATGGACCGTGCCGCCCGCACCCTGTCCGGCGGCGAGGCCCAGCGGGTGCGCCTGGCCACCCAGATCGGCTCCGGGCTGACCGGGGTGCTCTACGTCTGCGACGAACCCACCGTGGGCCTCCATCCCCACGACGACCAGCGGCTCATCGACACCCTGGTCCAACTGGTCGACTTGGGAAACACCGTGTTGGTGGTGGAGCACGACGAGGCCATGATGCGCGCGGCTGATTTCATCGCCGACCTTGGCCCCGGCGCCGGCGAGCACGGCGGCCATGTGGTCGCCACCGGCACCGTCGCCGACATCGAGGCATCACCCGACTCCCTGACCGGCGCGTACCTCAGCGGCCGCAAGGTCGTCCCGTTCCCCGAGGACCGGCGCAACGGCAGCGGCGGTGAGTTGTTGGTCAAGGGCGCCAGCGAGAACAACCTTCGTAACATCGACGTTGCCTTCCCACTGGGACGACTGGTCTGCATCACCGGCGTTTCCGGTTCCGGCAAGAGCAGCCTGGTCTACGAGGTCCTGTACAAGAAACTGAACCAGGTGATCAACAAGGGCCGGGACATACCCGGCCAACACCGCGAGGTCCTGGGCATAGAGGGCGTGGACAAGGTCGTGAACATCGACCAGTCGCCCATCGGGCGCACCCCGCGGAGCAACCCGGCCACCTACACCGGGGCCTTCACCCCCATCCGGGACCTGTTCGCCAGTCTTCCCGAAGCCCGGGTGCGCGGCTATGCGCCGGGCCGGTTCTCCTTCAACGTGAAGGGAGGCCGCTGCGAGGCCTGCCAGGGCGATGGATACAACCAGATCGAGATGCAGTTCCTGCCCGATGTCACCGTCCCCTGCGAGATCTGCCAGGGCCGCCGCTACAACCGGGAAGCCTTGGAGGTAACCCTTCGCGGCAAGAGCATCGCCGACGTCCTCAACATGACCGTGGACCAGGCGCTGGAGTTTTTCATCAACTTCCCCCGCATCAAGCCCAAATTGGAGACCATGCGGGACGTGGGCCTGGGCTACATCCGCCTGGGACAGCCCGCCACCACCCTCTCCGGCGGCGAGGCCCAACGGGTGAAGCTGTCCACCGAACTCTCCCGCCGGGCCACCGGCAAGACGGTATACCTGCTGGACGAGCCCACTACCGGCCTGTCCTTTTCGGACTACGCCGCTCTGCTGCGGGTTCTGCACCGCCTGGTGGACAGCGGCAACACGGTTATACTCATCGAGCACAACCTGGACATCATCAGGAACGCGGACTGGGTGATCGACCTGGGCCCCGGCGCCGGCGACAAGGGAGGCAGGCTGATCGCCACCGGCACCCCGGAACAACTGGCTGCCAACCCAAAGTCCCTCACCGGCAAGTACCTGAAGGGTGTGCTGAAGACGCCTCGCCCCAACGCCAAGGCGGCCAAGGTCAAGTCCCCGGTCCGGAAGGCAGCCAAAACCCCGGCCAAATCTCCGGCCAAAAAACGGACCAAAGAGCCGGCGTTGGCGGGTGCGGGCAATTAGCCCGGTCATTTATTCTGGTCCGCTGGTGCGGTCTGCTAGAATGACCCATCCAAAACCACCACTGGGAGAACTGATATGGCACTGCACTATGACGGCGAAGTAAAGATCACCAAGGTCGCCGGGATGAGCCCCATGATGAACAACGGCTACCTGATCACCTGCCCCGAGACCAACGAAGCCATTTTGATCGACACCCCGGGGGAACCGGAGAAGTTGCTGGGCGTCATCGGTGACGAGGACATCAAGGCGATATTGATCACCCATAACCACGGCGATCACCTGGCCGGGTTCGGCGAGATTACCGGCAAGGTTGACGCTCCGGTGGGCATCTCACCGGCCGACGCCCACGCCCTGCCCAGGACCCCCGACATTGAATTGACCGACGGCAAGATCATCAAGTTCGGGAACCTGGAACTTCAGGTCCTGAACACCCCCGGCCACACCGACGGCGCTTCCTGCTTCCTGGTGGGCAAGCACCTGTTCTCCGGCGACACTCTGTTCCCCGGCGGCCCCGGCAGGACCCGCAGCCCGGAGGCGTTGACCCAACTGCTGAACAGTATCACCAGCAAGCTGCTGCCCCTGTCCGATGACACCGCCGTCTACCCCGGCCACGGCGACGACACCACCATCGGCGAGGCCCGCCGCCGTTACACCGAATTCTCCTCCCGGCCGCACCCGGCGGACCTGCAAGGCGACGTGGACTGGCTAACTACTTAACCATTATTAACGCTGGCGCCCAAGCGAACCCAAGGAGTACATGTACCAACGTTCCGTTCTGGATAATAAGCTGCGCGTTCTGACATCGACCATGGCCCATACCAAGTCGGTCTCCATGGTCATCTGCGTCGGCGCCGGCTCCCGGTATGAGTCCGACAAACTGGCCGGCGTCTCTCATTTCATCGAGCACCTGCCCTTCAAGGGCACCAAGAACTGGCCCACCGCCCGAGACGTAAGCGAGGCCATCGAGGGCGTCGGCGGCGTGATGAACGCCAGCACCGACCGGGAAATGACAGTCTTCTGGTGCAAGGTTGCCCGCCTCCATTACAAGACCGCATTCTCGGTGCTGCTGGACATGGTGCTCCATTCCCGTCTCGACCCGGAAGAAGTGGAGAAAGAGCGCGAGGTCATCCAAGAAGAACTGCGCATGACCTACGACCAGCCGTCATACCGGGTGGACCTGCTGATCGACGAGGCCATGTGGCCCGACCAGGCCATGGGCCGCGACGTCGGCGGCACTCCGGAGACGGTGGCGGACATCCAGCAGAAAGACATCCGCGAGTACATGCACCAGCAGTACAATCCGGCCAATACCGTGGTGGCGGTCGCCGGCAACGTTACCCACGACGAAGTTGTCGACATGCTGGTTGAGACCACCCGGGACTGGAAGCCCCTGGAACCATTGAAGTGGGAACCGGCCACCGACGGGGTCGATGGCCCGGTGGTCAAGGTTGAGCGCCGCCGCAGCGACCAGTCCCACCTGTGCTTGGGCGTGCCGGGCCTGTCTTTGGCCCATCCCGACCGGTATGCCTTCAACCTGATGAACACGATCTTGGGCGACGGCATGAGCAGCCGCCTGTTCTTGAATTTAAGAGAGGAGCAAGGGCTGGCCTATGACGTGCACAGCTCCACCAGCTACTTCCGGGACACCGGCTCCCTGGTCGTCTACTGCGGCGTGGAACCCCATAAGACCAACGATGCCGTGAAGACCATCGTCCAAGAGTTCAAGGGGATGCACGAGGCGCCCAGCGAACAGGAGCTTAACAAGGCCAGAGAATACTCCAAGGGCCGCCTGCTGCTCCGGATGGAGGACACCCGGTCCGTCGCTTCTTGGCTGGGCGCCCAGGAACTCCTCCAAGACAGCGTCCGAACCCCCGACGAAGTCGTGGACCTGCTGGACGCCGTGGAGCCCGCGGATATCGCCAGGGTGGCCATTGACTTGCTGGATGACGATAAGATCCGGCTCGCTGTGGTCGGTCCCCGCGGCGGGGCCAAAACGCTGGCCGGACTGCTCCGTTTCTAGCTTGGTTTAGATATCTCCGCCCTTGCCTGGATGAAAACGCGTCGTAGGGGCACGGCATTGCCGTGCCCCTACGCCTATGAGCCATTGATCTGAAGATGGGTTGGTAGTGGCTTACGCGGCGGCTTCCGCCTCGACGGGGTTGCTCAAAACCCCGATGCCGGGTATCTCAACCTCCACAAGGTCCCCCGGCTTCATGGCCACGGTGACCCCGGTGCTGCCCGAGTAAACCAGGTCTCCCGGCCGCAGGGTCACGTGCTGGCTGATATAGCTGACAATCTCGGCAAAGGTGAACAGCATCTCCTCCGTGTGGCCGTGCTGTACCTCTTCGCCGTTTAGCCTTACGATCATCTCCAATTTCTGAGGGTCGACATCGGTGTCGATCCAGGGGCCCACCGGGGCAAAGGTGTCGGCGCCCTTGGCCCGCCAGAACGTCCAATCGTCCCGTTGCCAGGTGCGGTCGCTAACATCGTTGCCACAGGTGTATCCCAGGATGTGCTTGGGGGCTTCCTGCGGTGTCACCCGGCGGCATATCTTGCCGATAACCGCCACAGCCTCGCCCTCGTAATGGATGTCGCCGGAAGAGTCCTTGGGGAGGATGATCGGCTCTCCGGTGCCGGTGAGCGCTCCCCTGGCTTTGACCCAGGGCTCGGGATGTTTGGGAATCGTCGGGTTCTCGTCACCCAGGACCCCGGCCGCGAATTCCAGATGGTTGGCGAAATTTAAACCTGGCCCCCACATCTCCGAGGGCTCGGTTGGAGGTAGGAGCTTCACGTCCTGCAATGGGTATTTGGTGTCGGTAAGGCGGAACCGGGTAAAAATACTGCCTCGGATCTCCACCACCACATCACCCTGGACCACCCCAAATGCGGTCCTTCCATTGCTGCGGAAGCGTGCGATCTTCATGCTACTCCTACTGCTTTAGTTGAGTTAAAGAACCGGGAGTCAATCGCGGATTCTACTCGTTATACCCAGGCGTGGCAAGGGGTATTTAGGGTTGTCCGGCAATTGCCCACGGACTAAAATACATGGCTGGGCGTAGTTTCACGTGTGACATTGATATACATTTCTCACGAGTCCTCACCCCAACCCCGAACAGCTGAAAAGGAGACCCCTTGAAACTAGGATTTTTCGTCACCAACCAGTATCTCCCCGGCGAGTCCATGCCCCAGAAGATACGAGACAGCGTGGAACAGGTGAGGGCGGCCAGGGATGCGGGATTCAGTCTCATCGCAACCGGCCAGCACTACCTGGCCGCCCCCTACCAGATGAGCACGGTGTTTCCCCTGCTGTCCCGGCTGGCCGCCGAGGCTGGAGACATGCAGGTGGCCGCCACCGTTATTCTGGTGCCCCTCCATAACCCCGTGGAGTTGGCCGAAAGCATCGCCACCTTGGACTGCATCACCGATGGACGGTTCGTCTTCGGCGTCGGCCTCGGCTACCGTGATGAGGAGTACACCGCCTTCGGGGTCCGCCGGAGCGAGCGGGTTGGACGCATGAACGAGGCCATGGAGCTGATCAAACGGCTTTGGAGCGAAGACGAGGTCGAGTTCAACGGCAAGTATTACACCGTGCCCAAGACCAAGATAAGCACCAAGCCGGTCCAGAATCCCCATCCCCCCATCTGGGTCGCCGCCAACAACGACGTTGCCATCCGCCGCGCCGCCCGTTGGGGCTACCCTTGGCTCATCAATCCCCACGCCACCGTGCCCATGGTGGCCGAGCAATGGACCCGGTATAAAGCGGCCCTGGACGAGTTCGGGCAGCCGGTCCCGGAGGAACTGCCCATGATGCGGGAGATGTACGTGGCCCGGGACCGGGAAACCGCCTATATCGAAAGCCAACCCTACCTCGAGCCCAAATACGAAGCCTATGCCGCCTGGGGCCAGGACAAGGCATTGCCGGGTGGAGAGAGCTTCCGGGTGCCCTACCGGGACCTGGCCAAAGACCGGTTTCTGCTGGGCTCGCCCGACGACATAGTGACCGAGTTTCGCCGTTATGCCGACGATCTGGGCGTGAACCACATGATCTGCCGGATGCAGTGGCCCGGCATGCCCCAGGAGCAGGTGCTCAAGCAGATCGAACTGCTGGGCCGTGAGGTCATACCCCGGATCAAAGACTTCTAGATCAAGTGCTCTTGGCCCGGGCGCCGGTGAAGGTGACGATTCGGGCGTGGCCCAAGCTTCGTGGTCCGCACGAGCTACGTGATAAACTTAGGGCCGCTGGCAATCTATCGAATGTGTATATCACGGCCCGGGCGGACCACCGTCTGGGGAAGCGGGTGTAGAGTTTGGTCCCTCCTGGAGATATCGGAGCCCTGCCCCTATGGGTCGGCGTGTTCGGCTTGCTGGGGTTGGCCCTGGCCGTGTTCAATTACGCCTTTTATACCAGGGTGATTCACCTGGTGCTTCAGGGTAAGAAGACCGCACGATTCGACCACCCTTTGAAGAGGTTGAACGGAGCGCTGCTCATCGCCCTCGGCCAACAGAAGGTCCTGCAACGGGTGAAGTACGGCGATTATGCCGGGATCGGCCACGCCATCGTCTTTTGGGGATTCCTGACCTTCATGCTCAGCTACGGAATCTTCATCTTCGCCGCTTCGGCATGGCGGGGATTCCCCGAGTGGCTGCTCACCGAGACCGGAGTCAGGGCCTACAGCGGTTACCTGGACATCCTGGCCGGAGTATTGTTCGTTGTCCTGGTTTGGGCATTCGTCCGGCGATGGGTGGTCAAACCCCACCGTCTCAGTTACGACCTCACCCGTCACACCGATGCCGTAATCATCGTCGTCCTCATCGCCGGGTTGATGCTATCCACCCTGCTGACCCACACTTTTTTGGTTGCCCAGGGCGGTACAGGGCCCGAGGCTGACGTGCCCATCGGCAAAGCACTTGGTAACTTGTTTACTGATTGGGGTCTGGGAATAGGCGCCGCCAACACCCTGCAGGGTGTTTTCTGGTGGACTCACCTGTCCATCATCCTGGTCTTCACGGTCTACATTCCCTACACCAAACACATGCATATGTTTGCCGCCCCGGTGAACGCCTTCTTCCGGTCGTTGGAGCCAAAGGGGGCCCTCCCGTTCATCGACTTGGAAAACACCGAGAAATTCGGCGCGGGGCGCGTCCAGGACTTCACCTGGAAGCAACTGTTGGACGGCTACGCCTGTGCCGTGTGCGGACGCTGCACCGACGTCTGCCCGGCCAGCCTGACCGGCAAGCAACTCTCGCCGATGCACATCGTGGAGAACCTGAAGGACCACATGGTTGCCATCGGCCATCAGGGCGAGCGCAACCCGGACCATGTGGAGCCCTCGCCCATCCTGGACGGGGCCATCTCCGAGGCCTCCATCTGGGATTGTCTGAATTGCGGCGCCTGCATGGAAGAATGCCCGGTGGTCGTGGAGCACGTGCCAACCATCATGGACATGCGCCGCTACCTGCTCCTGGAAGAGTCCAAGGCCCCCGAGTCGGCCATGAACGCCCTGCTCAGCATGGAACAGCGGGGCCATCCCTGGCGCGGCACCCAGTATTCCCGCACCGATTGGGCGGAGGGACTGGGGGTGCCCACCCTGGCCGAGAAACCCGACGCCGAGGTGCTGTTCTGGGTCGGCTGCACCCCGGCCCTGGAACAACGCAGCCAGGCCATCGCCCGGTCCATGGCCAAGGTGCTGAAGGCCGCCGGGGTTGATTTCGCCATCCTGGGCGACGAGGAGACCTGCACCGGCGACCCGGCCCGGCGCATGGGCAACGAGTACCTGTTCCAGATTCTGGCCCAACAGAATATCGACACCATGAACCGCTACAACGTGAAGAAGATCGTGACCATCTGTCCCCACTGCTTCAACACCATGAAGAACGAGTATCCACAGTTGGGCGGGAATTTTGAAGTCCTTCATTACAGCCAGTTCGTGGACCAACTCATTCGCAGCGGCAAGATCAAGCCCGTGAAGATGATGAACGTCACCATGGCCTACCACGACTCCTGCTTCTTGGGCCGTCACAACGGCATTTACGATGAGCCCCGCAACCTGGCCAAGGCCATCCCCGGGCTCAAGCTGGTGGAGATGGGCTCCCACTGCCGCGAGCGGGGTTTCTGCTGCGGCGCGGGCGGCGGCCACATGTGGATCGAAGAGAGCCAGGGGACCAGGGTGAACCACGTCCGCACCGAACAATTCCTGGAAACGGGAGCCCAGACCGTGGGCGTTTCCTGTCCCTTCTGCCTCCAGATGATGACCGAGGGCATCCAGGCCAAGGGTCTGGACGCCGAGAAAGACGCCAAAGACGTGCTTGAGATTCTGGCCGAAAGCTTGGAGTTATAGTGCCATCTAACGAAGTGAACGTCGTCCGTTCCTGTGGCGAATGCGGGACCGAGATCGAGACAGTGTCGGTCAAGAAGGACAACATGATGCTCTCCTCCAAGGCGCAGGTGTGGTGCCCCAAATGCCAGGCGGAGCGGCCCGAGGTCCTCGACGTGGCCGGCCGCCTGGAGTCCATCGAGAAAGAGCAGCGGAGCTACCCAAAGGCGGTGCCCGCCCAACCCTTCTCAGACCGGTCTTCCCGGTCCGCTAAAGACTGACTTCAGATCGACACCGATGCCTAATAAAGAGACCGTATTGGTCCTGACCAGCAACCTTTTCTTCATGCCTCGCATCGAGGCGGCCGCCGAAGCGGGCGGGCTGGATACGGTCAGCGCGTCCACCGCCGCCAAGTTGATGGAGGCCGCGGCGTCTCATGATGTGCCTTTGGTGTTGGTAGACCTGGAGATGGACGAACCAGTTTGGACCGAGGCGTTGGAAAGATTGAAGTCAGCAGCGACGCCGGGGACCAGGGTCGTGGCCTACGGCCCCCACGGCGAGCCGGACACCCTGCGGAAGGCCCGCGAACTGGGCAGCGACGCTGTCCTCATCAAGCGGGACTTCTCCGAGGGTCTGCAAGAGTTGCTGGCCACCCGGGGCGCGTCGGCATCGCGCTGACCCCAAGACGCCATCATTGTCCAACCGGTTCTAGGCGGCGATAGAGGTCCGGCTCAATGCTTGGGTCATGATTAGGCGCGTTCGGCCGGTCCTGATCAGCGTCGCCATCGGCGCCTCTCTCGCCTATGGAGTGACCTTTCTCGTGCTCTGGTCTCAGATGGAAAAGCGGTTTGTGTTCTTCCCCGTGGCCGAGCTGTTGTACACGCCCAACGACGCCGGCCTGGAATACGAAGACGTCCGCATCAAGACCTCCGACGGCCTGACTTTGCAGGGTTGGTTCATCCCCGGCGCCACCGACACCGGTTCCCCCAGCGCCGGGTCCAAGATCACCTCGTTGTGGTTCCACGGCAACGGCGGCAACATTGGCCACCGGATTGATGAGCTGGCCCTGGCCCACCGCCGTACCGGGGCCAACATCTTTATATTCGATTACCGGGGCTACGGTGAGAGCGAAGGCAAACCGTCGGAAAATGGCACCTACCTGGACTCCCGGGCCGCCTTGAAATATCTGTTGTCCCGGCCCGACGTGGACCAAAACCGGATAGTCTATCTGGGGCATTCCCTGGGCGCGGCGGTGGCGGTGGAGTTGTCGTTGACCCAGCCGCCGATGGCCCTGGTTTTGGTCTCGCCCTTCGCCTCCGTCCGCGATATGGTGCCCTTCCCACCGCTCGGATGGCTGATCCGCAACCACTACGACACGATATCCCGCATCCGGCGGCTAAACGTCCCCCTACTGGTGCTCCACGGCGACCTGGACGACATCGTTCCCATCTCCCAGGGCCGCAAACTCTATGAAGCCGCCAATCAGCCGAAACGTTTCCAGACGCTGAAAGGGGCGGCGCACAACGACACCTTCCAAGTTTCCCCGGAGCAGTATTGGGGGACGATTGAATCGTTTATCGCCGAGAATCGGTAGGCCGGCGTCAGACCCCAGAGATGATCTCGGTCTCGAAGTCCAACAGTTCCAAATCTCGCCGCGACTCTTCGATGAAGGCGACCACTTTGGAGACCATCTCGTTGGCATGGGCCGAGTCGGTGCTCACGCAGCAAACCGCCAGGGTCAGCCTCTGCCACAGCTCTTGGTCTTCAACCTCGGCCACCGCAACGTTGAACTTGTTGCGGATGCGGGCGGAGAGAGACCGGGCCACCTGCCGTTTGTCCTTGAGGCTGCTTGATTCGGGCAAATGGAGCATGATGCGGCAAACACCTACGTGCAATTGGACCTCCCGGCCGATGGCCCCGCCGTGCCTGAAAGAGGCTCCAGTTGGTGGGGCGCGTTCTTGACTCGCATTGAACCGACATTATAGATTATAGGCAGGCGCAATCCGAATTTACGCCGTTGACCGCCCATTTAGAAATCCGGGTTCACCGTCTGGCCGGCTGGTTTGGCAATTTTGCCTACAGTAAGCCGTCGGTGAGGGAACTGAAACGTAATGGCTCCCAATTCCGCATCCCGACAGAGTCGCTCGGAAGTGCCCGAGGTTGTCATCAACCGGCTTCCGCAATACGTGCGGATCCTCAACCGTCTGCTGGACGACGGGACCCAGGTGGTTAGCTCCCAACAACTGGGCGAGAAGCTCCAGGTGACCCCCGCCCAGATACGCAAGGACCTCAGTTATTTCGGGCGATTCGGCAAGCAGGGCCGCGGTTATAGCGTTCGAGACTTATTGGACCGCCTGCGGCAGATACTGGGCATCAACTCACCTTGGAACGTCGCCGTGGTCGGAGTCGGCCGCCTGGGGCGGGCAATCTTGAGCTACCCCGGTTTCAACCCCGACGGGTTCCGTCTGGTCGCGGCGTTCGATCTCAGCAGCAAGGTCGTTGGTGAGACCGTTGGCGGGCTGGTGGTGCAGAACATGGATGAGTTGGACCAGGTGGTGGGCAGAGAAAAGATCAGCATCGCCATCGTCGCGGTCCCGGTCGAGTACACTCAGAACGTGGTCGACCAGTTGGTGGCCTGTGGCGTCCGGGCCATCCTGAATTACGCGCCGATCACCCCGCAGGTGCGGGAGGGCATCCGGATACGCAACATCGATCCAGTGCTGTCGCTCCAGTCGATGACTTATTACATCAACGACGAATAACAAGTCTCGTCATCCACATCGTCGTTCCGGCGGAGGCCGGAACCCAGAGCAGCCACCTCGAAGCTAATTTTTCACCGAAGGACCGATAGCTCAAGTGCACAGCAGTTCCTAGATTCCTGCTTCCGCAGGAATGACGGAGGCGTGCTGGTGGAGTTCCATAATAGGGGCGGCTAGTTCCAACGGTAGACCGGCCCACGAACAAGAAAATGCCCCGATGCTTGTCGGGGCATTTCGTTTTTTCCGTTAAGCGTTAGTTCCGCCAGAACCAGGAGGGGGCTGACCCGCCCGAGGCCTCCGGCGCCGCACCAGATTGATCCGGACCTGGGCGCGCTGGAACGCGGCCAGCGCCATCCGCGACTCCATGTCCGAACCCTGGCTGGCCAGGCGTTCTTGCGCCCGTTGCATCGCCTGCTGGGCGCGTTCTTCGTCGATCTCATCGGACCGTTCGCAGGCGTCGGCCAGGACGCTGACCCGGTTGCCCAGCACTTCCATGAACCCGCCGGACACGGCCACGTAAATATCCTCGCCGTTCTTCCGGACTGTCAACTCGCCGGGCTTCAGCATGGTCATCAACGGGGCGTGCTTGGGAAGAATCCCCAGTTGCCCATCGACCCCCGGAGCGATCACCATGTCCACTTCGTCGGAATAGACCTGGCGCTCGGCGGTGATTATTTCCAGCATCATCGGCATGGTTGGTTACCTACCTTTAGGCCTGTATCTCGGCGGCTTTCTCCACCGCCTCGTCGATGGTGCCCACCATGTAGAACGCCTGCTCGGGCAGGTCGTCGTGTTGGCCGGCCAAAATCTCGGCGAAGCCCCGGACCGTCTCGCGCAACGGAACGTACTTGCCCGGCTGGCCCGTGAAGGTCTCGGCGACGAAGAACGGCTGGGTCAGGAACCGCTGTATCTTCCGGGCGCGGAACACAGTCTGCTTGTCCTCTTCAGACAGTTCTTCGATACCCAGGATGGCGATGATGTCTTGAAGGTCCTTGTAGCGCTGGAGCACCTGCTGCACTCCCCTGGCCAGGTTGTAGTGTTCGTCGCCCACGATGCCAGGCTCCAAAATCCTGGAGTAAGACGCCAGCGGGTCCACCGCCGGATACAGGCCCTGGGCGGACAATGCCCGCTCCAACGACACCACTCCGTCCAGGTGGCCGAAGGTGGTGACGATGCCCGGGTCGGTGTAGTCGTCCGCAGGCACGTAGATGGCCTGGAACGACGTGATGGAACCGCTCCTGGTGGAGGTGATGCGTTCTTGCAGGGCGCCCATCTCGGTGCTAAGGGTGGGCTGGTAACCCACGGCGGAGGGCATCCGTCCCAGCAGCGCCGAGACCTCCATGCCCGCCAGGATGTACCGGTAGATGTTGTCGACGAAGAGCAGGACGTCCTGGTTCTCCTCGTCGCGGAAATATTCCGCCATGGTCAGCCCAGTGAGCCCGATCCGGGCCCGGACGCCCGGGGACTCGTTCATCTGGCCGAAAACCAAAACAGTGCTGGCCAGTACTCCTGAGTCCTGCATCTCGTGCCACAGGTCGTTGCCTTCCCGGGACCGCTCGCCAACACCGGCGAACACCGAAACCCCCTTGTGGACGGCGCCGATGTTGCGGATCAGTTCCTGAATGATAACGGTCTTGCCCACACCGGCCCCGCCGTAGGCCCCGATCTTGCCCCCCTTCATGAAGGGGGTGATCAGATCGAAGACCTTGATCCCGGTTTCCAGGATCTCAACGGTCTGGACCTGTTCGTCGAAGGGGGGAGGGTCGCGGTGGATGGGCCACTTCAGGGCCGTCTCCACGGGGCCAAGATTGTCCAATGGTGTCCCGATAACGTCGAACAAACGTCCCAGGGTCTCCGGACCCACCGGGACGGTCACTTTCTGGCCGGTATCGGTCACTTCCACGCCGCGGGCCAGGCCGTCGGTGGCGCCCAAGGCCAAACAGCGGACCCAGTTGTTGCCCACGTGCTGCTGCACTTCCAGCACCAACTTCTCTCCAACGTTGTCCAACTCAAGGGCGTCGAACAGGTTGGGCAGTTCGTCCGCGGGGAATTCGACGTCTACCACGGTCCCGATTATTTGGACGACTTTTCCGGTGGCCATTGGCTTCTCCTGATAAGTGGTTACTCGCTATTGGGGCGCTTCTAGCCCTCCAGGGCTATCTGGCCGCCGACCAGATCAAGCAGTTCGTTGGTGATGCTCTCCTGCCGCAGCTTGTTCATCACCAGGGTCAGGTCTGAGGACAACTCTCTGGCGTTATCCGTGGCGGCCCGCATGGCCACCATCCGGGCCGACTGCTCGCTGGCGATGGCCTCTAGAATCGCGTGGTAGACCTGCATCTCCACAAACCGGGGCAGCAGGTCTTGCAGCACCTCCGAGGCGCTTGGCTCGTAGATGTAGCCCGCGCGCTCGGCAGCGGTTAACTCCGCCGGGGCGATGGGAAGCAGCTTTTCGATAACCGGCTCCTGGGACATGGTCGAGACATACCTGGTGTAGGCCAGGTAGACCTCGTCAGCCTCGCCGTCGGAGTAGGAGTCGATAATCATGTGGGATATGGCTTGGGTGTCGATCAGAAGCGGCGTCTCGCCCAGGTCGGTGAACGTCGCCTTAAGGTCCTGGTGGGTGCGGGCCATGAAGTCCCGGCCCTTGCGGCCCACGGCGATCGCCTGCACCGGGACCGGTTGCTCCAATATGAATTGTCCGACACGCCGGTTCAGGTTGGCGTGCAGGCCTCCGCACAGGCCCCGGTCGGGACTGATCATCAGCACGGTGGCCTTTTCCACCGGGCGGACTGCCAGTAGCGGCTGGGCGCCGGCTTCATCTTCGGTGGGTTGGGCGGCCAGGTGGGCGATGATCTCTTGAATCTTGACCGAATAGGGCCGTCCCTCAAGCACGGAATTCTGGGCCCGCCGCATCTTGGACGCGGCGATCAGCGACATGGCGTTGGTCACCTTGGCCGTATTATCCACGCTGCGGATCCGCCGACGTATGTCTCTTACGCTGGGCATCTATCTAGTTTCTTCCGAATCTGGCTAGCCGGTGAAGGTAGATTTAAAATCGTTGATCGCATTGGTCAGGTTGGCCGACAATTCGTCGGACAGGTCCTTGGTCTCGACGATGGCGGTCAGGATGTCGGGATGAGAACCGGCGATGTACCGGAACAGATCTTCCTGGAACGCTCCCACCTTCTCTATCTCCACATCTTCCATCAGGCCTTCGTTCACCGCGAACAGGATAACCACTTCGTTTTCGAGGGACAGCGGCACGTACTGACCCTGTTTGAGCACCTCGGTGGCCAATTGGCCCCGGGCCAACTGGGCCCTGGTGGCGGCGTCCAGGTCGGCGGTGCCGAACTGGGCGAAGGTGGCCAGTTCCCGGTACTGGGCCAAGGACAGCCGGAGCTGGCCGGCAACCTTGCGGATGGCCCTGGTCTGGGCCGCGCCGCCCACACGGGATACTGAAAGGCCCACATTTACCGCTGGGCGGATGCCGGAGTTGAACAGTTCAGTCTCCAGATATATCTGGCCGTCGGTGATGGAGATCACGTTGGTGGGGATGTAAGCGGATACGTCGCCCGCTTGCGTCTCGATGATTGGGAGGGCGGTGATGGAGCCGCCACCGTTGGCTTGGTCGAGGCGGGCCGACCGCTCCAACAAACGGCTGTGCAGGTAGAAGATATCTCCGGGATAGGCCTCCCGCCCGGCCGGGCGCCGCAGGAGCAGCGACATCTGGCGGTAGGCCCAGGCGTGTTTGGTCAGGTCGTCATAGACGATGAGAACGTCTTTGCCCTGGCCCATGAACTCTTCGGCCATGGCGCAACCGGCGTAAGGCGCTATGTACTGGAGTGGGGCCGGGTCTGACGCCCCAGCGGTGACGACGATGGTGTGGTCCATTGCGCCGGCCCTTTCCAGGGAACCCACAACCTGGGCTACCTTGCCCTGTTTTTGGCCGATGGCCACATAGATGCAGGTCAGGTCGCCGCCTTTCTGGTTGATGATGGTGTCCAGTGCGATGGCGGTCTTTCCGGTGGAGCGGTCGCCGATTATCAGCTCCCGTTGGCCCCGGCCGATGGGGATCATCGCGTCGATGGCCTTGATGCCGGTCTGCACCGGCTGGTCGACGGACTGGCGTGACACCACGTTGGGGGCCACTTTTTCCACCGGCCGGGTTCCGGTGGTCTCCACCGAGCCCTTCCCGTCCAGGGGCCGGCCCAGGGGATCGACCACACGGCCAATCAGAGCGTCGCCCACGGGGACCTCGATGATCCTGCCGGTGGACCGGACGCGGTCGCCCTCTTTCACGGCGTTGGTGTCGCCCAAGATGGCTGCGCCAACGATGTCCGATTCCAAGTTCAGGGCCAGGCCCAGAACGTTATTCCCGAAGTCCAGCAGCTCGTTGGAACCAACGCCTTGGAGCCCCTGGATGCTGGCGACACCGTCGCCCACTTGGACCACTGTGCCCACATCCACCAGGGTCAGGTCCCCTCCAAATTCTTCGATCTGGCGCTTTATCAGCGAGACTATGTCCTGTCCTCTGGTCGCCATCAGAGGTTCTCCTTACGGTAACGATTCGGCCGGAGGCGGCAGCGCCGCCGCTGACGCTTCTCCGAGTGTCCCTGGTCCATTGTTGGGAAGCAGGGACGTGACTATCTGTTAATTTGGGACTGCTACGCCGATGCGGCAATCTCCGTATGCAAGCGGTTGCGTAGTCCGTCCAGGCGGGCCTTGGTGCTGCCGTCAAGCAGCCGGTCGCCGATCTGGATCACGAGCCCCCCGATGATCGACTCATCGACCATGGTTGTTAACACAACTTCGTTGTTAATCAGCCCGTTTACGAAGCTGCTGATGCGGTCGGTCTCGGCGCTTTCCAGGGGCACCGCGGTGGTGATCTCCACCCGTTGCCGTCCCAGGTGCCGGTCCAGCAACTCGCCATACCCGGAATAGACGCCGGCGATGGAGCCCACCGAGTTCTTGGACACCAGCAGGTCAACCAGGTTTCGCACCAGGGGGTTGATGCCGGCTAGGACCGACGCCGTAGCCGCCAGCTTATTGGCTGCAGGCACGTCGGCGTGTTTCAACAGAGCGGTGAATTCGGGGTCTTCAAACACCTCGGCCACCACCGCTAGGTCCTCGCCCCACTGTTCGGCCTGGCCGTTCTCCAGGGCCAAGTCGAAGATGGCCTGGGCGTAACGCTTTCCTGAGAGTTGTTGGGCCATGGGTCCGCTTAGCCCCTTCTCAGGCTTTCGCCTTCTTCGAGTACCTGGGTGATCAGTTCCTCATGGGCCTGCCGGTCCAGAGAACGCCGAATCACCCGCTCGGCCGCCGTGATGGCCAGGTCGCCAAAACTGGCGCGGACCTCTTCCAAGGCGGAGTCCCGCTCTCGTTGGATGTCTGCCCTAGCCCGTTCCACGAAGGCCTCGGCCTCCTGGCGCGCCTTGTCCATCTCCTCCGTGCGGAACCGGTCCGCCGCTTCCCGCGTTTGGTCCATGATACGTTGACCTTCACGCCGGGCCTCGGTTATCTGTTCCTGTATGGCCTGCTGGGAAGACGCGGCTTCTTCCCGCGCCCGATCGGCGGCCTCCAGGCTTTCCCGGATCCGGTCCGCCCGCTGGTCCATCAGCCGCAGTATCGGTTTGTAAGCAAAAAGATACAGCAGCGCCAATAGCAGCAGGAAGTTGACCAGGAATATTGCGAGGCTTGGGAAGTGGATTCCCAATGTCTCTAACATATCAACCTACAATTCTTCGATCTTGTCGGACCCAAATTCGATGGGACCCAACTCAGAATATGAAACCAATCATGATTACCGAGACCAAGGCATAGATGCCCAGGGCCTCGGCGAAGGCGATGGCCAGAATCATGTTGGTTTGGATGTTGCCGGTGGCCTCCGGGTTGCGGCCAATCGCGCTCATCGCGGCGGCCCCCAAGAGGCCGATGCCGATGCCGGGGCCAATTGTTCCCAGCCCAATGGCTAGGCCGGCGCCCAGCAGCCTCGCGGCTTCGGTTTCGATCTGGGCCAGCGGAATGTTCGCCAATGCAAGTAGAGCGTCCATCGTCCCTCCTTATCTCCCTTAGTTCGATGTTTTTTTGATCTACATCTAGTCTTGGCGGGACGCGTAGATCGCAAATTTCCCACCCATTTCGGCCGCCGCCAGTCAGGCGGTGGCCGGAACACTGTTCAAGACTATTCCTTTAATTGCGCTACCTCTGCGTTAACGCCCGTCTGTTGGACCGGGGCTAAAGCGCCCGGTGATTATAACCGCTGCCCTTTCTTTCGAGAAATCAGGCCTAATGGGCCTCGTTGTGGGCGGTGATGGCAACGGCCGCGAACACCAGTGTCAGGCCGGCGAAGATCAGGGCTTGAATGAAGCCGACCAGCAACTCCAGTCCGTAGACGCCCACCGTGGCCACGAAGGGGACCAGGAAGGCCGATACCAAGACCAGGATCTCTCCGGCGGTCATGTTGCCAAACAACCTGAACGTGAAGCTGATCAGCCGCACAAATTCGCTGAAGGCCTCCAGAGGCCCAACGAAGAAGAAATCAAGCAAGCCCTGGAAGGCGTCCAAGAACTGGAACCGGAACAACGCCACCATCCCCTGTTTCAGGCTGCCTATTCGGACGAACTTGGTGATATAACCGAGGCCCAGCATCTTGAACCCCAGGTACTCAACGAAGACGAAGGACACCAGGGCCAAAGCCAACGGCATGTTGATGTCCGTGCCGGCGGGCCGCAGTAGATGTACCTGGATCAGGCCGCCGTCTTTAAATCCCAATGCGGGGTAGATGGGCAGCAGTCCGATCCAGGCGTTGAAGATCACAAAGAGAAAGATAGTGGCGATGACCGGGAAGATCATCCGGCTGTGCTCCCGGCCCACGACGCCGGTCACGAAATTCAACAGGCCCTCGATGACTATCTCGATGAAATTCTGGAACCGGCCGGGCACCAAGGCGGCTTTCCGTGCTCCCAGAATGAACAACGAGACCAAGAAGATACTGGCGATCCAAGAAGAGAGGAGGGTGTTGGTGACGATGAAGTTGTTGCCCTGGTAGGGACCTTCGTCCACCAGTTCATGTTGTTCATGGGAGAGGGAGTCCTCGCCGAGGGCCCTCTCCTGCTTCTCGGCCTTAAGAAACTCCTGGTAATGGGCGCGGTCCGAGGTGGGGAAGATGACCTGGGCCGGAAGGTGGACTTTCGGCACGGGGATGAACGGCCCTTCGGCGGTCTCGCCGGCGGCTTTCGCTTCATCTGACAGGATGAAGCCGGCTCCGATGGCTCCGGTGATGAGTCCCGCAATGGCCAGCGCTAACACAAATATCAGACCCAAGGCGACGTATTTGCCTGCGCCGGAACCGGAACCCACTATGGACTTCCTCCATTGCTACTGGACTTGTCGTCTGGTTCGCTGGACTGTTCAATGCGCAGCAACGGCTGGATCATCTTGAAGAGACCGTAGAAAGCAGTCGTTAGGCCGAACAGGAGCCCCAGAAAAGTGAACAGAGGTGTGAGACCGAGCAGTTTATCCAGGGCCACGCCGCCAAAGACACCGGCAATGATGCAGGTGGCGACGTACCATCCGAGCCCGGTTAGGCGTAGGGCCAGGAGCCTCCGATTCATGTCTCCGCCAGAGCGTCGTGAATATTATCACTAGGTATTGTAAAAGTCAATTGAGGCTAAGTTTACGAAATACGTAGGCCTTCTTAACGAAATACGGCCCCGTCGATCCGGCGTCGGGGCCGTATTTTTCTCATCCCTAATGTCCCTGATTATCAGCGGGCGCCTGACTGCTTGCCGAAGTCCTCTAGGTCCAGTGAATCTATGAAGTCGGTGAAGGCCGACATGCTCTTCAGTTCTTCTGGCCTGACCTCTGCCCGTCCTTCCCCCTGGGAGCCGTCGCCCGCCGTATCTTGTCCCAGCGGCTTACCGGTTTCTTTGTCCAGGTGGATTCCCGCCTTGTCCATGACCTCTTCATTGGCGTAGATAGGCACCTGAGCCCTCACCGCCAGGGCTACGGCGTCGCTGGGACGGCAGTCTATCTCCTTGGATTCGCCATTGGCCTGGATGGTGATCTTGGCGAAGAAGGTGTCGTTGTGTAGCTCGCTCACCAGGATATGCTTGATGGTGCCGCCCAGGATGTCGATGATGGTGCCCAGCAGGTCGTGGGTCAACGGCCGGGGCACGCTTAAGTCTTGTAGTTTCACTGCGATTGCGTCGGCTTCCGCCGGGCCGATCCAGATCGGCAAATAACGGTCCGATTCTTTCTCTCGAAGAATCACGACCCGTTGGTAATTCAAGGGACTGACACGGATGCTGTCTACGGTCATCTCGAGCATGCAGTTGTTTGCCTCCGAATATTGCCCGTTGCTCTGGCAAAATTGTAGTCCTAGCGCAAATTGCGTGTCAACCCAATCCACGCGTGTTATGTGAACAGCGCCACGCCCAACCAGGCTCAAGCATGACCCAATTATAGTCACGTTGCACCTCAATTGCCGGTGAGAGAATCTAATTAAACAGAAACTTATGTAACGGACACCCGGCGAGTCACCGTCGTCCCAGCTGGTCCTGCAGGCATGGCGCCTGGCCGTTTCACGCTCGATCCACGCCAGTCCAATGTATAATAATGTCCTGCAGCAGAACGATTGATATCAGCATCCATTTCGCCGGTGTCCCCGGAGGATTAAATGCCTAGGAGCAAGAACAGCGGAACCAGCGACGCTCCGGAATCCAAATTCCGGGTGGACTGGGAGAAGACCACCTGGAACCGGGATCTGGAGGCCTTTGCCTTCCAATGCACCGATGAATTGGCCCCCCTTGACCATTTCATCGGTCAGGACCGGGCCCAAGAAGCGATTCGATTTGGCCTGGAGGTCGATAAACCCGGTTACAACCTGTTCGTCACCGGCCTCACCGGCACTGGGAAGACCAGCGCCATCAAGGCCCACCTCCAAAGCATCGTCGATGACCTGGACCGCCAGGAGAAACGCCGGCCCATCAGCGACTGGGCCTACGTATACAACTTCGAGGACCCCGACCGGCCCAAGGTGGTCCGCCTTCCCCGCGGCACCGGTAAGGTCTACCGTCAGCAGCTCTCCAAGGTGCTCCGGACCCTCCAAGAGGGGATTCCCAAGGTGCTGAAGAGCGAGAGCTTCGAGGCCCAGGTCCGCGGCCATGAGGAGACCGACCGCAAGGCGACCCAGGACTTGATGAGCGAGCTGGAGCGCGCCGGACAGGAGGCCAACTTCGCCGTGCAAATGACGCCCACCGGGATCAATATTTTCCCCATGACCGAGGGCCGGCCCATGACCCCGGAGGAGTACCAGGCGCTGGAGTCTGAACCGAAACAGGCCATCGACGAAGTCAGGTCTCAGTTGATGCAGCAGACTCAGGATACGATGGCCCAGATCCGGGAGCTGGAAAAAGCGTCAGCCCAAAGGCTCCAAGAACTGGAGCGGAGCGCCGGTGACCAACTGGTCGAGCAGGTCTTTTTTGAACTGCACGCCCTCTCCCCGGACATCCCGGAGATGCAGAGTTTCCTGTCCGACCTGGGCGAGTTCGTGCTGAACAACATCGACCTTTTCAAAGAATCGGATAGCCCCAGACCCATGGTGACTGGGATACCCGCGGGCCCCGCGTCCGGAGGAGCGGCCCTGGGGATCAACCCCTTCCTGCCCTTTGAGTTGAACGTGTTGGTGGACAACAGTGCCGTCGAGAAACTCCCCATCATCATCGAACCCAACCCCAATTGGGGCAACCTATTCGGCCGCATCGAGCGCCGGGCGATCATGGGGACCTACGTCAGCGACCATGCCATGCTCAAACCCGGGGCAATTCACCTGGCCAACGGCGGCTATCTGGTGCTGAACGCCCGGGACGTCCTGATGGCGCCGGGTGCTTGGGAGGGTCTGAAAAGGTCCATCCGTAACCGGGAGGTGCGGCTGGAAGACCCCGCCGAGCAGACCGGGCTTTTCATCCCACAGGGACTCCGGCCGGAGCCCGTGCCCCTGGACCTGAAGGTCATCGTGACCGGAGACGAGAGCATCTACCGCCTCCTCACCTCCTCCGACAACGAGGATTTCTGGGACTTGTTCAAGGTAAAGGCGGAGTTCGATTACCGCGTGGACCTGAACGAAGAGAATATGATGGCCTACTGCGCGTTCATCTGCCGGACCTGTGAGGAAGAAGACCTGCTGCCTTTCGAGAACGGAGGCGCAGCCCGGGTCTTGGAGTTCGGCGCCCGTCTAGTTTCCGACCAAAACAAGCTCTCCACACGGTTCGGACAGATTAAAGACCTGCTCATCGAGGCCGACTACTGGGCCCGCAAAGATGATGCCGAACGGGTCCAGGACCATCATGTTCAACTGGCCGTCAACCAGAAGATCTACCGGTTAAACCTGGTGGAAGAGCGCCTCAAGGAGATGGTATCCGACGGCACCCTGCTGCTGGACGTCACCGGCGAAGTGGTGGGCCAGATCAACGGGCTGGCCGTTTACGACCTGGGCGACTTCAGCTTTGGCCGTCCCACCCGCATCACCGCCCAGACCTTTGCCGGCCGGGAAGGATTCATCAATATCGAACGCGAAGCCTCGATGAGCGGCCGCACTCACGACAAGGGCGTCTTGATCCTCAGTGGATACCTGGGCGCAAAATTCGGACAGGACCGGCCCCTCACCCTGTCGGCCAGCCTCTGTTTCGAGCAGTCCTATGACGGGGTGGACGGCGACAGCGCTTCATCCACCGAGATCTACGCAATAGCCTCCAGCCTGTCTGGGCTGCCGCTCCGCCAAGATATCGCCGTCACCGGGTCGGTGAACCAGAAGGGTGAGATACAACCAATTGGCGGCGTTAATCAGAAGATTGAAGGGATGTTCGATGTATGCCGGGCGGTCACCGGGCTCACCGGCACCCAGGGAGTGGTGATCCCCCACCAGAACGTCAAGAACCTGATGCTAAGGCAGGACGTGGTGGAGGCCATCAGAGAAGGAAAGTTCCACGTTTATGCCGTCAAGACCATCGATGAAGGTCTGGAGATACTCACCGGCAAGACCGCCGGGGAAGCCGATGCCTCCGGGGCCTTCCCCGAGGGGACCGTAAATTATCTGATCGCCAAGCGGCTCGGCGAACTCAACGACTCCATGCGAGGGTACTTCCAAGGCATGTTGTCCAACGGCAAATAGTACCGGCCTGGCCCCAAAGCCAAAGCGCGCCACGATTGCGGCCCCATCAAAGGGACATTAACCGCGGCGCGCATCTTGAAGTTGCTTAAGAAAATCGGGTGGAAAGCCTGGGGCTAACGAAGCATCCCAGCGTGGGCTTCTTCCTCTTCGTAACGGCGAGAGTTCAAGTTACTGGAAGCCTCAATGGCCAGCACCTCGATACCCTTCCGCACCGATCCCATGAGCTTGCCCAATTCGGACTCCATTGCCCGCAAACTGCGCAGGGCGTAGGCGTCTGCCTCGGTCCGGCGGGACAGGGCCTCGGCCTCCGACTGCTGGAGCATCCGGGTGATCCGCTCTTCGGCGTCCCTGATCGTCTCGGCGGCCCTGGCTTCCGCCTGGGTCACCACCTCGCTCTGGTTCAGCCGTTCCCGGAGTTCCTCCTCGGCCATGGACTTGGTCCGCCGGGCGTCGGTCTGGGCGATGTTCAGGATCTGGTCCTTCTGCGACAAGACGTCCTCGGCCGACCGGATCTCTTCAGGAATGGTCAGACGCAATTGGTCCACCAACTCCATGACCTTTTTCCTGTCGATGAGGATGTTGCCGCTAACGGGAACTGACTTGCTGGTTTCGACCAGAGTTTCCAACCGGTCAATGATGTTTATGATATCGATGATTGCACCCCTACCCGGTCACTACCCTTCTTGGACCGGTAATCCAAATTTTGCGTAGACTGCCTCTGCGACGTTGGGCGGGACCATCTCTGAGATGTCCCCACCGAGCTTGGCTACCTCCTTGAGCAAACTGGCGCTAACGAACATGTAGTCCTGGGAGGTCATGAAGCAGACCAGATCGACATCCGGCTCCAGCCTCCGGTTCATGAACGCCATGTCGAATTCGTATTCAAAGTCCGATCCGCTTCTCAGCCCCCGGACTATCACCCCGGCTCCGACATCCTTGGCGCACCGGACCACCAGGCCCGAGAATTTGATGATCTCCACATTGGGAAGGTGTCTGCAGGCGTCCTTCATCAGCCGCACTCTCTCTTCGGCGTCAAAGAGCAGGCCCTTGGAAGGCGTCTCGTAGACCGCGATAACCAGCTTCTCGAAAAGGCTTGCGGCCCTAGTCGCCACGTCCACATGGCCCACGGTCACCGGGTCAAAGCTGCCCGGATACACCGCGGTTACCACGACGGGTTCCCGTCGGTTCCCAGGCCCGAACCCTCGTCAAGATCATTTAGGGTTTCTTGAGGCTGGGAGTTATCAAGATTTTGCTCGTAAACAAAAAAATCGACCACGTTGTCTCCGTACCGGCGATGTGATGTTAACCGCAGGGGTCCGTAGGTTTCCCGTAGATCCTCGCGCTTGGAATGCCCCGCAATCACCACGCCACCATCAACAACCAGTCCTGGCTGGGAAGCAATCTTCTCCAGCAGACTATCCAAGCCGCCCATCTTGTAGGGAGGGTCCAGTAACACCAAGTCGTAGCGTCCAGGCAGAGTCAGGAGCGCCTGCAGCACGTCCATACGGTGAACGTGACCCTGCGGGGTGAAGCCGGTGGTTTCAAGGTTGCTGGTGATGACGGCGCTCTGCCGACGGTCCCACTCCACGAAATCCGCCCAACCCGCTCCGTGGCTCAAAGCCTCTATGCCCAGGCTGCCGGACCCCGCGAAGAGGTCCAACACCCGTCCTCCCTGGTACCGTTCAGGGTCTAGAATGTTAAAGATGGCCGCCCGTACCCGCTCGGTGGTGGCGCGGGTGCCGGGACTGACGGCCCCTTTGAGCCGCCGGCCTTTTGCAATGCCACCTGCTACACGCATGCGTCTAGTAAGGCTGAATTATACATAATGTCAATGGCCATTCCTAGTAAATCGCTCGTCTATTTTAACGAATTTTATATTAGTTTTAGACTATGCTTAAGAAATAGTAGGGATGCCAGCCTCAAATTATTCCGCCCGGTCCGCTGGTTGCCGCCTCCGTTCAAGTTGACGCTAAAATGGGCCTGTGCTAATATCCAGCCCACTCGGAGACCCTTGTTTCACGCTCAAAATCCGCCAATTTACACCCCCGTCCCCACCGCTGCCCGGCGGTCTTTCCACCGGTGGCCCCGCCACAAATATTTTTGGGCCAGCCCTTTATCGGCCGAGGCAAATGGGACCCAGGAAAACGGCGCGGGTGCGCCCGGCGCCATGGGAACTAACCAGGAATGAGCTTTCGCCAACGTTTGGCCAGCGCCGCCCCCAGCAAGGAGACCGTCGTTACCGTCGGAGTCTTCGACGGGGTACACCAAGGGCACCGTCACCTGCTGCGCCAGGTGGTCCGATTGGCCGGCGGCCGGTACATTCCCACCGTTGTCACCTTCTCCAACCGCCCAATAACCGTCCTTCGGCCCGGTACCGAACCCAGCTACCTTACCACGCCGGAACAACGCATCGACCTCATCAAGCAGCAGGGCATAGAGTTGGTGGTCTGCCTGGAGTTCAC
>JACZUF010000002.1:0-140758 GCA_022573285.1 Chloroflexota bacterium
TCGAAAACGGTGACGATGTGGCCGTGGGATTTGCCGTTGCCGCAGGCGCGGAAGTCGAGGTTGCCTCTGGGGTAAATGAAATTCCAGACCCGCCGCAGCCGGCCGCCAAAATGCCGATACAAGTCGTGGATGAAAGAAGAAGCAGGACGCGCCAGACCAGCATCAGGCGATCATGCCGCCGTCGATGGTCAGGACTTGGCCGGTGATGTAGGCCGCGCCGTCGCTGCAGAGAAAGACCACCGCCTCGGCCACGTCCTCGGGCGTCCCGAACCGGCCCATGGGGATCCGGGCTAGAATCTTCGCCTGGGTCTCCTCGGACAGTTCTTCCACCATCGCCGTCGTGATGTATCCAGGGGCCAGGGCGTTGACCGTGACGTTACGGGAGGCGACCTCCCGGGCCACCGCCTTGGTCAGACCCACCATTCCGGCCTTGGCGGCGGCGTAGTTGGCCTGCCCGGGGTTCCCGGAGAGCCCCACCACCGAGGACATGTTTATCACCCGGCCCGACCGCTGCCGTATCAGGTGGGGCATGACGTAGCGGGTGCAGAGGAACGCCCCGCGCAGGTTGACGCTGATGACGCTGTCGAAGTCTTCAGGCTTCATCCGGATCAACAATTGGTCCTTGTTGATGCCGGCGTTGTTAACCAGAATGTCGATGCTGCCGAAGTGTTCCACGACCTGTTTGACGACGGATTCGGCGGCCTCTACTTGGGAAACGTCCCCGCCGACCAAATGGCCTTCCCCCCCGGCCTGAGTGATCGAATCGACGACCTGGGTGGCGGCGTCGGGGCTGGCGTGGTAGTTGACACCAACCTTGACTCCGGCCTCGGCCAGGCGGCAGGCGACGACAGCGCCAATCCCCCGGGATGCTCCGGTGACCAGTGCGACTTTACCCCCCAGGTCGATGCCAGACATAATCCGCTCTACCGGCCCGCGCCGCTGCCGGCCGCCTTCGTCCCGTCCGCTCCCGTGATGGAGGCCAGGTCCTCCCGCATGATGTCGACCATGCCCAACTGCACATACCGGACGGCGGTGCTCACCGCGGCCAATATCTCATCGGCCCGGCTGGAGCCGTGGCCCAATATCACCGGACTGTTGACCCCGAAGAGCGGGCCCCCGTTGGTGCGGGTGCGGTTGGTCAACCGGACCAACTCGGCGGCGAATTTGGAGAGACTGGCTTCGTCCGTGGAAGAGGCCAGCCGCTTCTTGGCGAACGCGGCGAAAGCGGCGCCGAGACCCTCGGTAAATTTTATAAGGATGTTGCCGACGAAGCCGTCACAGATGATGACTTCGGCTTTTTCGGTGAAGAAGTCCATCCCTTCGACGTTGCCCACGAAATTCAGGTGGCTGTCTTGGAACAGTTGATAGCTCTTCCGGACCTGTTTGTTGCCCTTGGCCGCTTCGGAACCAACGCTGAGCAGGGCTACTCTGGGGTTCTCGATGCCCATGTAGGTGCGGGCCCAGGAAACACCCAAGGATGCGAAGTTAAGCAGCAGCGCCGGGCGGCAGTCCAGATTGCTGCCGATGTCCACCAGAACGGTGTTGGGGGCCAGACCCAGGAATGGGCCGCCCAGGCAGGGACGCTCCAGCCCTTCCATCAGGCCCAATGTCAGGACCGCGCTGGCCATCGACCCGCCGGTGGACCCCATGGAGACCATGACGTCGGCGTCGCCGGTCTTGACCAATTGGGTGGCGACGACCACCGAGGCCTTGGGCTTGGCCCGCATGGCCTGCAGCGGTTGCTCGTCCTCGCGGATCTTGTCTTTGGAAGGCACGACGCGGACGGACAGACCGGAAAGATCGTGTTTGGCCAGTTCCTGCTCCACCGGGCCCTGGTCGCCCACCAGCAACATCTCCGCGCTGGTGGACTGGGCGGCCAAAATCGCTCCCTTCACCGTCTCCACCGGTCCGTGGTCTCCACCCATGGCGTCCAAAGCCACTCGCACCGGCCCCGTTCCGTTATTTGTCTGTTTCTGCATCGTTTCCCTTCCTCGTCTGACCGGGTCCTCCGGGTGTGTCATCCGAGTGTCGCCCGAGTCATTCGCCAAAGGTTTCTACCCCTGATTTATGTTGACGCCCGCGGTGCCGGAGACCAGTTCCTGCCCGCCGGCGCTGTTCCTAACACCCACCGCATAGGTCCGGGACGAGCCCTGTTCCTTGGACAAACTGCCCCACGCCTCGACCCGGTCTCCCAAATAGGCGGCGCCCTTGAATCTGACCCGGAGGCCTGCCGATTCCAGCCAGTCCCGTCCGTGGGCGGCGGCCATCATCTCGGAGACGAAGGCCAGCGTGAGCATGCCGTGGGCGATGATCCCATCGAATTGCGTCCCGGCGGCGAATTCTGGGTCAAGATGCAGCGGATTATCGTCGCCCGATGCCTTGGCATAGGCTATCAACTGCGCCTGGTTAATCTCTTTTGATACGACAGTCAGACTGCTTTTTAGCGGCTTGGCGTCTTGACCTTTGGGTTCTCTTGACGTTACTCCAGTGGGTCCGCCGCTGGGCACGAGCACAGTGCTTTTGGACGTCAGCGCCACCGCTCCGCCGGACTCCACGGTGCAGACCACGGTTATGAACTCAAGGCCGGCCCGGCGGCGGGGTTTCTCCAGGAACGCACTGGCCTTGATCTCGCTGCCGATGGCAACGGGCGTCAGAGTCTTCACTTCCTGCAAGCTGTGAATCGCCCCTGGCGGGAGCGCCAGTTGGCGGAGTAGCGAACCCAAGGCCGAGGCCGCCGAGTAAAGGGGCGGCGCCAGGCCGGTTTCTTTGTAGATGGGCAGGGCGTCGCCCACCGAGCTTAGGTACTCGTCAACCGAGTCCTGTGTCGCAACAAACGAACCCAGGTCCAAGTTGCGCTCGGTCTCAAGCAGCAATGCCAAGCCACCTCCCTGCGCCGGTCCGTCGCCGTTTCCAAATGAACATTCGGCATAGTCCAAAATAGGGGCCTAAGCCCCCGTGATTGTTTCGATATTGGCCACCGGAAAGTCCGGCAGGCCCGATTATACCCACGGGCAGGCTACCCAGCAACTTTATGGACAACCAGCTTAGTCAGGTTTGATTCAGGCCTTCAAGATGAGATTCCGGAGGCTAGTCCGGCGCTCCGAAGTTCTCTAGGGCCAGTCCGGCGATGTGCTCCCCAATGGCCAGCGACGAGGTTGCGCCGGGCGACGGCGCGTTCAGCACGTGAATCGCGTCGCGGCCTTGGAGAATGCTGAAGTCGTCCAAAAGCGAACCGTCCTTGGCCACCGCCTGGGCCCGGACACCGGAGCCGCCGCCGGCCAGGTCCGAATCCTTTATCTCCGGCAACAGCCGCTGCAAGTCGCGCAGGAACACCCGCTTGTTGTAAGACCGGTAGACCTCGCCCAATCCTATCTTCCAGTACTTAAGGGCCATCTTCCAGAATCCGGGATAGGTCAGGCTGCCCAGGCTTTCGCCCAGGTCAAAGTCCCGCTTGCGGTATCCCTCCCGGCGCAGGGCCAGCACCGCGTTGGGGCCGGCCTCGACGTGTCCTTTGATATTGCGTGTGAAGTGGACGCCCAGGAACGGGAACTGGGGGTCCGGCACCGGGTAGATCAGCCCCGAGACCAGATGGTGGCTCTCGGGCCGCAGGGTGTAATACTCACCCCGGAAGGGGATGATGCGGACCTGGACATTCTCGCCGCTCATGGAGGCGATCCGGTCGGCGTAGAGACCGGCGCAGTTGATGAGGTGTTTGGCTTGAAGGATACCCTTGGGCGTTTCCAGGGCCAAGGAGCCGCCCGAGCCACCCGGCCGGGTTATCTTCCGCACCGGCGCCCCGGTGAAGATGTCGCCGCCGGCCTGTTGGAACTTGCCGGCGTAGGCGGTTGCCACTCTGGTGAAATCGACTATGCCGGTGTGGGGCGCCCACAGGGCCCGCAACCCGGTGGTGTAGGGTTCGATCTCTTTCAGCCGTTCCGGACCGACGATCTCCAGGCCGGGCACCCCGTTGGCCGTTCCCCTTTCGTAGAGGTCCTGCAGGCGGCCCAGCTCGGACTCTTCGATGGCGACGATGACCTTGCCGCACTGCTGGTACTCGATCTCGTTTTCCTCGCAGAACCTGACCAGGTTGTTCCGGCCGGCCACGCAGAATTGGGCCTTTTGGGAACCGGGCCGGTAATAGATCCCCGAGTGCATCACCCCGCTGTTGTGCCCGGTCTGGTGGGTGGCCAGGTCTTCCTCTTTCTCCAGCACCGCCACCCGCCATCGTGGGGCACGGTCCGCCAACTGCATGGCGGTGGACAGCCCCAGGATGCCGCCTCCGATGATTGCGATGTCGTACTGGCTCGATTCCATTTTTCGCCCGTTCCCTTCTGGAGATAGCCTCTTTCTTTCTGGTCTAAGCCTCTGGCCGAATAGCGCTGGAAAGAGTGACGCTAAGATTAATCCGCCGGGCTGGGCCGGTCAAGCCAGCGGAAGTTGCCTCTTTTCTTGACCCTCGGCGTGCCATGGGGTACTTTTGAACGTGGCTCTGCCCAGGGGCGACCAGATTCGGGCTTAACTGGATATTGGGATT
Organism: Chloroflexota bacterium; assembly: GCA_022573285.1. Taxonomy (GTDB): domain Bacteria; phylum Chloroflexota; class Dehalococcoidia; order Lucifugimonadales; family UBA3495; genus UBA9611. The sequence continues at coordinate 4,535 of JACZUF010000002.1, forward strand.
AACGGAGAGCGACAGATGCACTTTGGCGCATTCATGGAGTTCGGCAACAGGGCCGGGGTCAGTGAGGCCCAGGCCTTTCAAGAAGGGTTCCGGATGGTCGACGCGGCCGAGGAGATGGGTCTGGACGGCGTCTGGCTGGCCGAACTGCACTTCAACCCGGCCCGTTCGGTGCTCTCGTCTCCCATCGTGATCGCCAGTTCCATCGCCACCCGCACCAAGCGGCTCAGGGTGGGCATGGCCGTATACGTCCTCCCCCTGAGCAATCCGCTACGCATCGCCGAGGAAGTGGCCACCGTTGATCACATCAGCGAAGGCCGGTTCGAGTTCGGCATCGGGCGCAGTGGGTTCGCCCGCTCCTACGACGTCTTCAGCATCCCATATGACGAGAGCCAAGACCGGTTCGCCGAGTCTCTGGAGATCATTCTGCAGGCGTGGGAGGGGAAAGAATTTTCCTACGAGGGTTCTTACTACACCGTGGACAAGGCCACGGTCACGCCCATCCCTTACCAAAAGCCTCACCCGCCGCTGCGGATCGCCGCCAACTCCGCCGATACCTTCATCCGGTTGGGCAAGGCCGGCCACCCCATATTCGTCGGATTGCGGGGCATGGACGTCCCCGAGTTGCGCCGGAACGTGGAACAGTACCGCCGGTCCTGGCGTGAGGCTGGGCATCCAGGCGAGGGCGACGTGTCCCTGCGCATCCCGGTCTACGCCGGGGAGACTCATCAGCAGGCTATGGACGAACCATTTGAGAGCATCAGCGGTTACTTCGGAAGGATGGGCTCCCTCTACCGCGAGTCGGCCGGAAAGGCGGGCCCGGATTCAATCGAACGGGCAACCGAACTGCGGGAGGGCCGGGCCGACCGGCTGGCCGCCCTCAGTTATGATCAGATGTTGGAGACCAAGATTGCCTTCGGGACCGCCGAGGGACTGGTGGACCGCTTCACCCAACTCAAGGAAGAACTGGGCCTGGACGGTCTGGTGGCCGAGCTGAACGCCGGAGGCCTGATCCCCGAAGAGCGGGTCCTGCGCAGCCTGCGCGTCATCACCGACAAGGTCATGCCGGCCTTCAAGTAATACATTCAACTACGCAGACGTAAGGGAGTTGACCGAGTTGAAATTAGCAGTATTGGACGATTACCAGGCGACGGCCAAGGACTTGGGCGACTGGTCTGAGTTGCCCCCCGGGACCGAGGTCGAGTATTTCCACGACCACATCGACAACGAAGACCGGCTTGTGGAACGGCTCAAAGATTTCGACCTGGTCATGGGGATGCGGGAGCGGACTCCCTTCACCCGGGCGATACTGTCCCGGCTGCCCAGGCTGCGGCTGCTGATCACCACCGGCCGCCGGAACGCCTCCTTCGACATCGAGGCGGCCTCCGAGTTGGGCATCGCGGTCTGCGGCACCGGCGGCGCGGGAGAAGGCCCCACCGAACTCACCTGGGGCCTGATCATCGCCATGCTGCGCCACATCCCGGAGGAGGACCAGCGGGCTAGGGAGGGCAGTTGGGGCACCACCGTCGGCGTGGGCCTCAAGGGCAAGACCCTGGGTCTTCTCGGCCTGGGCCATATCGGGTCGTTGGTGGCCAGGGTCGGCGCGGCCTTCGACATGAACATCATCGCCTGGAGCCAGAACCTGACCGCCGAGCGGGCCAAAGAATGCCAGGCCACCCTGGTGGACAAAGACACCCTGTTCAAAGATTCGGACATCGTATCGGTCCACGTGGTGCTCAGCGACCGCAGCCGGGGACTGGTCTCCGCTGCCGAACTGGCCCTGATGAAGCCCACGGCCTATCTGGTGAACATCTCCCGGGGGCCCATCGTCGATGAAAAGGCCCTCATCGACGTGCTGCAGCGGAAGGCCATCGCCGGGGCCGCGCTGGACACCTTCGACATCGAGCCCCTGCCCGCGGACCATCCCCTCTTCAAGACCCCCAACACCCTGATCTGCCCCCACCTGGGTTACGTCACGGAAGAGGGCTACCGGGCCTTCTACGCCGGGGTGATCGAGAACGTCCGAGCCTTTACTAGCGGAGAGCCGGTAAGGATGATCAATGAAGACGTGCTCACGTCGTCCCAGTTCCGGGGTTACAACTAGTAGCTCATCGAAGTGAAACTGACAGACAGCAACTCGCCCCCATCCTAACCTTCCCCCGGAGCGGGGGAAGGTTAGGATGGGGGAGCAACCGGCAACGAATCAGATTCACCTGGAACAAACACCAGGCCAAATAATCATCCATAAACCATGGAGGGCACCCAGATGAAAGCAGTCCGATTAAACGAGTTCGGCGGCTTGGACGTACTGAAGATCGAGGAAGTGGCCGAGCCCAATCTCCGTCCCCACCAGGTCATGATCAAGGTGGACTCCGCCGGGGTTAACTACGCCGACATCCTCCGCCGGGGCGGCAACTACCCCGGCCCCGACCTGCCCTCCTCCATGGGGCTGGAGGCGGCGGGCACGGTCGCCGAGGTCGGCTCGGAGGTCAACGGCATCTCCGTGGGTCAGAAGGTGATGGCCATGGGACCGGGCGGCCAGGCTGAGTATATGGCCGTGAACGGCAACTTTGTGTTCCCCTATCCCGACTCCCTGGACCCGGTGGAAGCGGGCGGCATGCCCATCGTGTTTCTAACTTCGTACCACCTGCTGAAAACCAGGGGACAGTTGCAGCCGGGCCACACGGTGCTGATCCAAGCCGGGGCCTCCGGAGTGGGCACCGTGGCCATTCAATTGGCCAAGGCCTGGGGCGCCAAGGTCATCGCCACGGCCTCCACCCAGGACAAGTTGGACCTGTGCCGGTCTCTGGGCGCCGACGTGACGATTAATTACACCGAGACTGACTTTGAAGAGGCGGTCAAAGAGGAGACCGGCGGCGCCGGGGTGGAACTGGTCCTGGAATCGGTCGGCGGGCCGGTGTTGGAGAAGAGCGTCCGTTGCGTCGCGTCCTACGGGCGGCTGGTCAGCTACGGCAACGCCTCGCAGACTCCGGCCAATCTGGCGGCGTCGGATATCACCGGCGCCAACCGGACCGTCATCGGGTTCAGCATCGGCCGGTCGCCCCAGGGCTCCCTGGACCACAAGGGTGCCATGGCTGAATTGTTCCCCATGATCGCCGATGGCAAGGTCAAGTTGATCGTGGACCAAGTGCTGCCGATGTCCGAAGTGGCCAAGGCCCACCAGCACCTGTCCAACCGGGGCACCCGCGGCAAGGTGATCCTTACTCCGTAAGCCCGGTGGAGTTAGCCTGCTCTTTTCGCCAGATAGCCTCAAGGACCGCCGTCGGGGACATGGGCGTCTCGGTCATGCGGATGCCCAGGGCCTGGTTGATGGCGTTGGCGATGGCTGGAATCGGCGGGATTATGGAAACCTCTCCCACGCCCCGAACACCAGTTGGATGGTCCGGATTGGGGACCTCCACTATCTGGGTGTCGATCATGGGCAGGTCCTTGGCGATGGGCATGCGGTAATCCAGCAAACTGGCGTTCAGCATCCGGCCCTGGTCGTCGGTTACGTACACTTCGTTCAAGGCCCAGCCGATGCCCTGGACGGCCCCACCCTGGATCTGGCCCTCCACGTAGGTGGGATGGACGGCGGTGCCGGGGTCCTGCAGGGCCGTGTATCTAATTATGTCGGTCTTGCCCGTTTCCGGGTCAACCTCCACGTCCACGATATGCACCGCGAACCCTGGGCTCTCCCCGCCCCAAGCCCCGGAGGCCCGGCCCGACATCGGCCCGCCGGTGGTGTTCTGCCGGGCGGCCAGTTCCTTCAATGTAAGCCGCAGCTCGGGGTCGGAGCGGTGGGAAAAGACGCCGTCGGCAACGTCCACCTCTACCGCCGGCACTTCCCAGATGAGCGCGGCCCTGGCCGCCAAATGCCGCAGCAGATCGCGGGCCGCTTCGAAAGACGCCCAACCGGTCTTGTAGACGGCGCTGCTGCCGGCGCTGATAGCGGTGTACCCGATGGAATCGGTGTCGCCCACCGAAGGGTGGACCTCCTCGGCGGCGATCCCCAACACCTCGGCCACGTGCATGGCCGCGGCGGTGCGGCTGCCCGCCAGGTCGACAGACCCCTCCACCAGGCCCACGCTTCCGTCCTGCTGCAGACTGACCACGGCGCTGGCCGGGCGCCGGTGATGTTGTTGCAGACGGCGGTGGCCACCCCGCGGCCCCTATTTGGGCCGCCCAGAGGGGCGTTGTAGTGGGGGTGTTCTTTGGCGGCCTGAAGAGTCTCTATGTAGCCCACCTTCTTGAACGGGATGCCGGAGACCCGGCGGGTGCCCTCTTTGGCTGCGTTCAGCAGCCGGAACTCGATGGGGTCCATGGACAGCTTCTCGCATAGCTCGTCGATCAGGGTCTCCCCGGCGAATCCCGCCGGTGGGCCCAACGGGGCGCGGTAGGGCGCGACCTTGGGCTTGTTGACCACGACGTCATAGCCTTCCGACCGGACGTTGGGTATGTCGTAGGGAGCGAAGATGGTGAGGGAGGCCAGGTTGACCAGGGCCCCGGGGAAGGCGCCTGCCTCGTAGACGAAATGGGCGTCCGCGGCGGTGATGCGGCCTTCTTTGGTGGCCCCGATCTTGGCCCGGATGTAACCCCCGGCAGTGGGACCGGTGCTCTCGAAGACCTCGGCGCGGGTCATGGTGATCTTTACTGGACGACCAGACTTCTTGGATAAAAGCGCCGCCACCGGTTCGACGTAGATCACCAGTTTTCCGCCGAAGCCACCGCCCACTTCCATCGGTATTACTTTGACTTGGGAGATGGGGACCCCCAGCACCAGGGCGGTGAAATCCCGGATGGCGAAATGGCCTTGGGAACTGCCCCAGACGGTCAACCGCCCGTCCCGGTCCCACCGGGCGGTGGCGCTGTGGGGCTCGATGTACCCCTGGTGCACCGGCCTGGTGCGGAATTCCCGCTCCACGATCACGTCCGCCTCTTTGAACCCCTGGTCTGTGTCGCCGATCTCGTAGACAAAATGGCTGGCTATGTTGGTCGGGGCGCTGTCATCGTCCTCGTCCCGGAGGCCGCCGGGGCGGAAATACTCGCCCTCGGAGCGGAACAGCCGGTCATGGAGGATGGGCGCGCCGGGTTCCATGGCCTCTTTCCCGTCCAGAACGGGGGTGAGGACCTCGTAGTCGACTTCGATGAGTGATAGCGCCTTTTCGGCGGTGTGCACGCTGTCCGCGGCCACTCCGGCGACCGCATGTCCTTGGTAGAGGACCTTGCCGCCGGCCAGCACGTTATTGCTCAGGAACCTGGGGTTCAGGGGAGAGCCTTCGGCCACGTCAACCGGCCGGCCCGAAAGCTCCGGCAGGTCTGCGGAGGTTACCACCGCCTTGACTCCGGGCAGCGCCAGGGCCTTGGTTGCGTCGATGGACCTTATCTTGGCGTGGGCGTGGGGGCTCCTAAGTATCTTGCCGTGGAGGAGACCGGGCAGGGTGATGTCGGCGCCGTACCGGGCCTGGCCGGTAACCTTGTCCGTGGCGTCGTGCCGGATGGGCGTGGTGCCGATGACCTTGAATCCGCTGGTGCTTGCCGGTGCTTTGGCCGTCATGGCGGGGCTCCTATTCGAGTCTGCTTCGCGTGGCGTGGCCGTTATTCGTAGCGCAGCGCCTCGGCGGGGTAGATGCGGGAGGCCTGGCGGGCCGGCAGGAAGGTCGTGGCCAGGGAGAAAACGTAGGCTATGGCCACGATGATGCCTATCTGCAGCCAAGGGATGGCGAAGCGGATGGTATCGACGTCCTCCTGGATGTCTTTCACGATGTTGTAGGAGATCACGGTGCCCAACCCCACGCCGATGGCAATGCCCATCAGGACGATGAAGGACGATTCGGTGAGGAAGCTCAGTTGCACCATCCTCCGCCGGTAGCCGATGGCCCGCAGCACGCCGATCTGCTGGCGGCGTTCCACCACCGCCCGCAGGCTGACCACCCCCAGAGAGGCGATGCCCACCAGCAGTCCCAGACCCATGAAGCTGGTGAACAGATAGTTGAAGGCCCGGTTGGCCGCGGCGATCTCGTCCACCAGATCGGACAAGACATCGCTCTCCATGCCGTTCTCCCGGAAGGCCGATTCCAGGTTTCTAGAGAGTACGGCGACATCGACGCCCTCCGCCGCCTTGAACCGGTAGGTCGTGGTCGGTATGCGGAAGGGTATGGCCTCATCCAGTCCCCTTCGGGAGGCGATCATACCCACGCCCAACTCGCCGAAGGCGTCGGTCAGCCGGTCCAAAACGCCGATGACCTTCAGCGAAATCACCTGGCCGGTGCGGGGCTCCCTGATCTCGATGTCGATGGCCTCCATCTCGCTGTCCTCGTATAAGATACCCTCGAGTTTGAAGGGAATCTCATCATCGGAGAAGCCCCGCCGCGAGGGCACCACCAGAGAATCGACCACCACCAACGTCGAGTCCTGCCGCAGAGCGTCCCAGACATCTTTCGAGGTGTCGCCGTATCCGTTGGCGATCAGTTTCAGGTTGCCGCCGGTCTCCTGCAGGAACCGGTCGTCGGCGGCCCTGATCGCGTAGAAACGCCACCGCTGTTCTTCCGCCCCCACCTGCCGGGTCTCCACAGGGATGGTGGTGTACCCGCCGATGGAGGCGATGTCTTCGTTGCGGAGGCCGGGCTTACCGTCGATGGCCCGGCGGATGTCCTCGATGGGCGTGTTGAAGTTGACCGTGGCCTGGATGTCCCAGCCGCCGGCCACCCGTTCGGCGTCGCCCACCGCCGCGCTGAACGCCTCGGTCAGGATCGACATCACGATCAACGTGAAGATGACCAGGGCGAACATGGCCAGGGTGAGGCCGGTCCGGAACTTGGCGGCCATCGGATAGGCCACGGCGGTTACCAGCACCGGCCGGAGCCTGCCGAAGGGACTGGTCACAAAGGTCAGCAATCTCAGAAGCAGATCGGCGTTGTACATCACCGTCCAGACCGCCGCCGCCACCATGGCGATCCCGGAGATGAAGAACATCTCGATGCCGCCTTCAACCTCACCAAAGACGGTCCGAAGCGAGCTAAAGGGAATCACCCAGAACACCAAGGTCAACACGCCCATGAAGGTATAGGCGATGCGGTCTCCGGCATCGGGCCGGAGCCCGGTGCGATGGGACAAAGTCCTGATGGACAGGCCCACGCCGATGATGACCAGGGTAACCCCGATGCGTAGCGGGGCCGCCTCGTCGGTTGACGTGCCCAGCCAGGTGAACAATGCTCCGGCCACCACGGTCAACCAGCCGTGGCTCAGGGGTACCCACAATGCCTGGATTATGGCGCCGAAGATGACGAAGGGACCATTGAACGAAGCCCAGGCTGTCGAGCGGTAAAGGGCCAGTGAACGGCGCATGTCCCCCGCAGTGAAGGCTCGAAAGCCGTCCAAAGCCAGTACCAGCGGCCGGACTGACGTGCGGAACGGGGCTAGGAGGAGCTGCCGGAAAGGAGTTGTAGATGTCTGGACCGGCGGGGGAAGTCCCCGGACCGCCGCCACGATATTCAGACGGCTAACCCTGTAGGCGGAGATCCCAACGGTGCCCAAGGTGATCACCATGCCCAGACAGTAGGCGACCACGGCGCTTCTGATCTCGAAGTGGGCGAACATGGTGAAGTTTTCCGGCGCGCCGGTGCCACCGCCCTGGAATATCCGGTTAACCATGAAGACAATCACGGCGCTGGCGCCCAACCCCAGCACCACTCCCACCGCTCCCGATACCAGGGAATAAGCCGTTCCCTCAAAGATGAACATCTGGACCAGGTGCCGCCGTTTGGCCCCCACGGCCCGGGTCATGCCCATCTCCGAGCGCCGGGCCGCCGCCAGCATCACGAAGATGAGGAAGATCAGCAGCACGCCGACCATGATGGAGAACAGGCCCATAACGATGAAGATGCTGGTCACGCCGGAGCCGGCCCGGTCGGCGGCGTCCAGGAGCCGTTTCTTGATATCCAATACACGGAACTCGGCCAGGCTGGCGAACAGGGTGTCGGCCTGAAGTTCCACGTCGGCAAGCCCGGCGCTACTCACGGCGTTCAACACCTCTTCTTGGACGTCTTCGTCGGCCAGTACCCCGAGAAAACTGTCGGTCAACCGGTTTTCTCTCAGTCCCTGAGCCAGCACGTTCAGGTCGGCGGCCGCCTCCTGGTCCAAAGACGGCCCCAACAGGTCCAGTTGCTCCAGGACTTCCTCACGGTTGAGCAGAGATATAAGCTGCCCGGCGATGGCCCGGTCGGTGAAGAGCACTCTCAGGGCATCGGTGACCTCGTCACTGAATTCGACGCCGCCGAAAACCCCACCTAAATTGGAGACGGCCATCGAGTTGATCAGGCCTTCCCGTCCGAACATCTCCTGGGCCCGGTCCAGACGGACCAGCAACGTCGGTCCGTCTCCGGCCAGTCCGCCGCTGTCCACCACGCCCTGGACCCGGAACGCCACGCTGGAGCCGGCAACAAAGGCCACCAACTCGTCGCCGATGACGGCATCCAGCTCATCGGCCGCCTCCTCGTTGATCAGGGCGCCATCGTGCCCCAGAGTCTCCAGCCGGGCCTCTTGGCCGTCCAGCAGATGGAAGCGGCCAAATCCCTCCAGGGTGTTGGGGTCGACCCCCACTATCCGCATCTGCCCCTCGCTCAAGGAGGTCCGCGTATTCACGGTGGGGGCGGACTCGCCGATGCTGGGGGCCAGGCCGTCGATGGATTCGAGGCCGGACTCCGGGCGGGCCAGTTCCACCTTGAGTTGTTCGTAGCGTTGGAAGGGGAAGTAGCTGAAGCTGCCGATGGTGTCGGACTCGGAGGCGCGGGCCGAAACGATGATCTCGTCTATGGTGCCCAGGCGGTCGATGGCGTTCTTGCGGATTGAGTACGTGATGGAATCGCCGGTGCCGAAGGCGGCGGCCATGATCAGGGTGCTCATCATGATGCCCACGATGATGAGGGCGGTCTGGGACTTGCGGCGGGGGATGTTGCGCAGTCCCAACTTGAGCATGACCGGGTTGCGCCAGGCCATGTAGGCCACAACGGCGATCAAGGGCAGAAAAACGGCCAACAGGACAGCCATTATCGCATTCATGGAGACGCCGAACAGTTCTTCCATATTTGTCCTGGCGCTTGGCTGCCTGACGCTTGCCCGCCGGGTGCTTGCCTTTGGGCGCTAGATTCCCGAGGCCCGGCCGTTGCCGTCGTCCGTGATTGCACCGTCCCGCATGCGTACAATGCGGTGGGCCCGGTTGCCCACATCCACCGAGTGGGTCACAAGCACGAAACTCTGGCCGTTGTCGGCGTTGAGGCGGCACATCAGGTCCATGATCTCGCCGGCCGTCTCGCTGTCCAAGTCGCCGGTGGGTTCGTCGGCCCAAACGATGGACGGTTGGTTGACCAGGGCCCGGGCGATGGTCACCCGCTGGCGCTGCCCGCCGGAGAGCTCGCCGGGAAGGTGCGGCGCCCGGTCGGTCAGCCCCACCAGGTCCAACATCTCCATGGACCTCTTGCGGGATTCCGCCGGCTTGGTCCCCGACACCAGCAGCGGCAGCTCCACGTTCTCCACCGCGGACAGCACGGGAAGCAGGTTGTAGAGCTGGAAAACGAATCCCATGCGGCGGGCCCGGTAGTCGCTGCGCTCATCGTCGGGCAGGTCGTGGAGCACCACACCGTCGATCACCACCTGACCCGAGTCGATCTCGTCCAAACCGGAGAGACAGTTCAACATGGTGGTCTTGCCGCAGCCGCTGGGACCCATGATGGCGACCATCTCGCCGCGTTCCACGGTCAGGTCAACACCCCGTAGGGCCTTCACTTTGACGATGCCGGTGTCGTAGGTCTTATGGATTCCGGTGGCGGAAATTATTGGATCGGGCATCTTTTCGCAGATGAGGTCGCTAACCGCAGCCGTTGCCTGCGGTTTACTCCAGACCAGTATATCTGAATACACCGCCAAAGGCGGGGTTTGGGGACGCTGATATCCGAATTGGTCCCGCTTGGCCCGCTAGAATGGGCCGCTTATCCTGGCCTTCACCTGTTCCAGCCACCACCACATGCGGCTCCAGACCAACCTTCGTTCCCTGTCAGCCAACCTGCGTCCCGCATGCTCCCGCACGGTGGCCACCGCCTGCCCCGCCAGGAATCCCCAGGCGCCCGGCTCACCCTTCATCCAGCCGGCCACCTTGTCCTGGTTGCCCTTGACCACATCCGCCAAAATTGGATCGACCGCCTCGTTCGTTACCGCGAAGCCCTCTACCATAAAAGGTTATATTAACAACCGGGCCCGGAAAGCAGCCCCAACCGACGGGGCAGCCGGGGACCGGTAGCAATTTTGGATTTGGCATCACCAGGGCGGCTAGTTTTATCCGCCGCCGACGGGACGCACGATCTCGAGTACGTCGCCGTCTTTCAATGTCAAACTGGCGAACAGCTCCTTCTTGACCACTTCGCCGTTGTATCCAACCGCCACGAACTGTAGGTTGAACCCGAATGACGCCAGATAGGTCTCAAGGTCCACGCTGGCTTCTATGGGCCGGGGTTTCCCGTTTACCATCAGGTTAATCATATCTTCCCTCGGCCTCCCTTTCCCACACCCGCAGGACTTCCGTATAAGCACCAGGCCTCGCGGAGAGCTTCCTTCAACCGCGCGGAGGCGGCTTTCGGGTCTGACGCCGCCAGGATACTGGTGATCACCGCCACCCCGGACGCTCCGGCTTCGATCACTCCTGGCGCATTCTCCGGGGTGATCCCTCCGATGCCGATCAGCGGCAACCGGGAAGTCCCGGATATTCGGCGCATCAGGTCCGGGCCCGCCGGCCCTTCGCCGGGATGGGAACGGGATGCGAACATCGCGCCGACGATCAGAAAGTCCGCCCCGCCGGCCTCCGCCCGGGACGCCCCTGTTTCCGAATGGACCGACCGGCCAATCAGCGCTCCGCTCCCCATGGTTATTCGCGCTGCGCTCACCGGGAGCGCGTCTTCGCCCAATTGGACTCCGTGAGCCCCGGCGGCCAGGGCCACGTCGGCCCTTTCGTTTACGATCAGCTTCGCCCGCCCGGAAATGACCGCCAAGATTGACGCGGCTAGTTCCAGTAATTCGCCGCCCGGAAGGTCCTTCTCCCTTAACTGTACCAGGTCAACTCCGCCCTCCACCGCCTGCGCCACCCGTTCGATCAAGTCGCTCAGATCGCCCCGGCCGCCCTTAATCACCGAGCGGTCGGTCACCAAGCACAGGCACGGCTCAGGCATAACCGGTGTCACGCTTTCTAACTGCTGGCCGGCACCGGTTGGGGAACGTCGGTGGTGGGACTGCTGGCGATGGCGGACCGGCGCACACCGATACGGCCCGCGAGATAGGCGTTCCGGCCGGCCTGCACGCCCTGCTTGAACGCGTCACCCATCAGCGCCGGGTCTTCGGCCTGGGCGATGGCGGTGTTCACCAGGACTGCGGCAGCGCCCAGCTCCAGCGCCTGGGCGGCGTCGGAGGGTACGGCCAAGCCCGCGTCCACGATCACCGGGACGTTGGCCTGCTCGATGATAATCTTGATCTCTTCCAGGGTATGGATTCCCTGGCCCGAACCGATGGCCGAGCCCAGCGGCATCACGGTCACGCAGCCCGCCTCCTCCAGGTTCTTGGCCAGTGTCGGGTCGGCGTGGATGTAGGGCAGTACCTTGAACCCCTCTTCCACCAAAAGGCGCGCCGCTTCCAGGGTGGCGGCGCCGTCGGGGAACAGATAATTGGGGTCTGGGATGACTTCTAATTTCACGAAGTCGGTCTGTCCCACCTCCCGGCCCAGCCGGGCGACGAACAGGGCCTCTTCGACCGTGGCGCATCCCGCCGTGTTGGGCAATATCTGGTACTTTTTCCAGTCGATGTAGTCCAGCAGGGTCTTGCTGGTGGGGTCGTCCAGGTCGAGGCGGCGGATCGCCACCGTGATCATCTCGGTACCGGAAGCCTCGACCGCCGCCACCATTTCCTCCATGGTGCGGTACCGGCCCGTTCCCAAGATGAGCCGGGAGTTGAAAGACTTTCCGCCGATAATTAGCTCGTCGGACATCTGGTCAATTCTCCTTTCGGGAGTAATAAAAAAGCCGCCAGGTATTTAGCCTGGAGGCTGCTCTGTAAGTCCGCTGTTGCGTCTACTCCCTGCGCCAGTATTACCTGGGTCAGGTACAGACGGTCGGCGGCGATCTTGGCCGCCCTCTCAGCCTGGCTTACCCAAGCTCCCGCCAGAACGTATCTACCGTTCTGTTACGGAAAAAGCTTATCACCGGCCCTGGGGAGTGTCAACGAAGCCAACAGCCTCAAAAACCCCAACGGCAAAGCGTTGGTTCCAGATGGGTCGCGGGAATATCGCCGGGCTAGAGTTCGAACTCTTTAACGTCCGGAGATATGGTTAATCTGGCCCCGGTTAGTTGCTGCACCTCTTCAGGTGTCCAACCCGGGGCCACTTCTTTCAGTGTCAGACCCACGCCGTCGCACTCGATGACCGCCAGGTCGGTGACGATGAGGTAAACGCACCCTTTGCCGGTTATTGGGAAGGTGCATTCTTCGACTATCTTAGGCTCGCCTTGCCGGTCTGTGTGCTCCATGGCGACGATGACCCGGCTGGCCCCGGTGGCCAGGTCCATGGCGCCGCCCACGTTGCCCACGCCACGCTGGGGGAGCATCCAGTTGGCCAGGTCGCCGGTGGCCGACACCTGGTGGGAGCCAAGGACCGTCACGTCGACATGACCGCCCCTGATCATGGCGAAGGCCGCCGCCGAATCGAAGAAAGACATCCCGCCGACGCTCTGGAGGTATTGGCCCCCGGCGTTAATCAGGTCGATATCCTCCTCGCCCTCTTCCCCCGCTTCAACGACGGGCCCGCAGTTGAGGATGCCGCTTTCGCTGTGGTAAAAGACCGTCCGGTCCTCGGGCACAAAGCTGGAGACCATTGTGGGGATACCGATGCCCAGGTTGACGTAGGCGCCGTCGGGCAGCTCTTTGGCAACCCGCATGGCGATAATCTCCCTGGGCAGGCGCTCTTTATCGGCTAACGATGTCATTGGTTGCACCTGTACCTAGATTTGGGTACTCAATCACAAGTATGCGGAAAAGTCCGGCGGCCGGAGGACGATGCGGTCGATAAATAGGCCGGGGGTGACGGTCTCCTCGGGGCCCAGTCGGCCCGGTTCCACGATCTCGTCGACCTCCACCACCGTTACCCTGGCCGTGGTGGCCATCACCGGGTTGAAGTTTCGGGAGGTGCCCTTGTAGACCACGTTGCCCAGGGTGTCGGCCTTGTGGCCCCGGATGATGCAGAAATCGGCCCGCAACCCCATCTCCAGTATGTATTCTTTGCCATCGATGGTCCTCGTCTCTTTGCCTTCGGCCAGGAGGGTGCCCACGCCGGTGGGCGTGTAGAACGCCGCCACCCCCGCCCCTCCGCAGCGGAGGCGCTCGGCCAAGGTCCCTTGGGGCACCACCTCCAATTCTGTCTCTCCCCGGTTGTAGGCCTCCTCGAAGGCGCTGGGCCGGGAGGCCGACGGCGACACCGGGTAGGACGCGGTGGCCTTGGCGACCTGGTTGTTCTCCACCAGGATGCTGTGGTCGATGATATTGGGCGAACCGAAGGCGCTCACCCGGGCGACCCCGGCGGTGTTGCTGATCAGCTGCAGGCCCTTAACGCCCAGGTCCCGCAGTCCGACCATCAGGTAATGGGCCATCCCGCCGGGGCCGGCGAAGCCGTCGACGTTGATGACCGAACCTTCGGCCACGTCCTTAAGGGCATCGACGGCGCTGGGATAGACCTTGTTGGGCGGCGTCAGCGTTGGGACCTGGAAGGTCATCTCTTTCACGCCGGAAGAGACCGTCAGCGGCGCGTCCGTGATGGCCAGTATCTCATCGGCGGTCCAACCGGGCGCTATCTCAACCAGTTCCAGGCCGGCGGGGCCGACGCTGATCACCGCCGCATCGGTGATGATTATGTCAATTTGCCCGGCCCCGTCCACCGGCAAGCTGCACTGCCGAACGATGCTGGGCCGGCCTTCGGGGCTTCGATGGGGCATGACCGCCACCACTCGAGAAGCGCCGTAGGCCATGTCCACCGCCGGCCCTGGAGCAAACAGTCCCTGGGTGGCCCCTTGAGTGGCCTCAGTAGTCCAGTGAACGAAATCTCCGTTCACGCCGACCTGGGCCGGTTGCAAGACCGCCAGACCGGTGTGTCCGCCCCGGATGATGCCGGCGATGTCCACCACCCCGGTGAAACTTCCGCCGGGCAGCAGGGCAACGGTCCCGCCCTCCGCGTCCACCACACCACTGTCCGCTCCCGGGCCCTGAAATCCCAAAACCCCGCTGTCGGCCAGGAACCACACGCCACCACCGGGGGGCAACTCGCCGGGCAATCGGCAGGGTAGGCCCGGCCCCAGGGCAACGACAGCGCCGGGACCCAACTCCTGGGCGGCGCGGCGGGCCATGGCGGCCGGGGCTAGTGGCGTACCGGGCATCTGAGATTGTCCTCCTGGGGTTCGCGGCCTGGGGTTCGCGGCCTGCGGCTAGCCGGCCAGGACCATGCGGTCGATAAATATGGCCTGGGTGATGACCATTTCCGGGTCGAGCCCGCCCGGCTCGTGCACCTGGTCCACCTCCGCCACCGTGACCGCGGCGGCCATGGCCATGGTCGGATTCCAGTTGCGCCCGGTCCCCTGGTACACCAAATTGCCCAGGGTGTCGGCGGCGTGGGCCCGGAGCAGAGCGAAATCGGCCTTGAGCGCAACTTCCAAGACGTGGTCCTTGCCGTCGAACCGGCGCACCTCCTTGCCCTCGGCGAACCTGGTGCCCACGCCGGTGGGCAGGAACATGCCGCCGATGCCCGCGCCGCCCGCTCTCAACCGCTCGGCCAAGACGCCCTGGGGCACAATCTCCAGTTCCAGCTCGCCCGCCTCCCACCGGTCCTTCACGGGCCCGCCCTTCTCTGGATGGAAGGGCAGGGGAGAGATCATCTTTTTGACCTGTCCACCGGCAACCAGTTCGGCGATTCCGAAGTGGCCTGGTTCCTGGGGCCAGGCCCCCTGGCAGACTAGGGTCAACTCTTCAACCCCGCTCTCGGCCAACCCGCGAAGCAGTTTCTCCGGTATCCCGCATCCGGCGAACCCGGCAACCAGCACCGAGGCCCCGTCTACGATGCCCTCCAGGGCCGCTTGGGCCGAGGGGAAGACCTTGCCCATTCTGGAGGAATTCTCGGGAACTCTGGTCATGGGAAGTTTCCTGGACCGATGGGCTTGGGCGTTTTCAGCAGCAAAGCATTATAGCGGCACACGGCTGGATATACCACGAGGAGCCTAGGCAGCGGCACACAAAAAAGCCGTCCTTCCGCGGAAGGACGGCTTCTGTTTGCGCCGGGTTTCGGAAGGACTTAGAAGTCCATTCCGCCAGGAGGCATGGCCGGCATGGCCGGTTTGTCCTGGGGGATCTCGCTGATCACGGACTCGGTGGTGAGCACCATGGCCGCGACGCTGGCCGCGTTCTGGAGGGCGGACCGGGTCACCTTGACCGGGTCCACGATGCCACGTTCCATCATGGGACCGTACTCGCCTACCTCGGCGTCGTAGCCGTAGTCGTCGGCTTGCTGTTTGACCTGGTTGAGGACGACCGCGCCCTCGAATCCGGCGTTCTCCACGATCAGCTTCAGGGGCTGTTCGAGGGCCCGGCGGATGATCTCCACGCCGACCCTCTCGTCGGCGGTCATGTCGCCTAGGTCGTCCAGGCCGCGGCTGGCGCGGACGAGGGCCACGCCGCCGCCGGGGACGATGCCTTCTTCCACCGCCGAACGGGTGGCGGAAAGGGCGTCTTCGACCCTGGCCTTGCGCTCTTTAAGCTCAACCTCGGTGGCCGCTCCGACCTTGATCACGGCAACGCCGCCGGACAGCTTGGCCATCCGCTCTTGGAGCTTCTCCCGGTCGAACTCGGAGGTGGTGTCTTCGATCTGGGTCTTGATCTGGTTGATACGGCCTTGGATGGCGTCTTCGGAACCCTTGCCCTCTACGATGGTTGTCTCATCCTTGGTGGACGTCACGCTGCGGGCGTTACCGAAGTCTTCGATGGTGGCGGTGTCCAGCTTCTGGCCGGTCTCCTCACTGATCACGGTGCCGCCGGTGAGGATGGCGATGTCTTCCAACATGGCCTTCCGCCGGTCGCCGAAACCAGGGGCCTTGATGGCCAGTACACTGAGGGTGCCGCGGAGCTTGTTGACCACCAGGGTGGCCAGGGCCTCGCCGTCCACATCCTCGGCGATGATCACCACGTTCTTCTTGCCGACCTGGAGCAGTTTCTCCAGGGCGGGAAGCAGGTCGGCCACGGCCGAGATCTTCTTGTCGGTGATGACGATGGTGGGGTCTTCCAGCACCGACTGCATGCGGTCGGGGTTGGTGATGAAGTAAGGGGAGATGTAACCGCGGTCGATCTGCATCCCCTCAACGTATTCGATCTCGTCTTCCAGTCCCTTGGATTCTTCAACGGTGATCACACCGTCTTTGCCGACCTTTTCCATGGCTTCGGCGATGGTCTCACCGATGGCTTCCTCGTGGGCAGAGAGGCTGGCCACCTGGCCGATGCGCTCCTTGGTTTCCACATCCTCGGACATTTTCTGAACTTCCGCCACGACCGACACGACGGCCTTCTCGATACCCCGCTTGATGGCCATGGGGTCGGCGCCCGCGGTGACGTTCTTGAAGCCTTCGTTGATGATGGCCTGGGCCAGCACAACGGAAGTGGTGGTGCCGTCACCGGCGGCGTCGTTGGTCTTGGTGGCGGCCTCTTTCAAGAGCTGGGCGCCCATGTTTTCAAAGGCGTCGGGCAACTCAATCTCTTTGGCGATTGTTACGCCGTCGCTGCACACCTGTGGCGGGCCAAATGACTTGTCCAAGACCACGTTGCGGCCCTTGGGGCCAAGGGTGACTTTTACTGCTTCGGCCAGTGTGTCGATGCCGATCCGGAGAGACTTCCGCGCCTCTTCGGCGTAGGCCAACTTCTTTGGTGGCATCCGTATCCTCCTTCAGGTAGGTCAAGGCCGGGCTGCTACCCGCCTTGTTTTTGGTTCCAGATTAATGAATTTTGGTTAGCCGATCTTCGCTAAAATATCGCTTTCCCGAAGGATCAAGAACTCGTCGTCGCCGTCTTTGTATTCGGTGCCGGCGAACTTTGAGTAGATTACCTTGTCTCCTTTGGCTAGCTCCATGGGGATCCGGTTGCCGTCATCGCTGACCCGTCCGGGCCCCACTGCGACGACCTCGCCCTCCTGGGGCTTTTCCTTTGCGGTATCGGGCAGGTAGATGCCCCCCTTAGTGGTCTGCTCACCCTCGTCGGGTTTCACCACCACACGTTCGCCCAAAGGCGTAAAGTTTGCCACCGTGGCCTCCTTCTCTTCGCCGGGAAAAATCACCGCCCGGCACTTATCTCACATGGATTAGCACTCTCGTCTCGCGAGTGCCAAGCTATCGTAGAACGGGCATGAGACCTTGTCAAGATTGACGTGTCCGGCCTAGTATTTAGGGGCCGTTTTCGTGGTTTCGGCCCTGGTTCAGTCCGTGCTTCCGGCCGTCATTTCATCAAGCCTGGACAAGCCCGGCCCGGAGAACCCGCGGCCCAGAGAATCCAGAGGAGGAGCCGGCATCGCCATCGATTCCATAACCATTGGGCCCGTGATCCTGGAATTGGCCGCAACGGTGGCCACCGTCACCCTGAACCGTCCGGAAACCGGGAACCGGATCGACGCGGACATGGCCGACGCCATCGGGGAAGTCTGCCGCCTGATCGCGGAAGACGGCCGGCTACGGCTTTTGGTCCTGACGGCCAGCGGCGCCGTCTTTTCCATCGATGATGCAGGGAGTGTCAACACCGGCGGTGAGCGAACCGCAAATACCGGGAAACCCTTTGAGGGGAATGATGCTCCCGGAAACCCCGGCGTGCCGGCCGGCACGCCGGCGGTGGCGGGGTTGGCGATCCCGGTGTTGGTGGCCCTGAACGGCGACGCCACCGGGCCCGGCCTGGAGTTGGCCTTGGCGGGAGACCTGCGCATCTGCGTCCCCTCCGCCCGGTTCGGATTCCCCGGTCTGGCGCGGGGCGTTCTACCCCAGGACGGCGGCACCCAACGGCTGCCCCGGCTGGTCGGGCCGGCTTGGGCCCGTGACATGCTCCTCACGGGCCGCATGGTGGACGCCGCTGAGGCCCTGGCCATCGGCCTGGTGAACCGGGTGACGGAAGACCCCGGCCAACTGACGGCCGCGGTGGATGAACTGGCGGCGCAGATCACCGGGGGAAGCCCCATCGGAGCCCGCTACGCCAAGGAGGCGGTGGGCAAGGGAATGGACCTGTCCTTGGACCAGGGTCTGAGACTGGAAGCCGATCTGAACGTTATACTGCAAAGCACCTCAGATCGGGCCGAGGGCATCAAGTCATTTCTGGAGAAACGGGGCCCCAAGTATTCGGGGTCTTAAAAGTCGAGTCGGATTATCCATATAGGAAAGGGAACCCTGTGAAGCTAAAGCTGGACCTCCACACCCATGTGTGGGAGGCGTTTAATTTCGCGCCGCCGTCCGTGGAGATCGCGGAAAAGGTGGTGACGCAGATCAAGTCCAAGGGCATCGACGGCATCGGCATCACCGACCACCATAACAAGGAGTGGGCCTTCGAGTTCCGCGAATTGGTGGAGAAACACTTTCCCGGCCAGGTGCATATCCTGCCCGGCTGGGAGATTGAGATCCGGCCCGAGGCGAACCCCTTCGCCGAGTACCAAGTGGCCGAGCTTTTCCTGCCCAACGGCGGCGGAGTATTCCGCACCTACTGCCACCCCGGCTATTACTCCCCCGAGATCCTGATCGAGCCGGATATTCACGCCATCGAGATCGACAACTACATCCACAACTGGCACATCCGGAAGGACCAGGTGGCGGAGGTCGCGTCAGAACACGGCCTGATGCTCTTAGAAGTGAGCGACGCCCATAACCTGGAGAATATCGGCCTGCGCTATACCGAAGTGGAACTGGACGACCTCTACGCCAGGGCCGCTCCCCAAGGTTAGGCTCTCCTCCATGTCAACTTCGTCCGGGTCAACTTCGTCCGCCTTCGAGACCCTGCTGTTCCAGAAGCGCGGCGCCGTGGCCCATATCTCGTTGGACCGGCCCCAGGTGGTGAACGCCTATAACGTTCAGATGAGGGACGATTTCTCCGAGGCCCTGGCGGCCGTTCAAGACGACCCGGAGGTCCGCGCCCTATTGATAACTGGTGAGGGCCGCGGGTTCTGCTCAGGCGCCGACCTGACCGAGTTCGGCACCGCCCCGTCTCAGGTCATCGCCCGGCGGGTGCGTTGGGAAAGGGACGTTTGGGGGCAACTGGTAAACTTGGACAAGCCCGTCGTGGCCGCCGTGCACGGTTACTGCATCGGCTCCGGTCTGGAGATCGCCCTGCTGTGCGACCTGAGGATCGCCGCCACCGGCACCGTGTTCGCCCTTCCCGAGGTCCAATTGGGGATGGTCCCGGCGGCCGGCGGCACCCAGACCCTGCCCAGGGCGGTGGGCCGGTCCAGGGCGATGGACCTGTTGCTGACCGGGCGGCGGTTCCAGGCTGAAGAGGCCCTTTCCATGGGCCTGGTGACACGGCTCGTACCGCCTGAATCGCTGCGGGACGAGGCCTGGAGGCTGGCCGGCAGCCTGGCGGAACTGCCCGTTGCGGCGGTGGCCGCATTGAAACAGCTACTCCGCCAGGGAATGGACCTGGGACTGCCGGAGGCGTTGGACCTGGAATCCCGGACCGCGGCCAGGCTGGCCGCTTAAGCCCGGTCAGTTAAACGCGAGAGCAAGTAAATGAACACTTCTGAATTCTTGACCATCGCAGGGGCCATCGTTCCCGGCCGCCCCGCGGTAATATTCGACGGCCGGACCATCACCTTTGAAGGTCTGCAGGAGCGGGTCAACCGGCTGGCCAACGGTCTCTCCGAACTGGGGGTCGGGCCCGGAGACCGCGTGGCCACCATGCAGGTCAACACCAACCAGTGCATCGAGGCCTACTTCGCTTCGGCCCAGTTGGACGCCATCTACGTGCCCATAAACTTCCGGGCCAAGACCGATGAACTGGCCCAGATGCTGGACATCGTCCAGCCCTCCTGTCTCCTCATCGGCGAGCGTTATCTTCCGTTGGTCGCCGAGGGCAGCGTCCCCTCCGAACGGGTTGTCGTGCTGGACGGGGAGATTCAGGGGGAGCCCGGCAGCGGCCATTTGAATTATGACGCCCTCCTGGCCGGCGCTTCTCCGGAGCAGATGCACTTTCCGGAGGCCGGCGACGACGACACCACGGTGATCATGTTCACCGCCGGCACCACCGGGGCGCCCAAGGGCGTGATGCTGACCCACGACAGCTTTTCCTCCTACCTGCTGGCCAACGTCGAGCCCGCCGACCCGGACGTCGAAGAGAGCAACCTGATAACGGTGCCCTTCTATCACATCGCCGGACTCCAGGCCGCCTTGGCCGCGGTCTACGGTGGGCGCACGCTGGTCGTGATGCGCCAGTTCGAGCCGGTGGAGTGGCTGCAACTGGTCCAAGAGTACCGGGCCAACCGGGCCATGTTGGTGCCCACCATGCTGAAACACCTCATGGAGCACCCCGACTTCTCCGATTACGACCTTTCGTCTCTGAGTGTCATCACCTACGGCGCGGCCCCCATGCCCCTGGAGGTCATCCGCGAGGCCATCGAAAAATTCCCCGGCGCGCGGTTCATCAACGCCTTCGGCCAGACCGAGACCGCTTCAACCATCACCATGCTGCCGCCCGATGACCACGTGCTGGACGGCAGCCCCGAAGAGATCGAGACCAAACTCAAGCGGCTGACATCGATCGGGAAACCTTTGGATGATGTTGAAGTGGCGATCGTGGACGAGGGGGGAAAAACCGTCCCTGTGGGTGAGACCGGGGAGATAGTGGCCCGGGGCTCCCGCATGATGGCGGGCTACTGGCAGCAGGAATCGGCCACCCGCGACACCCTGCGCGGCGGGTGGGTCTACACCGGGGACCTGGGTTACCAGGACCAGGACGGCTACATCTACCTGTCGGGCCGGGCCAAGGATTTCATCAAGCGGGGCGGCGAGATGATCTCGCCCGAAGAGGTGGAGCAGGTGCTCCGCTCCCACCCTGAGTTGGACGATGCGGCGGTGATCGGCGTCCCCGACGTGGAATGGGGCGAAGAGGTGCGGGCGGTCGTTGTGGGCCGCGCTGACCGGGTCACCGAGGAGCAGATTATCGAATACTGCCGGGATAGGCTGGCCGGTTTCAAACGGCCCCGCTCGGTGGTGTTTATCGATGAACTGCCCCGCAACGCGATGGGCAAGGTCTTGAAGCGGGACCTGCGGGAAGAGTACGGCTATCCGGTGGAGAACCGGCGTTAGACCCCAGGGATTTATTGGACGCCAAGGGGTTTAGTAGGGCCGGGGTATAGGAGCCAGTGAGCACATGAAAGCAGCGGTTGTCGGTACCGGGGGAGTGGGCGGTTACTTTGGGGGCCTCTTGGCCCGCGCCGATCATGAGGTGACCTTCATCGCCAGGGGCGCCCACTTGAAGGCCATCAAACGGAATGGACTCAGAGTGGAGAGCCAATTGGACGGCGACTTCACCGTGCCCGGCAACGCCACCGACGACACGGCCGAAGCCGGGCCCCAGGACCTGGTGCTGTTCACGGTGAAAATGTACCACAACTCCGAAGCCGTCAGGTCGCTGGCGCCCATGATCGGACCGGAAACCATTGTGTTGACTCTACAGAACGGCATCGACAACGGCGAGATACTGTCCGAAGCCGTGGGCGAGCCCCATGTGATGATCGGCTCGGCCTACATGGAAGGCCGCATCTCCGAGCCGGGAGTGGTCATCCAGGACGGGCCTGGCATCGCGGCTTTTGGGGAGATGAAGGTTGGCATCAGCCGCCGCGGCGAGAATCTGCTCCAGCGGTTTCAGGAAGCCGGCTGGCGGGTGAATCTCCACGAAAACATGCCCGGCATGCTCTGGAAAAAATTCGCCTACATCGCCGGTTCCGCCGCCGTCTGCGCCGCCGCCAACTGCGTTTACGAAGAGATGCGGACCAAGCCGGAAACCAGGGCCCTGATCCAGAGCGCCGTCGAAGAGGCGCTGGCCGTGGGCCGTGCCCGCGGCGCGCCCATCATGTCCGACTCCCTTGCCTGGGCCATGGACTCCCTTGACCGGTTTCCAGGCCAAGGCCGGGCGTCGATGGCCAAGGACTTCACCGAAGAGCGTCCCGTTGAACTTGAGGGCCTGACCGGCACGGTGGTCCGCATGGCCCGGGAACTGAATGTCCCCACCCCCGCCAACGATTTCCTCTACGCAATATTGAAACCCCGCGCCGACCGCATCGAAGCCCTCCACGACGCCGAATCTTAGAAGCTAATTCGAAATGTGGTTCGACAAGCTCACCACGAACGGAAAGAGGTGTCTCTCCCGTTCGTCCTGAGCCTGTCGAAGGACCCAATAGAGGGTCGTACAATATTTTGAAATTGCTTCTAGAGAGCACCGTCCGGCGGCCGATGTCCTCGCTCTTGGGCGGTGGTATACTCCCCGTGGCTAAAAACCGGGCTCAGGATTGGTCTTTTCCCCACGCGCCGCCCCAGGAAAGCATACAGAAATACGGCCGGTCCCGGCATTGGCCCGGCCCTTCTTAGACCGGCGCCCGGACCGAAAGCACATCGCAGAAACACGATTCAGGAGGCGGCCCCCAATGAAGACGATTGAAGCCATAACCGAGATTCTCAAGCGGGAGGGTGTCAAGTACCTTCCCTGCTTTCCCACTACCCCGGTGATCGAAGCCGCCGCCGAGGGCGGTATCCGGCCCATCGTCTGCCGCCAAGAGCGGGTCGGCGTGGGCATCGCCGACGGCATCAGCCGCGTCAGCAACGGCGATCAGATGGGCGTGTTCGCCATGCAGTACGGGCCGGGGGCCGAGAACGCCTACGCCGGGATTGCCACCGCCTACTCCGACTCGGTGCCGTTGCTGCTCCTGCCCTTGGGCCATCCCAGGTCGCGGGCCGGCATATCGCCCCACTTCAGCGGCCTCAAGAGCTACGAAGACGTCACCAAGGGCATCGAGCAGGTGAACACCCCGGACCGCACATCGGAGATAATGCGCCGCGCCTTCGCCGGCCTGCGCCAGGGCCGCCCCGGCCCGATGGCGGTCGAGATTCCCGCCGACATCGCCCTGGAAGAAGTGAGCGAAGAGTCCTTCTACTACGTGCCCAGCCGGCCCATTGCCAGCCAGGGCAACCCCAGCGACGTCGAAGCGGCCGCCAAGGCCCTGTGCGCCGCCCATTACCCGGTGATAATGGCCGGTCAGGGCGTGTTGTACGGCAAGGCCTCCGGCGATCTGCTGGAACTGGCGGAACTGCTCCAAGTCCCCGTCTGCAGCACCCTGCTGGGCAAGAGCGCCTTCCCGGAGGTCCATCCCCTGGCCCTGGGCAGCACCGGCCCCACCTTATCGGGACACGCCTACCACTTCGTGCGCCGGGCCGACCTCATGTTCGGCGTGGGCACTAGCTTCACCAAACACGGCATGTGCATGAACATTCCCCCAGGCAAGACCATGGTCCAGGCCACCAACGATGCGTCCGACATCAACAAGGACTACAACATAGACTTCCCCATCGTCGGCGACGCCAAGCTGGTCCTGCGCCAGATGATCGAGGCCTGCCGGGCGATCGTCGGCGACAGCCGGAAGGACGACCAGTCCACCGCCAAAGAGTTGCAGTCGGAACGGGAAGGCTGGCTGTCCCAGTGGCGCGCCAAGCTCTCCGACAGTTCAACCCCGATGACCCCCTACCGGGTGATCTGGGACTTCATGCACACCATCCCGCCGGAAGACGCCATCGTGACCCACGACTCGGGCAGTCCCAGGGACCAGCTAACCCCGTTCTACCGGTCAAACGGCCCCCGGACATACCTGGGCTGGGGCAAGTCCCACGGGCTGGGCACGGGCCTGGGCCTGACCATCGGCGCCAAGTTGGCCGCGCCGGAGAAGGTCTGCGTCAACTTCATGGGCGACGCCGCCTTCGGCATGGTGGGACTGGACTTCGAGACCGCCGTCCGCAGCGGCATCCCCATCATCACCGTGGTGTTGAACAACTCCACCATGGCCATCGAGACCCAGTCGATGACCGACTCCCACCGGCTCTACGGGACCAGAGACCTGGGCGGCAACTACGCCGACCTGGGCAAGGCCATGGGTGGCTACGCCGAGCGCATCGAAGACCCCAGCCAGATCAGCGCCGCCTTCACCAGGGCTCGAAAGGTCACCGAGGAAGATGGCAAGGCCGTTCTGCTGGAGTTCATAACCAACGAGGAGACTGAATTCTCCCACCGGCGGGCTTTCTAGGCCCTCGGGCCGTTCCCGTTTGACGATCAACCACAGGCAAGTACCGGTTAACAATCTAGAAGCCCGATTTAGACATTTAGGAGGTTGCCATGGCCCCGAGATCCAAGTACCTCTTCATTGCGAGCATGGACGTCGATCCGGCCAAGGAGGCGCTGTTCCACGAGGTCTACAACACCGAGCATTGCCCGGAGTTGGGCAAGATCGCCGGAGTGGGCGCCATCACCCGGTTCGAGGCCCAGGCCTTTCAGGTCCTCATCGGAGGGGAGACCCAGACCGTCTCGCCGGAGGGCCAGCCCCGTTTTCACGCCATGTACGAGATCGAGAGCCCGGAGGTTCTCAGCTCCGCCGCATGGGGCGAGGCTGTGGAACTGGGCCGCTGGCCGGAGCAGGTCCGGCCCTATACCACCAACCGGCGGCACACCCTGCTGCGGCTGACCTACCCCGAGCAGTAGGCCGCACCGGATTCAACTAGGAGATATATGGACTTGGGTCTTAACAAAGGCCAACTTGAGTTGGTAAACACGGCGGAGCGCGTCGCACGGGAATGCCTGGCGCCCCGCGCTCACGAGGTGGACGCCAGCGCCACCAATCCCGAGGAGAGCTGGCAAGACGTCTGGCGGAACGGCCTGCTGACCATCGGCGTGCCGGAGCAGTACGGCGGCCACGGACTGGACATGCTCACCTATGTGATGGTGATCGAGAAACTGGCCGGCGGCTGCACCAACACGGGCATGACCGTCCACATGCACTCCACGGTAATGCGGTTCATCGAGGCCCTGGCCACCAGCGAACAGAAGTCCGCCTACTACCCGGAGGTGGTCGAAGAGGGCAAGCTCTTCGGAAGCTGGGGCAGCGAACCGGAGACCCGGGGCGGCACGGCCTTGCGCTACACCATCATCACGCCGGAGGGCGAAGGATACGTCATCGACGGCGTGAAGCACTTCTGCACGATGTCGGGCGGGGCGCACCGATACATGATCCACTGCAACGCCCAGAACACGACGGACCCTCTGGGCTCGCAGCAATTGGCGTTGATCCCCCACGACATCGCCGGCCTTTCCCAACTGGACGAATGGGATACCCTGGGCATGCGGGGCACCGTCAGCCCCAGCATGAAGCTGGACCACTGCGTGGTGCCAAAAGACGCGGTGCTGGGCGAACCGGGGCAGAGCGCCAAGACCGGAGTGACCCAGGGGTTCAGCTTGGGATTCGCCGCGGTGTACGTCGGCGCGGCCCAGGCCGCCTTGGACTTCACCAAGGAATTCTGCCTGAACCAGACATTCGCCCCCGACCCCGGAAGGGTGGCCGACGGCCTGGTGGTGCAGCGCACCATCGCCGAGATGTCCATGGCCATGTGCAGCGCCCGGCAGGCCCTGTACGACTCCGCAGGCCGGTGGGCGAACAAGAAGCCCAACGAAAGGGCCGTGATGGCCGCCAGGGCCAAGTACCTGGCCACCGTTGCCTCCCTGGAAGTGACTTCCAAAGCCATCCAGATCACCGGCGGGCGGAGCGCTCACAAACGGATGCCCCTGGAGCGCATCTTCCGGGACATCCGCACATCGACGCTGATGCCGCCCAACTTGGACCGCTGCCTGGAGTTGGTCGGCCGGGCTGAATTCGACCTGGACACCCCGCTCAACCGGGACGTTTAGCGCCTAAATGTAATCGGTGGCATGGCGTAGGGGCACGGTCCCGATGGAATCGGGATGCCCCTACGGTGTTTAAGAACAAGTCGCCACTACAATTGCGGAGCAATCCTTTGAACGAACGCGCCCTGGACGGGGTGAAGGTCTTAGACCTCACCCACCACATAGCCGGACCCTACTGCACCAAGCTGCTGGCCGATTTCGGCGCCGAGGTGGTCAAGGTCGAGCGGCCCGGCGGCGACCCGGCCCGGCGGATGGCCCCCTTTCACCACGACGATGCCGACCCGGAAAAGAGCCTGGTCTTCGCCTACCTGAACACCAATAAGCAGAGCGTGACCCTAAACCTCAAATCCGGGAAGGGTATCCAGGTACTGAAGTCGCTGGTCGAAGAATCCGACGTCTTGGTGGAGAACTTCGCTCCCAGGGTCATGCCTTCCCTGGGGCTGGACTTCGAGACCCTTCAACAGATCAATCCCAGCCTGGTCATGACGTCGATCTCCAACTTCGGGCAGACCGGGCCCTACCGGGACTACAAGGCCGCCGACATCGTCGAATACGCCTTGGGGGGGCTCATGTATATCTTCGGGGCCTACGACCGGGAGCCCCTGAAGCACGCCTTCAATCAGGCCCAGTTCAAGGCCGGTACCGACGCCGCCTCGGCCACCCTGATGGCCATGTACCACCAGCGGCTCACCGGCGAGGGGCAGCGGGTGGACGTTTCGGTCCAGGAGGCGGTGGCCACCGGCCTTAGAGATGTGGTCAACAACTTCACCTACACCGGGGCGGTCCGCCGCCGTCAACCCAACCACAGCGGCGACCTCCTCCGCATGCGGGCCAGCGCCGACGGCCACCTCTTGCCCAATCCGGGTATCGGCGCCGGGCTGGACTGGAACATCGTGGTGGACTTCCTGGGCCTCCCGGAATTGGACGACGAGAGGTTCAGCACCCCCTCGGCCCGGCTGGTCAACGCCGAAGAACTGGGCCGGATACTGGACGAGTATTTCATCAAGCAGAACAAGTACGAAATGTTCTACGCCTCCCACGAGAAGCGGTTCATCTTCGGCGTGGTCCAGTCTCCCGAAGAGGTCATGGCCGACCCGCAATTCGAGGCCAGGAACTACTTCGTCGATATCGGCCACCCGGCGCTGGGAACCCTCAAGTACCCCGGCGCTCCCTTCGAGATGAGCGGCACCCCGTGGGAGGCCCGCAGCCCGGCCCCAACCCTGGGCCAGCACAACCAGGAAGTCATCGGCCAACGGCTGGGCCACACCAACGAACAACTGGCCCAGATGCGGGCCATGCAGATAATTTAATGCCAGTGAATTTAATAATGGAGAGTCAATAGAGCATGTCCGCCCCACTGGAAGGCGTCCGGATCATCGAGATGGGCCAGCTCATCGCCATCCCCTTTGCCATGAAATTGCTGGCCGACATGGGCGCCCAGGTCATCCGCCTGGAGTCCACCGGCCGGCTGGAGAGCTACCGCAGCGACTCGGTCTATAAGAACGACATCTCCGGCGAGTTCTGGAACAAGGGCGCCAATTTCTACGAGCAGAACCGCAACAAACTGGGCATCACCCTGGACCTGAGCAAACCTGAGGGCCTCCGGATTCTTCGCGAGTTGATCGCCGTTGCCGACGTTTTCTCCGAGAATTTCACCCCCCGGGTGATCAAGAACTTCGGTCTGGAATACGAGGACCTTCGCAAAATAAAGCCGGACATCATCATGGTGTCGTCCACCGGCTACGGGTTCTACGGGCCTTGGGCCAACTTCGGCGCCACCGGCCCGGCCACCGAAGGTGCGGCGGGTCTGGCCTACCAGACCGGCTACCTCGGCGGGCCGCCGGTGATGGCCGAGATACCCTATACCGACTACACCTCCGGCGAGCACACGGTCTTCGCCGTCATGGCCGCCCTGATGCACCGGTTGCGCACCGGCCAGGGCCAGTTCGTGGACATCTCCCAGACCCAGGCCACCAGCGCCACCATCCCCGAAGTATTGATGGACTACTCGGCCAACGGCCGCACCGTGCCGCGCATGGGCAACCAGGACACCTCCATGTCGCCCCACGGCTGCTACCCCTGCCGGGGGGACGACCGTTGGATCACCATCGCCGTCGCCACCGATGACGAGTGGCAAGCCGTCTGCCGGGTGTTGGGACAGGAAGGATGGGCCGCCGACCCCAGGTTCGAAGACTCGCTAAGCCGGTGGAAGAACCGGGACGAATTGGACGCCCTGATCGGGCCGGTGACCAGCCCCTGGGACGCCCACGATCTGATGCACGCCTTGCAGCAAGAAGGAGTGGCCGCCGGAGCGGTCCTGGACAGCAAGGACCTGCTCTTCGACCCCCACCTGAATGAGCGGGGCTTCTACGAGGTCGTCGCCCACCACGACAGCACGGGCATCCCGCCGTTGCCCTACGCCGGCCGCCCCTGGAAGCTGTCAAAAACGCCGGCGGTCAAGGGCAAGGCGGCCCCGCTGATGGGAGAGCACAACTCGATGGTCCTCTCCGAACTGTTGGGCAAGACCGCCGAGGAACTGGCGGCCCTGGAAGAGGCGGGCATCATCGGCTACGGCCCCACCAACCCGCGGCCGGTCCAGCGCCCGTCACTGGACGAACAGGTGCGCCAAGGCCGGATGCAACGCTACGAGACCGACTTCGAGGAGCAGGTCAGAAGGGCGTTTCCGGGGTAGCGGCCAGACGTCAGCTATCAGCTATCTAGCGTAATCGCAAAAATCCCCGAGGAGCCCCCTTTCGTAAAGGGGGTTGGGGGATTTCCGTATCTCCACCGCAGACCGGCGCACGCCCAGCGAAGACAGGATTCATTGCCCGGCCAAATACATTCGTGAGAGCAACGAGATTCTTCGGCTGACGCCTCAGAATGACAACAATGGGCCAAAGAGCAAGCTGACGGCTGAAAGCTGACCGCTGTTAGCTGACGGCTTCCTAAAGCCCCCGCTTGGCCTCGTAGGCCGATATTTCGTTCTCCATGCGGAGGGTGAGGCCGATGTCGTCCAGGCCGTTTACCAAGGCGTCTTTGCGGGCGGCGTCGATCTCGAAGGAGATGGAGATCTCCTCGCTCTCGTCCCAGACTCTTTGGCTCACCAGGTCAATGTTGAGCTGCACGCCGGGGTCGGACTCGGCCTTGTCCATGATCTTCCGCACCTGTTCTTCGGGCAGTATCAGGGGCAGCACGCCGTTCTTGAAGCAGTTGTTGTAGAAAATGTCGGCGAAACTGGTGGAGATGATGCATTTGATCCCGTAGTCCCGGAGCGCCCAGGGGGCATGTTCCCGGGACGAGCCGCAGCCGAAGTTGGGGCCGGCCACCAGGACATGGGCGTTCTGGTACGCGGGTTTGTTCAACACGAAATCGGGGTTGGGGCTGCCGTCGGAGTTGTACCGCCACGAGGAGAACAGGGCGTCCTCGAAGCCGCTGCGTTCGATGCTCTTCAGAAACACCGCCGGGATGATCTGGTCGGTGTCGATGTTAACGCGGTCTATGGGGGCGACCACGCCGGTTAGTTTCGTGAAGGGGTCCATGGTGTATCTCCTGGCCTGGCCCTGGTTTAAAGGGCGCCTAAAGGTCTCTCACGTCGACAAAGTGGCCGGCGATGGCCGCCGCCGCCGCCATGGCGGGGCTGACCAGGTGAGTTCGGCCTCCCTTGCCCTGCCGCCCTTCAAAGTTGCGGTTGGAGGTGGAAGCGCAGCGCTGTCCCGGCGAGAGGATGTCAGGGTTCATTCCCAGACACATGGAGCATCCGGCCACCCGCCAGTCCAAGCCCGCTTCCACGAATATCTTGTCCAGGCCTTCTTCCTCGGCCTCCTTCTTGATCTTGGCCGAGCCGGGGACCACCATGGCGTAAACGTCGTCGTGGACCTTCTTGCCCTTGACCACCTCGGCGGCGGCCCGCAGGTCTTCCAACCGGGCGTTGGTGCAGGCGCCGAGAAAGATGCGGTCGATCTTGATGTCTTTGATGGCGGTGCCGGGCTTCAGGCCCATGTACTCCAGGGCCCGGACGGTGGCCTCCCGCTCGGCCTCGTCCTCCATGTCGGCCGGGTCGGGAACCCGGCCGGAGATGGGTACGACCATGCCGGGATTGGTGCCCCAGGTCACGTGGGGCTCCAATTCGGATGCGTCGATCTCCACCAGCTTGTCATACTTGGCGCCGGTGTCGGTTGCCAGGGCCTTCCAACGCCCCACCGCCGCGTCGAACTCTGCGCCTTGGGGCGCGAACTGGCGGCCGCGCAGGTATTCGAAAGTGGTCTCGTCGGGGGCAATCATTCCGGCCCGGGCCCCGGCTTCGATGCTCATATTGCAGACCGTCATCCGGCCGTCCATGGACAGAGAGCGGATGGCCTCTCCGGTGTATTCGATGACGTGGCCCACGCCGCCGTTGACGCCGATGCGGCCGATGATCGCCAGGATGATGTCTTTGGCGGTGACGCCGTTGGGCAATCGTCCGTTGACCCGGACCTCCATGGTGTCGGGCTTGAACGAACGCAGGGTCTGGGTCGCCAGCACGTGCTCGACCTCCGAGGTGCCGATGCCGATGGCGAAGGCGCCCAGGGCGCCGTGGGTGGAGGTATGACTGTCTCCGCAGACGATGGTCTTGCCGGGCTGGGTGTAGCCCAGGTCCGGCCCGATTATGTGGACTATGCCCTGCAGGGGACTGAACCGGTCGTACAGCGTGACGCCGAACTCGGCGCAGTTGCGGTCCAGGGCGTCCAGCTGTTTCTTGGATATCTCGTCGGTAACCGGCAGTGACAGGTCCCAGGTGGGCGTGTTGTGGTCGGCGGTGGCGATGGTCAGGTCGAGCCGCCGCACCTTCCGTCCGGCGTCCCTGAGGCCGTCGAAGGCCTGCGCGGAGGTAACTTCGTGGACCAGGTGCAGGTCGATGTAGACCACCGCGGGCTCGCCCGGCTCCTCGACCACCACGTGGTCGTCCCAGATTTTCTCGAACATGGTCTTGGGAGGCATTTGGGTCTTCCTTGGTGAAATAAGATTCCGGTGCCGGACCTAGCCGGGACTCCGGGAAAATAACGTTGAGAGTCTGTCTCCCCCGGTCTTTCTAAGACCGCCCTCAAACGCCCTTCCCACGCCTAAACGGGGTGACAAAACCGGCCCGTATTATAGCACCAAGCGGGGCGTCCGCCATGCCCGTTCCAGCCTGCACCGGCACCCTCGCTGCAGGTAGAGGCGGCGGCGGCTTAAATGGTACACTGGCCCTACGCCTGGCCAACGGAACTAACGAGCGGCCCAACACCGCCGAATTCGGCTGCGGTGGGGTCTCTCAATACCGGCTTTCACATCGTTTTTTTGCCCCTTTCCGTGAGCGTCGGCCATCGCTTAAAGTCTACGGAGGAACAATTCAATGCCCGCATCCGAAGCGGTGGTCCTGCCCGAAACAACCCGTCCCAGCAAATACCGCATCACGCTCCAGCCAGACTTGCATAACTTCACCTTCAAGGGCGACCAGAGCGTGGACCTCAGGATATTGGAGCCAACCTCCACCATCGTGCTCAACTCCGTGGAACTGAAGATCAGCTCGGCAACCCTTCACGCCAACGGCGCCGCGCTGTCCAGCCGCTCCATAACTTTGGATGAAGAAGCCCAGACCGCGACCCTGGACTTCGGCGACACCATTCAGCCCGGCGACGCCCGGTTGGAAATGGTCTTCACCGGCGAATTGAACGACAAGCTGGTGGGTTTCTACCGGTCCGAGTACACCTCCCAGGACGGCGAGACCCGCTACCTGGCCACCACCCAATTCGAGGCCACCGACGCCCGCCGGGCCTTCCCCTGTTGGGATGAACCGGCCAAGAAGGCGACCTTTGAAGTAACCCTGGTCTTCTCGGATGAGTTCCAGGCCGTCTCCAACACCCCAGCGGTAGAGGAAGGCGTCCCCGGTCCAGGACTGAAGTCGGTCCGGTTCGCCGAGACCCCGGTAATGTCAACCTATCTGCTGGTTTTCATCGTCGGCGACCTGGTCTCGGTGGAGCGGCAGGCCGCCGACGGCACCAAGATCGGGGTGTGGACCACTCCGGGGAAGCAGAACCAGGCCGCCTTCGCCCTGGACACCTCGGTAAAGCTGCTGGGTTACTTCAACGAATACTTCGGCATCCCCTACCCGCTGGCCAAGTTGGACCACATCGCCATCCCCGATTTCGCTGCCGGCGCCATGGAGAACTGGGGCGCAATCACCTACCGGGAGACGGCCCTGCTGGTGGACCCGGAGAACTCGTCGGCCGGCACCCGCCAACGGGTGGCTGAGGTCATCGCCCACGAGATGGCCCACATGTGGTTCGGCGACTTGGTGACCATGGAGTGGTGGGACGACCTGTGGCTGAACGAGAGCTTCGCGTCGTGGATGGGCAACAAAGCGGTGGACTGGCTATACCCAGAGTGGCAGATGTGGACCCAGTTCGTGAACATGGACACCAACCGGGCGCTCAGCCTGGACGGCCTGAAGAACTCCCACCCCATCGAGCAAGCGGTCAAAAATCCCGCGGAGGTCAGCCAGCTATTCGACGCCATCAGCTACAGCAAGGGCGCTTCGGTGATCCGCATGCTGGAGAATTTCCTGGGGGAGGAGACCTTCCGTAAGGGCCTGAACCGGTATCTGTCGGGCCACATGTACGCCAACGCCCGGACCCAAGACCTGTGGTCGGCCCTGGAGACAGAGTCGGGCCGGCCGGTCACCGCCATGATGGACTCCTGGGTGAAGCAGATGGGATACCCGGTGCTGCAGGTGGAATCCGACCGTAGCGACGGCCGGACACGGCTATCGGTAACCCAGGAGCGGTTCGTCTACGACCGGTTGCTGGGCGAGAGCGGGCCGGACTCGGACGACCCCAACTCGGACGGCAATGAGGTCTGGCAGGTGCCCCTCAGCGTCAGCCAGGGCGGACAGGAATCCGCCGTCACGGTGATGGACGGAAGGCAGGTCCAATTGGATGTTCCAGGGACCAGCACGGGTTGGATCAAGGTCAACCCCCAGCAGACCGGCTTCTTCCGGGTGAACTACAGCACCGAGGACTGGCAGCGGCTGGTCCCGGCTATCCGCGCCTTGGAATTGCCTGCCACCGACCGTCTGGGGGTCCAGAACGACGCCTACGCCCTGTCTAGGGCCGGACTTTTGCCGGTGACCCAGTTCCTATCCCTGGCCCAGGCTTACGAGAACGAGGACGACGCCTCGGTCTGGGGCGACTTGGCCAGCAACCTGCGGGACATCGAGCAACTTATCGCCGACGAGCCGGTGCATCCGGCGTACCAGAAATTCGCCCGGGACATCTTTGGCCCGGCGGCGAGGAAGGCCGGGTGGGAACCCCGGTCCGGCGAGGGTCACCTGGACGCGCTGCTCCGTTCCACCGTGCTGAGCCAGGCCGGCAGCTATCATGACACCGAATTAATGGGTCAGGCGTCGGAGCATTTCCAGCGGTACCTGCAGGACCGGGAGGCGTTGGCGCCCGACCTCCGCGGCGTGGTCTTCGCCTTGGCGGCCCAGGCGGGCGGCAAGGACATCTACGACCAGATCTGGCAGCTTGAGGGCGAGACCGGCCTGGCGGAAGAGAAGATCCGGCTCCTGATGGCGCTGACCCGGTTCCAGCAGCCGGAACTGCTGAACGCAACCCTGGAGGACTCCCTGTCCTCCAAGGTGCGGTCCCAAGACACCATCACCGTGGTGACCGGTGTGGCCGCCAACCCCAAGGGCCGCGATCTGGCCTGGGAGTTCGTCAAGTCCAACTGGGGCGAGTTCGACCGGCGCTACGGCGGCGGCGGATTCGGCCTCATGCGCCTGGTGTCCATCTGCAGCCACTTCAACTCCCAGGAGAAGGCCGACGAGGTGGACAGCTTCTTCGCCGAGCACCCGGCCCCCGCCGCCGAGCGGACCATCCGCCAGGCCTTGGAACGGGTCCGCCTCAACATCAAATGGCTGGAGCGGAACCGGCAGGAGCTCACCGGCTGGTTGGCGGGTTAGGAGACATGTCCCCTTGATTTAAGGGAAATGACGATGGCGAAGGAAATCTTGCCCGCAGACTCCAAAGCCTACGGGGAACTAGCGTTCCGCGAAAAGGCGAAATGGCACCGCCGCCAGGCACGGATGAGCTTCTCCCGTAAGCTGGAAGTGCTCGACCGTTTGAGGGAACGGGCCCGGGAGATCGCCAAGTTATCCCGGACCTGACCCCCTCACCAGTCTCTCATGCCCGCGGAATACCACGCGCCGGTTCCCAGTTCCGTGGGCCGATGCTACAATCGTAGCCGGAATCTTTTCAGCCTTTGAACATATATGTCAACTAATTCCCGTATCGATGAACTGAAATCGGCGTTGGGTCAACGCTTACTGGTGATTGACGGGGCCATGGGCACCGCCATTCAAGACCGCAACCTCGGTCCCGACGACTTCGGCGGCCCGGAGTACGAAGGGTGCAACGAGTACCTGATTGTCACCCGGCCCGACGTTATCGAAGATATCCACCGGGGCTACTTGGAAGCCGGCGCCGACATCATCGAGACCAACACCTTCGGCGCAACGCCGGTGGTGCTGGCTGAGTACGGCCTGGCCCACGAGGCCCGCCGCATCAACCGCGAGGCCGCCGCGTTGGCCCGGCGGGTGGCCGAGGCCGCGTCCACCGCGGACAAGCCCCGGTTCGTCGCCGGCTCCATGGGCCCCACCACCAAGACCATCTCGGTCACCGGCGGCATCACCTTCGAGGAGCTGGCCGGCGATTACCATATCCAGGCCGCCGGGCTGATCGAAGGCGGCGTTGACGTGCTTCTCCTGGAGACCGCCCAGGACACCCTGAACGTCAAGGCCGGGTTGGAGGGCATCGACCGGGCCTTCGCCGAATCGGGACAAGAGGTGCCGGTGGCGGTGCAGGGCACCGTTGAACCCATGGGCACCCTGCTGGCCGGTCAGGACGTTGAAGCCTTCTATACCTCCCTGGCCCACCGCGACCTACTCTGGATCGGACTGAACTGCGCCACCGGCCCCAGCTTCATGACCGACCACATACGGACATTGGCCGCTCTCTCCCGGTTCCCCGTGTCCTGCGTTCCCAACGCCGGGATGCCCGACGAAGACGGGAATTACAACGAGACGCCTGAAATGATGGCGGAAACGGTGGGCCGGTTCGCCGAGTCCGGCTGGGTGAACCTGGTTGGCGGCTGCTGCGGCACCGTGCCCGGCCACGTGGAGTTACTGGCGGAACTGGCATCTGGGAAGCCGGTGCGCCCTGGGGTTAACTCCTCGGAGACCCGCGTGTCGGGCATCGACTCACTGGTGGTCGATGACGACTTGCGGCCGGCGATAATCGGCGAGCGCACCAACGTATTGGGCAGCCGGCGGTTCCGCCGGCTCATCGCCGAGGGTTCCTTCGAGGAGGCCGCCGAGATCGGCCGACGCCAGGTGCGGAACGGCGCCCACATCTTGGACGTCTGCCTCCAAGACCCCGACCGGGACGAAATGGCGGATGTGGCCAAATTCCTAGACCTGGTCACCAAGAAAGTAAAAGCGCCGATCATGATCGACTCCACCGACTCCGCGGTGATCGAGTTGGCTCTGATGCGGCTCCAAGGCAAGTCCATTATCAATTCCATCAACCTCGAAGACGGCGAAGCGCGGTTCCAGTCGGTGGTGCCGCTGGCCCGCCGCTTCGGTGCGGCCCTGGTGGTCGGCTGCATCGACGACGACAAGGAACAGGCCCAGGCCATCACCAAAGAGCGCAAACTTGAGGTGGCGCTCCGGTCGGCCAAACTCCTGACCGAGAAATACGGCGTCCCCATCGAGGACATCATCTTCGACCCGCTGGTGTTCCCAGTGGGCACCGGCGATAAGAACTACATCGGCTCGGGCGCCGAGACCATCGAGGGCGTGCGGCTGATCAAGGAGGCCCTGCCCGGGGCCAAGACGGTGCTGGGCATCTCCAACGTGTCGTTCGGTCTGCCCGCAGCCGGGCGGGAGGTGCTCAACTCGGTCTTCCTTTACCACTGCGTCCAGGCGGGACTGGACATGGCCATCGTCAACTCCGAGGGGATGGAACGCTATGCGTCCATTCCGGAAGAGGAGCGCAAGCTGGCCGAAGACCTGATCTGGTACAACGGCGACGACCCGGTGGCCGCCTTCGCCGATCACTTCCGGGACAGGCCGCCCAAGGCCACTTCGGAAGAGCGCAAGAACCTGCCCCTGGACGAAAGACTGGCCCTGGCCATCATCGAGGGCACCAAAGAGGGACTGGCCGAGGACCTAGACGAAGCCCTCACTGGCCGGACTCCATTGGAGATCATCAACGGCCCACTGATGGACGGGATGGCCGAGGTCGGCCGCCAGTTCAACGCCAACCAATTGATCGTCGCCGAGGTCTTGCAGTCGGCCGAGTCCATGAAGTTCTCGGTCACCCGTCTGGAGCCCCATATGGAACGGACGGAGAGTGCCATCAAGGGCAAGATCTTGCTGGCTACGGTGAAGGGCGACGTTCACGACATTGGCAAGAACCTGGTGGAGATCATCCTGGGCAACAACGGCTACGAAGTGATTAACCTGGGCATCAAGATACCGCCCCAGGAACTGATCGAAGCCTACCAGAAGCATAAGCCCGACATGATCGGCCTCTCGGGCCTGCTGGTGAAATCGGCCAAGATGATGGTCGAGACGGCCCAAGACTTCCGCCAGGCGGGCATCTCCTGTCCGGTGCTGGTGGGGGGCGCGGCCCTATCCAACCGGTTCACCCGGCTTCGCATCGCCCCCGAATACGACGGCATGGTGGCCTATGCCCCGGACGCGATGTCCGGACTGGCCCTGGCCAACACCATCCAGGACGCCGACGAACGGGCCAAGTTGATCGCCTCATTGGATGAGGAGGCCGAGTCCATGTCGGCTGCGGAACAAGCTGCCCGGGACAAAGAGCCTGAGGTCGGAGAAGACGTGCCGCCGGCCCAGGTGAGGCACGACTTTGACATACCCAATCCGCCGGACCTGCGGCTGCACGTTTTGAATGACCACCCCCTCGAGGAGATATTCCCCTACATAAACCCCCAGATGCTCTACGTCCGGCACTTGGGTTACAAGGGCCGGTTCGCCGATGATCTGGAGGCCGGAAAGCAGGGGGCCATAGACCTCCGGGACTCGGTGAGAAAAGTGGAGGACTTGATGTTGGCCCAAGAAGACATCAGGGCCAACGCTGTTTTGAAGTTCTTCGCCTGCAATTCGGACGGCCAGCGGCTGCTGGTCTACGGCCAGGAGAACCAGTCCGGGGACCAAAATGTCGCCGAGGAATTCTATCTCGGACGCCAGTCCCAACGGGACGGCCTGTGCCTGTCGGACTACGTGCTGCCCCAAAGTAGTGGAAAGGTCGACTACGTCGGCATGTTCGTCACGTCCATCGGCAACGGAGTCCGGGCATTGGCCGAGAGGTGGATGGCCGAGGGGCAGTTCCTGAACTCCCACATCCTGTCGGCCCTGTCCCTGGAAAGCGCCGAGGCCTTCGCCGAATTGCTCCATCAGCAGATCAGGCAGATGTGGGGCTTCGGCGACCCAGCGGGGACCGCTAACCAAGACCTGTTCCGCACCCAGTACCGGGGCAAGCGGTTCTCCTTCGGCTACCCGGCCTGCCCCCGGTTGGAGGACCAAGAACAGCTGTTCCGGTTGCTGGAGGTTTCGGCCCACCTGGACGTGGAGTTGACCGAAGGATACATGATGGACCCGGAGGCTTCGGTGTCGGCCCTGGTCTTCCACCACCCCGACGCCAAGTACTTCAACCTGAGCGAACGGGACATCGAGCGGCTGGAGCTTAATTTTTCCCAGGGTTAACCGTCGTTACTCTCTCTTGACACGGGCTCTGTTGCCGGACCGCTATTGGAACACCCAAAGTTGACGGGCGCGGTATGTAGTCCATATGCTCCAGATTGACGATTCCCCAATATGGAAGGCTTGCCTCAAGATTGTCATTCTGAGGAGTGAAGCGACGAAGAATCTTCCAATCATCACTGTGGCAGACCCTTCGCTACACTCAGGGTGACACAAGGGAAGAGCCGCTCATACCGGAAACTGGGTGAAGTCGATACTTGAGAGGCAAGGCCGCCGGGAGCGTGCCCACCCCAAAATGGCGCCTGGAGACGATTTGGAGCCGATAACGAAAATTGCAGAGGGCCTGGGCCTGGACCCGGACCACCTGGTTCCCTACGGCCGCTACAAGGCCAAGATATCCCTCGACGCCATGAAAAGCCCCGGAGACCAGAAGGGCAAGCTGGTGGTGGTGACCGGCATCACGCCGACCCCCGCCGGCGAAGGCAAGACCACCACCGCCATCGGCCTCACTCAGGGCCTGGGACGCCTGGGACACCAGGTTTCGGTCAACCTCCGGGAGCCCACGCTGGGGCCAATCTTCGGGATCAAGGGCGGCGGCACCGGCGGCGGCATGGCCCGGGTGGTGCCTGAAGACGAGATCAACATCCACTTCACCGGCGACGCCCACGCAATCGGCTCGGCCCACAACCTGCTGGCCGCGTTGGTGGAAAACGCCGTGTTCCGGGGCTCAATTCCGGGCCTGGACGCCGGCGGAGTGATGTGGAACCGGGTGACCGACGCCTCCGACCGGGGCCTGCGTCAGATCGTCACCGGGATCGGCGGCTCGGGCTACGGGCCGTTGCGGGAGGCACGGTTCGACATGGTCTCGGCCTCTGAGATCATGGCCATCCTGGCCCTGGCCGACGGCCCCGGTGACCTGCGCGAACGGTTGTCCCGCATCGTGGTCGCCGAGACCAGGGATGGCGAGCCGGTGACTGTTGCGACGTTGGAGGTGACCGGGGCGTTGATGACCCTGCTGCACCAGACGGTGATGCCCAACTTGGTCCAGACCATGGAGGGCCAACCCTCGATCATCCACGCCGGACCCTTCGGAAACATCGCCCACGGTTGCAGTTCCATCATCGCCGACCGGATGGCCCTGGGCTACGCCGGCTACGTGATCACCGAGGCCGGCTTCGCTTCGGACCTGGGCTTCGAGAAGTTCATGCATATCAAGACCCGTCAGAGCGGACTGCCGCCCAGCGCCGCCGTGCTGGTGGCCTCGGTCCGGGCCTTGAAATGGCACGGAGGGGTCCGCCGCCGTGACCTGACCAACCCCGACGCCAAGGCCGTGGTGAGCGGCGGTGACAACCTGGTCCATCACGTCGGCATCGTCCAGGGGTTCGGCCTGCCCTGCGTGGTGGCCATCAACCGGTTCGACTCTGACAGTCCTGAGGAACTGGCGGCGGTAAAACAGATCGCCGTGGACGCCGGGGCCACCGCGGCGGTGGAGTGTGACGGCTTCGCCCAGGGCGGGGCCGGGGCCGAAGACCTGGCCCAGGCCGTGGTGGACGCCGCCAAAGGCGACCCGCAGATAACCTACGCCTATCCCACCGACGCATCGGCCCAGGACAAAGTTCTGGCCCTGGCCCAGAAGATCTACGGCGCGGCCGACGTTAGCTGGTCGCCCGAGGCCCGCCGCCGCTTGCAGTACTTTGAGTCCCAGGGCTGGGGCGGCCTGCCCATCTGCATGGCCAAGACCCACCTGTCCATCTCCCACGACCAGAGCCTGCGGGGACGACCCCAGGGGTACACCTTCCCCATCACCGACATCCGGGCATCGGTGGGCGCCGGTTTCCTCTACGCCCTGGCCGGCCGCATCGAGACCCTGCCCGGCCTGCCCTCCCGCCCCAGGGCCCTGGACATGGACGTTACGCCCGAAGGCGAGGTGCTGGGGCTGAGTTAGCCTGGTGGCTTCTGTCCCGTGATTCCCCAACACAAATCGTCAAGCGCGTTTTCTTCGTTGGCATCTTCGTGGAAACGAACGATCGACAACCCCTTAAAAGGGGAGTAGTCTGGGAATTTCGGTTCAATCCGCGGTAGAAATACAGGAATTACCCGCAATCCGTTATCGTCACTGATCCGAGCAATACTGGCGTATTCGGCGATTTGCCAATTTCCTAGACTCTCGGAACCGATAAAAATCGCCACCGACTTAGACTCGGAAATTGCTTTATACAGACTTTCCTGGATCCATCTCCCCGGAGCTACCTGTTCTTTCTCAAACCATGGTTTGAGTCCTCGGCGCTTTAACTCTTCGGCGATCTCACTGATTTGCGGTTCATCGATTTTTTGGTACATCAAGAGCACATCGAAGGCGCGGCTCCCAGGTAGATGACTAGGCGTTAACCTATCGCTCTCAATATTCCCATCTGATTTTCCGGTAAAAAAGTACGAAATCTCTTTATTGAGCAAGCGAGCAAATGTCGGTATCAAATGGAACGGAATATTCCTAGTGCCGTTCTCGTACCGCAGAATTGCGACGGTGCTGAGTTTGACCTCTTTGGCCAAAGCGGCCCGGCTGAAGCTAGCCGCTACCCGTGCTTCTTTTAGCCAGCCTCCGGCGTCGTCATAGATGGAATCTCGAACCTTATTCACCATGCCAATAGTATACCATATCGGTACCACAATTAAATTACCGTATTGTCACTTAATATACCATAACGGTACAACCCATCATAATGCGATGCTCCCGTTCTGCCACGCTGTCCGTCAACGCCACTTTCACCGGCAATGCTTAACCAAACTCAGAATCCCACCGCCCACCGGACCGCAACTTTTACGTATTCTTCTATTTTATGCTACCAAAATATCAGTGAATTGAGCGTGGCCTTGCCAGAGTTATGACAATCTGGTAGCATATCGCATTCGCCTGCGAGGCACTGGAGCTGGCCAGGATCATGATTACAATGATAGGAGCAGCGGGGGTGGGAGCAGTCGCCGGATATATCGCACACTTTGCCCTGTTGCGGTATCCGGACAGCGTTTTAACGCCACGGAATGTAATCGTAATCGTATCAGGAATATCCGGAGGTATGATCATTGGCCTTGTCATCGCAGTCATAACAAATCACTATGGCCTGGTGCCACCTGATGTCTCTGGGAGCCATGGAATCGGAGTATTTGCAGGGTTCTTTTATTACCACCTCGATAATCGGCGGCGTAAACCCACTGACTACAACTTGAAAAAGGGGGAGTAAATCCGCTCGTCCTGCGGGGTCGAAGGACCCACGCTACGCCACACTTGCAGCCGAGAACTAGGCCCACTATCATGGCCCCAACTCGGAGCCTCGCAAGGAGATGCAACATGGCCCCCAGCCAAGAACTGAATACCGTACTTGAGATGATCCGAAACCGGTCTGCGGAAGTCAGGAAAACCACCGACGACTACCGCCTATCCTACGAGCGGATCATGGCTTCCCTGCCCCTGGACGACGATATAAAGACCAAGCGGGTGGGCGTCAACGGGGTGCCCGCCGAATGGATCAGCGCCCCCGAATCCCAGGACGGCCGTGTGGTGCTCTACCTTCATGGAGGGGGATACCTATTTGGTTCGGCCCGCACGCACCGGGTGATGCTGGCCCACCTGGCGAGGGCGGCCAAGGCGCGGGTCCTGGCCCTAGACTACCGCCTGGCCCCGGAGATACCATTCCCTGCCCCGGTGGAGGACTCGGTGTCCGCCTACCGTTGGTTGCTCTCTCAGGGCATCGCCCCGGAGAAGATGGTGATCGGCGGAGACTCGGCCGGCGGCGGTCTGACCATCGCGGCATTGGTGGCCCTCCGGCACGTTGGCGAACCCATGCCCGCCGCCGGTGTCTGCATCTCGCCCTGGGCCGATATGGAGGCCACCGGCCAGTCTTACACCACCAACGCCGAGGCCGACCCATCGGTGTCCAAAGAAAATATCCTGAAGATTGCCGAGGTGTACATGGACGGCAAGGACCCCAAGGCCCCCTTGGCGTCGCCCATCCACGCCGACCTCACGGGTCTGCCTCCTCTGCTGCTCCAGGTGGGCGGCATCGAGGTCTTGCTGGACGACTCCACCATGTTGAAATCCAGGGCCAAGGAAGCTGGGGTGCCCGTGGAGATGGAGGTGTGGGACGACATGCCCCACGTTTGGCACCACTTCGCGCCCATCCTGCCCGAGGCCCGCAAAGCCATCGCCCGAATCGGCGAGTTCGTCCTGCAACACACGGGTTAGCGGCGGAAATCCCCCCTGCCCCCCTTTACGAAAGGTGACTATCCCATGTCTGTAGAGGCGTGCAAAAATGAATGATTTGCCTCCGACCCTAGAAGAATTTCTCAAACTGCGCGAGAGCTCGCGCGGCGTATTCAACGCAAGTGAGCAAAGTTGGCGTAACCTCGCGGCCCCTAAGCCCAGGCGGGTCAGCTCCGAAGCTTATATGGACGCTGAATGTGCGTTGCACATACATCTCCGCATTCAAACTCATCTCATAGTTGTGCCGACTGATTTCTGTGCCATCTACATACGGGAAAATGGTGGGCACGATAAGGTCACGGGGGGTTATCGTTGCTGTTCCGCTGGTGGCTCGCCATTGTGGCTTGACGCTCTCATGCCGAACGAGCGAGGCGACTACGGGCGGGTTCCTGTGTTTATCCATGCTCCAAAGTTCGTTAAGAATCCACAGCGGGTCCGACACATAGTCGTCCCCTCGAAGGTACGGTTGCAAGGACTTGATCAATGTCAATGGTCCGTCTCCAACTTTCCCACATTTGGCGATACCGGCCCGCTGACCTTTTCTACCAAGAAGAAACTCGTCACGATTGGAGTAGAGAGGGAACTCTGTGCGCTTCATGGGCTTCCCTGTTTTGCGGATATTAAGAATTTCAACCAAATTATCGAAGGCGGCACGCGCTTGATGAACCACGTCCCCAACGAGAATCCCGAATCGAGCCGTTGGAATCTGCTTCAATACTCTGAGGCGCTGGATATTGTATCCAGACTCGGAGTCGAACTCCTCGACGATGTCGTAC
This sequence comes from Chloroflexota bacterium, assembly GCA_022573285.1. Classification (GTDB taxonomy): domain Bacteria; phylum Chloroflexota; class Dehalococcoidia; order Lucifugimonadales; family UBA3495; genus UBA9611. Next base: position 47,385 of record JACZUF010000002.1, read on the forward strand.
ATGTCACCTTTGGAGAGGGCATGGGAGAGCGCCTCAATTTCACCTGCGAGAGTGTGGATGTGTTCGTAACTCCGCTCAATCCTTTGCTGGCAAGCCACGAACTGCTCTGTGAGGGTACTCATGGGTTACAATGGAAGGGCAATGTCGAACGAACAACGAAAACCCATCCAGAAAACGCCAAAGGGGCACGAGATTCCCGTGCCCACAAAGGAAGAATTCGAGGCGGCCTTAGACAAGGTGGCGAAGCCGGAGAAGAAATCACCGACTCGCCGCCCGAAGAAGGACTAACTCGAACATCGCCCGACCATCGTCTCGGTGGTTATACCGCCACGCATACTCGTTCAGGTAGCCCTGAAGATGCTTAGCGGACACCGAATGGTAAACACCGCTTATCCCACGCTTCACGAGGGACCAGAAGCCCTCAATCGTGTTTGTGTGGACATCCCCACTCACGTAAACCTTCGCCGAGTGATTAACCCTGTCGTGGTTGTACCCCTGCCGCCCCAAAGGGTCGTAGGAACTCATTTCGTCGGTGTAGACAGTGGCGGTCGGAAGCACTCGCTCCCTGATATGGGGCATCAAAGTCGCCCGACTAACGTTAGGAACCGTGACCGCAACGACCTTTCCTTGGCGTTCAACCATCCCCAACACCGGCTGTTTACCAGCCGTACCGCGTCCGCCCAGGCGTTCCCGCTTCTCATGGTGCATGTTGATGGCCTTTCCACCAAAGTAGGACTCATCAAGTTCTACTGTGCCGTCCAGCGGTTCGTCGGTCTGCTCCATCAACTCGTTTCGGATAGACTTAGCGATTCGCCACGCCGTTTTGTAAGTCACCCCAAGCTCGCGCTCAAGTTGCTTAGCGGATATCCCGCATCGAGTGCTAGTCATGAGGTACATGGCGTAGAACCACAGGTGAAGGGACGTGGACGACTTGTGGAAGATGGTTCCTGCCGTGGGGTGAAGATGGTGCCCGCAGACGGAACAAGTCCACGACTGGCGTTGTTGCTTTATCTCGTACCGCTTAAACAAGCGTTCCGTCTCGCACTTAGGGCAGTCGGCATGTTCGCCATCAGGCGCGTACCGCCGCCGCCAGAGGGCTTCAAGGCAAGTAGCATCATCGGGGTACTCTTGCATGAATTCCACGAGGGAATATTGAGACTCCGAAGATGCGGCTCTTTTAGGGTGTTTCCTGTTGGCTGGAGGCATGATAATTACTCCTTAACTGAGCCTAGTCTAGCATGAATAGTCTATACAGTCAAGGGATAGTTACCTTTACGAAAGGGGGGTTCATGTTAAAGACCATTCCGGAACCGAAACATTAGGAGCATGAAATGATCTACGACTTTCGGATGTACACATTGAAGCCGGGGGCCACTCCCGAGTACCGGGCCGGGGTGAAGGAGATCAGCTTGCCCATCCGGCAGCGCCACGGCGTGACGCTGGCGGGCTGGTATTGGAGCGAGATCGGGGCGCTGAACCAGGTGGTCCACATCTGGGGCTACAACGATACCAAACATATGAAAGAGGCCCAAGATGCGTTTCACTCCGACCCCGAATGGACCCAGAAATACGTCCCCAGGGCCCAGCCGCTGGTGGAGTCCCAGAAGACCTGGTTGATGAACTCTCCTGGCTTCGCGCCGGTCTACCCAATAGTGGGCGACGTGCCAGCCGACGGCACCCCCGAGTTCATCAAGAAGAACAAGATGGTCTTCGACTTCCGCATGTACACCTTCAAGCCCGGCTCCGTGCCCGACTACATGTCGGCGGTGGAGGAAGTGGCCATCCCCATCCGGAAACGTCACGGTGTGAAGCTGGCGGGCTGGTACTACAGCGACGTCGGCGACCTGAACCAGGTCACCCACATCTGGGCCTTCGACGACCTGAAACACTTGAAAGAGGCCAAGGACGCCGTGGCCGCCGACCCCGAGTGGACCGGGACCTACGTCCCCCGGGTCCGGGGGCTGCTGGTGGCCCAGAACACCTACCTGATGAACACGTCAGAGTTTGGGCCGGTGCCGGAATAGATGACAGCTAAGAGCTATCAGCGGTCAGATATGATTGGAATGGGAAAATCCCCAGGAGCCCCCTTTCGTAAAGGGGGTTGGGGGATTTCTGTACTCCCACCGCAAACCACATTGGCTTAACAAGCAAGCTGAAGGCTGAAAGCCCCGATTCCATCAGGGCTGACAGCTCAGTTGTGACACCCTCTTGCCTGAATGTCCCAGACCACTTCCACCTTGCCGTTTCGCAGGCCGACGAAGCGGTCCCAGCGGCTGACCATGGCGTCTTGCTGTGCCGGTATCAGCAGCAATTGGTCGCCGACTTTTAGGCTATCCCCGGACTCAAACTTGAATACAGCGTGGTCGCTGTCCATTGATTCCACCGTCACGCCGGGGCGGCCGGACACCTCGGGCATGCCTAACAGACTGCTGACGGCGCGGACGCCGGCATCTCCGATGGCGACGCCGGGTCGTGGGGTGCTGATGATCGTCGTGAGTATCATGCCGGCGTAATGGAACTCGCTCATGTAGCCGTAGTGGGTCTCCATCATCAGGTAGCTGCCGCCTTGAATCTCGGTCACGCCGGGGATATCCGCGGCCACGTCGTAACTCCAAGTCTCTCCGGTTGAGACGATCTCCACCGGGAGCCCGGCCCCCTCGATGGCGTCCTTCAGGTCGATCACGCCCTTGATCGTCCGGTTGGCCTCCACGGCCCGGTCCTCCCGGTCGGGCATCGCGGGGATCACCTGATGGCTCATGATTCCGCGAAAGCGCAGGCCCGGCAGCGAAGCAATCTCCTTGGCCAGGGCCACGCCGGCGTCCATCTCCCTAACCCCGCAGCGGCGCAGTCCCGTTTCCAGTTCGATGACCACTCCCAGTTCCACCCCCCTGGCCTGGGCGGCCTTGGAGAGGTCCCGGGCGTTGGCCGCCTGGTCGCAGGAAACCAGCATCTCGGCCTGGTCCGCCAGGGCGCAGAGGCGGTCAATCTTCATGGACCCCACGATCTCGGAGGTGATGAACACGCTGGGGATGCCGCCGTGGACCATGACTTCGGCCTCGGAGACCTTGGCGGCGCAGACCCCGCCCACGGTGCCGCCCCGGCGTATCTGCCGGTGGGCGATGGCCGGGGTCTTGTGGTTCTTGGCGTGCCCCCTGAGCTTGGCGCTGCGCCCCTGGTAGCAGTCGGCGATGACGTCCATGTTGTTATCCAGGGCGTCCATGTCGATGACCAGGCAGGGAGTGTCCAAGTCTTCCATTGGCGTCCCAGGCTGGGGCCGGTAATGCTCTTCCATATAAAAACTCCTCTTTTGGGCGGGAGCGGAAATCCCCCTTAATCCCCCTTTGCAAAGGGGGAGATTCGGAAGCCCCCTTTCGCAAAGGGGGTTGGGGGGATTTCTCACGCCAATCGGCCGCGGGCAGAGATGGGCCAGAAGCCCTCTAGCTTGCCGCCCTTGACCGCGCGGATGTAGTCGTATTGGTTAACACAGGCGCCCAGTTCGTAGGGCACCAACCATGCTTTGTCGCCGGGGTTCAGCTTTTTCTGGGCGTCGCCCTCCAGTTCCACGATGCCGTGCTCGGCGCTGAACCGGGTGGCGCTTCCTCCCTCCACCCCGTCCAGGACGGGCCTGCCTTGGTCGGGGGCCATGGCCTTGTGCCCCGCGTCCAAGACCGCCAGGCCATCAATCGGGTGGGAAATCACCGACGCCAGCACCCTGGCCGCCGGGGCAAGCTCGGGCAGGAATGACTTGAGGCGGTGGTCCATCAGCGGATAACGCCCCGCCCGGACCTCGGTCACCCCTGGCATCTGTATGGCTTGGGTGTAGCAGTGGGCGCCACCGACGCTGACAACCGCCACCGGCAAGCCGGCCTTTTCCATATCCTCTTTGGCGTCCAGGACGACCTGTAAATTCGCGCGTGATCTTGTTTCGTGCTGGGACGGGTCATCGTCATCCTTGGGACCGGGCACCGAGCCCATGACGCCCTCGAACTTGAGTGCGGGAAGCCCGCTTATCTTCTGGGCCAGGGCCACGGCGCCGGGGCCGGACGCTATGCCGCAGCGGCCCATGCCCGCCTCGATCTCGACCAGAACCCTCAATTCCACTTTGGCGGAGGCGGCGCCCTGGGAGAGTTGTTCGGCGTTCTCCGGGCTGTCCACCGCCACTCCGATGCCAGTCTGGCCCGCCAAGGCGCAGAGCCGCCTGATCTTGGAGACGGTGACCACCTGGTTGGCCAGGAGGATGTCGGCGAACCCCGAACCGGCGAACACCTCAGCCTCGCCCAGGGTGGTCACGGCGATGCCGCCCACCGTGCCGACGGCGTCCAGTTGCCGGTGGGCGATCTGGGGGCAGAGGTGACTGGTAACCACCGGCCGGACCTTGGCCGCCGAGTCCTTGAAATAACCCTGGAAGGTCTGGATATTTCGGTCCATGACGTCCAGGTCGACCACCAACGCCGGGGTGTCCAGTTCTTCGACCGGGGTGCCCACCGGCTGGAAAATGGGACGTTCCATGTAGGTTGTCTCCCGCGGCCATACGGGCCGTTGATTGTGGGTATAGGGGCGCGAGATAGATGGGCAGAAGAATACCATAAACGGAGACCAGGCACAGGCATCTGGAGGCAGGCCACCACCCGCCGCCTGACATTCTGGTCCCGACCAGTCGGGAAAGAATCTCGTTGCTTCGAACTCGGTAGAGCGGTGGACACGAGACCCTTCCCCCGACTGCGGCCAGGGTCAGGGTGACAATGCGGGTATAGGCGCGGTTGCATTTGCCAACGACCGGTGCAACAATCTCAGCGGCTATCTGGGGCAGCTAGCCGGCTGCCTGGGGAAGCCCCGATATTTGGAGACCGATAGATGCCGGGACTGCTGGAAGGGGTCAGGGTTTTGGACCTGACTCACTATATCGCCGGGCCCTACTGCACCAAGCTGCTCTCCGGCCTGGGCGCGGACGTGATCAAGATTGAGCACCCTAGAAGAGGGGACGGGGCCAGGTGGTTGGGGCCCTTCGCTTCGGACGGGGCGGAAATCCCCCCTGGCCCCCCTTTATCCCGATTCAGATCGGGAGGGGGGAGGCCTCCCGAGGATAGCGCTTGGTTTCTTTATCTGAATACGGCCAAACAGAGTTTGGCTTTGGATATCAAGTCGTCCGAAGGGCGGAAAATTGCTTTGGGGCTTGCTTCCAAGGCGGACATCTTGGTGGAGAGCTTCGCTCCTGGGACCTTGGACTCGTTGGGGCTGCCGTATGCGGAGTTGCAGAAGGCCAACCCGGCGCTGGTGGTGACATCCATCTCCAACTTCGGCCAGACCGGCCCCTACCGGGACTGGAAGGCGTCGGAGTTGAACCTCTACGCCCTGGGCGGGTTGATGAACATCACCGGAGAGCCGGACCAGGAACCCCTTAAAGAGGGCATGCCCCTGGCCCAGTTGGGCGCGGGACAGAACGCCTTCGCCGCCACCATGGCCGCATTGATGTACGCCGAGGAGACGGGCGAGGGCCAGCAGATAGACGTGTCCATCGCCGAATACGCCACCAACATCCTGGAAAACGCGCTGATGCAGTACAGCTACTCCGGCCAGGAGTACCGCCGGGTGGGCAACCGGGGCTACGGCCGGGCCGCCTGGGGCATCTACCCCTGCCAGGACGGCCACGTTGGCATCATCGCCGGGCCCGACACCCGGTGGCCCGAGGTGGCCAAGATCATGGAGCGGGAAGAGCTGTCCGACCCCCGTTTCACCTCCCGCGCCGGGCGGCTGGAGCATGCCGACGAGGTGGACGCCTACATGCTGCCCTGGCTCTTGGACAACGACAAAGTGGACATCTTCAAGGCCGGGCAGGAGAGCGGACTGGGCTTCAGTTTCGTCGCCACCATGAAGGACATTCTGGAGATGGAGCAACTCCTGGCCCGGGACTACTTCGTGGCCCTGGACCATCCGGTGGCCGGACGGCTCAACTACCCCGGCGCGCCGATCATGCCCGAGGAAGGCGTCAATGCCTGGGTGTTCCGGCGGGCGCCCCTGCTCGGCGAGCAGACCTATCAGGTCCTAGATTCCTGGCTGGGCTACTCGGAAGAACGGGTGTCGGGTCTGATAGAGCAGGGCGTGATTGTCCAGAACGGGCGGAACGAGAAGGTCTAGTCCCATGCGGAAGACGCCGGAAAGACTGCCCCTCAAGAACTACCGGGTGCTGGACCTCTCCCGCATCTGGGCGGGGCCGTACTGCACCAAGCTGTTCGCCGACATGGGCGCCGAGATCATCAAGATGGAGTCGCTGAGCGTCTACGACTCCCACCGGGGCCCGGTCAGCCCGGCCCGGGGCATTGCCGCCTATCCGGACGGCGAACCCGGCGAGCAGCCCTGGAACCGGAACGGCTGGTTCAACTGTCTTCACATGTCCAAGTACGGCGTCACCCTGGAATTGACCAAGGACGAGGGACGCCGGGTATTCGAGCAACTGGTGTCCATCAGCGACGTGCTGATCGAGAACTTCCGGCAGGGAAGCCTGGAAAGGCTGGGCTACACCTATGAGGAACTGCGGAAACACCGTCCCGACCTGATCTACGTCTCGATGCCGGCCTTCGGCAACACCGGGCCCTGGAAGAGTTACTTGGGCTACGGCATCGGCCAGGAGCAGCTCTCGGGCATGGCCCACATGACCGGCTACCGGGGCGAGGGGCCCATGAAGTCGGGCATCAACCACGGCGACCCCATCACCGGCTCCCACGCCGCCGGAGTCCTGATGGCCGCCCTGCGCCACCGCCGCCGCACCGGCAAGGGCATGTTCATCGACGTCTCCCAGCAGGAGTCCTCAGTCGCCCTGATGGGGCCCGAAGTCCTGGCCTACCAGATGACCGGACGGGAACCGGAACGCCGGGGCAACCGCTCCGGCTGGTACGCGCCCGCCAACAGCTATCCCTGCGCCGGCGAGGACCGCTGGGTGACCATCGCCGCCACCAACCAGGAGCAGTGGCGAAACCTCACCCAGGTTATGAAATTCCCAGAAATGACCGGCGACCCCCGGTTCGCCACCGCCGCCCAGCGCCGTGAGAACGAAGACGAACTGGACCGGACCATCTCGAAATGGACCATCGGCCAAGATGCCTATGACGTTGCCCACAAACTTCAAAAGGCGGGAGTGCCCGCCGCTCCGGTGCTGCGCGGCCCCGACCTGTTGGCCGACCCCCACTACAAGCACAGGGGCACCTTCGTCACCGTGGACCACCCTCAGGTGGGACCCAAGCAGTATCCGGGGATCCCCTGGAAGATGTCGGCCACCCCCGGACAGGTCCGCTGGCCGTCCCCGACTTTGGGACAGCACAACCGGGAGGTCTACGGCGAGCTGCTGGGACTGACCGGGACCGAGATCGGCCAACTGGAAAAGTCCGGGACCATCGGCGACCGGCCCACCGGCTCGCGAATTATCTAGTCCCACTGGTCAGAGAATGCCGTTAGGTTCATCCGCTCACCCTGAGCTCCGACCCGAGGTCGAGAGTCTCGATGAAATCGGACCTGTCGGAGGGCGCACGCTTTGACACTCTTGTTTGTGGCGATACAATACCTGCGGCCGGACCGTCCATCAAATAAGAAATCGGCTAAGGAGGGAAGCAACGCCCTCACCTCAATCCGCTCCCCGAAGGGAGATCAGGCAGCTTGACTCCCCATGAAGCTAAGTTGAGCCTACCATGAAAAAGTCCCTTCCCCATCTCAGGAGCTTTGCCTCAATAGTATCGATCGCGGCTAGTTTCTGGTTTGAACGGCGCTACACATATGTCACCCTGAGCGTAGCCAAGGGTCTGCCAAGGTGATGATTGGAAGATTCTTCGTCGCTTCACTCCTCAGAATGACAGTTTTGAGGCCAGCCCCCTCACAGCGGGAAGGTTAGGTCCCCCGATTAATCGGGGAGACTCGCGACCTTGTCGGAGATCGGGGCGATTTGCCCCCGCATATTCCTCAAACACAGAGCCAAAGTACAGCAATTGGAGGCGCGGAATTGGCAGAGAAAGAAGTTCTTTATGAGATCAAAGAGGGCATCGCCTACATCACCATGAACCGGCCCGAGAAGCTGAACGCCATCGACCCGCCCATGCGTCAGCTACTCTGGGACGCCTTCCAGGACGTTAAGAACAACCCCGAGGTCCGCTGCGCCATCGTCACCGGGGCCGGACGGGCCTTCTCCACCGGGCACGACTTGATCGCGATGGCCGCCGGCGGCGCCAATGAGGGACATAGCACCGGCGACCTTTACGTGGTCCAGTCCACCATCTGGAAGCCCATCATCGCCGCCATCAACGGCATCTGCCTGGCCCAGGGTTGCGGCATCGCCCTGGGCAGCGACATCCGCATCGCGTCCTCCAAGGCCGAGTTCGGCTGGCCCCAGGCCAAGCGGGGCATATCCTCGGTCAGCGGCCCGGCGCTGCTGTCCCAGGTTGTTCCCAGGAACATCGCCTTCGAGTTCCTGTTCACCGGAGACTTCGTGAACGCCGAAAAGGCCCTGCAGTTGATGCTGGTCAACTACGTGGTGGAGCCCAAAGAGGTCATGCCAAGGGCCGAGGAGATCGCCCGGAAGATAACCGCCAACGCACCCCTGTCCATCGCCGCCATCAAAGAAGCCGCCGTCAAGGGCTCGGAGATGGGCCTGGAGGAACGGGTGGCCTTCGCCCAGAAAAAGCGCAACGAAGTGCTGGAGAGCGAAGACGCCAAGGAAGGCGTGCGGGCCTTCGCCGAGAAGCGCGCCCCGGTGTGGAAGGGACGTTAACCCCAACAACCGGCCAAATCGCTGACACTATAGCCTTGAAGCCTCGGATGCTCCTGGCTAGGATGGGGCCGTGCTCGACCAACTGAAGTCATATTTCGGTTTCGACCGGTTCCTGCCCCTCCAAGAAGAGATCATCGCCAAGGTGCTCGCCAGGCGCGACACCCTGGTGTTGATGCCCACCGGCGGCGGGAAGTCGCTCTGCTACCAACTCCCCGCCCTGCGTTTCAATGGCATCACCCTGGTGGTCTCCCCCCTCATCGCCCTGATGAAGGACCAGGTGGACGGCCTGCGGGCCAACGGCGTCCCCGCCGGGATGCTGAACAGCGCCCTGCCGGCCCAGGAGGCCGCCTTGGTCCAGGACCAAGCCCGGCAGGGCAAGCTCAAGATCCTCTACGTGGCGCCCGAGCGCCTGGCCCTGCCCGGCTTCCAGCGGTTCCTGCAGTCCTTGGAAGTAAGCCTGATCGCCATCGACGAGGCCCACTGCATCTCCGAGTGGGGCCACGACTTCCGTCCCGACTACCGCAACCTGAAAGCCCTGCGGGAGAATTTCCCCGGCGTGCCGGTCATCGCCCTGACCGCCACCGCCACCAAGCCGGTCCGGGAAGACATCGTCACCCAACTGGGGCTTGAGAATCCGGAGATATTCATCTCCAGTTTCAACCGGCCCAACCTGACCTACTCCATCCAACCCAAGACCGACCCCCTGGGCTCTCTACTGCACCTTTTGGAGAAGCATAAGGGCCAGCCGGCCATCATCTACCGTTTCTCCCGGAAGGCCACCGAGGAGACGGCTCTGGAGTTGTCGGAGCGGGGCTACAGCGCCCTGCCCTACCACGCGGGGCTGGAACGCGATTTAAGGAGGGAGACCCAGGAGAAGTTCATCCGCGACCAGGTGCAGATCGTGGTGGCCACCATCGCCTTCGGCATGGGCATCGACAAACCCGACGTGCGCCTGGTGGTGCACTACGACCTGCCAAAGACGGTGGAGGGCTACTACCAGGAGACCGGCCGCGCCGGAAGGGACGGTCTGCCCAGCGATTGCGTGCTGTTCTATTCCTACGGAGACCGCACCAAGCAGGAATACTTCATCAGCCAGATCGAAGACGACGATGAACGGGACAAGGCCCACACGAAGCTGGACCAGATTCTCGCGCTGTGCGACCTCCAGACCTGCCGCCGCGCCTACCTGATGGAGTATCTGGGCGAGTCCTGGCCCGAGACCGACTGCGGCGGGTGCGACATCTGCCTGCTGCCCAGGGAAGAATTCGACGCCACCGAGATCGCCCAGAAGGTCCTATCCACAGCCATCCGCACCGGCGAGCGCTTCGGCGTCAATTATCTGGTGGACGTGCTCCGGGGAACGGCGAACAAGGCCGTCCGCACACGGGGCCACGACGAACTGCCCGTATTCGGCATCGCCCGGGACGTTGGCTCGGACGAACTGAAAGAACTGGTGCGCTCCCTGGTCACCAATGGGCTGCTGGCCCAACAGGGAAGAGGTTATCCGACCCTGGCGGTTTCTCCCCAGGGCCGGACATTCTTGAAGGACCGGGAGCAGTTAACCCTTACCCGGCCCAAACACGTGGCCGCGGCCCGCCAGGCGAGCTCCAGCCAGGGGACATCCGGCCGAGCGACGGCTTACGACACCAAGCTGTTTGACGAACTGGCGGCGCTGCGTCTGGAGATCGCCACCGACCGGGAGGTGCCCGCCTACGTCATCTTCGGCAACAAGACCCTGCAGCAGATGGCCTTCCACATGCCCCAGAACGAGGCTGAATTCTCCAAGATATCCGGCGTGGGAGACGCCAAACTAAGGGAGTTCAGTGAGCCGTTCTTGAAGGTAATCACTGAATATATGCAGGCCAACGGGCGGACCGGCAACATCCAGCAGGTGCCGGTAACCGCCCCCAAGAAGCGGGTACGGGGCATCAGCATGAGCATCCGCGAGACACGGGACCTAGTGGCCCAGGGTCTCTCTCTGGGAGAGGTAGCCGAGCAGCGGGGCATCAGCCAGACGACTATCCGCAGTCATCTGGAGCGGTTCGTCCAAGAAGGCGGCCAAGTAGACCTGGGACATCTGATGCCGTCCGAAACCAAACGCCGCAAGATCGAAGCGGCCTTCAAAGAGATGGGCGAAGCGCGCCTGACCCCCGTGCGCGATTATCTCGGGGACGACTACACCTGGGAGGAACTGGCCGTGGTCCGTTTGGAACTGCGGCAACGCCAGTCCCAGGGCGAGCCGGTGGCCTAGAGGATCACGCTTTCCAAGGCCGCCGTTTGCAAGCCGAAAGTTGCCTGATGCGTGTAGGGGCAGGTTTGAAACCTGCCCCTACATATTTGGAATCATGTTCCATCAAAGCAAATTCTTTCCGCACACGTTCGTCCTGAGCTCCGTCGAAGGGCGCGCATCAGCCAAGTCACCCGGAAGGCAACACCTTGGTCACCCGTGGCGGTGGTTCGACTAGCTCACCACGAACGGTTGGGAAATCGGTAGGAGAGAAAAGATAAGCCGATCCCCAGACCTAAAGCCCCAGGGCGTCGGCCAGGCGGCGGGCTGAAATCTAATCTGGATATCAGACACCAGGTTACTTCCCCAGTTTCGCCTTTACTTCATCCCAAGGAACAAGACCAACGCCGTTACCATCGAGTTCGCCGACTCGCCGTTCGATCTCCTCCAGCCAAGCGGACTCAATATCCTCGTCAACCTCGTGTTCCAAGCTCTCTAATAGCAGACCAGCCAACGTAGCTCGGTCTTGTTCATCGAGAATTGATGCCTGCTCGAACAATTCTTCAATAGGGGTAGCCAGGACTCCTCCTTACAACCCCAGTGCATCCGCCAAACGGCGGCGGTGGAACTTGGGGTCGCCCAGGTAGTGGTAGAGGGTGCGGGACGCGGTGGTGTGCAGGGTCAGTCCGTACTCGGTCATGCTGCCCACCCCGGCATGGACCTCGTGGGCGTAGTTGCAGGCCTCGTAGTAGCCCTCGCTGCCCACCGCCTTGGCCAGGTGTACGCTGCCGGCCGCATCCCGGCCGATGTCCAACTTCCACAGCGCTTCGTAGGCCGTCCACCGCGCGGCGTCCAGGGCGTTCAGCAGATTGATCACCTGGTCCTGGACCCGTTGGAACCGGCCGATGGGCGTGCCGAACTGGATGCGGGTGCGGCTGTAGTCCACCGACAGCTCGTAGATGGCCTGGCTGCCTCCGACCTGGAAGGCGCACAGCACCGGGATGGTCTTTTCCGCCGCCCTCTCCAGGGCTTCCCAGCCCCCAGACAAGGCCCCGCCCAATACCTGGGACGGGTCCGCCGGAACGTTCTCGATGCTGATCTCCGACAGGTTCCAGGCGAAGCCCGGGAGGCTACGAGCGGTGATCCCGGGGGCGTCGGCGGGGACGATGACCAGCCCGACGTCGTTGCTCTCTTCGGACCGGGCGGCGCAGAGCAGGTGGGTGGCCGACTCGCCGTCGTACACGTAGGCTTTAGTGCCGTTGAGAGTGTATCCGTCGCCGTTCCGCTTGGCGGTCAGACGCACGTCGCCTTCCTCCCAGCCGTAGTCGGCTTCGGTGACGGCGGCCACCATTCGAACTTCACCGGAGGCCAGGCGCGGCAACCAGTCCCGCTTCTGTTCCTCGGTGCCGCCCTCCAGCAAGGTCAACGCCGCCAGGACGGCTGAACTGATGTGGGGACCGGGCACCGGACCTCGGCCCAGTTCCTCGAAGAGCACTCCCGCGTCGGTGAAAGACCCGCCCTCGCCGCCGTACTCGGTGGGTATCAAGATGCCCAGCCAGCCGGTCTGGGTCAACCGCTCCCACGGTTCTTCCGGTGTGGGCTCGGTGGGCGAGGCGATCTGCAGCAGCGTCTCCTTGGGGTACTCCTGCTGAACGAACCGGCGCACCGCCGTCTTGAGCATCTCTTGTTCCGGGGTTAGGGACAGGTCCATGTTTTCTCCCTTCGGTCGAGCGGTCAGCAGCCTGCTATCAGCTATCGGGCTGACGGCTGACCGCTGACGGCTTTTACGACAGTGCGCCCGCCTTCTCTCTGACCTCGCGGCCGATGCCGATGCGGCGGGCCATGATCACCTTCTGTATGTCGGTGGTGCCGCCCGGGTGGATGGCGACGATGCCAGCCCGGGAGTGGGCCTCCATGTGGCCATCGGCGGCGCCCAGCTTGGGGTCGTGGGTCAGACCGGCGGGCCCCAAGATGTCCAGCATGGCTCCCGCCATGCGCAGCCCATTGGTCTTGCGCAGGTAGGATGCCTGGGGGCCTTCGTAGGTGGTGGTTATCCCGCTATGACGCATCCAGTAGTTGCGGAGTTGCAGCAGGCGGACCACCTCCTGCTCGATGTAGACGTCGATGAGCCGCTCCCGGGCGTCGGGGTCCTTGGTGATGGGCTGGCCCCGGCGCATGGTCGTCTTGCAATGCTCGAATAGCCGGTCCACCAGGTGGTTGCGGCCGATGCGGCCACCGGTGCCGTGCTCCAGTTCCAGGTGGGTGGTGGCCACCTTCCAGCCCTGGTTCTCTCCGCCGATCAGGTTGAAGGCGGGGACCCGCACGTTGTCGAAGAACACGGTGTTCTTGACACCGGAACCCGCGCCGGACTCGCCGCCGGAGATGAGCAGGTCCATGGGCTGCACGGTGATTCCGGGCAGGTCCGAGGGAATCATGAACCAGCCCAGGTTCTCGTGGCGTTTGGCCTCGGGGTCGGTCACGGTGATCGTCCACATGTAGTCGCAACCCAACGAACTGCCAACGAAAATCTTCTGGCCGTTGATCAGATAATCGTCTCCTTCCCGGATGGCCGTGGTCTGGACGTTGGCCAGATCGGAGCCGGCCTCGGGCTCGGAGAGCAGTTGCCAGGTGCGGACCGCGCCGGTGAAGATGGGGGGCAGAAAGAACTGCTTCTGCTCGTCGGAACCCCAGACAATGATTGATGCGCCGCCCAGTCTTCCGCCCGAGTCGTAGTAGGGAGGCAGGGTCAGGCCGAAGAGGTCGATCTCTTCCTCCAATACCACCGCATGGTCCACGTCCAGACCCCCGCCGCCGTACTGAGTCTCGGCTGTGGGCCAGAGCCAACCCTTGGCGCCCAGCTTGCGGCCCAGGTCCCGCCGCAACTGGTACTGCTCCTCGGTCAGGTCTATGGGGTCGGCCGGGTGGGTGATGCCGCTGGGCACGTTGTCCTTCAACCAGGCCTTGACCTCCTGGCGGAACTCTTCTTGCTCCTGGGTATAACGGGGTTCGAAGTCCATGGGCGTCCTCCGGGGTGTTTAGCTATCAGCCCCGATTCCATCGGGGCAATCAGAACTTTTAGGAATCTGTTGAATCGAGTATGGATTATGCCCTATCGAGCAACGGGGAGACAAGCGCAAATGGATCACGCCTAATCGGTGTAGAAACTGTTCCTAAGGGACTCTCGGGAAACAAATCGGCTTGCCTGTCGAACGATTGCCTGTATAGTTCCAACGTCGAGCTGCCGGTGCCTCGGAATGGTGAGAGTCTGGTTCTCACCACCTGAGGCGGTGCGCCTAAGTTTTACATGACTGCCACGTTGGGAGATGACGTGGAAACCGAAGGACTCTAGAATTCCGATTACTTCCGCGCCGGAAAGCCGCCTAAGTCTGGGCACCCGCCAACTCCAGCTCAAAGGTCAGGAAAATCCAGGGATCCGGTACCAAACCAAAGTCGGCAGGGTCCTCACCTTCTAGGTGCAGACTAACCGCTTCTCTCAGATTATCCACCGTCTCATCCAGGGTTTTTCCTTGGGTAACGACTGCTATCTCCAGACATTCAGCAACATAGTATCCTTCGCCTCGCCGGATAGTCGCTTTTACTGCATGTTGTGGTGTCATAGATCACTCTTCACTATGTCTCTTGCGGACGCTAACGGCTGAAAGCTCTATTGGGACTTTAGCGCCCGGCCCGGCAGCGCTCCGGTATGGGTACCATTATCGATGACCAGCTTGCCATTAACAATGACGTAGTCGATGCCCACCGGGTATTGTTTGGGGTCGTCGAAGGTGGCTTTGGCCTCCACCGTGTCCGGGTTGAATACCACCACGTCGGCCTTCATGCCGTCCCTCAGGATGCCCCGGTCCTGCAGTCCCAACCGCTGGGCGGGCAGGGCGGTCATCTTGCGGACCGCTTCCTCCATCCGGAAAAGGCCCTCCTCCCGGGCGAACTGGCCCAGTACATAAGGAAAGGTGCCGAACGTCCGGGGGTTGGGCATCTCGCCGGTCAAAACCCCGTCGGAGCCGACCATGTGGGCGGGGTGGCGGACGATGGTGCGTATGTTCTCCGGGTTTCCGGTCCGGGCCACAAAGCCCACTTCCAAGTTCTCCTCAATCAGCAGGTCGCAGATGGCGTCCACCATCTTCTTGCTCTGGAAGGCGGCCAGGTCGGTGAGAGACCGGCCCTCCCATTCCTTGTTCTTGTCCGATCCGACGTGGCTGAATATGTAGTCGTCCAGGGTCCGGCCCCACATGGGGTTCACCGAGTCGCCGATCCGCTCGCGGACGGCCGGGTCCTTGATCCGCTCCAACATTACCGCGGGCCCCCCGGCGTGGACCCAATAGGGCAGCAGGGAATGCAATATGGTGCTGGCGGCCGCATAGGGATATTGGTCGAAGGTCACATCGACTCCGGCGTTCCGTCCCTCGTCCACCAGGTCGATCATCTGCTGTCCCATGCCGTCGACGGGGCTGTGAAAGTGGGAAATGTGTACCGGCACGCCGCTCCGTTGGCCGATCTCAACGGCCTCTCGGAACGGATCAAGCAGTTGGTCGCCTTTGGTGTAGCGGGCGTGAGTCATGTAGAACCCGCCCAGGTCCGATATCGCTTCACAGATCGCCACCAACTCGCCGGTGTCGCTGTAGGCGCCGGGAGGATAGGTCAGACCGGTGGCGAACCCAAAGGCCCCGTCCTCCATGCCCTGACGGGCCAATTCCTGCATCCGGGCCAGCTCCGGCGGTGTGGGCGCCCGGTCCTCCCAGCCCATGGCCTCGATGCGGATGGCGGCGTGGGGCACCATGAACGCCACGTTGCAGGCGGCGCGGCCGTCCAGAAGATCCAGGAACTCCTTAACCGAGCTCCAGCGGGCGTCCGGCGGCGGAGTCCCGTTTATGGCGGCCAGAAAGGTGATTAGCTGCTCCAACTTTGGGGAGGAGATGGGGGCGTAGGACAGCCCGTCCATGCCGATGGCCTCGGTGGTCACACCCTGCCTCACCTTGGCCTGGTGCTCGGGCTCGGTCATGAGTTTGAGCTCAGAGTGGGAGTGCATGTCGATGAACCCGGGACAGACCACCGAGCCCGCAACGTCGATGACTCGCCCGGCCTGGACCTGGGAAGTGTCTCCTCGGACCACGGTGACGGTGTCCCCGGTTATCCCCAGACTGGCCCGGAACCAAGTCTGGCCGGTGCCGTCGACGATTCGGCCATTTCTAAGCAACAGGTCAAACATGGTCTCTCCCCAATAATTGTCCAACGTGAATTAGCTGATGCGATGAACGGGGTCTCGTTATCCAAAGCGACCCTAAAGTACCACAAAGAGCGGAACCCAGGGCCTCCCGGCATGGCCGAAAAACCTTGCCAGTGGCCGGGGTTGCAGATAACATTGGGAAAATCCGGCTCCAGACCATCCCATTCTATGTACGCCGATTCTCTATCAAATGGAGGCTAAACATGGGGACCGTTGGCATCGACCACCTGGCAATGCCCACCGCCAACGCAGAACGGCTCATCGCGTTCTACAAGAAACTGGGTTTCGAGATCAATGACGAGGAGGAATGGAGGGCCGGCAAAGCCAACATCTTTTCGATACAGATCGGAGACTCGAAGATCAACGTGCACCCAGAGGGCTTCACCGCCAGCCTGCGCGGCGACACCGCCCTCCCCGGTTCCGCCGACATCTGCTTCGTTTGGGACGGCACGGCCGAGGAGTGCCAGAAGATGCTGGCTGATGCCGGGGTCGAAATAATACGCGGGCCAGGGACCCGCAAGGGCGCCCGCGCCAGGGGATCGTTGCCCGCCGTCAGCATGTACGCCCGGGACCCCGACCACAACCTCCTGGAGTGGATGGTCTACCTCTAATAAAGTAATTAGGGCGGTTTGCCACGTACCTATGGAAACCCCTGGGGTGCTTGCGGAACCCTTAGCCAATCCTTTGGACGTAAGATAGGCGTTTCCAAGGCTGAATCGGCGTTAACCGGCGCAGATATCGATGTCTGGCTCCGTTTCCGCCGCACTTGTACCTCCAGCCAGGTATGGCCACGGAAAAGGCGCGGTGACTTCCGAGACCGCGCTTTTTGTGGGCCAGACACCGGACGCTCAACGGTATCCCCTCCGCGCTTTCCTTGGGCGGTATTTTCTCCAAATATTGCCGGGATATAGTGTTGGTTGTGGGGCCGCTCCGTTGTATCCTAAGGGGGTGGGTATCCTGGATCTAAGCCGCCAGGAATGTTACCCAAATGGGCCTGCGGCCCTACCGGTAAGCCTACCCGTCAAGATAGACCCTTTTCGTTTCAATTATGTCTACCAAGTTATGTAATCAGCAAGCAATGCAGATTATGTATACGAAACGGAGGGGATACGCTGGCGATATTTGACAACAAGGCGGCAGCCATTATAAATTATGATACTGTACTACCCTACCCTTATTATGGGTATCCTTATATCCGGCACACATACTACCGGCACGTTGGGGTGTGTGGGGAGCAGGAGGTTTAATGGTTTCACCATCCCTTAGGGATGCGGCGTTGCCGCGCACGGGGTCCAACAAGACGGTGAACCGCATCGCATCGCCTTCCGTAATTATCGGCCTCGGGTCTACCAGTTGTCAGATTGCCAGGAGGCTGGACGAAGTGTCCGCGGCATGGAGCTTCTCCGACCGAAAGAGTCTTGGCTTCCTCTATATGGACACCCGAGAGGCGACCAGGGGAGAGATCTCCCGGTCATCCCGGTTTATCCCGCTGACCCTGCCCCACTTCTCGAATCTGCGTGACATGCGTCCGTGGATCACGGAGTGTGTGCCCGAGCTGAAAAACCTCAGCCTGTCCCGGGAGGGGGCGCTGGGGACCTTGGCCAACGCCGGAGTAGCCGCGAGGTTCAATTACGGCAATCTGCGCGGCCATATCGACGCCACCATTGAGCAGGTCTGCCCCTATTATGAGGGCGTGACCTACCTCAGAATCCATGTGATCTGTTTCCTGGGCGGCGGGACTGTGGGAGCCCTGCCCGTACTGCTAGCAGCGCTGTCCGAGTCCCGCGGCACTTCCTACAACTTCAGCGTGGTGCTCCACCTGGTATTGCCGCAGCGTGGCATGTCCCGGGACCCGGAGACCACCTTCCCACTGCAGCTTAGGAACACCTACTCAACCCTGCAATTCCTCCGCGCCGCCACCGGTGTTGAGGTCGGGAAGGGCGAGCACACCGGGAAAGACAGCTACAGCATCACGGTTTATCCGGACAAGATCATCAATGCTATTGGACCCCACTTCGATGTGGCATTGCTGCACCGCTCACCCAAGGATTCTTTGCCGGTACAGCGGGTCCACGTGGCACGGATACTCGAGGACCTGGTGGCCGACGCCTGGGGCACCGGTCAAGACTGGTGGGCCCGGTACCACGAAACGATGCGCGAGGCCAACAACAGCGTCGACGCACGGTTCGGTTCCATAAGTTCCCGTGAGGTCGGTTTGTTGGAAGGGTTCTTTGTACAGACGGCCAAACAATACCTGCAAAACCTTTGGCGGACCCGGCTGTAGGGAGGAGAGGAATGGCCAAGTTTAGTTTCAAAAGAAAGCGGCTTTCGTTCAACGAGATGACCAACCGGGTCCCCATGTCGGTGGACCCGCTGGACTTCCTGCAGGCCGGCCGCGTCGGCACCGGCTCCAGGGACGCGTACGCGCAGATCCATGGAACTATCCACGCCGTTCTGGGCGAGGTCCAGCGGTCGATCAACTCCCTGTTCGAACGGCTGCGGCCCGACGGCAACATCAGCGACCGGATGGTGCTGGAGGCCAACGCTGAACTGCGCGCCGAATTGGCCCGCGCCAATACCTATGCCGACGTCAAGCGAGATGAGATGCTTGCCACCGTCAGCAGCAGGCTGGAGAACCTGTTTATCCAGCGCTTGGTGATCGCCGCCGACCAGGAGACGCCGATACGCCGGTGGTCGGCCCTGGCCGACCGGGCCATTCGCCGGGACCTGCCCTCGGTCTCAGAGCCTTCCCACGACGATCTGGACGTCTCCCCCAACGAACGCAAAAAGCGGCTGGCCAAATGGCAGGGTGAGACCGACGAATACTTGGAGACTGTATGCCTCAATCACGTGGGAGAGGTCATTAACGGTCTTCTGGAAGAACTCAGCGAGTACTCTGCCAGTTGGATGCAGTTGGTCACGGAGCTAAAGCGACATTCCAATTCCGGCGGCCGGCTCCACCAAGAGGTTACCGACGCCGAATTTTGGACCTTCGACAGCGACGACCCCACGGTGAAGAACCTGTTGACCGGCGACCAGGCCCAAGATATCGCCATGCGTATCCTGACCCGGTTCCAGCTCAGCAACCAAGACTTGATTGAGATCTCCGCTGCGGTCCACGAATCTCTGGCAGGTAGGCCAGTCTTCGGGACCAATAGGGTTGAATCCCAGGAAATGGTGGACCTATTGGCTCTGGCAACCGCCCATAAAATTCAGAATTCGGTCTCCATCGACACCGGATTCCTTTCACTCATATCCAACGGCGCCCGGTTCGGCGAAGAATTGGGCGAGCTGCTGGTCGATATGCACATGGGCGCAACCGCGATGGAAGAGAAGATGTGGCGTGTTGGCGAGATTCGCGTCGGTCACGTCGACTCGGCCTCCGGCGTCGGCATCACGGCTTCCAACCTCCACGACTCGGTCCTTCGGGGCTTGGGCGGGGGGCGGAAGTTCGCCGCGGTGGAAGGCCATCCCGGTGACAACCACCGGTTCGAGGTCCAGATGTCCACCGTTGGAGCGCCCATCTCCGACCTGGCCATCTTCCGAGACATGGTCAACGCCTGGTATTCCTGGCACTTCGAGGACGTCCGCGGCGCCAACGGGGATTCTCCGGGTTGGCTGGCCACGGCCAACAAAGAGTCGTGGAAACTTTACCCGGACATCGGCGAGACGACCGGGGTAAGGCGGGCCATCATCGAATTGATCGATGACGACCTGAAGAACCTATGGAACGGCCAGGATGACATCGCCACCCGGTTGACCAACGGTCAATTCTCCGACGGTGACTTGCTGAACGGCGTGCTCAGCCCCAAAGACAAGATTCTGAACACGTCGGACTCGGAATCCTAGCCTCCCACACGGGTTGAACGGCTACCAAAAAAGACCGGCGCTCCATGACTGGAGCGCCGGTCTTTTTTACCTCTGAGTCGGGCCGGTTGGGCGGGGTTAACTAGTTGAATTGGGCGCCTTGAGAAGGGTGCTCGGGCGCATCAACATTGGGCAGCCGTCAATGCGCCCAAGGGCCGTCCGCCCAACTCTATGTCTGCGATCACTCTTCTGGATGGGTCGATATGAAGCGGGCCGCCTTGGCCACGTCGATGTCGGCCCTGATCTCGACGCCGGCCATTTCCTCTTGCAAACGGACGATGACCGTGCTGTCATGGTTGCCCCAGCCCCGGTTCATGGCCTGTATCGCCAACTGCTCCGCCAGGTTGGCCACCGGCATGGGTACGTCGAACTCTTTGGCGAGTTCGGTGGCCAGGCCGATGTCCTTCCGGGCCAGGCTCAGGGCGAAACCGGCGGGCTCGTATTCTCCCTTGAACACGGTCCTGACGAATCCCTCGTGCAGAACGTTCATC
Source organism: Chloroflexota bacterium (assembly GCA_022573285.1). Classification (GTDB taxonomy): domain Bacteria; phylum Chloroflexota; class Dehalococcoidia; order Lucifugimonadales; family UBA3495; genus UBA9611. Next base: position 67,964 of record JACZUF010000002.1, read on the forward strand.
CGGCCCAGAGAACCCCGGCGGATGCACTGCCACAGCGCCTCCGTGTCGACGCCGGCCTTCACACCCAAGGTCATGCCCTCGGCGATGGCCTGGCGGACGCCGTGGCCAATCATGTTGTGGACCAATTTGGCCACCGAACCCGCCCCGATCGCTCCGGCGTAGAAGACCTTGTCGCCGAAGGCCTCCAACAGGGGCTTGACCCGCTCGAACACCTCTTTGTCGCCGCCGACCATCACCGCCAGGTTACGGCTCTGGGCTCCGGTTTTACCACCGCTCACCGGGGCGTCCAACACGTGGACCCCCTTCTCCCGGAACTTGGGCTCAATCTCGCGGATCAGGGTCGGCCTGCTGGTGGAGAGGTCGATGTACACTGAGCCGGGCTTGGCGCCCTGGAGCACGCCCTCCAGACCAATGGCGACCGCCTCGACCTCCTTGGGTCCCGGCAGCGAGGTCAGGGTTATGTCGCATTGGCTGGACACGTCGGCCGGTGAGCCGGCCAAGCGGGCCCCGGCCTCCAAGAACGGCCTGGTGGCGCCTTCATTGATGTCGTGAACGACCATCGGGTATCCGGCCTTCTGAATGTTGCCCGCCATGCCCCCGCCCATGTTGCCCAGCCCGATAAATCCTACGGTTTCCATCTGAGTCTCCTTTGGTCTCCAAAATCCGCTATTGACGATGCCTGACAGCCCCGGGGCCTATAGCGCGCTTCGCGCCCGCGCCGGCCCTACCGTGGGTGTTGAGGCGGATTATATACTCGGCGCAATTCACACACCACCGGACACCACCGAAGGGCAAGCCCGGTCATTTGGGATATACCCTCGGCAGTCCAACCCCAAGCGGCCTTGAGCCAGCCTTTAGGGCCGATCGGCCCCTCGATTTTGGGTGCGAAGGCCCGTAGGGGCACGGTCCCGATGGAATCGGGATGCCCCTACGTGTTGGGCCGGACGACCATTCATGTGCCGGATACCACCCGATGTCACCGGGGCCGTTCCCTTTTTGTGCCGGTGGTCCATTTGGGCTACACTCTCTGCTGATTCCCCAAACGTGACCTTCGAGGTGTACCGTGCTTTTCCCCACCGTGGAAACCGACCGGCTATTGGCCAACTTGAAGAGCGGCAAGCCTTCGCTCTGCGCCTACGTCTTCAGCCACCCGAACATGGTGGAGGTGGCCGGCATCGCGGGCATCGACTGCTTCATGGCCGACATGATGTTCACCGCCCACGACTGGGACAACATCGCCCATCTGGTCCGCGCCGCCCGGGGCACCGGCATCTCACCCATGATCCGGGTGCAGGCCTTTCCCTGGGCGGATGGGACGGACCGGCGCACGATTTCCGACGCGGCGCGGGCCCTGGCCCTGGGAGCCACCGCAGTCACGGTGTCCGTCGGGTCCAAGGAGGAAGTGCAGGACCTGATGATGTTGCGGGACGATTGGCACCGCCAGATCCACCTGCGCCGGTTCTGGAGCGCCGAGGAATTCCCCGAATACGCCGCCAAGATCCGCGAAGGGACGCTGATCGTGCCCACCGTGGAGAGCGAGGGCGCCCTGAACGATCTGGATGAGATCCTGGCCATCGACGGGGTACGTCTGGTCTGGCTGGCGGCCGGGGACGTGACCAAGATTTTGGGCGTGCCGTTCAAGTACGAAGACCCCAAGGTGATGCGGCTGCTGGAAGGAGCGGTGAAGACCGCCGAGAGCCACGGGGCGGCCATCATGTACAACATGGGCCTGGACTCGCCCGACTTCGACTCCATGGCCGCCAGCGCCAAGCGGTTGTTCGAAATGGGTGTGCGGGTGGTGGGCCTGGGCGCGATGGAGTGGCACATGCAGATGGCCCTGGAGCACATCCGCAAGAATTCCATAGGATAGTCGATCAAAAACCCCGGCAAGAACACGGCAAGGACACCACAAAAACATGATCGAGGAGTCGCGCCTCGGCGCCTAGTTGCTGTAGAGCCAGTCGGGAACGGGACGCCGGCCCCCGCCCGCCCCGCGGGCCAGAGAGTCCTTCAGCGCGCCGTACTTGGACCGGAACGGCCTGACCCGGTTGGGCGTTCCGGTATGCCCCAGCCCCACCAGGAACATCAGACTCTTTCCGGCGGCGTGGGGAGAGAAAAAGGCGGTCACGGCGTCATCGAAAAAGGTCATGCCGGTGGCGCCCAACCCCAGGGAATGGGCACTCAAGTACATTTTTCCACCTAACACGCCGGCCTCCAACTGGGCGGCCCGGTAACCTCGGTTGCCCAGCCTGGCCAGCGTCAGTTCCAGGTCCACCAGGAAAAAGACCACGACGCTGGCGTCGGCCCCCAGGGCCTGCTCGAAGCACAGGTGGCCAGCTTCCTCTCTGAACTCCCCTGTTTTCAGGAGCTCCAAATCGCCCGTTTCTCTCGAATAGTGGTAGGCGCCCGGCGTCAGGCCGTCCACCGCGTTGACGATCAGGTAGGGCTCGGCCAGTCCGCTGCCAAAGTCGGCAGGTATTTTTGTCGAGGATGCCGCCATCAAGGCCGAAAGTTGCGCCAAGGGGATGGACTCCCTGGCAAATCGCCGCGTCGAACCCCTTTGTTCGATGACCTCGCCCAAGGGAGCGGACCAAATGCCGGGGAGACTGGTCTCGTTTCCTGGGGCCTGGACCCGCCAATCTCTGACTTCTTGCGCTGACCAGAGACAAGACTCTGAATGAAGCAACGTTGACTCCGGGTATGGGACCGGCTCACTGAATCCCAGGTCGCCCGGACCTATTGGACTCAAATAACTGGGCCCGGCAGGGTGCGAAACTCCGGTCTCGCCCAAGGCCACAAGGCAGGTGCTGGCCTCTTGTTCCGAGTCCACGCCCAGTATCAGGTCCACTTCCCGGTCGATGAATCCTCCCAACACTCGGGCCGGCTGTCCCAGGGAGTTGGCGGTCGCCAGCAGGTTGGCCAGCACCGTGCCATTGTCCCAGAAGCAGTAGCGGTAGCCCCGGGTTCGGTACTTCCAGGCGCTGCGCCAGAAGACCGCCGTGCTGACCAAGGTGGCGGGGACCGATGCCAGCGAGTCGTCGCCGGCAGCCGCGGCCAGGTTCCCCCGGAAGTCTCCCGCTCTGAGTTGGGTGAGGGCATTGCCGGCGGGGGCGTAGTGATAAACGCCGGCGGCCAGTCCCGGCAGGTCGCCGCTGACCAGGTACAGTTCGATGGGATAGAGCGCCCCGGCCGAGGCGGCAGCCCGGTAATGGACCTCACCCGCGGAGGCCGAGACGCTCTTTCTGATCAGGCCTGCGGAGTAGTGGAGCAGTTGGGCTACGGCCGGTAGGTCCAGCCGGGAGGAATCGACGGGGGCGGCGAGGGAGACCGCCTCCAGCACCGGCATCTCAGGAGGCGCTGCCTGGGCAAGGGGGACTTGGGGCAGGCCGGGATACGACTTATACAGGGGCGGCTTGGTGCGCAGGTTGATGTAGCTCAGCTTGGTGGCGTCGTGGAAAGTCCAGGCCGCTTGGGTATCATCGTTGGCCACAAAACCGCCTCCCTCGCTTAGATGGTCCCCTTGAACTCGGGAGCGCGTTTCTCGACGAAGGAGCGGGCGGCCTCGGAGTGGTCGGGATGGCGGGAGCTCCGCTCCTCCAAGGCAAGACCCATGTCCAAGGCCAGGTTCAGGTCGTTCCAGATTTTCTTGTTGATGGCATGCTTGGTGCCCCTGATGGCCAGCGCCGGTCCGTTGGCCAACCGGCGGGCCAGTTCCATGACCGCGTCCATTAACTGGTCGTGTGGGAAAACCTTGTTGATCAGGCCGATGCGTTCGGCCTCGGCGGCGTCGATGATGTCGCCGGTCATCAGCAGTTCTTTGGCCTTGGCCACTCCCACCAACAGGGGCCAGATGACGGCCCCGCCGTCGCCCGCCACCAGCCCGGCCTTCACGTGGGTATCGCCGATTCGGGCCTGGTCCGAGGCGTAGATGATGTCGCAGAACAGGGCGATGGTCGCGCCCAGTCCGGCGGCGACGCCGTTGAGGGCGCAGATGATGGGCTGCTCCACCCAGAGCATGTTATGTATGATACGGCGGCCTCCCTGGGACACTGCGCCCAAGGGCCGCGCCTGGAGTGCGATGGCCCCGCCGCGCTCGTCCATGGCCCGGACATCGCCGCCGGAGCAGAATCCGCGCCCGGCGCCGGTCACGACCACCGCGCTCACGCTGGGGTCGATGGCCACTTCGCCGAAGACCGCTTCCAACTCCCGGTGCATCGTCTCGTCAACGGCATTCAAGCGCTCGGGACGGTTCAGGGTGATGGTAAGGACCGACTGGTCCTGTTCCACCAACAGGGTCTCGTACTTGTAGTCTGGCATTTTGGACCACCCTTTTCGTCATCTTTATTCACGCGGCAAAGCCGCTCTTAGTGAATCCCGGCCGAAGCTCAGGTTGAGCGCTCACCGCCGGGTATCAAAGTCAGAGTCCGCCAATTTGATGTACAGGTCCGGCTACTGCTTAGCCAACCTAAACTTTTTCACCTGATTATTTCTGGTGTCCCCCACGTAAAGGTTGCCCATACTATCGAAGGCCAACCCGTGTGGTCCGGAAAGGAACCCAGGGGCAAGCTCTGAGAGGTAGTTTCCTGCCGGGCTGAAAATCTGGACCCTGGATCCCTCGACCTCGGCAACATAGAAATTGCCGTCCCCGTCGATGGCAATGCTAGTCGGGACTCGAAATTGACCTAAGCCAGTTCCCACATTGCCCCACGTAGCCAGAAATTCACCATCTCGGGTAAACTTCTGGACCCGGCTGTTTCCGCGGTCAACAACCCAAAGGTGCCCGTCGCTGTCAACCTTGAGTCCGGTGGGTGTGGTCAGTTCTCCCGATTGTGTACCACTTTGCCCCCAGGTATCCACAAAGGCGCCATCGGAGTCGAATACCTGGATACGGTTGTTGCCCCAATCACTCACGTAGAGCTTGCCGTCGGTATCCGCAGCAATCACCATCGCCGACAAAAACTCTCCCTCGCCAGATCCTCGTGAGCCCCACGAAGCCAGCCATCGGCCGTCGGAGGTAAATTTTTGCACTCGATGGTTACCGCTTTCGGATACATAAACGTTGCCATCTCCATCAATGGCGATGCCCGTTGGGTTTTGAAACTGCCCTTCTCCACTTCCCTCGGAGCCCCATTGGGTCACCAGCACACCGTCGGCAGTAAATTTTTGCACCCGGTTCCCGCGGAACTCGGTAACGTAGACGTTGTCCGAGGAATCGATGGCGATTCCATTGGGGGAGCTGAAGCTTACGCCGCTGGGGTCGTCTCCCCAGGTGGCCGCACTTTCGTATACGGGAATTCCCCTCTGTGATTCATCCGACGGTGGTGTTTGTGAAGAAGCGGCCGTTGTTGTGGTAGCCGGTTGAGCAGCGTCAATAGCCGGAGCGGCTGAGACTGCCGTGGGGTCAGCGTCCTGGCCGCAGGCCAGCAGGCAAACTGCAAGGCCCGCAGCCAGACAAAGACTCGCCCGATAGGGCTTCATTCTCCCCTCTCTTCGGCCACGTAGCGTAATAAGAGCATCAAGTTAAATATTTGTCTGGTGGGCCGGCCAACATGCCGTCGAAGCCAAATAGTCTGCAAGGCTGTAAAACCAAGTCATTTTGGTGCGCACGATTTCACGGTGTTCGTGGATCTACTGTACGTTAACCCCTTTGTGGCGCTCCTTGCTCTACGCTACTGGCCTGGGTACAGGGCGGTGACACCGGCAGTGTAGCCTGGTTGACGACCGCTTGGCGAGAACCCTTCCCAATCAGACTCGGACGCCGCAGCACCCACAAGCTTGCCCCGAAGTCTTCCCGCTCTTACAATGCATGCCTAGCTATTGAGGGCTCAATTAAGGCAAGCTCAATCTTTTGAACCAGCGCCTCAACTCTTCAGATGTCAACGACCTTCTGAAGGCCGCTTTTTTATATCAGCCTGACTAATCCAAAAGGGAGACGAGGAGATAACCATGAGCGAATACATACCTAGCCCCAGGGATTGGGTGGCAGAACAAGTGGAACTATATGAAGGTAGCCAGGGCACCGAAGGACTAACCTTGAGGGACACGGGTCTGCCAGTCATTATCGTGACCAACCGAGGGCGGAAGACAGGCGCGGTCCGTAAGACCCCGTTAATGAGAGCAAAGGATGGAAATAGCTATATCCTCGTAGCATCCCTGGGTGGAGCGCCAAAGCATCCGGTGTGGTATCACAATTTAAAGGCGGAACCGAATGTTGAGATTCGCGACGAGACGGAAGTCCATGCGATGCGGGTCCGAGAGGTAGTGGACTCAGCCGAGAGAAAGCGACTCTGGGATATCGCAGTCGCGGCGTACCCTCCTTATCAGGAATACCAGGACAAAACCGACCGCGTGATCCCGGTCTTCATCGCGGAACCCACCCGCTAAGCGGAAAAAAACGGCTGGGATGGGCTTTGCTTGATGAGTCTTGGACCATCCCCAGCGAGCCGGGCATGCGGCCCCTGATGGAGAGGGTATTGTTCCGCTGGAAGATACTCGGGCGTAGGACAATTTGGTTACACAGTTCCGCCGAGTTCAAATTGGACCAATTGCTGTTCCCATGCCTCAGCGACCATCGCTGCCGACCTCATTGCCACCAGCACCGGGAGCCCGTGTTTCAGGCGAGTTCGACCCTGCTCCATCTCCCAATACCCAAATTTTTCTGCCTTCCGGCGTTGCTGTTGTGGAGATAGAGTCGTGGGTACGAAATTTAGCGGATGTGGCATAGTTGACGGGTAGAATCGAACCTCCTACCGGCTGACCAGTCTTTCGTCGGACCTTAGTCAATCGATTAAACGCTAGGCGACACTCCCTTGGAAGATGCGGTGCGCGGCTTACGAAAGGTTGCTCCAAAATAGCAGGTAGTTGCCGGCCTGATTAAGGGACGAGCGACAGCGGGTGTGGGTCATAATTCTACTTGCGGCACGATTTGTCTGGTGCCACAATGGTGGAAATAAGGAATTCATGACCGGTACCTGTCCCGGTCAATAGGATTAGGCGAAACAGATTCCCGAACTAGGCGCCGGATTGGTAAAACCAGCCGGCGGAAGCACCTGCCGATTTCCCCAAAAGGTCATCGAAGCAACGAGGTGGGACCAAATTGAGCGGTGAGCGAATCCTGGTAGTCGACGATGACCTTGAACTGTCGGAACAGGTGAGCAATTATCTGGTCCTACAAGGTCTTGAGGTTTCAAGGTCAGTTGATGGCAATGAAGCCCTTACCATGCTGGCTGACCACAAATACGATCTTGTGCTCTTGGACGTCATCATGCCGGGAATGGACGGGTTCGCGGTGTGCCGTAAGATCAGAGAGTCTTCGCAAATCCCTATCATAATGTTGACCGCCATCAGAGATGAAGCGGCTAAGGTACAGATGCTCCAGGCAGGGGCAGACGATTACGTGGAAAAACCCTTTTCGTTACCGGAGTTGCATGCGCGGATGCAAGCGGTAATCAGACGAGCCACCACCTACAGTCCGACTCAGGAAATCCGGGAATTTACGAAAGATGACCTGAGAATCGACTACAAGTCGCACCAGGTCACTGTCTCCGGCAAAGAGGTTGAGCTTACTTCTACCGAGTTCAACCTGCTGAAGGAACTGACGACTCATGCCGGCGAGGTATTGACCCACCGGGCATTGTTGCATGCGGTTTGGGGCGCCGAGTACGGTGACGAAAGGGAATACGTTCGGGTGTTTGTGAACCGGTTGCGGCAGAAATTGGGGGATGATTCAGCATCGCCCCGGTTCATCAAGACCGAGGCCGGAGTGGGCTACCAATTCATCAAGGGTCAATGAGCCTAGCCGCCGTACCGGCCTCAGCCGGAATCGCCCAGTCTGTCTAAGTTATCGGCGCGCTCTCATTCCACACAAGCCAATAGGAGCAGATGCCGGCCATTATCTGGTTGAAATCTTCCAGATCGATGGGCTTTCGGATATAACTGCTAGCCCCGAATGCGTAAGCATCCGCCAGATCGCCTATCTCCGAGGACGAAGTTAGCACCACCACCGGCACATATTTCGTGCGCGGGTCGTCCCTCATCGCTCTGAGCACCTCGAGCCCGGAGACCTTGGGCATCTTGAGATCCAAGATCACCAGGCGCGGCGGGGTGGGCAATTCCCGGGTTTGGCCCCCGGGCAGACCCAGGAGCAGTTCCAATGCCTCAGCCCCGTCGCGGGCTATTTGCACCTCGCAGGATACGCCGGAAAACTCAATGGCCATGAGAGCTAAGTCTTTGTCGTCCTCGTTATCTTCCACCAACAATATTTTGGGGGTTTCAGCCATTTTCCTTGTTCGCACCGTTTTCCAATGTGAAGTAGATGGTAGCGCCCTTTTCCACCTCGCCTTCGGCCCATATCCTGCCACCGTGACGTTGGACTATCCTTTTGACGGTGGCCAGCCCGATGCCGGTACCTTCAAACTCCCCGGTGGGATGCAGGCGTTGGAAGGGCAGGAAAAGCTTGTCGGCGTACTCCATGTCGAACCCGGCGCCATCGTCTTTAACAAAGAAAACGGTCTCGCCGTTCTGTTGCCGCTTGCCAAGTTCGATGCGGGCGGTGGCGTGTCTTGAGCTGAATTTCCAGGCGTTTCGGACCAAATTGTCCACCAAGACGCCGATCAACCTTTCATCGCCAAAAGCGGTCGTATCATCGGCAATGACAAATTCAACCTGACGTTCCGGGTCCGCGTTCCTGAGTTCGGCCTCTTTAACTTGAACCATCTTCCCCAGGTCCAACGGCTCTTGAATAAGTTCGGCCCTGCCGATCTGAGATAGGCCCAACAGGTCGTCGATCAGAGTCCCCATCTGGTTCGTGGAATTCCTGACCCGCTCCAGATAGGAACGGCCCTCGTCGTCCAGCTTATCGCCGTATTTCTGCATAACGGCGATGCTGAACCCGTTGATGCTGCGGAGCGGCCCCCGAAGGTCATGGGACACCGAATAGGAGAATGCTTCCAACTCCTCCAGCGTTTCCTGAAGTTCCTTGGTGCGGTCCGCCACTCGAATCTCCAGAGATTCGTTGAGCGTCGTAATCTCCTGATAAAGCTGGCTATTGGCGAAGGCCCCCGCAATGTGAGCGCCGATACCGGCTGCCGCCTCAAGGTCACGATCCGAGTAGCTGTTGGAGTCCGCGGAATGGAATATGATAGCGCCGATGGCTTCATCATTTGAGATGAGGGAAATCCCGATCATGGAGCGCAATCCAGCTTGGTTGAAGGCGGCGAAGGTTCGATTTTCTCGGACCTTCTCCGCAAGGGCTTCTCCCTGGAGCAAGACCGGCGTTCGAGATTGGACCACCATTTCTGCCACGCTCCCAGCCAACTGGTATTCGGCTCCCGTAACCAGCTCCGGGACGGCTGTCCCGCTGATGTGCACCCGGTGTACCTTACCGGCATCGACATCGACGCTGAGTATCGCGATTCGATCGAACCGCAGTAGCTCCTGTGCTGCATCGGTAAACTGGCCCCACACATCCTCCACGTTCGTCGAAGAATTGAAGATCCGGCCTATCTCAGCAAGAGCGCCGTTCACTTGGGCCAACCGTCTGATCTCCTGCTCGGCACGCAGGCGTTCGGTGATGTCCAGACCCACCGCCAAGACACCGATAATCTCTCCCGCAGCGTCGCGGCGGACCGTGCAATTTATCATTAGCTCTGCCGAATCCTCCGTTAGGCCGGAGAATTTCAGAGATAGACTGCCAGATGCGGTACCCGACAGTACGGATTGCAGATGTGATTGAGCGATAGGTCTGAAGTCAGCAAGCATAAAATCGACCGCAAACCGGCCGATGGCCTCTTCGCCGGAGGCGCCCGTGATATCTTGCATAACGTCGTTCCAGATGTTGATCCGGCCATCGATATCCACCCCAAATATGGGGTTGTTGGCGGTATCAATCAACTGCGTCAGTTCATCAGCCAGCGCGCGCTGTACCTCCTCTGATTGCAGGCGCTCAAAGGACAACCGCAGCGCAGCCTGCCGGCCCTTATACAGCAGGAGGGTGACGCCCAAAATAACCGTGCTGAATAAAAGTCCCAAACCGAGAACAAGCAGCCACGCGGCCCTATTTAACCACCCTAACCCGTAGCCCACTGGCGCCGTAAAATGAAATTCCCAGACTTTATCTGCGATCTTTACGGTACTATCGGTATGCAATCCTCGACTACCTTCGATCAGCAGACTGTGCCCCTCGTTGGAAAATAAAATAATATCAGGGTGATCGTAGGCGTCCACCACCGTGATGCCGATGGCAGGGTCAAAGGTGTCGGGGATGGCGTTGTTGATGAAATCCCCAAACCGGACTACCCCAAGGGCAAACCCCTCCAGCAGATCCTGTCTCTCCTGGAGAGTTGCAGGTACATCCTTGCTGGAGTAAACAGGGGCGTAGACGAGGAACGCCAACTGGGTGCCGGTTTCCTGAACCAGCGTGATTGGCTCGCTCGCCGAGATCTCACCCGATTCCCAGGCAGTCAGCAATGCAGCGGCCCTCGTTTCTTCGGAGGACAGGTCGAAACCAAGAGCCGCAGTGTTGCCTTGAAAGGGAACCAAGTAGGTAACGGGGAAATAATCTTGGGATTCCGAAGCGGGATGGATATCGAATTCTTCGAACCCTTGCTCACGGACACTGGCGATAAACTGATCTTTCTGAGAAGCCCTGATCCGCGGGACCCATTCCAGAGCCTGAATCCCGCCTGATTCCTCTAAAAATGGTTCAATAAATATAGAAAATTCCTCGCGGGACACGAATTGACTGGCATTGAAGAATCCCTGTATCGCACGCAGTTCAGAGATGCTTTGTTGCAGGTCTGCATTGATGCTGTCGATGGCGACTTCTACAACGTCTTCAAGTTGACGCTGGCTATCGTCGTTGACCTGGGACCGAACGACCAGAGCCGCTACCACGGCGGCTGTCACAAGGGCAACAAAGACCACAGTGATAATCGCAAGATACGACGAAAACCAGCGACCTGTAGATTCACTTTGGAGGGGGTTAATATCTTCGGTCAAAGCGCCCACCGTCGTCGCATTTGCTCTCTAAACGTCCAATATGTTTCGTGGAGATAGAGCAAACGCCAAAGCCAGGATTTCTTTCATCCACCGTCTCTTATTATATATGGCGGTCTGATCTAGTGGTCCCGAGTCACACTTGCTCATCATCATGGTCACCGTCCTTACGGTTCGGTCGTCCAGGAAGTTTCTGTGTCGACCTCCATCCATGCCGAATCCGATTCGATTCCGAGGCCGATCTTCGCCCTCGACTCGTATGAATTCGCAATCGACATCACCATGAGCGCGATGGTGACCGCCATGATGGTCAGAATCATCAACTTAATGAGATCTCCCATACCCGCCGCGAGTTGACCCAAGATTCCCATGAGTGCTTCCAATCCTGTTTCGTGTTGTTTACCGCTAAAGTCGTGCGAGCGCTGAGTCCCAACCTTTTAAACTAATTGACCGGCTCGACGATGATGTACGGCGGCGCGGGGATATGGATCGTGGGAGTCTGGAAGTCGACCGTCGGCATCACTTCCACTTCAGCATGGGCCGCAGCCAAGACTGTTTTGGGATCGACTCCGATGCCTGAAGCCGCCGTTGTCCCGATCATTAGGACCGTAATCAGGGCCAGATAAGCGAATAGCAGCAGCAGTATGGATTTGTTGCTCATCCGTGGTGCTAAAAACTTGGAGATATTCATGACGCCTCCTATCCCGTATTGCGTTACAGGCTCACATTACGGCGGCGCCAATAAACGACGCATAAATCCTGGGCCAAGGGAGATAAACATCGCATAAACAAATTAGATCGGACATGACCACGTTCCAACCCAGTGCCAGCGCGCGGGTCAGGCTGTATCCGACTTTCCCGCGGTTCCCGGCATGCCAACGAAAAAAGCCCCGGCTGTTTCGGCCGGGGCATTCTATCTGAAGGAATTGATTCTAGGAGGGGAAGTGCGCGAAATTGTACGCTTATCGTCTGGCCAGCAATCCATCGATGATGGCCCTATGGGGACAGTGTTAATTTCCTCGCTGGTTGCGCATTCCGGGAACTAATTAGAGATCGTAGCGTTTCTTCGGGATCGTGAAACTGAATTCGCTTCCTGAGCCCGGAACGCTTTCTACCCATATTTCTCCGCCATGGAGTTCCACTACTGCCTTGGCGATGGCCAAGCCCAATCCGGTCCCGGTGGTTGACCTGGTTAACGAGTTGTCGGCCCGGTAGAATTTGTCGAACAGACGGTCGATATCTTCGGGCGAGATTCCGGGACCCTCATCGCGGATACTCAATTGGGCAAACTGGTCATTCTGAGCCCAAGACGAAGCGACGACTTGAATTGATGACCTCTTAGGACTGTATTTGACGGCATTGCCTAATAGATTGGAGATCACTTGGTTGATGCGGCCGGGGTCACCGTAAACCTCCATCGATCTGTCCACGGACGCCGTGACGACCTCAATCTGTTTTGCTGCAATCTCGGACTCCATCTCCAAAATAACTTCTTCGATGGCGTTGGACAGATTGAATTCAGATTGTTCCAATCCAATCGACTTACTGTCGATCCTAGACACATCTAATAGGTCTCCAACCAGCCGGTCCAGCCGATCAGTGTCCCGAACAATAATCTCCAGGAACCGGCTCTGATCCTCGGTGAGGGGTCCAGACTGATCATCGGTCAAAAGCTCCAAAAGCCCCTTGATCGACGTGACCGGAGTCCGTAGTTCGTGTGATGCCACCGAGATAAATTCATCCTTAAGCCGGTCCATCTCGGCCCGGTCCGTGACATCGCGGCCGTATACGTTCACGTAGCCGGCGGCAGAAATCGGCGCGAAAACGAAAGAAAATACACGGCCGTTGATATTTGACTCAACTATTTGATTCTCTCCAGCGGACAATACCCGTTCGGCAATCTCTCTCCACGCCTGAGAAACAGTCTGACCAGAGTTGTCCAACTCGGCCCCACGGAGAGGTTGACTGGCAGCATTGGCGTAAAGCACCGCTCCGTCTGGGCCAATACGAAGCACCGGGTTGGGATTTTCGGAGGGGAATCTCGCCAGGTTGTTAATTTCTTCCTCGGCCGATTTCCGGTCCGTAATATCTCGGCCGACCCCGAAGATCAGATCGTCTGGAGCCTCAACGTGAAGTAGGTTCCATTCGACCCAGGCGATGCTTCCGTCGAGGCGCAAAAAACGTACCTCCAATCCAGTAGACCGCTCGCCGCTCCAAGTCCTGTCCGAGGCCTCTCGAACTTTGTCGTGGTCGCGTGGGTGGATGAATTCTAAGAGGGTCTGGCCCATCATTTCGGACGGCTCCCTACCCAACATTGACCTGGCCGCGCCGCTAACGAAGACGAACTTTCCGTCCCGGCCGGCGGTAATGATTAGATCTTGGGACAATTCAAACGTCCGGTCACGCTGTGATTCGGACTCAATCAGGGATTTGTTCATGGATTGCGCGAGAGAGATAGCCCGGTTCCTGCCGTTGAGAAGTAAGTACGAAAATCCGAAGGTCAATCCGCTCATGGTGGCGCCAGCGGCCAGTACGATAAGCCACAGATTCCGGTCAAGGGAGTCGACTCCGAATTCAGATGGAGCGGAAAATGTGAGTTCCCATTTCCTCCCGGCCACCTCTAGCTCTTCCACCATATTGATTCCGTCGCCGTTCAAAAGTGTTGGGTAACTCCGATTCTGAGCGTGTATCTCCGTTCTGGCGCCTCCTTCTCCCAGGTCCGCAACCCGAAGATTAAAATCGGAACGGCTGCTGGACGGGATGGCATCCTCGATAAAGTCGCCCACCCGAAACACAGCAAGTCCGAAGCCGATCAGCGTCTCCCGTCTGCGCTCCAAAGTCACTGGAATATCGCCGGTGGAATACACCGGCGCAAACATCAAGAAACCGGCTTGTTCCTCGGTCTCCTGCACCAGTGTTATGGGCTCGGTAGCCGTCATCATGCCAGTGTCCCGCGCCTTTTCAAGCGCCGCGAACCGGTTAGGTTCGGACGTCAGATCGAACCCAAGGGCAGGTAGATTGGGCTCAAGTGGGTAGACGTAATGGACTGGAAAGGACTCCGGGCCGTTGGGCTCGGGATGGATCTTGAAGTCGTCAATCCCTGATCGCCTTACCTCACTGATGAAAAGATCCCGTTGCGCGAGGGGGACTCTTGGGATCCATTCAAGTGCTTGAATCCCTTTTTCCAGTTCTAGAAATAATGAAACGAACGTCCCAAACTCTTCTCGTGTGACCTCGTTGTTCACGTTGAACAGCGATTGTATCGCGGCCAATTCTGCGAGGTTCTCACCGATGTCTTCTTCGACCGCGTCCAGGGCTGATTCGACAGTGTCCTCAAAGGCCGCTTCGCTTTCGTGGTCGAAATGAGACTTCACCGAAGCCGCGGCGGCGACTGTCGCCACAATCATGGCCAAGAAGATAAAGACGGCTATCGCGTTTTGGACTGAGAACTTAATCATCACGGCTGATTTGCCCGATTCCCAAATTGGTTGCGGCATCTATTCTTAAACTGTCCGGAAATTCTTAACCGACGCCGAACGGGTATGCCGGAACCGGCCGGAATATTTTTTACCCAATTCCGTGCCCAAGTAGAGAACTAGGCCCGCTCCAATCACGCCAAACAGCAGGTACAAAACTTTCGAGTTTATTTCGCTCCGGTAAACCGCGGTGACCGTCATTGGTCCATCGACCGCCACGGAAGAGACCGGTTGTGAGCCCACGGCGCCCTGATCGTCCAAACCGTAAAACCCATCGAATACCCGCCTGAAAAACAGCATGGATTGAGGCTGTTCCGGCGCCATGATGATCGTCTGCGCCCCTTCATCGAACCAGCCGTCGCCCGATGCTCCGAAGGGTGAAACCATATCCAACTTGAACTGCCGGGTATAGATTGCCTCCAAAGACAAAGGCTGATCGGCGACGACCTCGATGGTAGCGCCTTCCGATTCGAGTGCGCCTTGCCATCCCTTGAACAGATAACGCTCTCGATCGGCCAATGTTTCGACGATGGGCGGGGCTTGCAGGGTCACTGAATCACCCTCAAGCACCCATTCCCTGAGGATCGTTCCTTGGAAATTCCTCGCCTCCACCAAGTATGACTTGGTGTACTTCGGGCGCAGCGATATCGGCCTGTCCACACTGAATGAGATCGAGGGAGACGATTCTTGCCGCAGTAACGGTCCGTAGGACATCTCCCATTTTTCGAACATCTGACGCACCAGATTTTCGTCGTCATATACTTCCGTTCCGGCACGAATCACCAAGGTGTCGCCAAGGGCGTACCACCCAGATGCGGGGTCAAGGCCACCATCGATCGTTTCGATGGTCACCAGATACTCTGGGACCCACCGGACTTCCAGGCGAACGGGCTCAAGAGCGACGGTGCGATTTTCGGTGGTGAACGGGGTTTCACCTGAGTCCCAGCCAGCGAACCGGAACCGGATATTGCTCGATTTTTCGACCAATTTAGGAACGTCCAAGTCAACAACCCTGCCCTTGGCGACCCACGTGCTCTGATTGAATTTCGACACGTCCGAACGAACCTGGAACAAGACCTCCGGTATGTACTCTGCCTGGTAGACACCGGCTTGAGATATATCGATGCATTCGTTATCTCTCTTTGAGTCGGTCTCTACCGACGCGCCACCATTTGTAGTTTCCGATGCTGGGTCGAACCTCCATGAATCGAACCGATAACGTTCGCCGGTCGAAATGTATTTCAGGTGGGAGTCGATGCAGACCTGTGAACCAAGCGGCACCTGTGCCGGCAATTCTTGATACTTGACCCCGTTCACCAATAGCGGCACTGCTACAGAAGCCGATACCGTCGCATCCGCGCCGTCTCCCTTGGCGGGCGCGGCAGTGATTAACACCGCCAGCACGGCTGCCAAGATAGCTGTAATAAATAATTTTCGGCGTATAAACACGGCTTTAAAATTCGGAAATTGCCAATTGGAATGCTTCGGTCAGCTCCGGTATTGAAACCATCAGCATTGCCAGAGCGGCGACCAGGAGATACGCAAGATCCCCAAGAATCTTCATCTCCGGCCAGGGGTCGATCAACTCCATCATTCTGCACCCGGCTAATAATCCGATGACGACCAGGGATGTCGTCAGCCCCCCAAATGACTCGGCTAGCCCCACCGAGAAGAAGGGCAGAGTTAAACCGACTACCAATAACGTGGGTAGGAAAAGACTTTTCTTCGGCTTGGCAAGGCCCTTGGGGTTTCCTTTCTTGAAGATGAATGGCACCGCTAGCAAGGGCAGCAAGATCACCGGGGAAACCTTGATTGCGCCAGGTATAAATCCCAGGAGCGGCACTCCGAAAACGAGCTTGCCAACAATCTGTTCCGCAACCACGGTTTCAGTGCTCCGATTGGCGTCGCCTTTGAAGATGTACTTGCCATCTGAGAGGCGGTCAACGATGCGGTGAAGGATCATGATCTGTGTGCCGCTGTCGGTCCGGTGGCGGTAGGCCGCGATATCACCGATGCCGTAATGATTGCTTTGCCGGACCAGGACGAAACTGCCCGGTCCCAGTTCACCTTTCATGCTCCCGGTCAAAATGAAACTGAAGGCGATGTCGCCACCCATCCACACTGGCAGCCACAACGGGAGGGTTGCTAACAGCACGCCAACGTAAAGCCCGGTGGCTAGGACGTGTTTGCCCAAGCTATCCGGCCAACGATTGTGAATCCCTTTGGCGATTCCGGAGGTCATTTCAAGAAGTCTGTCCTTGGTTGAATAGAGGGCCTTACTGTCATGGTAGTGAATTAGAGTTTGTCCAATGTTCGTCCTGTGTTAGAAGTTTGTTAGCTTGTCGTAAACCACTTTGCCGTCAGGATTTGCGGAATTGCTGTGGTAGTGACGGGAGAGCAGACGGCTTGCGGCGCGGGTTTTCGGCCGCTTAATTTGGCACCAAGAAACTGGGCCCGGCGTTGGCCGGGCCCAGTTCGAGAAGAGGAGCCTACGAGGGTCAGAGGGTTAACCTTCGTCGACGACCACAATGACGTTCTCGATGTCCTCGGGGTCTAGTTCGTCACCAAAGTCGAGGTCGACCGTGGTGTCGGACCCGGAGATGGTGCCGGTGGCGCCGCCAAGGAGGCCACCGCTGCCGTCCTCAACACGGACCAGTACGTCATAGGCGGCCCCGGCGCCGGGGGCGTTCTGAACGGCCAGTTCGAGGCCGGTGACTTTACCGAAGTGTGGGCTGGAATTGGACTTGTCGATTTCCCAGGTCATGCCCACGTTGCCGACACCGGGGGCGTTCACTTGGACGTCGCCGGATGACCCCAGTCCCTCGGCGGTGGTGGTCCCGCCCAGAGTTGCGGCGTAGGCGCCGATCGTCGCTACCATCAATCCACCGATCAGGGTTGCCAGAAATAGTTTCTTTATCATGATTGCCTCTCCTATCTATTTAGTTAAACGATTGATTTTGTGTCGGGTTTGTGCTTGTTCTTTTGGGCAACAGTTAAGTGGCGTTTATGATTTTATTTAGAGATCATCGTCGTTAAAGAATCACCTCTGGAGTTGGAATTGCGTTGGTAGTGCAAAGTCTTGTTGATTCAACCGCGAGATACGAGGCCGCGATCTTGATTCGGTGGCCGGCCCGTTTGTTGGGAAACTTATTGGCCAGCGAAACTTGGGGTTCGAGATGTTTTGGCACTGCATGCACCGTAGGTAATTGCCACGATAGTTCGTCCTTTCTTCCAAATCTCCGTTTAGGCATTTAGGGCAAGAATTGAACCGAATCATTTTGGCTACCTCCTTGCTGTCCTGAGTGCCGGTGGCCCGCTGTGTTGAGGGGCGATATAAGTAGCCTAAACACCGTGTGTTAGCCGGATATCGGCGGTTGGTTAGAATCCTGTCAGACCCAACCATTGGTACAGCGAGTGAAAATCTAGGAACAGGAAATCTCGATTCGGTCCAATTTGCGGTCCGTGACGCCACTCTTGAAATCGAGTTAGCGCAGAAAAACGCCCCGGCCAGTTTGGCCGGGGCGTTTCTTCGTCTAACCAAGGGGCTGATCCTCCGTATCGGGCTGCTGTCCGGTCCCCCTGCGGACCGGCGCCATGGCGGAAGCGCCGGGTTGGTTTGTTTATGAGATGTTTATACCAAGCGGCTAGAAATTTATGTGCCGTTTACGGTCTCCGGTCTATGGTGCGCGTAACGCGAAACTGCATCGGAGAATCCGAATGGCAGCAAATGGCAAAAATGTGCTCGTAGTGGAAGATGAAGAAGGGATTCGCCTGTTCCTTACAACCAAACTACAAAGGGCTGGTTACAACGTGGTGGCGGCGCAGAACGGGCTGGAAGGATTACAAAGGTTCTACAGCGAGCGCCCCGATATCGTCATCCTCGACATCGCCATGCCGGAGATGGATGGGTGGCAGACATTGCAGCGGATTCGAGAGGTCTCAACCGTCCCCGTTATGATTTTGACCGCAGCGACTCAAGAGCGGGAAAAAATCCGAGGACTTGAGGAAGGCGCCGACGATTACATCACCAAGCCATTCTCGGGCGAGGAGTTGCTCGCACGCGTATCGGCCGTCCTAAGGCGGTCCACTCAACCTGCCAAAGACCTTGAGAACAACGTCTACAGCGACGCTGAACTCAGCATCGATTTCCTACGCCATGAGGTATTCGTCAGGGGTGATCCGGTTAACTTAAGCGCAACCGAATTCCGTCTGCTAAATGTATTAACAAGCAATGTGGGCGTGGTGCTTAGTCAAGAGAAATTACTGGACCTGGTGTGGGGCCAGGATTACGATGAATCGCTCAGTATCGTCAGGCTATACATCAACTATCTGCGGCAGAAGATCGAAGTCGACCCGGGCAAACCGAAACTGGTCGAAACTGTGCGAGGGTTCGGTTACCGTTACCGTGGGGCTAAGACCACAACTACCAGCTGTCGGTAAATCCCTAATTGAGACGGGCCCGCCCAACAAAATGCCCGGCCATATCGGCCGGGCATTTTGTTGGCAAAGCGATATGGTGATATCTAGGTCTCGATTTTAGTCCGCCCGGGCGCTGTCCTTCGCGGAAATCCATGGTAAGAAAATGGTTATCGTCTGGCTGTAGGCGTGAAAACAAGGGGTGGCGTGCCAGGGAGGATTCGAATCTCCGACCCGCTGCCTAGAAGATAACACGGCGGTGAGCACTGAGCTTTGCGCCTGAAATTGCGGGGAAAACGTTGCAGTTTTCGTCTGGCCGGAAGGTCGTAATAACCGCGCCAATGATGAGGCCGCCTGAGGCCGATACAGGACTGGGTCATTGGTCTTTGATGAACTGGTACCCCACGCCGGCCTCGGTTTTGATGAATTTGGGCGACGCCGGATTGTCTCCCAGTTTTTGACGCAGCCGGTGTACGTACCACTTCGGATTTGCCAATGTTAATCAAAACGAAATTATGCGAACCCGCTGTGACTGGAACTCTTTTCCCACAAGCATATCAACTGGTTCCCATAATCAGATACGGTGGCCGACGGTCCCAGGCGAATAACATGATGACCGCCACCGCCAGCCCGTGTTTCAGGTGTAGTTCGACTCTTGGGGACTCCCCGGTCACTAAACACCATCTTTTAGCTAAATCCAGGGACCAGGCATCATTTCGCTTAATCTTTCAGCTTACGGCCTGACCGCTCATGGTGTCCTTCCGCGGAAGGATGTCTAACCACCACCCATGGACACGACCTCGTCGAATTCCTCTTTGGTCACCGGTTGGATCGACAGCCGCATCCCCTTCCGGACCAACTGCATGTCCTTCAACTTGGGGTTGGCCTTGATCTCATCCAGGGTGACGGGCCGGGCCAAAGCGCGTTCTCCCTTGATATCGACCATGGACCAGATGGGGTTTTCCTGGGTGGCCTTGGGGTCGTAGTGGTCGTCGTTGGGGTCCAGACCGTGGAAGTCGGGATACCCTTCTCTGACGACGCTGGCGATGCCCACCACCGACATGGGTTTAACGGCGCTGTGGTAGAAGAGGATGCCGTCGCCCACCTTCATGTCGTCGCGCATGGAGTTCCGGGCCTGGTAGTTGCGGACACCGTCCCACTCGGCCCAACCGTCCGGCTCGTTCATCAGGTCGGTGAAGGAATAGGCGTTGGGCTCGGACTTGAGGAGCCAATAACGTTTCTCGGCCATCGTCGCTCCTGGTAGGTAGCTGAAAGCTGATTGCTCAGCGTAGCTTTATCCCCGCCGCTTCCCGGTCGAAACAGCCCTCGACCAGGTCTTCGCGCTCCTGGCGGAGGACGTCCTTCCGGACCCGCAGGCTTGGGGTGCGGGGCAGCTCGTCCCGGATCTCCCAGTAGCGGGGGACCTTGAAATTGGCCAGATTTTCGGCGCACCAATGGACCAGTTCCTCCGGGTCCAGTGCCGCCCCTTCCCGGGGCGTGACGTAGGCCTTGACCTCGTCCTCGCCCAGTTCCGAGGGCACGGCCAGGACCGCGCAGTCCAGCACGTTGGGATTTCGTTTGATGACGTTCTCCACCTCCTGGGACGAGATGTTCTCCCCCCGGCGGCGGATGATGTCTTTTTTCCGGTCCACGAAATACAAGAACCCGTCGGCGTCCACCCAGCCCAGGTCGCCGGTGAAGAGCCAGCCGTCCCGCAGGGTCTCTTTGTTCTGCTCGTCGTTGCGCCAGTAGCCGGGCATTATGGCCGGGTTGTTGATGGTGATCTCCCCCACGGTGTCCACGCCCACCGGCTCGCCGGTCACCTGGTCGGCGATGCGAACCTGGTTCTCGAACCCCTCAGACGGGTGCTGGCGCGGCCCTCCTGAAGACCCGGCGCGCCGGTCTTCTCCAATGCGCTCGATGGTGCCGAAGCAGGTCTCGGTCATGCCGAAGCCGACGATTATGTCCGTGGCGAACCGCTCTTGGAATTCCGCCAGGAACTCAGGTGGGAAGGACGGCGAGCCGTAGAACAACCGGACGGTGTTGTCCTTGTCGTCGGGCGACGGGGTGTTCTTGGCCAGGACCGGCATCATCATGCCGATGAAGTTCACGATCGTGGCCTTGGCCTCCCGCACCTGGCCCCAGAAACGGGACGCGCTGAAGCGGTCGGCCACCACCAGGGTGGCGCCGGCGGCCAGGGCCCCCATGGTCGAGTAGTACTGGATGTTGGCGTGGTAATAGGGCAGGCAGGTGAAGAACCGGTCATCGGGCGTGGCCTGGGTCCAGTGGGCGAATCCCTGTCCGGCGGCCACGTACATCAGGTGGGTCACCTGGACTCCCTTGGGGTTGCCGGTGGTGCCGGAGGTGTAGACCAGCATGGAGATGTCTTGGGGAGAGACCTCGGGCAGGGATGCCAGAGGCACAGCCTCGGTGTGGGCTTCGCCGAAGTCGGTCCAATCCTTGAAGCTTCTGGACGGGGAGTTCGACTCTCCCCCGTCTCTAAGGAGCCGGACCGTGATGCTGGGCGCCAGGTCCGCAGCCGCCCCGGCCACCTCAACCAGCGATGAATCGCTGACCAGGCCCTTGGCCTCGGCGTTGTTGAAGATGTAGGCCGTTTCGTCCCGTTTGTAGGCGGTGTTCACCGGGACGGCGATGGCGCCGATGAGGGACAGGCCGAACCAGGAGTAGACGTACTCGATGCAGTTGGGCAGGAACAAGCACACCCGGTCGCCCTTCTCGATGCCCAACCCGGAGAACATGGCGGACGCCTTCAAGACGCCGTCGTAGAATTCTTGATACGTCCGGCTCTGACCGCCGATCTCGATGAAGGTCTTGCCGGGATCACGGGCCACCGCCTGTTCGAGGAACCGGCCCAGGGACATCTCCCAAGCCTTTCTTGTGTCGGTCGGCATAGACTGGAATACCCCATGAAAAATCGGCGTTGCCAGCCCGCCTGGCCGGGTCGGCGGGCGAACTCAAACTACCATGTGGCGCATGGCGGGTCAATGGGCCTGTATAATGCCCGATATGCCTGATACAGACCCGCCGGTGTCCCCGGTTTCGGTCGATCCCAACCGGCTCAAGCTAACCAACGACGACGCGTCTAAAGGTCCGCTAGGAGGCACCCTGATTGGATTCCGATGCCGGGAGTGCGGCGCCTCGGTGTTCGGCGCCGCCATCTTCTGCCAGTCGTGCACGTCCACCGACTTGGAGCCGGTGGACCTTGGGACCAAGGGCACCCTATTCAGCTTCACCATCGTCAGGATCCCGCCCGCCGGCTGGCCCGGCCCGGTACCCTACGTCTTGGGCCAGGTGGAGCTCCCCCAGGGGCCGCAGGTGCTGGCGGAGGTCATCGACTGCGAACATGACGACCTCAAGATAGGCATGGCGGTGGAGATGACGCTCCAGGCGGTGCCGGCCGAGAACGGCGGACCGGACAAGGCAGTCTACAAGTGGCGTCCGGCCTAGTCAGCCTGCGTATCCACCCGCGCATCCAGGAGAAGAACCCGTGGACCAGATAAAACCGGGCCGGGAAGTCATGGTGGTGGGCGTGGGCCTGCACCCCTTCGGCCGCTTCCCCGACAAGGACCTGAGCGCCCTGGCCATCGAGGCGGTGGTGCCGGCCCTGAAGGACGCCGGAGTCAAGTGGAAGGACATCGCCATCGCCTACTTCGGCCACGTCTATTACCAGGGCATGTCGGTGGGCGAGACCACCCTGTCCAAGCTGGGCCTGACCGGGGTGCCCATCGTTAACGTGGAGAACGCCTGCTCCAGCGGCTCAACGGCGTTCTGGCAGGCTTATTGGGGCATCACCACCGGTCTCTATGAGATGGCCCTGGCCTTCGGCGCGGAGAAGGTCCCCCGTGGGCCGGTGACGGTGACCCCGGAGGACAGCCCGGAGCGGTACATCGGCGGCGACCACATGATGGCCGGGTATGCCCTGCGGAGCAAACGCTACATGGAAGAGACCGGCGCCCCCGCCACGGCCCTGGCCCAAGTGTCGGTGAAGGCCCGGCAGAACGGCGCGCTGAACCCCTACGCCCACCGCAAGGACACCTACACCATCGAAGAAGTGCTGAATTCGCGCATGATCGCCGACCCGCTGACCCTGTTCCAGTGCTGCCCCACCAGCGAGGGCGGCGCGGCGGCGGTGCTTTGCGCCCGCGAGTCCCTGGCCCATTACGGCATCGACGAAAGCCGGGCGGTGTCCATCGCCGCAGCGGTGTTGACCTCTGGCGATTACAACGGACGGGGCGCCGACCACTCGGCATTCAGCCCCTACCGCACCGAGCCGGCGGCGCTCCAGGCCTACGAGATGAGCGGCCTGGGACCGGAGGACGTTGACTTGGTCCAAGTCCATGACGCGGCCACCATCGGCGAGCTGCAGCAGATCGAGGCCCTGCACCTGCTGCCCTTCGGCGAGGCCTGGCAGGGGACGGTGGAGGGGCGGACCGCGCTCACCGGGGACATCCCCGTCAATACCGACGGCGGGCTGCTGGCCATGGGCCATCCCTTCGGGGCCTCCGGCATCCGCATGATCCATGAAACGGTGACCCAACTGCGCGGCGAGGCCGGCCCCAGGCAGGTGCCCAACGCCAGAGTGGGAGTGGCCCAATGCTCCGGCGCCGGAGACGTCACGACGGTCCATATCCTGAAGAAAGGGTAGAAGCCATCAGCCTTCAGCGGTCAGTCCCGATTCCATCGGGAAAATGGACTGACAGCCGAAGGTCCTCGATGGAATCGGGACTAACATGCCCTCTTACGTCGTATTGGCCGCCATGAAAGGCAGGTTTGTCTCGGAACAGGGACACACCTACGACAACTTTCAGATGCTGGGGTACTCGGACGGCGCGGACCCCATGGCCGCCGTTTCCGCTTTCTTCGACCAGCCCCCCTACCCCATCCAATGGGGAGACGTCGAGTACCTCTGGGCCGAACGCCTAGCCGACGACCCCAACAACGCCCACCACGGCGACTACGAACGCATCTACGTGGAAACCCTCCGGGCGCGGTGGGAGGCGGGGGGAGAGGCGACGAAGTAATTCTGGACGGGGGTAAGATCGATTACAATGCCAAACACCGCTGGGACATAATCCGAGCGCGTGTATCTCAAGGGCATTGCTTAACGGCTTCGGGACGGGTTCGAATACTTGACTGCAGCGGGAGTTTTGAAAAGACAATTGGTCATTTGTGGCCATGATATACTCCGGTTACGGGGTGCTACTATGCTGCGAGTTGAAGACGTCGCCCGATATTTTTTGGTGAACCAGGACACCGAGCACGGTGAGCCAATTAGTCACCTGAAAATCCAGAAACTCTGCTATTACGCACAGGGAATTGCTCTGGCTTTATTGGAAAAGCCTCTATTTTTTGACGACATCGAGCATTGGAAACACGGCCCCGTCGTGCCGACCTTGTATCGAACCTACCGGTCTTACGGAGATGACCCGATTCCTCCACCGGAAGACCTTGATACTCGGTTATATGACCAAGAGACGGTTGGCTTGTTAGATAGGGTTTACCAACTTTACGGCCAGGAAACAGCTTGGGAGCTTCGTAACAAGACTCACCAGGAAGCCCCTTGGATAAATACCCCTGACGGATGCCCGATTACCCACCAAGAGATTCGCATCTATTTTCAGTCATTGCCCTTTCTCTTCGAGGACTTCGGAGAGCCCGATCTTGAGGCTTTAAAACGATTCCCTGAGAATCCACAGGTAATGAAGGATCTCAAGAGGGGAATTGAGGCGTTCAATTCTGGCCAAATGGTTGAATGGGACGACGTCAAAAAGGAACTTGGCATTCAGTGAAAGTCCTAGTTCCTGAGTTTATTAAAGATATTGCACGAGAATGGAGCCCCATCGACCAAGGACGAGTCGGTGGGGTTTTTGCATGGCTATCGGATGACGATTGGCGACGCGAGAACCGTGTGGACTGGATGCTCAGTCAGACTCAAAAAGAAGAGATGGAACTTCCTGTGAACGAAACTGTTTGGGCTGTTGCCCATGCTCGTGTCGCAGTTGCATTTCTCGAAACCGGTGATGCGGTTGCGGTAGTCTATATCAATCGCCGATCAGCCATGCACCCCGGTTGGCTCTGAGCCTCAAACTTGGCCTTGTACACCTGGAGGCCTTCTTGTTTACCCTGCTGCACAACTGCTGAGGCCATGTCGAGACACTACAGCCCATTTCCCACCCTTGGCAACCTCATCAAGACACGTGACACAGATCGATGAGCCTTTTCCTGAGGGATGCTCCTAATATGGGCTCTTCAAGAGAAAATGGGCCACCCCCAGACCGAGCGCCTGGCCGACGACCCCAACAACGCCCATCATGGCGACTAGGAGCGAATCTAGGTGGAGAACCTCCGGGCCCGGTGGGAGCCGGGCGGCGAAGCCCACTGCAAAACCTGACGCCTAATAGCTGAACGCTGAGAGCTGACGGCTTACGCCGTCTGGCGATGGAGGAACAAACACATGCCCTACGCAGATATCCCCGGCGGGCGCCTCTGGTTCAAGGATACGGGCGGCGACGGAACGCCGGTGGTCTTTCTCCACGCCGCATCGGGCACCTGCGATAGTTGGGTGTTCCAGGAACCGGTGTTCACCGAGGCGGACTACCGGTGCATCGCCTACGACCGGCGGAACTGGGGCCGGTCGGATTCGATGATCTCAGGGGCGGGACCAGGGTCGGCCAGCGACGACCTGGCGGCTTTGGCGGGCCATCTGGGGCTGGACCGGTTCCATCTGGTTTCAACTGCGGCTGGGGGAATAGTCGGACTGGACTTCGCCCTGGAATACCAGCAACGGGTAATCAGCCTGGTGGTCTCCAGCAGCTTCACCGGGGTCCAGGACCCGTCCTACATGGAGGTCCAGCACCGGCTGCGGCCGCCGGAGATTCAGGACTTGCCCATCGTTCTAAGGGAAGTGGGGCCGTCGTACCGGGCCGTCAACCCGGAGGGCACGGCCCGTTGGCTGGAGATCGAGGAAAATAGTCGACACCAGATCAGCACCGAGGCGGCCCAGTCGCCCCGCAGCCCCATGACTTACGCCCGGCTGGCCACCATGAAAACGCCGGTGCTCATGCTGGCGGGCGAGGCGGACCTGCTCTCGCCGCCAGCCATGATGCGGTTGGTGGCCGAGCACATCCCGGATTGCCGGTTTGAGACCGTCCCCGAAGCCGGGCACGCTGCTTTCTGGGAGCAGCCAGAAATCTGGAACCGGCTGGTGCTGGAGTTCATCGGAGAGCATCGGGCGTAAGCCCCGGTTAAGGGGAATGCCACCGCTTCCTTATTACGACAACGCCTTTAGACACGTAGGGGCACGGCAGTGCCGTGCCCCTACACGCGTCGGTCGTTCCCCATGCCGCCCCCGTCTTTCCGGCGAAGGCCGGAATCCAGGAACTTAACCCCATCCTCACAGTCTCATAGCAAGCCTGTCACCCGCTCATGGTGAGCCCGTCGAACCATCCATTGCGCATCAGCCATGCTTCAGCGATGCCTCCTTCGACAAGTCCCCCGATGTCCCGATGTAATCGGGAGGGAGACTCTCGACCTCCGGTCGGAGCTCAGGATGAGCGGTTTTGAAGGAGCCTTGACTCCGCGACCCCCGTCTTTCCGGCGAACGCCGGAATCCAGGAACTCCCGCTGGTCATGACGAGCACACCGGCGAAGAAGGGTACTTTGGCGCAGCATCTCTGGGTTCCGGCTTCCGCCGGAACGACGGCGTGGAGAACCACGGTCACCAAACTGACCTGAGACCCGTAGGGGCACGGCAATGCCGTGCCCCTACGTGCGGCAGCCATAGCCAAACAGACTAAATATCTTTCGCGAAGTCTCTTAATTGGCCGAAGTCCGCCTTGAACCCCTCGGTCAGCGCGCGGCGGTCGGTGCCGTGAAGGATGAACCGGGCGCCCTGGGAGATCCAGTAGGTGGAGAGCTCCGGCGTCTGGTGGTGCACCAGCGTGGCGATGCCGTGGGCCTCGGACGTGTCGATGACCTTCTTGACCATGTCCTGGTACTCTTTGCGGTCGTATTGGTCGGGGATGCCCAGGGAGATGCTCATGTCGTTGGGGCCGACGAAGATGCCGTCGATGCCCGGCACCTGCAGCATCTTTTCTAAATTTTCGACGGCGGCCACGCTCTCGATGCCGATGATGGCGATGCTGTTCTTGTTGCGCGCCTCCAAGTAAGCCTTGGAGGCGTCGCTGACGTGTTCCCCGGAATTGACCACCCGGCCGACGGCCTCGCCCTTGAGGGGACGCCACTTGGCCGCCGCCACCACCTCTTTAACCTGATCCACGGCCTCGCAGTAGGGGGCCAGCACGCCCTGGGCCCCGGCGTCCATGGCCATGGTGACGTAGTGGGCATCGGGGATGGGAATGCGGACGATGGGGACCACTCCGCTGGTGTTCAGCATGATTAGAAAGTCGCCCAGCTCACCGCGGCTCCGGGGATTGTGCTCGGTGTCGATCACCACGTAGTCCAGGCCCACACTGTCCAGTATGGGCACCCACTTGGGGTTGCGGCTGATAGAGATCATGGTGCCGAACACCCGGCCGCCGGATTTTAACGTCGCTTTCAGTTCTGCTCCGTTCATCTTGTTCTCCTCCTGGATGCGTAGGGGCACGGCAATGCCGTGCCCCTACGTTTACACCGGTGCGATTACTGGTTGGGACTCATTAGATTCTGGCAGAGACGGGCGGTGGCCACGAGGTCCGGCACCACCACGTACTCGTTGACGGTGTGCATCTCGTTGGTGGCCATCCCGACCACGATGCAGTCGATGCCGTTCAGCCGCATGGCGTTGGCGTCGGTGCCGCCGCCCGAGGGCTTGATGTCCGGTATCAGCTTCATGTCCTTCAGCATGCCGGTGACCAGCCGGACGATCGGCTCATTGGGGTCCAGGGTGTACATCTGGAACATCATTTCCAGTTCCTCTTTGATGGTGGCCTCTTGGTACTTGGCCCTGGCCCTGTTCAGCGTCTCCATGACCTGCAACTGCAGCAGATCGACCGTCTCGGTGTTCCGGCTGCGGAACTCGCCGCCGAAGGTCACTTCCACCGGCACGGCGTTGCGCACGGTGCCGCCGGAGATCAGCCCGACGTTGAAGGTGGACTCCTCGTCCAGACGCCCATTGGGCAGCTCGTTGATGATCTCGGTGGCGATGCGGATGGCGGAGATGCCTTTCTCAGGTTCCACCCCGGCGTGGGCGCCGCGGCCGGTCACCGTAACGTCGAACTTCATGTAGGTGGGGCTGGCTCCCGTGATGGTGTTGACCGGGCCGTTGCCGTCGAAGACCACCGCTTCTTTGCAGTGGATCATGGAGTAGTCCAAGTTGGCCGCGCCCACCAGGCCGATCTCCTCGCCCCTGGTGAAGACCACCTGAACGGGCCGGCGGGGAGAGTCGTCTTCCTTGGCCGACTGCAACGCCTCCAAGATAGCGGCCACCCCGGCTTTGCAGTCGCCGCCCAGGATGGTGGTGCCGTCGGACCGGATGATGTCGCCGTCCACCTGGGGCTTGATGCTCCGTCCCGGCTCGACGGTGTCCATGTGGGCCGAGAGCATCAGCGGGTTGTCTCCTTCCTCGGAGGCGATGACGTTCCCGTGGGCGTCCCTGGCGACGCTGAAGCCCAGTTCGGTCAGGCGGCCGGTCAGGTGCCTCGCCACGTCCTCTTCTTCATCGGACGGGCTGTCAATCTTCACCAATTCACAGAATGCGTTGACCAAGCGTTCCTGATTAATCATCGATCCCCTCTGTGCCCGCCTTAGTTAATGGCCGGTAATGGCCGGTTTCAAATAGCGGCTTGTCTTAAATGGCGGTCTGTTTTAGGCTCCGGTATTATACATTATGTCCGCCCTCGGCAGGTCCAACCGCAGACTCAAAACCGGGTTGGATCAGGGCGACAGGGCAATCAGGACCAGTCCGCCTACGATGAAGCCGGAGCCAAGGAGCCGTCCTCCGCCGAAGGGCTCTTTCAAAAGGAAGACGCCCATCATCACGCCGATGACGATGCCAACCTCCCGGGCCGGCGCCACATAGCTGACCCGTGACAGAGAGAAGGCGGTCAACACCAGGCCATAGGCGGCGAAGGTCAACAGCCCGGCCACCGTGATGGGGACGGCGTTGGCGCGCCACTCTTTCCTAACGGCTGCAAAGCCTTTGTTTACCAGGATGTAGGGCGCCAACATCACGGCCGTCCCGGCGCTCAATAAATACATGTAGAGCACCGGCTGGATATGGCCGACTCCCTCTTTATCGACGATGGAATAGACGGCGATTGTAAGTCCGGTGAGCGTTGCGTAACGCATTCCCGCTGAATTTAGGAATAGCAGGGGGCTTCCCAACACTTGATGGAAATTACCCCACCATGAGATTGTATATATCCCGCCGATGATTGCGGCTATCCCTCCGATGGCCAAAGGATTTATGATTTCGTCCAGGAAGACCACGGCCAGCACCGGCACCAACATGGGCCCCATGCCGCGGGCCACCGGATAGACCAGGGAAAGGTCTCCCTGGGCATAGCCCCGGGCCAGCAAAATGAAGTAGATGACGTGGAGACCGATAGTGGCCAGAACGAACCACAGCCCGGGAAGCCCCACCGAGTTGAACCAAAGCAGCGCCACCCCCAACGGGGCCAACAGCACCGTGGCCGATGCCAACAGGCACCAGACGAAAACCTCGGGGTCGGCGGCCCGCTTCAGCAACAGGTTCCAAGACGCGTGGGCAACCGCGGACAGCAGCACCAGGACCAGGGATAGGGCGGTCATGGGCCGGAGTATAGCACCGGCTATTCGAGTCGTAGGGGCACGGGATTCCCGTGCCCCTACGCCCCTAGGACGAGCATAAAAGTGAACGGAGCTATGCGTGGTAGATAGTCATCGAAGGGATCTAGCGGCTCTCACCGAAGAGATCGTGGCCTGCCGCCTGTGTCCCCGCCTGGTGGAGTGGCGGGAGAAGGTCGGCCTCGAGAAGCGGGCGGCCTACCAGGACTGGGACTACTGGGCCAAGCCCGTCCCCAGCTTTGGAGACCCGGAGGCGCCCCTGGTATTGCTGGGTTTGGCCCCGGCGGCCCACGGCGGCAACAGAACCGGCCGGGTGTTCACCGGCGACCCCTCAGCCTCGTTCTTGACCGCCGCCATGCACCGGGCCGGACTCGCCAACCAACCCAACTCAGACCACCGGGACGACGGGTTGGCCCTCACTGGGGCCTACGTTTGCGCGGCGGTGCGGTGCGTGCCCCCCGGAGACCGGCCCACCCCGGAGGAACAACGCACCTGCCTGCCCTATCTGGTCCGGGAGTTCAGAGCGCTGCCCAACCTGAAGGTGATCCTGACCCTGGGCCACATCGCGTTCCGGGCCGCCCTGCAGACATTGAGCGAGATGTCCTCGGAAAGGGTGCGGGGCAAATTCATGCACGGAGAGGTCTACCGGTTCGGGCCGTCTCTGCCGATGATGGTCGCCTCGTATCACCCCAGCCCCCGCAACACCAACACCGGGGTGCTTTCCATGGACGCCCTGGTGAAGGTCCTGGAACAGGCCAAGGCGCTGAGCCGGAGCGCTTGAACGCCGTTTCAAAATCCAGTGCGACCCGCTGCTGGTCCTTCGACAGGCTGCTGGTCCTTCGACCGGCTCAGGACGAACGGTAAAGACTCCTCCTTCCGTTCGTGGTGAGCCCGTCGAACCACATTCCGTAATGGCCTCTAGAAGAAGTTGCTCAGGTTCTTGGCCAGCAAGACCGTCTGGTCCAGGACAATCTTTCGTGAAGCGACACGCAACTGGCCGCCGACACGCCTGAGTACGTCCTCGCGGCTACCGATGTAGAAGTCCTGCTCGGTCTCGGCGCGGGTGCGGTACATAAAAAAGTTGGAGTACACCCGTAACTCACCCTCAGAGTCGCCCGCCTCCACTTCGATGTTGGTAATGATGTGACGGGTCCGTGAAGGCGGGTCCTCGGCCCAGGCCATCCCGGTATCCAGGCGGTCAATCCGGCGCGTCAACGAGTCTTTGTCTTCGTCCATGAAAGCCAAGTCCCCTTCCGACGAGACCTCGGCGTCCTCGTAGCGGGAGCCGTCCAGGATCGATATGGCCTTGCTGTTAACGGGATACCGGTTGGACCGGATGGGCATCCAGTAGCGCACGTCGTCGGTCAACAGTTCCAGCCATTCGTGGAACTGCCGGTTGTCCAGCATCCTGGCTTCGCGGTAAAGGAACTGCTCGACTTCCCTGATAGTCTCGTCTCGCATGCGGGCTTGCCCCCTGATTGCAGAGTTGACGCCTAAAGATTCTCCCAGCTATCGGAAGCCATAACCTGGGTCCAGCGGTTGTAAAAATGCCGGTGATTGTTTTCGGTCAGGCGGTAATCGCTGACCCAGCCCAAGAGGTCCTCGTCATACGTCTCGTGACCCAGCCCCATGGAGATGTTGGACATGTACCGGCGGGAGACCACGCCGCGGGCCGTCTCGGTGCACGCCTGCCAGTTATCCATGTCGTCCTGCTCGAAGCCGCCCGACGGGCCAAATCCGCGAAGCGCAATGGTCCGAAAGGTCTCCTTCACCTCGGGCGGGGCGGCTTTGTCCACGAACACCCAGTTCCAAATCTCGGTCTTGTCCGGACCGCGAGGATGCCAAACCCGGAACACCCGGGCCACGCTGCGGAGCATGGAAAAGTTGGGGAAGAGGGTGCCGACGTGGGGCTTGACCAGGTCCAGCCTAGGCCCCATTCGTTTCCTTACTTCCGGCAGAATAGATTCCTCATAGGCCAAGATCTCCGGCACTGCCGGGTCGCTGGGCTCGTCGGGGCCCAGGGTCAGGATGCAGTGCCCGTTTCCCGTGGCGACCGATTTGCCCCCGGTGGCGGCCTTGACCCGGAAGTCGCCGCCGAACCTGGTCTGTACCGCCGAGAGGTGGCTCCAGCCGGTGTGGTAACCATCGCCACAGAAGTTGTCGGCGGGAAGTTTCCAGTTGCAGGGCACCACCCACTTATGCACCCCGCCCACCACCTCGACGCCGCCTTCCCGGCGGTTGAAAAACACGTCCAGATACCATTTAACGTCGCCCAGATAATCCAGCAGCGGAGGAGCTTGGCGGTCGAATGTGGCGAAGATTAGACCATTGTAGGTGTCCAACTGGGCCACCGGAGCAAGCCCCCATTTACTCTGATCGAGCTCGTCGAAATAGGCGTCCTTCAGGTTGGGGACGGCCTGAAGCCGGCCGTCGTTGCTGTAGGCCCAGCCATGGTAGGAGCAGATGAAGGCGGATGCGTTGCCCGCGTCGGCCCGGCAGAGTCTGTTGCCGCGGTGGGCACATACGTTCAAGAAGGCATTGACCCGGCCTCCCGAATCGCGCACGACAATGACCGGGTCCTCTCCCATGTAGGTGGTGAAGAAATCGCCGGGTCCGGGGATCTGGGTCTCGTGGCACAAAAAGAGCCAGCAGCGGGCGAATATCCGCTCCAGTTCCTGCTGGTAAATGTCTGGTTCAACGAAGATACGCCGGCTGAGCAACCCTTGGTCGATGTCCACCAGTCCCTTTACGTCGGTGACCATGCGGCCCTCCCAATCAAGCCTTCTGGCTAGGATGGCGCCCTAACGGGGGTTCCCGTTTACCTCCGCCCAGCTACCCGCCTCCATCAGATCGGCCCACCGTCCGTAGAACTGGCGGTGGTTGCTGTCACTGTAGCGGGCCTCGCTGGCCCAGGCCTTTATTTCTTCATCGAAGCCTTCGTGGCCCAGGCCCATGGAGTAGTTCAACTGACGCCGGCGGGCGATGACCCCCCGGCTGTTCGTAGTACATTGCTGCCAGTTGTCCATATCGTCCTGCTCGAATGTGCCTGACGGGCTGAAGCCCCGGATGCCGGCCAGCCGCAGTTCCTCCTTGACTTCCGGTGGGGCCGTTTTGTCCACGAACACCCAGGACCAGATCTCGATCTTGTCCGGGCCCTTGGGTTGCCAGACCCGGAAAACACGCGAACTGCCCCGGAGGAACGAGAAGTTGGGGAACAAAGTGCCGACGATCGGGTTCACCACGTCGTATCTCGGGCCCAGCCGCTTGGCTACCTCCGGCCGGATCTTGGCCTCATACTCTTGTATGGCGGGCATGGGGGGATCGGGAGAGTCTTCCGGCCGGACGGTGATCAGGCAGTGCCCGTTCCCCGGCGAAACCATGCGGCCCCCAGATGTGGGCTGTGCGGTGACGCCCACACTGAATTTGGTCTTTACCGCCGAGATGTGGGACCAGGGGACGTGGTAGGCGTCGCCGCCGAAGTTCTCGGCGGGGAGCTTCCAGTTGCAGGGCGCCACCCATTTGTGGACTCCGCCTATAACCTCCACACCGCCCTCGCGGCGGTCGAAAAAGGTGTCCAAATACCAGGTCATTTCGCCCAGGTAGTCCAAAAGCGAGGGCGCGCCGGGGTCGAAGGTGGCGAAAATCAAACCCTTGTAGCTGTCCAGTTGCGCCACGGGCGTTAGACCCCATTTGCTCTGGTCCAGCTCGCCGAAGTAGGCGTCATTTAAATTGGGCACCGCCTGGAGGGTGCCGTCGTTGCCGTAGGCCCAGCCGTGGTAGGAGCAGACGAAGGCGGCCGCGTTGCCGGCGTCGGCCCGGCAAAGGCGGTTGCCCCGGTGGGCGCAGACGTTCAAGAAGGCGTTGACCTTGCCCGTCCGGTCGCGAACCACCAACACCGGGTCTTCCCCCATGTAGGTGGTGAAGAAGTCTCCAGGCTCGGGGATCTGGGTCTCGTGGCAGAGGAACAGCCAGCACCGGGCGAAGATCCGCTCAAGTTCTTGCTCGTAGATGTCCTGTTCGATGAATACCCGCGGGCTGATTAGGCCCCGCTCGGTGTCCACCAGTTCTTTAATTTCCGATACCACAGCGTGCCTCCTCGCGGCATTTATCAGACGGACAAGACCGCTCCCGGTGACTGGTGTATAGCATACGGCCCACAGGCGGTCAAGCTGGGCCTGATAGCCTTTTATATAGAGGTTAGCGCCGCATCCATTTGAGGTTGGAACCGGCGTCGACCTTGAGGATCGTGCCGGTGATTCCCCTGGCGTCGGTCCGGGAGGAGAGGTAGACGTAGGCGCCCGCCAGGTCCTCCGGCTGCATGGCCAGGCCCAAGGGGTTGTTCGCGCTCAGCCGCTGGTCAAATCCCGGTTGGCTGAACTGGGACTCGGCGGCCTGGTCCATGGCCTCCAGTCCCCGCAGGTCGGTCATCACGCCGCCGGGGGCGACGGCGTTGACCCGGACCGTGGGCGCCGATTCCACCGCCAACTGCCGGACCAGGCCGACAACCGCGTGCTTGGAGGCGGTGTAGATGGTGCCGCCGCCCATGGAGTTGAGGCCCGCCACCGATGCCGTGAAGGTCATCGACCCCTGGGATTTCATCAGTTCGGGCAGGGCTGCTTTGGCCCCCATGAAACAACCCTTCACGTTGACCGCGAACAGTTCGTCAAAGGCCGGCTCCAGGTTTTCCTCGTCGATCTCGTCCAGTCTCTGGTAGCGGTCGAAGACCCCGGCATTGGCGATGAAGATGTCCAACTTGCCGAAGGCGCCAACTGTCTCGGACACCGCCCGTTTGTTGTCCTCCATCCGGGCGACGTCGCCTTGGACCGCCTTCACCGAGCCGCCGAACTCGGCCTCCAATTCCTTCACCCTCTCGGCC
This sequence comes from Chloroflexota bacterium, assembly GCA_022573285.1. Taxonomy (GTDB): domain Bacteria; phylum Chloroflexota; class Dehalococcoidia; order Lucifugimonadales; family UBA3495; genus UBA9611. The sequence continues at coordinate 102,512 of JACZUF010000002.1, forward strand.
ACCCGCTCCAACACCATCACCCTGGCCCCTTCCGCCACGAACCTCCGGACGATGCCGAGACCGATCCCCGACCCGCCGCCGGTCACCAGCGCCACCTGACCTTCGAGTGCCGGCATGTTCGCCTCCGATCACTGGATTTTGGGGCCAATGATACACGAAAAGACCCGGCAGCCTGGAGAAACGGCAGGTGCGCAAGACAACGACCCAGGACGTGGAACGCGAGTGTCCGACATGTCCGGCCCGGCCCGGCGAGTCCTGCCGGCAGCCAAGCGGAAGGAAACTGGAGAAGCCGCACATGAACCGAGGCACAGTTCCCGTCTAATAATCTCGACAGCTCCACTGCGGAAAAGGCGAGTAATGCGGATTCTCTCGGGATCAGCCACAACGAAAGGCCGAGGGAATATCCCCCCGGCCTTTTTCTCTAGGACCTGAACCGGATTGGGGTATTATGATGTGGGAACCCGATATGGTTAATTTTTTATGAAATATATACCTGTTGCGCTAGCAGCCTCAGTTATTCTTGCAATCATCGTTCACGGATGGTTTTTTGAAGATGCCGCTCCTTCTAAAACACTGTTGACGGTCATGCTCGTCCTTGTTCTTGCGCCACTCGCATCGAAGATCAAAGTATTTGAATTTTTGGAGTTCCAAAAATCTGTTGATCGAATCGATGGCGAGTTGGCGGCAAATAGAGAAGAGATTACGACGGTGGCCAATAATCTCCAAGTTCTACAACTAAATATCAATACCGTATCTGAGAATCGGCAGGCCCAGACTATCACGCTGAATCTACATGACGAGGCGACCATCGAAGCATTAAGACAGCGCATCAAGATTGAGACGGAAGAAGTCCTCGAAGATTCGGAAAACCCGCCTGAATTTGCATTAAGTCCAGCCTATCGATTCCGTTCGTATCTGCAAGTGCGCCTGGCGATGACTATTTCGGAGATCAAAACCGGATTGTTTGTTCATTATGTTTACTGTGACGCGATGGCTAACGGACATCGTACTGACATTGGCTCGTCCGCCATGGAATTAGATCTGCCCAAATTGATTGATTTTTTTCGAAAACGAGGGAACCTTTACAGGCATGATGAATTTAGAGATGAAGAGGACATTGAATACCTGAATCGCCTCGAGGCATTAAACGATCACCTTAGCCGGCTCACCCGGGAGATAAGAAGTATGATGCCCTCAAAGGAAGAGTTGCTCGACCAATCAACTCAGGGACCAGATATGGAGACGATTCGTACCCTATCATTGGAATCAGAAATGTTAAAGGCTTATTTTTTGGGTGGCGTTGCTGGTATTACTAGTAGCTTTGGAGTGATCTCGGGAAACCGGCCGCTGGAAGGCGATCAAAAACTACGAGATGCTAGCGGAAGCGAAAGAGTGTCTCTACAGGATGAACACACAGAGGATCGAATGTAGAGAGGCCTACCCGGACAAGCTATGGAGAAGCCGGGAGAATTACCCCCGGCTTTTTCTCTAGGACCTAAACCGCATTCCCGAGATCAATCCTACGAAACTTCCGGCGGAATCTTGCTCAAGAATGATTTGGTTGCAACTTGGTTGCAAGACCTGAAATGAAAAGCCCCTGAGTTTCTTCAAGGGGTTTTTTCGTGCCTAAGTTTGGTAGGGCGTAGGGGATTTGAACCCCTGATCTCCGCCTTGAGAGGGCGGTGTCCTGGGCCGCTAGACGAACGCCCCACACATGAAGCGCCGGACCCTTCGGCCCACGGCTGGGTCCAGCCCAATCATGCTATCAAACAGCGCTATGGTTGTAAATCTCAACTAACAGATACTTGCACGGAAAACCCAGAAAACCCGGAATGGAAAAACCGGCCCAGGGATCCGGGCCGGTTTTTGTTTCGGACGTTCAGTTTCGCCGCGCCTAATTTACGATGAAGTCACCGAACATGGTGAAGTTGTGGCCGGGGAAGGTGCAGACGAACTGGTAGGTGCCCGCGGACGGCGCGGTGAAGGTGGCCTGTGCGCTCTCACCGGGCCCGATGAGGACCGTCGAACCAATCACCCGCGAGTCGTTCACCGGCAGCCAGTTATTGGCCGGGCCGGCGGCGGTGCCGTCGGCGGCCACGGCGTCCTTGGTGCCCGCCTGGACCAACGCCCAGTTGTGGGTGTTGACGCTGGACGAGTTATTGAAGGTCACCACAACCTCGGCTCCCGCCGGCGCTGACAGGCTGTTGATGTTGAACTGTAAGGCGTCGCCGTTCACGTCGATGTCGATCTGGACCGGCCCTGCCGTCGCCGCTGGGGCGCTGGTGGCTGGGGCGGTAGTGGCGGGAACCGCAGTCGGCGCCACGGTCGGCTCGGGAGTCCTTTCCGCTGGTGCAACGGTGTTGGGCGGCGCCGGCGTCGCGGTGGCGTTGGGGTCCGCTTCGTCACTGCCGCAGGCCACAGCCAAGAGCATGACCGCGCTCAAAATCGCAATTAATATTAAGAGTGGCTTTCTCATCCATCGGCCTCGGTTTTTACCGGATAACTACTTTGTTATTTTTATCACAATCCCTGTTTGGTGTCAACGCGCCTGAACACGATTGTACACGGTTGGACCGGGTTAATCACGCTTTTGGAGGCTGGCCGCGGCCCTGGATGTGGACTATTATACGAAGCGTCGGCGAAGCGCCGGACGCCGGATTTTATGGCCCGGCCCGCCCGGCCAGGAGTTCCATTGGACATCGGCAAGTTCCCTCCCTCACTACTTGAGAAACTGCTGCGGAAGACCGGGGTTTCGGACCCCCGGGTGGTCCTGGGCCCCGGCGTGGGCGAGGACGCCGCCGTTCTGGACCTGGGGGAGACGTTGTTGGTGGCCAAGAGCGACCCCATAACCTTCGCCACCGACCGCATCGGCTGGTATGCCGTGCAGGTGAACGCCAACGACATCGCCTGCACCGGAGGCACCCCACGTTGGTTTCTGGCCACCCTGCTGGTGCCGGAGCGCTTCACCGAAGACCAGGCCGAAGAATTGTTCGATCAGATACTGGATGCCTGCAACGCCATCGGCGTCGCCCTGGTGGGCGGACACAGCGAGGTCACCTACGGCATTGACCGCCCGTTGGTGACCGGGACCATGCTGGGCGAGGTTTCGCGGGACCGCCTGGTCAAGACTGGAGGGGCGCAGGAAGGCGACAGCATCGTGGTGACCAAGGGCATCGCCATCGAGGGCACGGCGCTGTTGGCCTTGGAGCGGGCCGGCGACCTGCGGAAAGCCGGGGTATCCGACGACATAATTACATTAAGTGCAGAACTGTTGGACTCTCCGGGCATAAGTGTAATCGCCGACGCTCAAATTGCCTGCACCACGGCACAAGTACATTCCATGCACGATGTGACCGAGGGGGGTCTCATCACCGGGCTCAGAGAGGTCGCCGCCGCTTCGGGGCTGGGGTTGGCCATCGAGGAGGACAGCGTGCCGGTGCTGCCGGTCACCAGGCAGGTCTGCCAAGCCCTGGAGTTGGACCCCATGGGCCTGCTGGCCTCGGGGGCGCTGATCATTACACTTCCATCGGGCGATGTTCCCTCTTTACTCTCTGAATTGGAGAAAAAGGGAATAGATGGCTGGGAGATCGGGATGATGCTGGCGCCGGAAGAGGGACTGATATCCATCGGGCGGGCGGGCGAGGTTGAGCTTCCCCAGTTCAGCCGCGACGAACTGGCCCGTTATTTCAGCCGGTAGGCATTCCCAGTCTCCATGATCATGACGTAGGGGCATCCCGATTCCATCGGGACCGTGCCACCTACGTTAAGGAGTCAGGATATCTCAGCCGGGATAGAGATCAGGACGCCAGTTCTTTTATCGCCTCCGCCGCCCGCTGCTGGGCCGGCACGGTAAGCGACCACTCGTTCCCCTGGGCGATGAACATGTCCCGCTGTTTCTTCATGTGCGCAGCGAAGTTGGGACCGTCGTAGGCCCCATACTCCCGGCAGACCTCGATCAATCTCTCTTTGGAGAACACGGGCTGTCCCCCAGCCAGCAGGCCGCCGACGCCAAGCAGCAAGGCCAGTTTTACCTGCTTCTTGGAGTTGGTCTTTTCCTTCAGGTCTTTCACGATAATACGATATGAGTCGCCGTCCAAATGATAGACCCGTGAGATGGACGCGCTGGGTATTTGGTGTTGCTCAAGAAATATGGGGCCCCGGTCGCCGGCCTGCCGTTGCCGGGCGGGACCGGCGTCGGTGTAGGAGCCGTTGGCGCGGGATGCGGAGGGCTCGCTGACGCCGTGGATGGGGTGGCCGTCGCCGCTGTTTAAGGGAAGGGAGTCGGACTGGGCCAGGACTCGGATCAGGGCCTGGAAACAGGGGATCTGGTACTTCTCGGGGCACCGTTCCGCCAACCTTACGGCCTCGTCCAGATGCTCCGCCACGTTCTCGAACACTACCGCCCCTCCATCTAATACGCGTAATACGCGCGGGCTCACGGTTGCCGGGCCCGATTCTGGGCCACAGCTCTTCGCCCAGTATAGCCCCGTGAATATGCCGCTTCAATTATTAATGACCCTCCCTATGGCCATAAATAAAGGGCCCGCCGAAGCAGGCCCTTTATTTATGGTACACGCCAATCCCGTTACATTTATGCGATGCAGGTCAGCTCTGGTAGACCTCCAATGACCGGCGGAGTTGGTCCACCGTGATGTTGGCCCCGCTCACGGTGATCGCTATTTTTTTGCCCTTTACCTTTTCCGGATACTTCATGGCGCCGGCCAGGGCCGTGGCCCCGGCGCCCTCGGCCAAGGTATGGGCCTGCTCCACCAAAGTGCCGATGGCCCGGCGGATCTCGTCGTCGCTCACCAACAAGAAGTCGTCCAGCAGGCTGCGGATGATCGCCTGGGCCAGCTCGTAGCCCGACCCGGTGGCCACTCCATCGGCGAAGGTGGTCATCTCGGCTTCAACGATCGCACCTTTCTTCCACGACAGGTACCCGGCCGGCGCCTGCTCCGACTGGACCGCCAGCACCTCGATGAAAGGGTCGATGCCCTTGGCGACGATGCAGGCGCCGGACACCCCCGATCCGCCGCCCAAAGGCAGCATCAACACTTGAACGTCGGGCAGGTCCTCGATGGTCTCCAGTGCCTGGGTGGCCACTCCGGCTATGAGTAAAGGGTCGTTCACCGGGTGGACGAACCGGTAGCCCTCTTCCTTGGCCAGACGCTCACAGTGCAGCCGGGCCGCGTCGAAGTTGTCGCCGTGGAATATTAACTCAGCGCCCAGGGCCTCCATGGCCGCCACCTTGTTGGGGTTGGCGTTCTCGGGCAGACCGATCATGACGCGCACGCCGAACATCTTGCCTGCGCTGGCCACCGACTGACCGTGGTTGCCGGTGGACGCGGTGATCAGGCCCCGCTCCTTCTCCTCGTCGGTGAGATTGGCCAGCAGGTTGATTCCGCCCCGGCCCTTGAAGGACCCCAGGGGCAGGTATTCCTCATGTTTCAAGTACACTTCTGCATCAAGCATCTCGCTGAGTCCGGCAGAATAGTGTAACGGCGTGCGAGGTATATAAGGAGCAATGGTCTTCTTAGCTTGATAGACGTCCCGCAGCGTGGGAGCCTGCATGTCGTGCCGCCTTTTTATGGAATTACATCCGGGGGGAATCCGTCCTGGGCGTGTATCCAGCTTATTGGCCGGATATGACCGTGTCAACGGCCCACTTCGCTCCGGCCCACTTCGTTCCGAATGGTCTTAATCCTGCGGTAGATGAACCACACCACCAGCACGGCCATGATGGCGGCGATGGGGAAATCGAAGGGCCGCATGACCCGGCGCAGGTCCTCCCAGTTCTCGCCCAGCTTGTAGCCGCCGTAGGCCAGACCAAGGCTCCAGGGATAGGACCCGATAAACGTGTAGAAGCTGAACTTCCAGATGTTCATCCGGGCGATGCCAGCCGGGATGCTGATAAAGGTACGGACCACCGGCAAGAGACGGGACGCAAAGACCGCCAACTCGCCGTATTTCTGGAACCACTGCTCGGCCCGGTCAACATCATGCTGGGTCAACAGCACATATCTTCCGTACTTCTTTAATAGGGGACGCCCACCCTTCAGACTGATCCAATAGGCCACCCACGACCCCAGGAGATTGCCCAGCGCCCCATAGAAGGCGGCCAGGCCCAACATCCAGGCCGACTCTCCCTTGGCCTCGATCAAGAGCCAACCGGCCAAGGGCATGATCAGTTCGCTGGGAAAGGGGATGGCGGCGCTTTCTATAGCCATCAGGAAGACCACCCCGGGCCAACCCATGGCGTCGTAGACTTTGGTGATTATGTCCAGAAACCAGGTTTCTATGCCTAACATGTCTCTAAATTACCATGGAACGGCCGTATAATAGGCCGGCAACCGTTAAACTTATGGGCGGCTAGAACAATATAATGTTCTAATCATTTCTTAAATAAATTTAAAAGAATCCTTAGAAAAAGTATTGACGTTATCTAAAACAGGTGTTATTCTAATGGCAGCCCGAAGGCCCGGGTAGCAGTATAAACCAGCGCTAATAATCAATGATACGGAGGGAGTCATGGCTAGGAAGACAAAACTGATGCAGCGCGTAGAGAAAGAATTCCAACGCCCCTTGGAGCGCCTGTTGCCCGAGAAGGTCAACGAGGTCGGTCTTTCGGCCACCGCCGAGGAATTGGGCGTGAGCAAGGCCACATTAGGGTACTGGCTGCTCAAGTTGGGTATAAGTGTACGACGTGTAGCGCTCGCGCCCGGCGAGACCCTGGAAGTTAAGCGGGTCAGCTAACCCCCCGGCCCGTCAAATACCGGACAATCAAGCGATTGTTAAAAAGCCCCGTCCTTCCGTGGAAGGACGGGGCTTTTCCTTTTTCAACCGATCTCTGCCGACTCAGTCCCCTCAATATATTTGGCGTCATCTCGGCCTGTTTAAGGCCCTTTTTCATTGACCAACCGTCTCTAAGACCACCTGCGGCCTCAAATCCCCGGTTTTCCCCCTAACCCTGGAAGATGTCCTCGGGCAAGAACGCCGATACGGTGACGTTGGGCAGGTCCACGACGTTGCTAATTTTCAGGTCCACCGCCACGCTGCAGATGATGTAGGCCTGCTCCTTGGTCCAACCCCTTTCTTGGAGCAGGTCGATCATATTGATCAGAGCGTTCCGGGCGGCCAGGGTCAGGTCCTCGCCCTCTTGGGTGCCGTCCTCCCGGATGGGCATGCCCATGGTGGCGATGAAGTTCCGGGGCGCGGCCCATTCCGGAGCGATGAAATATCCGGGGTGAGCGAACCGGGGGAAGGTTATGTTATGCCGGGCGGCCTCTCCTTTGTGAATATGGAACTTGACCACTGCGGTGGCGCCCATCTCGATGGCCGTGATGCAGCACTCGGAGTCCCCCTGGGCGAAGTGGCCGTCGCCGGCCGAGTAGAGTCCCCCGGACACGTTCACCGGTATCAGTAGCCGGGAACCCTTGGTGAGTTGCTTGGCGTCCACGTTGCCGCAGTTCTCCCGGGGCGGGATGGTGCGGAGTCCCTCGGCAGCTATCGTCCCTTCGGGCACCGCGTCTTCGGCGTCGGGGAGAAAGGCCACCCCGCCGCGGCGCACCAGGTCGGCCTCCCGCTTGGTCCACGCCTCCAACTGGGCCCTGGAGGGGGCGATCCCTGCGGTACCCATGAAAGCGCCATTGGGTATCCTCACGCCTGGCAGGAACTTGGATGTCGCCCAGCCGTCCTTCATCTCCCAGTGGGCCACGAAGGGATCGGGGAACAGGTCGCGCAGGAACCCGGCGCCGGGGCGGTTGCGGGTCCAGCCGTAGGACTGGGGGATGATGTCGATATACTCGATCTCCAGCAGATCCCCCGGTTCGGCCCCCTTTATGTAAACCGGGCCGGTCAGCGGGTGTCCAACCTTTGTGGCGAAACCGGGGAAATCTTCGACGGTTACAGCAGCGTTCATCTGCCCGTCGGAGGCATCCCGGGTCTCCAACACCACATCCTCGCCGGGGTCCACCTCCAGAATAGGAGGGATGTCCGGGTGCCAGCGGTTGTGGCCCTTGCCCGGATCGTCCTTCAACCGTTTGCTACGGTCTATCTCGATGCTCTTCATGGCGCTCCTAGCGGTCAGCTATCAGCTGCTGACCGCTGACTGCTGATAGCTGTTGGCTTCAGATCGACCAATCGTCAGGCAGGGCCGGCGTGGCCATGGGCTTGATCATGACCTCTACCAAGGCTGCTTGGCCATTTTCAGTTGCGGCGATGGCCCGCTTCAGGGCCGGCCCCACTTCTAAGGGGTCTTCCACCCGCTCCGAGTAAGCGCCCAGGCCCTCGGCCACCTTGCTCCAATTTCCGGTGAGTTGGGCCATCGTGGGCGGCGGGCCGTTGGGGTTTCCCATGCCCATCAGGCCGCCACCGGTGCCTTCGTTGTTGACCAAGACCGTCAGAATGGGCAGTCCCATGCGCACGGCGGTCTCCAGTTCCATGCCGACCATGCCGAACGAGGCGTCGCCCAAAATGTGGACCACCAGATGGTCGGGCCGGCCCAGCTTGGCTCCGATGGCCCCGCCCAGGGACCAGCCCATGGCGGCCATGCCGCCCATGCCCAAGTAGCTGCGGGGCTTGGTGGCGGTCCAGAAGGGCGACATGTAGCCGCGGCTGCCGCCGGCGTCGTGGAGGGCGATGGTCTTGCCGGGGTCGACGAGTTTGGCCAGCTCCTGGACCACACGGTAGCCGTTAGTGGGAGTCGACGTGTCATTGAAAACATCCTCCCACTCGCCCATGTGCTTGTCCTTGGCCTGCTTGATCTCGGCCACCACTTCCTCTTTAAGGCCGCCCTTGCCCGGCCCGATGCGCTCTTTCACGGCGTCTAGGATGGCCCGGAGGGCCAACTTGGCGTCGGCCAGGATGGGCACGTCGGCCTGGTAGATCTTGTTCAGGTCTTGCTCGTCGGCGTTCACATGGATCAGACTCACCCCCTCGGGGATGGGCCGCCCGTCGGTGCCGTTGGGCAGCCGGTAGGAATTGCCCACCGCCAGCACCACGTCGGCCTTGCGGTTCATGTGCAGCGATGCCCCGCTGGCGTACCGGCTGCGGGGGTAACAACCCATGCCCATGGCCAGGGGATGGTCCTCGGGGAAGACGCCTTTGGCCACCAGGGTGGTCGCCACCGGCATGGACAGCAATTCGGCCAGCTCCTTGGCCTCGTCCCAGGCCTCGGCGGACAGGACTCCGCCGCCCAGGTTCAAGATGGGCATCTCGGCGTTGACCAGCAGGTCGGCGGCCCTGGCGACTTCATCGGCGTCGGGGGCGGCCTTCCGTCCGGGGCCCACCGGCTCGTATTCCAACGCTTCGTCGGGGGCCTCGGTCATCAGCACGTCGGAAGGCATCTCCAGCACCACGGGGCCGGGGGAGCCGGAGCGCAAGGCGGTGAAGGCGCGGCGCATGATGGACGGGATGTCTTCCACCTTGGCCATGGTGCCCCGCCACTTGACCAGGGTGTCGAAGATACTGGCGGACACCTCTTGTTGCACCTCTTTGCCCAGTTGCGCCAGGGGGATCTGTCCCATCAGAAGCAGCACGGGGATGTTGTCGGCGTAGGCCCCGGCGATGCCGGTCAGGGTGTTGGTGGCGCCGGGCCCGGTGCCGGTCATGGCCACGCCCACCTTGCCGGTGGCCCGGGCGTAACCGTCGGCGATCTCCACGCCCAGCCTTTCGTTCCTGGCAGCGAAGACCTTGATAGTCTCGGAAATTCTGAGGCTCGTCCAAAGGGGGACCAGGCCGCCTCCTTGGAAACCGGCGATGTACTCCACACCTTCCTTCTCCAGGGCTCGGACTACGGCATCGGCACCACGCATGATTCCTCTCTTGTTTGGCGCTGAATTATGACCCGGCGGGATGCCCAAGCAAGTTGCCGTGCCTGGCCCGCCTCAGGTTGGGGGGATGATACGCCCGCTCCCAATGGGGGTCAACCGGCCCAGCCGGGTTTTCGGATACACATTGGCAGGTTCGATATGGCGCACTTGAGCAGCAATCACTATGATGGCAGAGGTCTCCAAAAGCTTGACCTCATGGGAAGATAATAGATGTACAGGAAGAAATCTCCGGTCCGGCTGCCAGTACTCGCCGCTCTATTCTTCTTGCCGTTGGCGTTGCTAGCTTGCGGCTCCGAAAAGACTTCCATGCTGACGGCTACGCCGGCCCCGATGCCCACGTCGGCGCCCACGCTGGATGGCGAACCGGCGGAGATCGGGGTCCGCTACTCACACAATCTATATACCCACTGCGGAGTCCGGTACGCCAACTTCGATGGGCGGAGGTGGCTAGCCGACCCAATACCGACGGACATTGGCGGAGCGAACCCACCGCCGGGCTGGGGAAACCCCTTTGATTCCGGCACCATGGAGTTGGTTGCCAAAGACCGGGCTTTGTTCCGGTCAAAGTCCGGGAATCGCGCTTTTTTCGAACCCGCTCCGGAGGACTACTCTTTCAAGACATGCGTGTGAGCCTATTCCCTCCGTCCAGCATCGATTGACCGAATTTCGATGGCATCGGCCCAAGACAGCAACGCCAACCGGTCTTGTTGACCCTGTCAGATGCGAAGGGTATCATCCGTCCAACATCCGCCGGTTCGAGCCTATTCCAGCTACGATTGCCGCCTGCTTTGGGTATCCCCCAAAGCGAATATCACCAAGCGGCCTAATGAGGAAAACCCATGCCATCAGCCAGTGAGATGATCGTCCAGACCCTGGAGGAAGCCGGTATTGACCACGTCTTCGGCATTCCCGGCGGCGGGACCGGGCAGATCTTTCAGGTACTCGAGACCAAGAAGGACAGCATCAAGACCATATTGGTGCGTCACGAGCAGGTGGCGGCCATCATGGCCGATGCCTACGGCCGCGCCGCGGGGAAACCGGCGGCCATCATGGGCCAAGGGCTGTTCATGGGGTCCAACGCCACCTTCGGCATCATGGAAGCCATGCTCAGCAGTTCCCCCATGGTGGTGATCACCGACACCTCCGACGGCGGCGCGGCCCAGCGTCCCGCCAACCAGTCGGGGGCCGGGGAATACGGCAGCATCGACCTCCAGGCCATCTTCAAATCCATGACCAAATACACGACCCTCGCCACCAGTCCCAAAGAAGCCGTGCTGGGCACCCAACTGGCCATCAAACATGCCGTCAGCGGCCGCCCCGGACCCACCACGGTACTGATGCGCTCGGCGGCCATCTCAGGCCAGGTGGACGTGGAATCCCCGCCCTTCATCCACAACGCGTCGGGGTTCCTGAACACGGTGAAGCCGGCCAGCGCGCCGGTGGACATCCAACGGGCCATCCAGATACTTAACGAGTCCCGCAGGCCGGTGATCGTCGCTGGCAACGGGGTGCACGTGGCCAGGGCCCACTCCCAGCTACAGGAACTAGCCGAACAATGGGGCATGCCCGTGGCCACCAGCTACAAGGGCAAGAGCGCCATCTCCGAGGACCATCCCCTGGCCCTGGGCATGGTGGGCACCTACGGCCAGGAAACGGCCAACAGGGCGGTGGGCGACGCCGACACCGTGCTCGTGGTGGGCGCGCTGCTCCGCTCCCAGGAGACCGTGGGCGAGCGTCCCGACATCTTCAACCCCAACCGCCAGCGCATCATCCAGATCGACATCGACGAGCGCAACGCCGGGTGGTCCTTCCCGGTGGAACTGGGCCTGATCGGAGACGCCCGGGTGATCCTGGAGCAGTTGGTGGAGGCATCCAAGTCCGCCGCGCCGGGCAATGCCGCCAACCGGAAAGAGTGGACCGACAGCCTGTCCGGCCGCCGTGACGCCGGGGCCTACTACGACCAGCCGGAGATGCACGTCGATAGCTCGCCGGTGACACCCCAACGGCTGGTGGCCCAGCTCCAAGCGACCATGGACCCGTCCACGATATTCGCCTTGGACGCCGGCAACAACCGCACCTGGATGGCCCATCTCTACCGGGCCCGCCAGGCCAACACGTTCTACAGCCCCGGCGGCACCGCCGGCATGGGTTGGGCGCTGCCGGCCTCGCTGGGCCTGAAGCTGGTCTATCCCGACCGGCCGGTGGTCTGCGTAACCGGCGACGGCGGCTACATGATGACCGTGAACGCCATTTCGACGGCGGTGCAGTACGACCTGCCCATCATCTGCGTGGTGTTCAACGACAACATGCTGGGCATGGTCCACGACCACCAGCCCGAGGGCCGCAAGATAGCCTCCGAGTTCTTCCCCACCAACAACGCCACCGTGGCCATGGGCATGGGCGCCTTCGGAATCCAGGTCAGCCACTCCAAGGACCTGCCCGACGCCCTCAGGGAGGCCCAGGCGTCTGGGAGGCCGGCCGTGGTCGATGTTCTGGTCGACCCGGGCCCCAGTCCCGACGACTGGCGGGCCAGCGCCCACCGCGCGGGCGAGACTTAGACCGTAAGGAGGCGGCAGCCATGCCCGACACGTTACACGGGAAAATTGCGCTGGTCACCGGCGCCGGGTCCGGCATCGGCCGGGCCACATCCCTGGTCCTGGCCCGGGAAGGGGCGACCATCGTGGTATCGGACGTCAACGCCGACGGCGGCGAGGAGACCCTGAGCGCCATCAAAGACATGGGCGGCGACGGAATGTTCGTCCACGCCGACGTCTCCCGCGCCGCCGACGTGGAAGCCTTGGTGGAGGCCACCGTTAAGGCCTACGGGCGCCTGGACTGCTCCTACAACAACGCCGGTATCGAAGGCTACATCGGCGGACGCCTCCACGAATATCCGGAGGACACCTGGGACCGCCTCATGGACATCAACGTGAAGGGCGTCTGGCTCTGCCTCAAATATGAGATCCCCCAGATGCTGAAACAGGGCGGCGGGGCCATCGTCAACACCGCCTCGGCCGCCGGGCTGGTGGGTTCCAGGCAGTTGTCGGCTTATTCAGCCAGTAAACACGCTGTTGTGGGCCTCACCAAGTCGGCGGCGTTGGAATACGCAAAAGACGGCATCCGGGTGAACGCCGTCTGTCCGGGCATCATCGACACGCCCATGATGGACCGGTTGGTGGCAGGCCGTGACGATTACGCGGCAACCATACCGACGCGCCAACCCATTGGCCGCAAGGGCACGCCCGGCGAGATCGCCGAAGCGGTGGCCTGGCTGTGCTCCGACGCCGCTTCACTGGTGACCGGACTGGCCATGCCGGTCGACGGGGCGTTCACGGCCCAGTAGTCGTTAAATCAATGGCAACGGCTCTCCGGTCATCCCCACATGGTGAGCAGTTTTGGAGAATCCCGCGTCTGCACTTTCGTCATCCCGACCTAGTCGTAGATCCAGGCCATCCGGCGTAACCAATAAATAGCGTCCCGCAACTGTCACCCTGAGTGGAAGGAAGGGTCTCTTTGTTTCTGAGTAGTGCTGGCCCAGCAACAACGAGATTCTTTCCCGACGGGTCGGGACCGCCTCGGAATGACAAATTCGTGGGGCGAGGCCGTTTTAGAGTCGCCGCCCGGCCATATCCTGGTTCCCGACTGTGGTCGGGACGACGGTGTGGGGGTTTGCCGGCACTCCCACGTCTGTTTCGTTGGACGGGATATTAGGCCGGTGATAGTATAGTCGGAGATTCATTCACAGGCCGAATAAACACGATTTCCCGGTCCGCCAGTTCGGGCCGGCCCCAACCCCGGCTCCACCCATGAACGCTATCCGGAGGCCCCTTTGGCGGATTTACTGCAAATAGTGGACCTGGCCGACTCAGGCCAGGTTCAACTTTCATTATTAGGAGGGTCCGGTCAGGAGACCGCTCCACCAGCCAACTTCCCCTTACCCCTCACCGGCTCCGAACTTGCGGAGATACGCTGGTACTTCACCGAATACCCGGAGAACACCTTCGGCGAGGCGTCAAATAGGGCCGAGAAGGTTCAAAATGGCCTAAAGGACCTGGGCCGCCTGCTGTACGAAGCGGTGTTCGGCTCCAGCGACGAGGCCCGCTCTCTTTTGGACCGGGCCACCGGGACGGGGCAGGCCCAACTTTCCATCGTCTCCACGCGGCCCGAGTTTCTCGGCCTTCCCTGGGAATTGCTGAACCATGACGACGACGGCTACCTGACCTCCAACCTAGCCGGAGTTTCGCGGCGGCTGTCCGCTGGGCCCTTGGAGGCCTTCACCGGCCAGATGCCCACGGACCAACTGAACGTCCTGCTGCTCCTCCCGCCCTCCGGAGAGGGTTCCGGAAGCATCGCCACCGAGGTATTGGCCGCCTTGGAGTCGCTGCCGGCGGAAGCCGAGTTGGACTGCCTGCGCCCCTCCTCTCCGGTCAATCTTCAAGAACAGTTGGCTGGCAAGTCCGGACACTACCACCTGGTCCACTTCGACGGTTTTACCATCGATGGCCAAGGTGTCTGTATGGAAGACGGTCTCGGTGGGACCATCTCCGTAGATGCCGCCGAATTGGCCCAGTCGTTGACCGGAGCCCAGACGCCGGTGGTGTTGGTGAACGCCTCATTTTCCAGCGCCCTGAACGACGTCATGTCATTCGCCGCCGGACTGGCCCAGGGCGGCGTCCCCCAGGTGGTGGCCGCGCCGGTCCCGATAGCCGGAGCGGGCCGGGTGCTGTTCTGCGAGAACTTCTTCAAAGGCCTGAGCGCCGGCGCGCCCGTTTCCCATACCGTAGCCACTGCCCGCCAGGCCATGATGGACCATCCCGAGCGCCCCTCCGCCACCGGACCCCTGGTCTCCTGGGACTGGACCGTTCCCATCGTATTTGAGTCCAGGGAATACGCGCCTTCAGCCATAGAGATAGAAGAGCCGGCTGCGCCGGTGCCCGGCATGACCCAGCCCGAGCAGGAGCCGACTGGGACCGGCCTGCCCCGGGGCGGCCCCTACGGGCTGATCGGCCGCCACGCCGAGATATTGGAACTGGAACGCCGATTCCGGCAGGGGCCCGTGGTGCTGCTATCCGGAGACGTTGGCACGGGCAAATCGGAGTTGGCTTTGGGCCTGGCCTCGTGGCTGCGCAAGACCGGCGGGCGTCCCGGCGGAGTCTTCTATTCGGTATTCGAGGTGGGCGCCGGACTGGAGCGGGTACTGCACGAGATCGGCACCGCCCTGGCCGGACTGGATTTCGCCGACCTGCGGGCCGAAGACCGCCGCGCCTGGGTTGTGGACTATCTAAATGAAAACCCAGCTCTGCTGGTCTTCGACAGCCTCCAGAACCTGTCCGGGTTCCCCACCGGAGCGCCGGGCCTGCTGGACGAGAACGAGATGGCCGACCTGGACTCTTTCTTGAAGGAAGTGGCCGAAGGCGGCCGGACCTGGACGCTGCTGGTCAGCCGCCGGGACCAAGAGCCGTGGCTAACCGTGCCCCATGGCGGCTACCGACTGGGAGGACTGGGCCAATCGGACCGCATCGTCTTTGGCACCCGGCTCTTGGAAGAGGCTGGGGCCGACCCCATGCGCCTGGGCCCCGAGTACCTGGAGGTCCTGGACCTCGTTGATGGCCACCCGCTGGCCATGGAGATCGCTCTGCCCATCCTGAAAGAAGTCCCCGCTTCGGTCCTGGTGGGCGAGCTCAGGTCCGAACTGGGCCAGTACCAGCCGGGCGCCGACGAAGAAGGACGCCCTGCCTACCTCACCGTGGTCATGGACCATGCCTTCAGCCGGATGTCCCGCCGCAGCCGGGTACACCTGCCCTTTCTTTCCCTGTTCCGCAGCCGGGTGATGATGGACATCCTGACCCACATCACTCAGGAGCAGGCCTACCAGTCGGTGATGGGCGAGCAACTGGGCTGGGGCGCCACCCGCACCCTCCTACGCACCGCCCGCAGCAGCGGGTTCTTGGAGCCCATCACCCCCAGCGTCTACCAGATCCATCCGTCGCTGCCCTGGTTCTACGGGCGCAGCCTCTACCGCCAGTTCTCCCAGAGCGCCATCCAGCAACTGGAACAGGAGATTGTCCGGGTCTACGCCGACACCGCCGACTATTTCATGGAGACCCTCTACGAGAACCAGGAAGCCGGCACCACCGCCATCCTGGCCGAGGAGGGCAACATCACCCAGGCGCTGGCCCTGTCGTTGGAGGCCGGCCAGTGGGAGAACGCCCAACTGCTGGTCCAACCCCTGGCCCAGGTCTACCGGATGCAGAAACGCTATCCCGAACTGCGCCGCCTGCGCCGTCAATTGATGGAAACAGCGGGCGCCACCGCCGAGGAAGCGGAGCAGACCGGCGGCATCGATCTGTGGCTGTACCTGATGGGCACCGAGGCCAGCGAGTGCATCGAGACCAAGGAGTTCGACCGGGCCGACGCCCTGAACCGGCAGCTCCTTGAGTACCTGTCCGGCAAGGAGGACGGCGAGACCGACCCCCGCACCGCCGCGGTCTTTCACCAGATGGGCCAGGTGGCCCAGAACCGCTGGCAGTTGGAAGAGGCCCAGGACCTTTTCACCAAATCCCTGGCCATTATCGAGGGCGGTGAAGACCAGGAACCGGTGGCCGACGATTACTACGGCCTGGGCCTGGTCTGCCAGTACCGTCGCCGCTACACCGAAGCCAAGGAATGGTTCAGCAAGGCCTTGGAGATACACCAGCGGGTCAACGACGCCGAGGAGATGGTCAATGACTACCGCTCTCTGGGCCTATGCTCCCAGTACAAGTTCGAGTATGACGAGGCCGCGAGTTGGTATCAACGGGCCCGGGAGGTTCTGGAAGAGAACCGCGATGAAGAGACCGCAGTCCTGGTCTACCACTCCTTGGGCACCGTCTGCCACGCCCAGTACCAGTTCGACGAAGCCGAGAACTGGTACCAGCAGTCGCTGAGCATCAGCGACCGGATGGGCAACGACGCCCAGATGGGCATCGAGTTCCACCACCTGGGATTGGTGGAGCAGGCCCGGGCGATGTTCGTCGATGACGCCGAGCACTGGTACATGATGGCGATGGAGAAGTGGCAGAAGCTGGGTGACCGGCGGTCCGAGGGCGACGAGTGCCGGCAACTGGGCGTGCTGTTCCACCAACAGAAGGACCTGGATAAGGCCGAGGAATGGTACGGCCGGGCGAGGGACGTCTTCGAGGAAATCCAGGACCTGAACCGCATCTGCCGCACCTACGGCCAACTGGGCATGGTGGCCGAGGAGCGGGACGACATTCCCGGCGCGCTGCTGTGGGCCGGACGCACCTACCAGATCGCCGGGAGCAACGGGCTGCCGGTGCTGGACCAGGCCAAGTCCCACCTGGCCCGGCTGAAGGACAAGCACGGCGAGGACGACTTCGCCGCCTGGTGGCGGGATTTCGCCGGGGAAGACCCACCCTCCGACCTGGACGTGGACCCCGAGACTATTCTATAAACGCCCCGGAGGTGCCAAATTGGCAGTGACATCCATCGACATCAGAGAACGCGGCCCCTATGGCGGCGGAATAACCTTCGGCGAGACGGGCGCCTACGAGCAGTTGGACGGCACGGTCCACTTCGCCGTAGACCCGGCCAACCCGGCCAACAACCTGATCACCGACCTGGAGCTTGCTCCCAGAAACCAGGCGGGACTTGTGGAGTTTTCGGCGGACTTCAGGATACTGAGGCCGGTAGACCGGCGGAAAGGCAGCCACAAGCTATTCTTCGACGTGGTGAACCGGGGCAACGTTCTGTCACTGCGCCGAATCAACAGCGCGCCGGGTAACGCCCACATGGACCCCGGCAACGGGTTCCTGATGCGCCGGGGCTATACCCAGGTCTGGTGCGGCTGGCAGCACGACGTGCCCCAAGAACCGGGGGCGCTCAGGGTCAATGTGCCCAACGCCCTTGACGCAAACGGCCCGGTGACCGGCCGCATCGCCGTCACCTTCCAGCCCAACGAGGCGGCCACCACCCAGATGCTCTCCGACCGGGGCCACTTGCCCTACCCCGCCAGCGGTCTGGAACAACCCGACGCCGAGCTAACCGTCCAGGACTACGACGCCGGACCAGCCACGGTCATCCCCCGCTCCGACTGGTCCTTTGGCCGTCTGGAGCAGGGCGGTGTCGTACCCGACTCCACTCACATCCACATGGCGTCAGGCTTTGAAGCGGGCAAGGTCTACCGCTGCGTCTACACCACCGCCACCGCGCCGGTGGTGGGCCTGGGTCTGGCGGCCGTACGGGACTTCGTCTCCCACCTCAGGTATTCGAGCAACCGGGACAACCCCTGCGCCGGCGACATCCAACACACCCTGGCCTTCGGCTCGTCCCAGAGCGGGCGTTTCCTGCGCCACATGCTCTATCTGGCCATGAACCAAGACGAGAGTGACCGCCCCGTCTTCGACGGCATCATCGCCCACATCGCCGGAGGCCGCCGGGGCGAATTCAACCAGCGGTTCGGCCAGCCCTCCAACCTAGTGGAGGCCAGCACCGGCAGTCTCTTCCCCTTCGCCGACATCGAGCAGTCCGACCCCGAGACCGGCCAGACCGATGGACTGCTGTCACGGCTGACGGCCAGGGGCAAATTCCCCAGGTTGTTCCTGACCAACACCTCCAGCGAGTACTGGGCCGGACACGCCGCCCTGACCCACATCGACGCCACCGGCTCCAGGGACATCACGCCGTCGGACTTCGTGCGGATCTACCACTTCTCGGGCGCCCAACACAATGCCGGCGTGTTGCCGCTGGGGCACACCCAGCCCACGGGCGCCAAGGGCCTTCACCCCTTCAACTGGGTGGACTGGCGGCCCCTGATGCGGGCCGCGGTAGTCAGGCTGGATGAATGGGTCAGCAATGACACCCCTCCGCCGCCCAGCAGACATCCGCGTCTGGACGACTCCACCGCAGTGCCTTCCGAATCATTGAATTCTATATTCCAGGCCATCCCCCAAGCCGGATTCCCCGAGCACCTGAGGCATCTGGCCAGGTTCGACTTCGGACCCCATGACGGAATCACCGGGAACCTGCCGCCGGTCACCGGGAAATCCTATCCGGCTTTGGTGTCCAACGTGGACCGGGACGGCAACGAGTTGGCCGGGCATCCGCCTCCCCGGCGTGGCCGTGCCCCTGGCCACGCTCATGGGCTGGAACCTGCGCCACCCGGACACCGGAGGCCCCGGCCAAACCCACAAGACCATGGGCTCAACCGTGCCCTTCGCCTTCACCCGGCAGGAACGTGAAGACGCCTCAGATCCTCGGCCTTCTGTGGAAGAACGCTATACGTCACGGGAAGACTACCTCCGAAAGGTGGAACAAGTTGCCAATGGCCTCGTCTCCGACGGCTATCTGCTGGAAGAGGACCTCCAAACGGTAGCCCAGCAGGCGGGGGAGCGCTACGACCTGCTGGAGTCCCAGGTGAAACAAGCACAGCCCGCCGGAGACTAGAAAAACCAGAACTAGATTCAGCGGAACCAGAATCCAAAGTGGAGAGAAGAAGATGAACGTTGGAACATCGGTACCCCTGCCGGCCTACACCATCGACCCGGCATTCATGGCCAAGAAGGCCGAAGACCTGGGCTTCGAGTCCATCTGGTACGCCGAGCACGCCGCCGTGCCGGTCCACAGCGACAGTCCCTTCCCCGCCACCGGCGGCGACATCCCCTGGACCTACTCCCATTTCACCGACCCCTACATCGCCCTGGCCCGGGCCTCCGGCGCCACCACCAAGATCAGGCTGGGCACCGGCATCACCCTGGTCCCGGAGCGTAACCCGCTGCTCCTGGCCAAGGAGATCGCCAGCCTGGACCTGTTCAGCGGCGGCCGGTTCATGTTCGGCATCGGCACCGGCTGGCTCAAGGAAGAGACGGAGATGATGGGCGGCGACTTCGAACACCGCTGGACCCAGACACGGGAAGCCATTGAAGTGATGAAGTTGCTCTGGACCGAGGAAGAGGCCGAGTACCACGGCCGGTACTTCGACTTCCCACCGGTCAAGTCCTACCCCAAGCCGCTCCAGAAGCCCTACCCGCCGATCATCCTGGGCGGCATGGCCAAGAACGTGCTGCGCCGGGTGGTGACCCACGCCGACGGCTGGCTGCCCAACCGGATCACCCCGGCGGAGGTGGAAGAGAGCCGCAAGAAGCTGGACGCCATGGCCGAAGAGGCGGGCCGCGACCCCAAGTCCATCACCATCTCGGTCTACGGCCAGGCCCCGGAACGGGACATCGTCCAGTCGCTGTTCAATGCCGGCGCCGACCGGGTGGTGGTTCGTCCCGAGCACGTGGAGACCGAGAAGGAGATGGGCGACCAATTGGAGCGCATGGCCGAAGCCGTCCTCCGCTAGGCGGGCGGCGCTACAAGCGCGTTAATGTTGGGTCATCCCGGTATTGGCAGGACATTATCAGACACAACGAACGGTAACCCACATTCGTCATTCCGGCGAAGGCCGGAATCCAGGGACTCCAACTTTTCATAGACGCTGCGCACTCAAAGACAAAAAGCCTGGGGAAAACCGCACTGGGTTCCGGCTTCCGCCGGAACGACGGATTTCCTATCCAAGCAAAGTTACGAGAGTCGAGTCCGAGATGACTCATAATTAAAAAGACCGACCACCCCTGAGAGGAGATAACCCATGGACCGGACCACCGAAATGCTGGCGGCGTACGCCTGCCGGCTCAGTTATGAAGACCTGGGGCCCGAGACCGTGCACCAGGTCAAGCGCACCCTGGTGGACACCATGGGTTGCGCCATGGGCGGATTTGTGTCCGAGCCGGCCAAAATCGCCAGGAGCATGGCTTCTACGGTCACCAGCACCACCCCGGCGCGGGTGCTGGGCACCAACGAGTACACCTCACCGGACATGGCCGGGTTCGCCAACGGGGTGATGGTCCGGTACCTGGACTGCAACGACTCTTATTTCTCTCCGGGCGGCGGACACCCCAGCGACATGATCCCCGCTGTGCTGGCCGTGGCCGACCCCATGGTCGCCGACGGGCGCACGGTTGTGACCTCCATCGTCCTGGCCTACGAAATCTTCTGCCGCCTCTCCGACGTGGTGGTGGCCGGCGACCTGGGCTGGGACCAGGGCATGTTCAGTGTCATCGGCGCGGCCTGCGGCGCCGGCAAGGTCCTGGGATTGGACCAAGAGCAGATGGCCCACGCCATATCCCTGGCCGTCACGCCGTCCCTGCCCCTGGCGGTAACCCGCAGCGGTGAGCTCTCCATGTGGAAGGGCTGCGCCACCGCCGCCGCCACCCGTTCCGCCATATTCGCCGCCATGCTGGCCGCCGAAGGCATGAGCGGGCCCAATGAGCCCTTCGACGGCAAACGGGGGCTCTGGGAACAAGCGGTGGGCAAACCGGTGGAGATTCCCGAATTCCCGTTGGGCGGCAGCCGGAGCGAGGACGACCCATTCCGCATCACCCAGACCATCGTGAAAAGCTACCCCTCCCAGATACACACCCAGGCGCCAATCGGCCTGGCCATCGAGCTGGGCAAGGAGGTGGCGCTGGCCGACATCGCGTCAATCCACATCGACACCTATAAGACCGCCGCCAGCACCGCATCCAACGAGCCGGAAAAATGGGACCCCAAGACCAGGGAGACCGCCGACCACTCCATCCCCTTCCTGGTGGCGGCCGCCCTCCAAGAAGGCGCGGTCACCCCCGGCACCTTCACGCCCCAGGGTATCGCCGACCCCACCAAGCGCGCCACCATGGCCAAGATGACCCTGGCCGAAGACCCCGAGTTCACCGCCAAATTCCCCTCCGAGTACAACTGCCGGATCACCATCACCGACCAATCCGGCGGGGTCCACACCGCCCATACAGCCTTCTCCAAGGGCCACAAGAACAACCCGCTGGACGACCAGGAACTGGAAGGGAAATTCCGCATCTTCGCCGCCGGAGTGCTCTCCGGCATGCAGTGCGACCGGGTCTTGGAGACCATCTGGGCGATCGACGAGGCCGCCGATATGGACGACCTCTTCGACGGACTGGTGGTGTAGCTAGACTGGCTAAAAGAACGAGAAAAACGCCCGGCGGATAATAAGTTCTCCGCCGAGCGTTTTGCCGTTCGGACTAGCCGCCTGGCCAGGTTACGGAGTCAGGTCCAAAGCTTCCACGATGCCGGTGAAGGGTATACCGGCGGTCTCATTCACGTCCTTCACCAACTCCTGGCTGTCGGACTCGAACAGGCACATGCACCGGGCGTCGCCGGGAACGAAGGTGCTCCGGATATAGCGGACCGGCTTTCCTTCAGACGTGAATTTCTGAGAAGTCTCGATCGCGGCCTTCTGCGCCGCCCCCAATTGTTCCATGGTTATTCCCGTCAGATCTCTTTCCACCATATAGACTGTCATCTCGGTTCCTCCTATCCGGTTTGTGAATCCGCCGCATCAGCGGTGTGGAGGAATGATAAAGGACCAGAAAACCTAGGACATCGGTATATGTTCCCCTCTTTTCCAGTGGAGAGTACGGCGGCATGGGAATTTATTCCCATGCCAGGGGGCTTGTCTCATAACTGTCATTCTGAGGAGTGGAGCGACGAAGAATCTCGTTTTCAGTGGAAAACCAGCGCAGAGTGAACGAGACCCCCGTTACGCTCGGGGTGACAGTGGGCGGCGTGCATGGAGCAATGCCAAGGGCCATTATTATAACCTTTGAGGTAACGTCCATCCCAATGGTAAAACAGGAGAGATAAAGCGTAGCAGGCGGGGGTTAGCGCCAGCCGGTCACCAGACCAATCCATGCCTGTTGGCGTAGGCGGCCGCCTCCGTGCGGTTGCCTGATTTAGTTTTGGTCAGAATGCTGGTGACGTGGTGGGCAACGGTCCTGAGGCTGATGAACAACTCGTCCGCCACCTCTTGGTTGCTCCGGCCTTGGGCCACCAGCGTCAAGACCTCTATCTCCCTCGGTGTTAGGCCGTCCATCTGCCGGGACGGGGCTTCTTCAGCGCCTCCTCGACCCTGCCGCTGCGCCGAAACCCATTCCGCGGGGGCCAGCTCGTAAGCGGTATTGAGGTGCTCATCCGCCGCAGAATCACGTCCTTGAGACCTAAGCAGCAGGCTAAAGTTGTAGTGAGTCTCCGGGTCGCCGGGGCGTAACCTCAGAACCTCCGTGTAGTGCAATTCGGCGGCTTCAAGGTCCCCCCGTGTCTGCAATAGGATCGCCAAGTTATTATGGGCCTCGGGATATTCGGGCTTCAGCCGGAGCGCTTCCAGATACGATGCCTCGGCATCTCCCGGCCGGGCGGCGTTTTCCAGAGCAAGGGCAAAATTGTAGTGGGCCTCGGGATAGTCGGGCTGTATTCGCAGGGCTTCCCGGTAATGGTGCTGGGCCCGCTCCGCTTGGCCCATGTCATCCAAAAGAATGGCGAGATTGTTGTGCACTTCTGCATACTCAGGCCTAAGCCGGAGCGCCTCGGTAAAGTGATGTTCCGCCTGGCCGGTCTCGCCCACATCCCGCCGCACGTTGCCCAACCCATAGTGAGCGTCGACATACTCAGGGCGCAGCCGCAAGGCCTCCTGATAACGGTCAGCGGCCCCGTTGAGATTACCACGCGAGTACAGGAGCACTGCGTAGTTATAGTTGGCTTCGGGATACCAAGGCCGGATCTTGATCGCTTGGCGGTAATGCTCGGCCGCCTGCCCCTCCTCTCCCTTGGTACGCATCACCACACCCAGATTATTGTGCGCCTCTGCATAGTCCGGCCTCATCTCCAAGGCCCGCACGTAACACTCGGTCTCCTCTTCACCGTTTTCTTTCGCCGTTCCGATGTAAGCGACACCAGCCAGGAAAAGGGTCTCCGCAGTGGGCCGCTCTCCAATGCTGCCGGGCGCCTTCTGCGGCGAGGGGATGATTCTGTAGAGAGTCCGCTGGGGAAGAAGGTCACCTTCCAAGGCGTGGAGGCCGGCTTGTTGGAACTCGTACATGGCCACGTCGGAGGCGTCAAGGACGTTCTCCGTCACCAGCAAGGACCCAGCGTCCGCGGCCCCGGCGATCCGACGGGCCAGATCGATGGAACGTCCGATCCAGGCATCGCCGCCGTCCAAACGGGTGGCGTCGCCGAAATGGCAACCAAGGTGCAAAGGTAAGTCAGGCGGCTGTCCCTGACCGGTGGACTGGGATTTCCCCGAGTCCCATTGCTCGATCAACTTCAGGCTAAACTGCATTGCCGCGTCGGCGCTTTCAAAGATGAAAAGGTGCCCGTCGCCCTGAAAGTTCCGATGGAGACAGCCGTGTTGGGATGCCAGCAATTCCGCCAGATACCGGTACTCCGCGATCAGACCGACCACTTCGTCGCGCGGTATTCGGCCCCAGGGAGATTTCTGGCGTCCCAGGTCCGAAAATACAGAGGCGAAATATGAAGCCATAGGTTGCACCTTGAATGGCTTTTGAAAGGAAAATCGACGGGATGTTTCCACGGGATCTTTTTGTGGAAACCGCTTAACGCTGGATCAGCGCAGCCCGGAAATTTAGGTGATCTCTTCCGCGGTAATGGACAACGCCTCTGAAATGCTTTCGACGGGCAACTCGGCCCTCTGGTTGGCCAGAAGCACCGAGTCCGCGCTCTCTCCCTCAAAAAGGCAATAACACTTGTCTTCTCCGGGAATGAAAATCGAGCGCAGATACCGGACAGGCGTGCCCTCCCGGGTCATTTCGGAGGTGGTCTCCTTGGCGCGCTTGGCGGCGGCGGCGACCTGTTCGCCGGTGAAGTTGGGCAGATGCCGTTCCACTACGTATTGGGGCATACTGGGCCTCGCCTACTAAATCAACCGTACGAGTCAGTGGAGTATAGGTTGGCCGCCTGTGTCAGTCAATAAATTATTTTGTAGGGCGGGGCAGAGACTCTTCGCTGGCACTCAAGGTGACGTTCGAAAGACCCAGACCAATCCCCCCAGAGCTCCTGATTCCCAAATAGACCGTGATATAATTCGGGCGGCTTGAAAAACCCCGCTGGCACCCTGCTTGATCGGTTTTCGCGCCTGGATTTCTCCCACCAATGCAGTCACCATCCGGCCTGATCACCCGCCTCCCCGGCAGCCGGACCGTTGGGCAATAATGAGCACCCACGGCAACGCCGGTTTCCGCACGCTTTTTTCCCAGATCGTCCAGCAACCCGAAGAGGACCTCCAATTGGACCGGGCGGCCCTGTACCTGGCCGGAGAAGAGTACCCGGAGATCGATGTCTCCTCCCATCTGGCGGAATTGGACGCTTTCGCCTCCCAGATCGCCCTTCGGGTGGGCTACGACACTGCTCCCGCGGACCTGGCCCGCGCCATTGCCGGCTACCTGTTCGAACAAGAAGGCTTCCACGGGAATTCCGATGAATATTACAGCCCGGACAACAGCTTCCTGAACCGGGTCCTGGAGACCCGCACCGGGATACCCATAACCCTGTCCCTGGTCTTTTTGGAGGTGGGACGCCGCTTGGGCCTCAGATGCTCCGGCGTGGGGTTGCCGGGCCACTTCATCGTCGGCCTAGACGACTCGGGAGAGTACCTGGACCCCTTCAATTCCGGGGTAGCCCTTTCCGCCGGCGATTGCCGTAATCTGGTCCAGAATATGTCGGGCGGACGCTTGGAATGGACCGACGAATTCCTGAACCCCTGCAGCAAGCACGATATCCTCTTCCGGATGCTGAACAACCTGAAAAACGTCTACATGCAGAACCAGGGATACGGAAAGGCCGTCGGCGTCATCCAGCGGATGGCGATCATCAGTCCCGGTCTGCCGTCGTTGTACCAGGAGCAGGCATGGTGCCACGCCCAACAGTTGGAGTACCGGCTGGCCATCGAGACCCTTGAGACCTACCTGCAAAATGCGGACGGTCCGGAGGACGCCAAACGGGTCAGAACCCAGATCAACGGCCTATGGGCCTCGCTCAGCAGGCTTAACTAGCCGCCAATGGCCAAATCCAGCCGGGAAATTTCTCCGTATATAATTATGGACATGGAAATCATGTCTAATAATTGGACTCAAGCCGGTGAGCCCCAGGCCGGGAGAAACCCGTGGTCGACTACGAGTCATTAGACGACCACCAGTTGATTCAGCGGGTTTCCCAGGTTGACAAGGACGCCCTTGAGGCCCTGTACACCAGATACCAGACACCGGTGTATTCCCTCGCCATGTTCATGCTAAAACAACCCGCGCTGGCCGAAGAGGCCACCCAGGACATCTTCCTGAACATCTGGCTGAAAGCCTCCAGCTTCAATTCGGAGCGCGGCCAGCCCAGGGCCTGGATCATGAGCGTGGCCCACCACAAGATCGTGGACGTGATCCGGTCGCGGCGGCGGGCAATCATCAACACCGACCCGGCAGACTACGAGACCCTGGACCTGCTGCCCGCCGGCGGAGCTTCCACCGAGGCACAGGTGGAACAGACCCTGGAACGGGAACGCATCATGCGGGCCCTGGAGACCATCCCCGAATCTCAGCGCGAAGTGATCATGCTGGCCTACTTCGAGGGCTATTCCCAATCGGGGATGGCCGAAAAATTGGACCAGCCCCTGGGCACAATTAAAACCAGAGTGCGCCTGGCGATGCAGAAGCTGCGCACGACGTTGGAAAACGATGGCTACGAATAACCCCATGAACTATCCCCCAGACCGCAATGATGAGCCGGCCCATCCGGAAGATATGCTGGAGGCGTTCGCCCTGGACGCCCTGGACTTGGACGAGGAGGAACGTATTCAGGACCACCTGGACGGATGCGTCCGGTGCAGCGATGCGGTGGACCGGTACCAGGAAACCGCCGCCGCGTTGGCCCGGTCGGTCACCCCTCAGGACCCGCCAACGGGCCTGCGGGCGCGGCTGATGCAGGCCGTCTCACGGGAGGAACCGGTGACCCCGGACGCCCCGGAGCCACAATTGGTCCCATCCATCGGAGACCGGCTGACCAGCAGCAGGTTGGTTCGGGTGTTGGTACCCATGGCCGCTTCGGTCGCCATGGTGTTGGTGGTGTTGGCCGTGGCCATGAATGTACGCATCTCCGGCCAGGTAGACGAACTGAGAAAGGAAAACACCTCCCTCCAGGCACGCCTCGAGGCCAACGCCGCCACCATGACCGCCCAGATAAGGGACGCCGCCGATGCTGAGTCCAGGGTCATGGACACGGTGCTCCAGCTCCAGCAAGCCAGTTACGAATTGGCCCGGCCCGACAATATGTCCCTGGAACTGAGCTCGCCCTACGCTGGAAGCCGCGCCCAGGGGATATTGCTGGTGAGCAGCGATGGCAGCCGCGGAGTGATCATGGTCGCCGGCATGGAACCTCCGACCCCCTCCACCAGTTACCACGTTTGGTTGATGCGCGGCAAATACAAGCTGTGGGTTGGACAGGTTGGCGTCGACTCCCGTGGCTGGGGCACCGTGTCATTACAGCTCCCGGAGTCGATCATGGGCTTTGAGAGGGTGGAACTGACCGCCAGCGCCAGTCCCAATGCCGACCAGTCCCGCACCGATATGGTACTGGAAGGGAATCTGGTGTCGATGAACGCGCCCCGTTTGGTGACCTACGCCCACTGGCGGTAATACCCCGCCAAACTTCCCTTTAAAACTCCCCTGAGGCGTTCTTGGCCGCCAGATTCGCCGGCTGCTATACTCCGCGCGACCCTTGCGGAAATCCCCTCAACCCCCTTTATCCCGATTCAAATCGGGAGGGGCTTTCCTGCCATACAATGGCGGATGGTGTGGTGCGCGTGCCGTTGCTCAAGGCCACTTTCGATAAGTCCTACGACCTGACCTGTGAGATCTGCGGCTGCGAGATGATTGAGCAGAAGTGCAAGATCAAGTGTCCTAACTGCGGCTTCACCCGGGACTGCTCAGACCCGTAGTGACAATTCCAAACCCAGTCTCAATACTGGTCGTCTACGACCGCAAGAACTTGGCCATTGAAGACCTGGCACGGGCGGTCGCCGGGGGCGTGGAGGCATCCGGGGCGGTTGTCACTCTGAAACGGACCACCGAAGCCTCTCAAGCCGACCTACTGGCCGCCGACGGCCTGCTTTTAGGGTCTCCCAACTGGAGCGGCATCACCGGTTCGCTTAAGTCGTGGCTGGACGACCAGGGCGACCTCTGGGAAGATGGCTCGCTGGCCGGAAAACCCGCCGCCGCTTTCACCTCGGGCTCAGGTCAACACTCCGGCCTTGAGATGACCCTGCTGCAGATGATTCACTGGATGCTGGCCTGCGGCATGGTGGTGGTGGGACTGCCCTGGGGAGAACTCATGCGCCGTTCGGGGTCGTACTACGGGGCAACGGCTGTGGGAGACGCTACCAAAGAAGACCTGGCCCAAGCCCGGGAATTGGGTTCCCGCCTGGCTGTGGTCGCCGCCAAGCTGACCAACACTTAGTCCCCGGTCTGATGGGGCCACCACTACCAGACATGAGTCATCCCAGATTTTCCTGGTGAGTACACAATTTGGGGCAAATTCCGTCCCCACCTCGTCATTCCAGCGGAGGCTGGAATCCAGAGCTCTCACCCAGGATGACGGGTGACCGATGCAGTCTTACTGGATTCCGGCTTTCGCCGGAAAGACGAAGGCGGCGCTGCCTATGCTCAATGGCAGAACGCCGCCGACCTGTTCCCAGTGCCCAGTGTTGCTATCCCTCTTCGCCGAAATCCACCCACTAAACTCCGGGACGACTCATGTCTATTGCTAGTCCTCGGTCTCGTATGGCCACCAGTCCGGGTAGTTCCGGAGCTTCAGCCCCCGGAAGAACTGGGGCTGGACCTCCACGGCTAGACGCATCGCTTCCAGCACGGGTTCCCTGATGGCGAAATGGGCTTCTTCAGAGGTCCGCATCTTGAACAGGTGGTAACACTCCCGGAGGTTAAACTTGCTCAACACCCGCCGGTTATGGGCGTGAGTCACCAGGTATTGGGCCGCAAGCGGCGACACTTCCTGCACCTTCCAGTAGGCCTCTTCCGCCCGGCCCACCGCCTTTTCGAACTCTGATTCCAGCCCGGCCTGGGCCACCACCGGAGGGATGCCGTAGCCGTGGGCCACCGTCAGCGGTTGAGGAAAGTAGGACATCATCCGGTGCCGCTTGAACTCCCGGTAGGCGCCGTAGTCCAGCACGAATTCGAAGGTGTAGTCCACGACCTCGAACTCCCGCAACGGGGCGTCGTGGGGACCCAGTCCAGCCGCGCACTCGTCGATTATGGCCTGCCGGGATTCGGTTCCCAGGTCTTTCACCCGCTCCCAGACCTGGTCGTAGGACAGGTTGGAGTGGCGATAGAGCAGCGCCGCCGCCAGTTTCTCCTCGCCCTTGCGGTCCCAGTGGACCAACCGCACCTCGGGAGCCCTCTCCTCCCCGATCGGTATCGGGGCGTCCTCCGCCGGCGGCTCCTCACGTGGGAAGCCAAACCTGCGGGCCAGGTCCATTTGCAACCCCGGCATGCGCTGAAGATAGTCGACCTTGTCGGCGTACTTGATCAGCGTCGGAGTGATCAACTGGCCCTGCTCTCTCACCGCATCGCCCAGGCGTTGTTCCTCAATCAGTTCCGAGGACACCAACTTGGCGATGGCGTGTTCCAGGGTGCGGGCGTTGGCCGTGACTCCCACGTTGGTCAGCGTCGCCGCCGGCAGCACCGCCCGGCAGTGGTCAGTGGCGATGCGGCGGAGGCGCAGGTTGTACGCTCCGTCCCGTTCTCCATCATTCTGGGGGTTGGCCGATTTCAGATGGGCTATGCATCCGTCGATCAACCGAAAGTAACTCTGGAACAGGCCGGAGCAGGCATCCACGTACTCCTTACGGAGGGCTTTGTGTCCGGCCAGCTCCTCGGGGACGTGATAATAGTCCTCCGGCATCACCTGGTAGCGGGAGGACTTCTCCGTATAGGACGCCAGCCGGTTGTCCTCCAGGGTGTCGCAGGCCAGCCGGGACACGTTCTCCACCGCCAGGTGCACCACGGCATGCTCCGCAACCGAGGCGTGGCCGTAACCAAGCACCCAACGCTCGTGGAAGTCGGCCGCCTTCTCCTTGCTCACCTGCTCCGCGATCACGTCGAAGGCCTCGGGCCGCCGGGAGGTCATGGCGAAGGCAACGGCGATCTGCTCCTCGCTTAAATCATGGGCGTCCAGCGGATAGACACGCCTGGGGTAAAGCTGTCCGGTTGCCCCGTTTTCGTTAATCGGGTCGGTCATCGAGCGGTGAAAACTCCGTAAAACAATGGGCTGACCTGCCTAAGTAATTACCTTGAATTCGCCCACGAGTGTCAAGGATTCCCTGCCTCAACTTTATGTCAATTGTGGCCGACCACCAGACAATAGACAAGGGCCTGGAAGCAGTCTCCAAGAGACGTTGCGGAGTAAAACCGGAAGGGACCGCCAGCACGGACCTTCGTCATTCCAGCAAAAACCGGAATCCACAACGACGGCCCTGGAATGTTTTCTGGCACTTCATTGAACAGAAACAGGGCGGGTTTGAAACCCGCCCTGGTTTCAAATTAGACAATATCATCGACGGAATGGTTGGCCGTCCTGCAACTCGCGGAGGGATACGGTAAAGACGCCTTTTGGCGTTCAACCCTGCCATTCAGGCGGAAGCCGGAATTTAGGAAATGCACTCGTAATTGCGGCCACGCCATTTGGAGGAAAGTGGCTGTAGGGCTGCCCTTCTGGGTTCCGGCCTGCGCCGGAAAGACGTTGGCGCGCCGGGTTTTCAACCTAGGTGAGAGCCCCGAACCCGTCCGGGGTCTGGACCTCCACCAGGTGGGTCTTGCCCGATGCGATGGCGCTCTCCAGCGCCTTGCCCATTTGGTCGACGGTGGACACCTTGGTGCCCTCGAAGCCGTAGGACTCGAAGATCTTGACGAAGTCGGGGTTCACCAAATCGGTGGCGAACTCGCGGTTCTCACCGAACCGCTCGCCCTGGAACTTCTTCAACACTCCCCAGGCGTTGTCGTTGAACATCAACACCACCGGGTGGATACCGTACTGGGCGCAGGTGGCCAGTTCCTGGAAATTGTACTGGAACCCGCCGTCGCCGGTGACGCAGACCACCGGGTTCTCCGGCTTGCCCACCTTGGCGCCGACTCCCGCTGGGAAGGCGAACCCCAGAC
Organism: Chloroflexota bacterium; assembly: GCA_022573285.1. Taxonomy (GTDB): domain Bacteria; phylum Chloroflexota; class Dehalococcoidia; order Lucifugimonadales; family UBA3495; genus UBA9611. The sequence continues at coordinate 133,404 of JACZUF010000002.1, forward strand.
CGAGCCAACCGTGGGGGTGCATGAAGGTCCTGGGCTCGTAGATCTCCAGGCAGCGGCTGGCACGGCTGGAGGCCACCGCCGGGTCCAGGGAGAAGATGGTATTCCTGGGCGTAACCGACCGCACGGTCTCGAATACCTTTAGTTCGTTGCCCCAGGTCTCTTCCAGCTTCCGGCGGATCTCGCCCTTCATTGATGCGATCTCGTCCTTGAAGGAATCTCCCTTGTAAACGTCCTGATCGCCGATGGCGCTCAACCACTGCTGCACCACCGCCTGGGAGTTGGCGACAATGGGCACGGTGGCGGGGTAGTTCTTGCCGATGGCGTCGCCGTCCAGCAACACGTGGACCATGTCCTTGGGCAGTTGCAATTGGATGCCGGTGGTGGAGCGCTGGGGCAATATGGACCCCAATACGACCACCAGATCGCAGGTGCCCAACCACTCTTGGACCGGGTTCTCACCCCAGATTCGCCGTCCCAGTGTCTGACCCAGGGACTGGGGATGGTCTTCGGGGAAGGCCCCCTTGGCCCCGTCGGTGGTGACCACTGCCGCGCCCAGTTTCTCCGCCAGTTCGATGATCTGCTGGGTGCCGCCAAGCATCTGTACTTCCTCCCCCACCAAGATGACCGGCCGCTTGGCCTTGAGCAGCATCTGCAGCGCCTGCTCCACCTTGTTGGGGTCGCCCTTGGGTACGTCCGGCTCCCTGGCGGTCAACATTTCGACATCGGCCTTTGCGCCCAAAAGATTGGTGGGTATCTCCAGTTCGATGGGCCGGGGCCGGCGGGTCTGGAACCGGTCGAAGGCCTCGGTGATGTTGTCGGGGATGGACTCCACCTGATTGATCATGGCGTTCCAATCGGTCACCGCCTCGAACATACGGAGTTGGTCCTTGGTCTCGTGGGTGGAGAGCTTACCCTGGCCCATGAATTCCTGCTCAACGTTGGTGGTGATCTCTAGAACGGGAGACCCGGAGAAATAGGCCTCGCCCAGTGCGCCCATCGAGTCGGCCGCGCCGGGACCGGTGCTGGTTATCAGCACCCCTGGTTTGCCGGTGGCCCTGGCATAACCGTCGGCCATGAACCCGCAACCCAACTCCAGGCGGCCGCCGATGAACCGCAGGCTGTCTTGGCTGGCGAAGAGGGAATCGAAGAGGTCCAGATTGTGGATGGATATGATGCCGAATACGGTATCCACTCCCTGGACCTTGAGCGATTCAATGACGGTCTGACCACCGGTTAGTTTAGGCAAAGTGCTCTCCTTCGTTCGCGCTGAAAGCTTCTAGATTACTAGGCTCACCGGATTCTCCAGCAGTTTCTTGATCTCGACCAAGAATTGGGCGGCCTCCGCTCCATCGGCCACGCGGTGGTCTGTGGAGAGGGTGGCTTTCATTATCTGGGCCACCGCCAGGTCGCCGTCGCGCACCACCGGCTGTTCCTTCACCTTGCCCACCGCCAGCACCGCCGCGTGGGGCGGGAAGATTATCGCCGTGAAGCTGTCCACATCGAACATTCCCAAATTGCTGACGCTGAAGGTGGTGCCGCTGTACTCCTCATTGCGCAGGGTGCCGCTGTTGGCCCTGGACACCAGGTCCCGGCTGGCGGTGGCGATCTCCACCAGGCTCTTGCTCTCGCAGGCACTGATGCCCGGGACGATCAGTCCCGACTCCAAGGCGATGGCGATGCCCACGTTGATGGACGCGTTCATCTGAAGGTGGTCGTCGCGGAAGAAGGAATTGAATTTTGGGTGACGGCCGATGGCGATGGCCGATGCCTTGACTATGAGGTCGTTGACGCTGACCCGTTTCTCGGCGTCCAACTCGTCGTTGATGTCCCGGCGGAATGACATTGCCTTGGTCATGTCCACTTCGATGGTGACGTAGAAGTGGGGCGCCTCCCGTTTGCTGTCCACGGTTACCCGGGCGATGGCCTGGCGCATCCGCGACAGTTCAACGTTTTCGGAGGTCATGGGCGCCGGCGCGGCGGTCCCGACTGGGGCCGCTGCCGATGCTGGAGCAGCCTGCTCGGGGATATCCGATTCGACGATGCGGCCCCCTGGGCCGCTGCCGGTAATCGTGCTCAGGTCGATCCCGCGCTCCCGGGCCAACCGGCGGGCCAACGGCGATGCCCGCACCTCTCCAGCGCCGGTTGCCGGAGCGGCAGCCGCGGCTGGGGCCGGGGCCTCGACTGGGGCCGGGGCCGCTTTTTCAGGGGAATCCGCCGGAGTGGCAGCCGTGACGATGTCGTCCGGGACGGCCTCGCCGGGTTCGGTGATCACGGCGATGAGTTCGCCGACCGGGATGGCCACACCTTCGTCGGCTACGATCTTTCCCAGCACTCCGCTGGTATAGGCCTCGAATTCAACGACGGCTTTGTCGGTCTCGATCTCGGCGATGACCTCTCCGCGGGCTACGTCATCTCCCTCTTTCTTGAACCAGCGGACCACCTTGCCCTCTTTCATGTCGTAGCCCATCTGGGGCATCACGATCGATGTGGCCAACTCTGCCTCCTGACGGGCCGGGTGTTCAACCGGCCCGGTTAGTTAACGATTGGGGATTTGCTGAGACCGGCCCGGTTGCGGCCCGGATTCTACGCTGTCCGGGGTTCATCTCTGCCCAGGGCCTTTGCTGAATAGATATTAATGCACGGCACGTAGCGGGGCAACCAGCCGAACCGTCGAGACGAACGAATACGCTGCAAGCCGATACGATGGAAGGGGAAAACCGACGGAGCGGGCCTAACGGCCCATCAACCGGCGCACGGCCTCGGCCACCTTACGGCCATCCGGTATGACCAGAGGCTCCAGGGCCCGGGAGTAGGGCACCGGGACCTCTTCCCCAGCCACCCGGCCCACGGGACCGTCCAGGTAGTCAAAGGCCTCTTGCTGCACCTGCGTGGCAACCTCGCCGGCAAAACCGCCGAACTTGTGGGTCTCTTCCACGATCAACGCGCGGTGGGTCTTCTTGACCGACTCGACCACGGTCTCAATGTCCAGGGGCCGCAGGGTGCGGAGGTCGATGACCTCGGCTTCGATGCCCTCTTGGGTCAGGAGCGTGGCCGCATCCAGGGCGATCTGCACCATGCGGGAGTAGGAAACGATGGTTACGTCCGCCCCCTCGCGTCTAACGGCGGCCTGACCCAGGGGTATCTTGAACGGGCTATCGGGCACCTCTCCGATGGCGCTATAGAGCATGATGTGCTCCACGAACATCACCGGGTCCTGCAGGTCCCGGCAGGAGCGGAACAGCCCCAGCACGTCTTCGGGAGTTGAGGGCACCACCACCTGCAACCCGGGCACCGACGCATACCAGCCCTCCAAGCACTGGGAGTGGGTCGCCCCCACCGAGGCCCCGGCGCCGGTTACGGTGCGAATCATCATGGGCACCGAGAACTGGTCGCCCGACATATACCGGATCTTGGCGGCGTGATTAACGATCTGGTCCATGGCCAGCAGGCTGAAATTGATGGTCATCAGCTCCACGATGGGCCGCAGGCCGGCCATGGCCGAGCCGACTCCGGCGCCGACGATGACTGACTCGGACAGCGGTGAGTCCTTGATGCGCCTGGGCCCGTACTCGTCCCAGAAGCCCTTGGTGACCGCGAACGCTCCGCCGTAGGGGCCAATATCCTCGCCAATCAGGAACACCCTGGGGTCTTCGTCCAACGCCTCCCGCAGGGCCTGGGCAACGGCTTCCCTATAGCTGATTAACGCCATCAGAGGGCCGTCCCTTCTTCGTAGACGCCTTGGTGCAGGGCGTCCGGCTCTGGGAACGGGCTGCTCTCGGCGAACTCGGCAGCGGCCACAATCTCCCGGTCGACGCCGGCGTCGATCTCGTCGAACTCTTCCTCCGAAGCCAGGCCCTCTTCCATCAACCTGGTCCTGAAGGCAGGAATGGGGTCCTTGGAGCGCCAGTACGCGACCTCCTCCTCCGGACGGTAGTTGGCTGGGTCGGCGACGGAGTGGCCTTGGATCCGGTAGGTCCGGGCCTCGATGAACGCCGGTCCCTCCCCGGTGCGGACATCCTTGGTCACCTGCAACATCAATTCGTGGACCGCGACCACGTCGTTGCCATCGACCCGGTGGTTCCGCATACCGTAGGCGTCGGCCAATTTGTACATCTGCTGGTGCACCGCCAGGGTATCGGCCGAGGGCGCGCCCATGCCGTAGAGATTGTTCTCGCAGAAGAAGATGATCGGCAACTGCCAAACGGCGGCAAGGTTCATGGACTCGTGGAACTCTCCTTCGTTCAGGGCGCCGTCTCCCATGAAGCAGAGGGCCAGCCGGTCTTCGCCTTTGTATTGGCTGGCCAGCGCCAGTCCGGCGGCCACCGGGAGTTGACCGCCCACGATGGCGTAGCCGCCCATGAAGTTCCTGGAGGCGTCGAAGATGTGCATGGAGCCGCCCTTGCCCTTGCTGGTACCGGTGGCTTTGCCGAAAAGCTCGGCCATGACCATGTTGGTGTCCACATCCCTGGACAGGGCATGCCCGTGGTCGCGGTAGTGGGTGACCACGTAGTCCTGGGGCTCAAGGGCGGCGATGGCGCCGACGGCTATCGCTTCTTCCCCGCTGTAGACGTGGAGAAAGCCCCTGATGTTGCCCCGGGTGTATTGGCGCTCGCACTCTCGTTCGAATTCGCGGATCAACCGCATCCGGCGGTAAAAATCTAATAATTGGGTCTTGTTCAGGTTATAACGTTCGCCTATGGCCACAAATTCTCCAGTCTGGAATTGAAGATGCCGCTTGGGGCTGTCTTTCTCGAGCAGGCCCACCGGCGGTGAAACGGCTAGGGCTCGGTTAATCGGCGTGTTAATACCAGGTTATGGGTTCGGGGCTCTTTGCCGCAAACCACTGTACCCTAAATATTATCCAGAGCCGTAATCTTACCAAATAAACACGGGAGCGGACCAAGTCTCGCTCCCGTGGCCGCCTATTGGGACAGCACAACAAACTTGTGTTGAGAGAATTACTGGGAGCCGCGTCTCACTTAGTAATTGATTACGTCTAGGTTGCCGGGCGTTCCGAGGACCGGTTTGGAAATCTTCCGGACGAGTCAACTTTCAACCTTGCTGGTTCTCCGCGCCGCGACAAACAAGCACCGAAGAACGTGAACCTTGAGCCAAATTTTTGACGTGTCTGTTTGATTACAGGCTGATTTACGCTAATATTACGGCGGAATATGACCAATTGCATAAGTAATATATCCGCCACGGTATGGTGGTTAATCGTCATTGCAATCTTGGCCGGTGGAATGGCCTTAGCCTGCGATGGCGTAAGTCAGGCTGCCACTCCCGAACCGGCTGCTGATGCATCGCCGGCACCCCTGGTTCTGGAATCGCCAACCATCAGGGAGAGGCCGGACGATGGTTTCTCCGGCGCGCGGGTTACTATCATATTGCCACCTTTGAGGGCGGGCGAAGTCGCCGTAATGGAAATAATTTCCGACCAAACTAATTACGTTGGCGTAACAACCGTCCGGATCACAGTCACACGGGACACGCGGGAAGCCATAGTCACGATCGAAAGGGTGCCACCGCCGTCATTGGTAACCCCTCCCTCTCAGAAGATCTTCTCCTATCTGGAAATAACAGCGGGTCAGATTTCCGATGACGCCATCAAAGAAGTAACCATCGACTTCACCGTACCGACGGCTTGGCTCAAAGAAAACCAAATTACCGAAGAAGACATAGTCCTGCTCCGATTGGTTGAAGGCAGTTGGACGGGACTAAACACCAAGCGGGTCGATACCTCGCCGGACATGGTGAGCTATCAAGCGGTAAGTCCAGGACTTAGTTTATTCTCCATCAGCAGCATTTCCACATTGCTGAGTGACGTTTTAGCGAACCTGGGCTCATTTTTTAACGAATCTAGTGAGACAGAATCCGGTCAAGCTCAATCGAGCCCGGTTATAGAAACCGAAGAGGTCCTGCTTGTAAGGAAGTTTTTTGTCGCCGCAGGGCATGGTGGAGGGAAGCCGGGAGCCCCATACCACGGCACCACGGAATCCCTAGAGGTGATTGAAATTGTTGATGACGCCTTTAATTACTTACAAGGCCGCATACCACCAGGTTGGGTATTAGTGAAAGTGCCCCATGAACTGGACCTGGGTGCGACCAATAAATGGATCACGGCCAGGGCATCTTGGCAGGCAGACCTAGCAGTAGAAGTACATCTCGATGCGCCTTCCCAGACCGTCTCCGGCCCCTTGCTAATAGTAACGGAATCCGAAAAAGAGGTTTTCGCCCCACTGTTAGAACTAATGGCCATTTCGACAGGGCAACCATCTCGTGGTTACTGGTGGAACCGTGACAAAGTATGGGACGACGGATCTATCGGCTGGGGGTTCATAAACTTCACTGGTACCCGTGCCGCCATCCTGGAAGCTGACATGCTCTCGAACCCAGATCGGGCAGCCATAATCAAGAATACTGCCCTAGACGATATTTATGGCGAAGGATTGGCTCGGGGCATTCTGAAAATTATGAACTCGAATGTGGCGCCAAACGCCCCAGTTATCAGAAACGAACCTGAGCTGCTCTCCCCGCCACGTCTAATTAAACCATTCAACCTGGACTCCGGGGTTTCCACCACGCCCACCTTTAGCTGGACCCAGGTGGACGGGGCCAAAAAATATTGGCTTATGGTCGCCACCAGCCCCTTGGCATTGCCCTCTGTTCCGAAGGCCAGCTCTTGTCTGTCGCCGGGTTGTAAGTTCGATATTGCCGTCAGCTCCACCGACTACATTCTTTCTGACCCCTTAGCCAATAGCACGACCTACTATTGGCAGGTCCAAGCCTTCAACGACGGTGTCACCCCAATTCGGCAAGGCCAGTACTCGGAACAGGGTCTCTTCACTACCGAGGGGAAAATCACGGTTAACCCAGCCTTGAGCGTTTCCTATACTTCATTGAATTTTGGCTCGACCGGTACACTCCAGCCCCTAAGCGTCACCAACTCCGGCGGCGGCACTCTCAGCTGGTCCGTCTCCGACAATCAGTCGTGGCTGTCGGTCTCTCCCACCAGCGGCACCACCACCACAGAGACCGACTCCGTCACGGTGTCGGTTAACCGCAGCGGCCTCTCTGCGGGGACCTATAGCGGCACCCTGACGGTGAGTTCCAACGGCGGCACCCAGACTGTCACGGTCACCATGCAGGTTGCAACTCTAGACCCGGTCCTCGGTTTCTCCTCTGCGTCCTTTGATTTCGGCTCGACCGGTACATCCCTTTCCCGGAGCGTCACCAACTCCGGCGGCGGCACCCTCAGCTGGTCCGTCTCCGACAATCAGTCGTGGCTGTCGGTCTCTCCCACCAGCGGCACCACCACCACAGAGACCGACTCCGTCACGGTGTCGGTTAACCGC
>JACZUF010000002.1:140856-159705 GCA_022573285.1 Chloroflexota bacterium
GCAGCGGCCTCTCTGCGGGGACCTATAGCGGCACCCTGACGGTGAGTTCCAACGGCGGCACCAAGACCGTCACGGTCACCATGCAGGTTGCAACTCAGGACCCCGTAGCCAAGTTCTCCATGAGTTCAGGCGCTCAGACCGCGATCGAAAACCAGACCCTCAACCTGACCGTGGCGACCGGTGGAACGGCTAGCGTGAACTTCTCCGCCACGACCAGCTACGACCCCGACGGCACAATCACGGGATACCAGTGGAAGATCAACGGAACACCGGTGAGCAACTCCCAGAGCTTCACTTTTGTGCTGGCCGCCGGAACCCACCAAATATTCCTCACCGTAACAGACAACCACGGTTTGACTGATCCCGTGGGCGCCACCGTGGTGGTGACCGAAAGCCCACCTACAGCAATAATTCTAGGCTACGGACCGTCCAGTGTGGTCCACGTGGGCGTAGGAGAGAGTGTAAGCCTGAGCGTCACTTTCCTGAATAACGGTAACGTGCCCTGGAAGTTCATTGCCGGCGCGACCGTGTGGAACTCCTCAGGTCAGCAGGTGGCCAACTACAGCACCACAATTGGATTTGATCTACAACCTCAGCAGCAGTACACGGTCAACTGGTCACATACGGTGGGCGTCGTGGGTGATTTCTGGATACAATTCGGGGTCTGGAGAGATAGCATTACTCTTTTGTACAAGGAGCCAAGCCCTTCACAGTTGCTAATCGTCGGTCAAAAATTCTCGTTGAACGCAAGGGTACGAACGACCGCCAACCTCAATGTGAGAACAGGCCCCGGCACTAGCTATCCAGAAATCTCAGGCAACGGATACCCGGGCTATGCACCATCAGGCACGGCGGGCACCGTAATATCCGGTCCCACATCGTCGGATGGGTTTGTCTGGTGGAGGGTGCAGTTCGACGCCGGGTACACAGGATGGTGTGCCGATAACTGGTTAGAGAAACTCTGACCATAATTCTAACTTGGGAAAATAATGAGGCCGCAGCCACCTTCCGGCCATTAGGCATCGCCAGAGGCTCCAGGACCACGGTCTCGTCAAATAAACACGGGAGCGGACCAAGTCTCGCTCCCGTGGCGGGTCCCGTCTATGGGCTTAGGATGCGCGGGTCTTTTGTTGCCGGGCCGGGCTACATCATGCGGTCGATGATCTTCTGCGCCTGCTCCTTATCCAGTCCCAGTTCCCGAGTGGCCAATGGGCCGCCCTTGCTCAAGACCGGCTCAGCCTCCTCCAGCGAGGGCCGCGCCCCTTGGAAGAACACTCCCGTGTAGATGGTGTCGCCGAACATGATCGCCTTCTCGCAGGCGGTCTTCCAGTCACTGGTGTCGTGTTCCTCGTCCTCCAGCTTCTTGACCCGCTCCTTGAAGAAGTCGTGGGTGTTGTCGAGGTTGAAGGTCACGCAAGGGCTGAAAATGTCGATCAGAGAGAAGCCCTTGTTTTTGATGCCCTGCTGAATCAGGTCGGTCATGTGCCTGACGTCGCCACTATAGGCGCGCGCCACGAAGGTAGCGCCGTTCATGATCGCCGAGGTAATCGGGTTGATCGGCTGTTCCACGCTGCCGAAGGGGGTGCTCTTGGTGGTCATCCCCAGGCTGCTGGTGGGAGAAACCTGGCCGGTGGTCAACCCGTAGATCTGGTTGTTCATCACCACGTAGGTCAAGTCGACATTGCGCCGGGCGGTGTGGGTGAAGTGGTTTCCGCCGATGCCGTACCCGTCTCCGTCCCCGCCGGTAACCAGCACGTTCAGCTCGTGGTTGGCCAACTTGGCCCCGGTGGCCATTGCCAGCGACCTGCCGTGGAGGGTGTGCATGCCGTAGGAGTTGAAGTACCCCGGCAGGTTGGAGGAACAGCCGATGCCGCTGACCGTCAGGATCTCATGGGGGCGAAATCCCATCTCGGCGACGGCCCGCTGCAGTGCGACCAGAACGCCGAAGTCGCCGCACCCGGCGCACCAGTCGGGGTCGGACTTGCCCTTGAAGTCCTTGGGCGTAAGGTTTACGGCTGCGGTTGCCATGGTCTCTCCTCAATGGACGCCGGTGTGATTTACGTTACCGGCTAAACAGTGATTTCCTGGTCGGGGATGTACTTGTTGGTCTCTCCGCTGATCTGGGCCTTCACGCCATCGACGATATGATGAGGCATGAAGGGCTCGCCGTCGTATTTGCGTATGTGCCCGTCGGCCGAGAAACCGGTCTCGCTCCGCAGGTACCGGGCAAACTGGCCCGAGTAGTTATTCTCTACGATTATAGTCCGTTTGGCCTTTGACAGTATCTCCATGATCTGTTCGCCGTGGAACGGGACCATCCACTTGATCGACAATTGGTTGGTGGAGATTCCGCCGGCGTTCAATACGCCCGCCGCTTCTTTGATGAAACCGTAGGTGGAGCCCCAGCCGATCAGGGTGACATCCGCTTCGGCCGGCCCTTCCAGAACGGGAGGAGCGATATCATCCAGTATGGTCTCGAACTTCCTGGCCCGTTTCTCCACCATCTGCCGCCGCTTATAGGTGTTGGTGAACTCGTCGCTGATGAGGGTGGAGTCCTCGTCGTGCTCGTCGGTGGCGACCACATGGACGTACCCCTCAAGCCCTGGGATGGCCCTGGGTGAGATGCCGCTCTCGGTGTCTTCGTACCGGAGATACCCATCAGAAGTCGATGGTTCGGTGATAAGCGCCCCCCGGTCGATATTGGGATGCATGTTTATCTTGTCCGGGTCAACGCTGAAACGGCCCTCTGAGATGTAGAGGTCGGAGATCACGATGGCCGGGCATTGGTACTTGTCGGTCAGGTTGAACACCTCGGGCATGGTGTTGAAGGCGTCCAGGGAGTCGACGGGGCTTACGATGATCCGCTCGAAGTCGCCCTGGCTGGCGCCCAAGACCTGCCAGAGGTCGCCCTGCTCCGTCTTGGTGGGGACGCCGGTGGACGGGCCGGCCCGCTGGACGTTGATGAAGACCACCGGAATCTCCATCATCGACGCCGCGCCCACGGCCTCGCTCATCAAGGCGAAACCGCCGCCGGAGGTGGCGCACATCGACCGGGTTCCGGCGTGGGCCGCGCCTACCACCATGTTGGAAACAGCGATTTCATCCTCGGCCTGCCGTACCATGATCCCCAGGTTTCGGGCGTTGGCAGCCATCCAGTGCAACACTCCGGTGGCGGGGCTCATGGGGTAAGCGGCGTAGAACTTTACACCCGCGGCGGCGCCGCCCATGGCCAGCGCTTCGTTGCCTGACCAGACGGCCAGTGGCTTCCCCCCATCCGGCGGCGACTGCTCAAAGGCCTGGAAATGCGCTCCGGCATAATCATACCCGGCCTTGGCGACGCCGACGTTTTCGTCCACCATGGCCTGGCCTCGCCGCTGGAACCGGAGGGTCAAACTCTCTTCCAAAATTGAGAAATCGATGCCCATGAGGTACGCAATGGCTCCCAAGCCAACCGTGTTTTGGACCAACCGGTTCCTGCTCTGAGTCAGTTCTCCCACCGGCAAAGGACAGAGGTCCGCCCCTTTGTCATCGGCTCCGGGGTTGATTGAATCGCTGTTGTAGATAATCCGGCTGCCCGGCCCCATCAGGCGCTGGTGCCGGTCCATGGTGTCCTGGTTGAGGCACAGGAGCAGGTCAAGTTTGTCGCCGTGGTTGAGGATCTCAGCATCGCTGATGCGCATGGTCAGAAAGATATGCCCGCCCCGGATGATGGACTGGTAGGCGTTGTAGGTGCACAGGTGCAACCCGCGGCGGACGATTATCCGCGCTAGAATGTCTCCCGGCGTAGCGATGCCCTGTCCCGCTTCACCGCCGATCGCTAATGCGAAATCATACGTTCCCAACCCCATTTGGTCCGCTCCTTCCCTCCGGGTGAGGGTAATGCATCGGCCGGATTCGTTATCAAATCACCCGCCGGGCCACCCGGTATCTGCATTTTGATCGGGCTACATGTGGATTGCCCGGCCCTGGGCGCCCAGTGCAGCCTCCTTGAGCATCTCGGAGATGGATGGATGGGCATGGACCGCCGAGCCCAATTCCAAGACGGTCCCCTCCAGCATCCGGGTCATGGACAGTTCGCCCAGCAACTCGGTGACCTCGGGGCCGATCATGTGGCCGCCCAGCAGTTCTCCATACTTGGCATCGACCACCAGCTTCACCAACCCGGCGGTCTCGCCCATGGCCAGGGCCTTGCCGTTGGCTTGGACGTTGAACGTCCCCACTTTGATCTCTTTGCCCTGCTCCCTGGCCTGGGCCTCGGTCAGGCCGAAACTGGCGATCTGGGGCATGCAGTAGGTGGCCCGGGGCATATAAGTGTAGTCCAACGGCTGGGTCTCCAGACCGGCGATGGTCTCGACGGCCACGGCCGCCTGGGCCGACGCCACATGGGCCAGCGGCAACTTGCCGGTGACGTCGCCGATGGCGTATATGCCGGCGACGTTGGTGGCCATTTTCTCATCCACTGTGATGCCGGTCTGGTCCGTTGCGATGCCAACGGTCTCCAGACCCAGGTCTTCCACGTTGGGCTGGACCCCGATGGCCACCAGAACTTTGTCGCACTCCAGGGTCTGGGCCGCGCCGTCTTTGTCCAGAGTGACCGTCACCCCGGGACCCGTGGTATCCACGCCGGTCACTCCGGCGCCGGTCAGGAAATCGATGCGGTGCCGCTTGAAGGCCCGCTCCAGTTGGGCGCTGATGTCTTCGTCTTCGCTGGGGACCAACCGCGGCAGCATTTCGATGATGGTGACCTGGACATCGTACATCTTATATATGTAGGCGAATTCCACTCCGATGGCCCCGCCGCCGACGATGGCTATCGAGGACGGCAGGTCGCTGAGCACTATGGACTCGCGGCTGGTGATGACCTTGTCGCCGTCGATGGGGAGAGGCGGGATGGTCCGGGGGCGGGACCCGGTGGCGACTATGATGTTCTTGGCCTCTACAACATTCACATCGCCTTCAGGGGCATCTCCGGCGGGCGTGATTTCCACCTTGCCGGCCCCGATTATCTTGCCCGTGCCCGAAATGTGGTCCACCTTGTTCTTGTCCAGCAGGAAGGCCACTCCCTTGGTGTTGCGGTCGACGACCTTCCGGCTGCGGTCGATGGCCACGGAATAGTCGGCGTGGAAGTTGTCCATCTTCAGGCCAAACTCGTCGGCCCGCTTGATGTAGGACAAAATCTCGGCGTTCTTGAGCAGGGACTTACTGGGGATGCAGCCCCAGTTCAGGCACACTCCACCCAGGGCCTCTTTCTCGATGATGGCCGTCTTCAGGCCCAGTTGGCCCGCCCGGATCGCGGCCACATAGCCGCCCGGCCCCGAGCCGATCACCACCAAGTCGTAATTCGATTCCATTTCCACCTGCTGGTTATGTTAGCCAAGACAACTGCGGCGCCGTGCGTTCCCGATACCCAGGTTTTATCATAACTCAAGATTATAGCGGCGGCCCTCTATTCATACAATATATCTGATGCGCGTTAGGCCACGCCTGGTTAAGTTCACCGGGTCATGTCTGGGCCGACAGCGGCGATACGCTTGGGCGCTAGGCATGAATCGTAGGCGTGGTTCATTGTCGTGAACAGCCGTTTCTGCTACTATTTAGTGGTTAAGACGCGGCGGCCCGCAGTACGGGCCACGCAACCGTCCCAGGCGGGAGGAAAAGACATGAGAGTTGGGCCTTTAGGCATACCTGAACTGGCAATCATCGTTGTCGTCATCCTCTTGATCTTCGGCGCCCGCCGCCTGCCCGAGATTGGCGCTTCCATGGGCAAGGGCATCCGCACCTTCAAGACCGCGCTGATGGGCGAAGAAGAGAAAGAAGAATCAGAGAAACAGACGGCGGCCGGCGGCAAAGACGACAGCAGCACCTAGACCAGAGGTTAGCAGATATAAAAGGGACCGGGGTAGACTCCGGTCCTTTTTTGTCGATTCGAATACGGCTGGGGTCAGGCCTCCGTCATTCCGGCGAAGGCCGGAATCCAGGCCATGCGGCGTGAACTAGGAACAGGGTCCCGTGACTGTCACCCTGAGTGGAGCGAAGGGTCTCTTTGTTTCTGAGCAGTGCTGGTCCAAAAGCAACGAGATTCTTCGGCTGACGCCTCAGAATGACAAAATCGTGGGGCCAGACTCTTTCTGCATTTACCACCTTCGTGATTCCGGTGAAGGCCGGAATCCAGCCACCTTGCCATCGGATGTAAGACCCATCCAACAACGTAGGGGCGGGTTTACAACCCGCCCTCCCAATCGTAAGCCATGATTCTGCCAGCCAGGGCCTTGGTGCGCCGGGGTACCTCTTTCGGGCGGGACTTTTTTGCCAACTGCCGCTGCAAAAGAAAAGGGCAGGTTGGAAACCTGCCCCTACGAATGCCTTCCGCGCCAATGTCAATTTCGGAATGCGTACCTGTCCCAACCCGACACAGCCGGAGTGAGGCCGACAATACGGCTGGGGTCAGACCGAGGTTATGGCCTTGGACTTGCTCCGGCTGCGCCCGGCGATGCGGGCCAGCAGGATCCCAACTTCGTAGAGCACCAACAGGGGCCCCGCCACCAGGGCCTGATTGAACGGGTCAACCGTCGGCGTAATTATGGCCGCCAGGACAAAGGCCACCACCACCCAGTAGCGGCGGAACCGGGACAGCGACTGGGCCGAGACGATGCCCAACTGGGCCAACAGGTACATCACCAGCGGGGTCTCAAAGGCCAGGCCCATCCAGAACAGCAGCCGGATCATCAGGTTGACGATGTTGCTGACCCGGATCAACGGCACCGCCACGTCGCCGCCGAAGGTGAGCAGGAAGTGGAGCGCCGGGGGAGTGAGCACGAAGTAAGCGAAGGCCACTCCGCCCGCGAAGGCCGATATCACGGCGGGCATGAACCCGAAGAGGTACCGCTTCTCGCGTCCGGTGAGCCCAGGGGCGACGAACATCACCGCTTGATAAATAATCACCGGCGAGGCCAAAACCAGCCCGGCCACAATGGAGACCTTGATGGCGGTGGTCAGCAGTTCGGTGACTTCGGTGTAGATCAGGTCCCCGCCGGTCCCGAGGTTCAGGTCCCTGGCGGGCTGGACCAAGATTTCGATGAGCTGCTCAAAGAAAACGAAGGAGGCGGCGCTGCCCACCAGCACGGCCACGACGCAGATGAAGACCCGCCGCCGCAACTCACCGAGGTGCTGCAGGAAAGTCTGTTCCCGGGACCTCATCCTTTATCCTCAGACCCGGCCCTATCTCCAGACCCCGAGTCCATCTCTTCCTCGTCTTCCGGAGGGATCTCCGCCCGCACGGGCACTCCCGGGGGCGGCTCCAGAGGGGATTCTTCTCTCCGGTCTTGGCCGTTGGCGCCTTGTTCGGTCACCTCAATAGAGACGGCGCTGGTCACGTCATTGAATGAACGGCGCAGATCGCCCAGCATCTTTCCGGCGCTGCGGGCCATGTCGATGGAACGGCCGGGGCCCAACACCAGGAAAGCCACCAACAGGATCACACCAACCTCGGGGATGCCCATGCCCAGAAAGTTCATGGGGATTTTTCTTCCCGATCTATGCGGTCGCCTGGGCGGTTGCCTGTGTTGTTCCCTGTGTCGTTAATCGTGCAGTCGTCGCCGCAGACGACACCGCTGGGCGCGGTCCAGCCCTCCGGCGGTTGATACCCGAGTTCCTCCAGCATCTCCAAGAGCCGGCAGACGGGCAGGCCGACGATGTTGTTGTAGCAGCCCTGCCAGGCGGTGGCGGGCCGAAGCTCCGGGTCCTGAACCGCGTAGGCCCCGGCTTTGTCCCTGGGAACGCCCGAGGCAATCGACGCCTCGATCTCGTCTTCGGTTAGCTCACGTAAGGTAATCTGACTGGTCATGACGTCGCTAAGCGTCCGGCCCGACGCCGCGTCAACCACGGTAAGTCCGGTGGCGACGTGGTGGGTGGTGCCGCTCAACTGCCGCAGCATCCGGCGTGCCTCGTCGTCGTCCACGGGTTTGCCGACGGCCTGTCCCTCGAAAACCACCGTGCTGTCGGCCCCGATGACCAGTCCCGAATCCATATTGGCGGCAACGGCTTGGGCTTTTTCTCGAGAGAGCCGCCGCACCATGTCCTGGGGAGATTCTCCGGGAACGGGGTCCTCCGGCAGGCCGGCCGGTGTGACCGTGAACTCCAGGCCCAGGGTCTCCATCAATTCGCGCCGTCGCGGGGATGCCGATGCCAAAGTCAGACCGGCCGGCGTCGGATGATTCGGAGGCTCGATGCGGGAGAGGAACGCCACGCACTCGACGTGGTGGGTCTGGGGGAACATGTCCAGAGGCGCCACCTCGTCCAACTGGTAGCCCCCCTGGCATAGGACCTTGAGGTCGCGCCCCAGTGTCTCGGCGTCACAGGAAACGTAGGCCAGTCTGGATGGGGCCATCTCGATCAGGCTCTCCAGCGCACGGGGCTGACAGCCGGAGCGGGGCGGGTCCAGCACCACAACGTCGGGCTTCACGGGCAGACTTCTCAGGACATCTTCGGTGCGGCCCAATATGAAGTCCACATTCGTCAGTCCGGCGGCGTTCTGCTTGGCGTCGGCCAAGGCCGCCGAAGATTCCTCCACGGCGACGACTCTCTTCACCGACGGCGCCAGCAATATGGCGAAAGTGCCCACGCCGGTATAGGCGTCCAGCAGCACGTCACCGGGTCCCAGTCGCAGGCGGTCCCGGACCAAGTCGGCGGCGGCGGCGGCCTGTTCCACGTTCACCTGGAAGAAAGAGGGCGAGGACACGTCAAAATTCCGGCCGTCCACCGACTCGGTGTACCTTTTCTGTCCGGTCGTCACATCGATATCGGGATGGACCAGGTACGGTTGAATCAGGTAATCCCCCGAATATTTGCCGGCCCGTATGGAAAGCTGAGTGGTCTCGCCGCAACGGTCTTGCAGGCCTTCTAGGAGCGTGTTCACGCCGTCGTGCATCAGCAGGCACTTTTCGATGCGCACGAACTGGCGGGTCTCGCGGTTAACGAAACCCAGCGACCCTTCACGGTTGATGGTGAACCGGGCGTGGTTGCGGTAGCCGTATTGGTCCGGAGAGGGCCTCACTTCGGATACCGGGGGGTCCTCGAAACCGCCAACGCGCCGGAGGGCGTCGGTCACCTTCTCGCGCTTGGTCCTCAGTTGGGCGTCGTACGACAGGTGCTGCCATTGGCAGCCGGTGCACACTCCGTAGTAGGGACACGGTGGCTCCACCCGGTCTGGCGACGCCTCCAGCACCTCCACCACCTTGGCGGAAACATACTTCCGGTGGACCTTCACCACCTCGGCCACCACCCGCTCCCCGGGGATGCCGCCGGCCACGAACACGTTATGTCCTTCAAAGTCGGCCATGGCCTCGCCCAGCCGTCCCCACGACGTTAGCGACAGGGTGACTCGGTCTCCTTGCTGGGTGATGCGCTCGGCTATCTCCATAGGCTCGTGACTACTATAAATCACAGAAGGTTATAAACCAAGAAGGCGGGGCCGGTTAGCAGGCTTGGTCCATGCCTGGTGTGGCCGGCTGACGGCCTGCGGTCCCCGAGAGGATTCAGCGAAGGCCCAGCGAAGACCGGGACCCGGATTAACTGGGACTCCCGCCGGTTGACCTTGGTGAATGCGCCGATTAAACTGGTGCGGAAGCAGACCGGACCCCGGTTTCTTCGGGGCCTGGTTTAATTTTGCCCAGGTCCGGGGCGGACCGCCGACCCGCGAACCCCCGGCCAACGAACTGCATCAAAGTAAGTGCGCAATAAGACTGCGCTAGAAATTCCGGAGGATGGAAATGGCAGAGCCCTTTGAGGTAAATGACGACAATTGGGAAGAATTGGTATTAAAATCGGACACGCCGGTCATGGTCGATTTCTGGGCCGAATGGTGCGGTCCGTGCAAGATGATTGCCCCTGCGGTCCACGACATGGCCGTGGAGTATGACGGCAAGTTGGGGGTGGCCAAGTTGGACGTGGACGCCAGCCCCAAGGTCGCCATGCAGTACGGCGTGCGCAGCATCCCGGCCTTGATCTTCTTCAAGGACGGCGAGCCGGTGGACCAACTCATCGGTGCAGTGCCCAAAGGCGCACTGAAGAAGAAGGTGGACTCCGTCCTCGGCAGTTAACCGCTACTTCTAAAAGGCGTTAATTCAGGCGCCGCCGCCCGGCGGCGCCTTTTATTTGCTACCGTATAGGCAAACACGGGAGTGGATGGGGCCCGGTGGCTCTTGCGGACTTCAAATCCGTTATGCCTCGTGACGAGCGGGGTAGGTGGGTTCGACTCCCTCGCACTCCCGCCAACTAATATCTAGGCACGAAATCCCTCGATTTCTGCTGATAATAGGCCCCCGCGCCTCTATGGCCGGGGGCTTTCTTTTCGCTTCGTTCCGCGGAAAGGGGCCCAGATCTCATGCTGTCGAAAGGGTTCCAGGGCACCTTGGATATAAAGCTGTGCTATCCTGTCGCAACCAGTGATCGCCCATCCGACGCGATCCGTGGGCGATACGTTCTCATTAATCTTCATCAAGAGGAAACTGCCATGCCGTTCTATACCAAAGGCGATGTCACCATTCACTATGAGGAGGCCGGGTCCGGATTCCCTCTTCTGGTCACGCCCGGTGGTGGCTTGGACTCCACAGTCAGCAAATGGCCAGGCCAGGTGTTCAACGCGATGGAGGTGTTCAAGAACGACTTCCGCTGCATCACGATGGACCAGCGCAACGCCAACGGCGGCGAGTCCACCGGACCGATCGCGGTCGACGACCCGTGGGGAGCCTTCGCCGACGACCAACTGGGCCTGATGGACCACCTCGGCATACGGGAGTTCTCCTTCATGGGTTACTGCATCGGTGGCCCGTTTGCACTCAAGCTCATGGAACGGGCACCTGATCGCGTCGTGGCCGGCGTGCTCTGCCAGCCGGTTGGGCACAACTCGAAATCCCCTGACGCTATGTACGACTCTGGCCGTGATATCTGGGGACCCGAGCTGTGCGCCCAGCGGACTGACGTGACCATGGAGACCGTCGAAGCGTACCTGCACAACCTTTACCGCGTCGATTCCGACTTCGTGTACAGCGTGTCGCGCGACTTCGTGCGTTCGTGCCAGACGCCCATGCTGGTGATGCCTGACGACACACCGGCGCACTCGTACGAGGCCGCCATGGAGGTAGCGGAGTTGGCGCCGAAAGCCGAGGTGACGGTCTATCCGTGGAAAGAGGAAAAAGACGTGCTCACCAAGACGATAAACAAAGTGCGCGAATTCCTGCTGGCGCATCAACCCGCGAAAACGAAGTGACTCAATCATCAGACCCAGAAACACCTGCGACCACAGTCCGAAGTTCCAGGCTGAAATTCAGATCCGTTATGCCTCGCGACGAGCGGGGTAGGTGGGTTCGACTCCCTCGCACTCCCGCCAATTTGCTGCTGGTTTCGAAAAGGCCATTCGATAAGGTGATCTTTTTTTATTGCGCGGCTCATTCCTTGCCAGCAGGGTCGCCCCAACCGGCACCCGTGATCTACCGGGGTTCGACTGACCGATTAAGACCAGACTGAGTTAAGTGAATTCTGGACATCGCAAGGCCCAGGCTCGTGGCGAGGCTCCGATCTACGCAAAGTTGATTAAGACGCTGATCAATGCGGATACAACGGCAAGCGACATTACGATCCAGAGCTCGCCTCGCTCTTCTTTTTGAAGCTCGGGCTCCCCGGAGAGTTTGACGATGATATACGCCAAGCAGGCAAAACACAGTCCGAACGCCAGCCCTAAGAAAGGGGTAGTGACGATAGCAGCTGCGGTGGGCATATAGAATTGAAAAGTTCGCGAGTTGACTGGCTGACTACTGTCTGGGGTGTTCTCCACCGGTCTTCTTTCTCGCTCTGAAATCATGCCGTTAGAAATGATTACGAGAGATAGCAACAGAAGGATTGGGGCGACAAGCACCTCAGGCAATAGGGGCAGCCCGGGAAGCAGCTCAGCGTAGTGAAGACCCACGAGGATTACAGCTACGAATATGCAGGCGAAACCCATCAGGATCGCAGGTCGGCCGGACCACACGGTTTCAGAGGAACCTGCCGAATTGGCCTCAAAGTCTTTGACAACTATGTTCTCAGAATAGTAGATGGGGGGAGTCAATCCCAGCAATGGATAGCCGACAGACGCCACTCCATCCACTACGAAGCTCCCGGTTATGGCCTTATTTCGGTATTCTTCGCGGATTTTGTCTTCGGTCTTGTCCAACAAGGCAAATGGCGTACCTGGGATATCAGTTAGCAGTACGAACAGGATTACAAGGCCATATCCAAGCAGGGCGAATGACTCGGTGCGAGTAATACCTTTCCATCCCTCCAAAATGAGGTTGTCGGCAATAAAGATTTCTTCGACGGGGATCCAGGCAACTTCGGTGCCACCAGAAATCAGATCAATCAACAGGAATAACGCACATGCCAATATGAAGGAACCGAGGTAGTAACTGTTTACCAGCAGGCGTTTTGGATCCAAACGAGAAGTTGCGGTCGAGTCTCTGGAGGCCTTGGCACGCATCCCATAAAATATAACGAGTACGGTGCCGCCGATGACGGCGCCTAAGGCCGCGGCGTACGGTATTGGATCGGTGGTGAACGTCGTGGTCAAAGATTTGATTGCAGTCGTTGCGAGAAGCGTCCCCACTGAAGCATTGATACCGAGTCGGACCGGCTCTGGTATCGCATTCAAGATTTGCCCGCGAATCTTGCTGGCCAAGAGCACAATGCCTCCCACTATTGCACTCGTCAAAAGCAGGTTGTAGGCCGTGATGTCGATCCCAGGATCGCCGTTGATCGCGAAGTAAAACTGATTCGTGAACACCAGAAGGCCCACTGCCGGGGCAAGGATGAGCGGCGTATTGGTCAATTTGCCACTGAGCGACCAGAAGATGCCGATGCCAAAGATGCAGCCAATGAACACGGCTTCTCTGGGAATTTCGATCTCACCCAGCAATTCAGGCGCGAGAACCAAAATGTAGCTACTGGCTACCAGAATGCTGATAGCGGCGCTTAGCGACCGTGACATCGAGGATTCCTTTCTGATAGCAAGGGGAATGCCAGAATCAATATTCCGATGGCGTACTTCATCCGGGATATCCCCATATATGTGGCTCCAATCCATTCAGGCTGTCATCACGCGCCGATTCTAACACGACACTATCCGGTTATCGCCAGAGAAGCCGCGCTTAGTTGCCAGGTTTTAGGTGGACCCTATCAGGGGCCAGGTTTGGTACGAAATATAATGTCAGTCCCGCCGTCTTCTTTATGTTCGCCAGGTCTTTGCTCGGTTCCCGCCTCTCTTTCATTGGCTGTTCACCCAATGGCGACGTGTCTCCGTTGAACACCTCGGCCAGTGAATGGCCGTGTGACTACGAATTCATCAGGCTGTAGACTAAAGGATGCTGGGCGTTGGAGACAAGAATAGCCATTGCCCTTACTTGATTCAGCCACCCACCGCCAAGACCACATCTCTAAATTCCAGCGACTTTTAATCCTAACAACCATCAAGGACACCATCCTTCGGAGTAACAACAATGGACGTATACCAAGCCATCAAATCCCGCCGGACAGTGCGGGATTACAAGCCCGACCCGATTCCTCAAGAATTGGTCCGCAAGATTCTGCAAGCGGGGCGGTGGGCGCCCAGTTCCAGCAACACCCAGAAGTGGCACTTCATCGCGGTTCAAGACCGCGATACCCTGACGGCGCTGGGCAAGATCGCCACCCACGGCCCGTTCATCGGACAAGCGCCGCTGGCCATCGCCGTGCTGATGGACGACGCGCCCAGGCCCCAACTGGACGCCGGAAGGGCGTTGCAGCAGATGGAGCTGATGGCCTGGTCGGAGGGCGTGGGAATGTGCTTCGTGGGCGTGCGTGAGGCGGACCAACAACAAGCGATAAAAGAACTCTTAAATATCCCGGAAGGCATGGAGCTGATCACGGTGTTGCCCTTCGGCTACCGCGCCGACGGCCCCAAAGGAACCGGGACACCAAGGAAGGCCTTCGAGGAGATAGTCCATTGGGAGCGCTTTGGGGAGACGGCGCAGGGGCGAATCTAGCCTATAATTCCCGCCATGCCGACAATCCCGCCGCTTTCTTGGTTCTTGGTCCTTGCCGCCGTTCTCTTGCTGGGGTGCGCTCAGTCTGGGCCGGCCACGTCCGTGCCCGCTCTTGCGACCGTTGTGCCGACAAGCTCTGCCATGGACGCCACAACGGTATTGCCAGCCGCAGGGGTCTGGAGTCCCTCGCCGAGAACGAGTTGGCAGTGGCAGCTTAACGGCCTGCCCCTCGACCGCTCGGTCGAGGCTGAGATGTACGATATCGACCTCTTCGATACCGATGCAGCCACGGTTTCGGCGCTGCATGCCGAGGGACGGAAGGTGGTCTGCTACGTCAATGCGGGAGGGTGGGAAGATTGGCGGCCGGACGCAGCCCGGTTCCCCGAGGGGACCATCGGGGCCAATCTGGACGATTGGGAAGGTGAGCGGTGGCTGGACATCCGGCGTATCGACCTGTTGGGGCCGATCATGGAAGCCAGGATGGACTCGTGCCAGGCCAAGGGTTTCGATGGCATCGAGCCCGATAACGTGGACGGGTTCCTGAACGACACCGGGTTTCCGCTGACCTATGACGACCAGCTTAGATACAACATCTGGCTGGCCGAGGCCGCCCACGAGCGTGGACTTTCCATCGGCCTCAAGAACGACATGGACCAGATCCCTGATCTACTGCCATATTTCGATTGGGCGCTGAATGAGGAATGCTTCCAGTACCAGGAATGCGATACCCTGCTGCCCTTCATCGAAGCCGGCAAAGCGGTTTTCAACGTGGAGTACGGTCTGGAGGCCGGTGAGTTCTGCGCCAAGGCCCGGGAGCTGGGATTCAACTCCATGAGGAAGAACCTCGACCTGGACGCCTGGCGGGAATCATGTGACTAGCCGGAATCGGCGCTACCAACCGTTCGTGGTGCCCCGATCCAAATCGGGGCGAACCATCACCGCGCCGCAGCCAAGGCCCTTCGACGGAGCTCAGGACGAACCGATGACCGTAACGGCTATTTCCGAAACTAGACGCTAGCCGGAATCGGCGTTTCTTCGGGACGGTGCCCGGTGGCGTTAACCCGGCTCTTGGAACCGGCAGGCCCATCCCCGATTCCTACTGGCAATAATCACTCGTTTTCCCTTCCACGCCGGTGGGCAGAGACCGCATTTTCTCCCCGTCGTTTCCGGGCAGGTAGTCGAAGAAGCACACGCCGTAGTGGCCGAACTCCTTATCGCCGGCATAGAGATCAGCCCAAGCCGGGTTCGGTGTGACGTTGTTTGGCGTTCGCACGTCGTACAGGCCAAAGTCGACAAAGATGTTTGAAGGGGCGACACCAACCGAAGTTCCGACGATTTCTCCTTGCTCCAGCCACAGCGGGGGATTGATAACGGTTGTCCTGCTGTCGCCTGCAATGGCGGCCGGGAGGTCTTTTAGTGCGTCTGCCAGTGTTGGAGACACCACGCGCACGTGGTCAAAGCGGTAGAAAAATCCGCACGGCACCGAGAAGAACAGCAGGTACTGTACGTCGTCGCCCTGCAGATACCGGGATGCTTGCACCAGGTGGGAGCCGATCGGAGCCAGGACCGTGACGCTGTTATCGACGTTTGCATCGAAGCGAAACCCGCCGTGGGCAACGTAGGCGCCGCGCACCTGTCCGGGCCAAAGCGCCGAAGTCACGATATTCATATCCACCGGCGTCTGCAAGACGAATGGTTCGGCGCAACTCGGCGGCGTGCCGTTCGGCGACCAGGCCGTTCCGTTAAACGACCATCGCACGCCGGATGTAGTGCCCTCAGTGCCGGTATGACCGTCATTGCTGGCGCTCTGTTGCGAATAATCGGGCTCCTGAGTGGGTTCGGGCGCGGTTGCGACAACAGTGTCAGGTTGCCCTGAATCCCGCACGAGCGTCAGTGTGATTGTTTCGGCACGCACTCCTCTCGTCACCGTGAGGTCAATCGCGACCGACTGGTTTGTGTTCGCCGAGTCAATGCTTTCCAGATGCCAATGTAATTTTGCCTTTTCGCCTGGACGCACGAGCATGGTTTCTCCTTGGTAGGGAGAGGGCGGGATCGATATGTATCCGATTCGGTCCCAGCTAGACCGAGACGGAAACTTTTCCCAGGCGCCGCTGTATAGCGCCCGTGGATTGCCGTCTTCCGTGAACGCCATTTTCGGCGTCGTGAATTCAATGGTCTCACCGCTTTCGTTGTAAGCGAGAATTTCCGTTTCGTCGGCGGACAGATTGCCTTGATCATCAAGCGGCCAATAATATTCAAGCGTTAAGCCATTCTGCTGATAAAAAACAGATTTCTGCGCCTGTGGCAGGCTCTGGGCCGGTTGCGTCGTTGGGACCTGTGGTTCGCCGGCTTGACCGGTTGGTGTCGGTTGAGACGTTGATTCGGGCTGAGTGATACCGCTCGAAGCCGGCGCATCGGTTTTTGCGGGCGGAGTTTCCGTTGTGCCTGGTGCAGCGGGCACTGCCGTGGCCCTGGGCAGAAGGGTGGGCGCCGCAGCGGGAGCGGCGGTTGCTGTAGCCAGCGGCTGGGTGGACGTTCCTTGGCATGCGCCTAGCAGCAATAAGGTAAAAACGGCTAATAGCCCGAAAGCCAACCTGCGGAATCCCATAGATCGATGCTAGCAAAGGCCGGGCGTTAACTCGAACCGGGGGTATGGGCCAAGGTACAAGCGTCCGAACGGATACTTGAGGCTAATATTCAGGTCAAAACCACAAAGAAAAACGGCAGGTGGACACTTTGGGCGGCGGCACAGGGATGCCAAGGCCGCCTAAGACCAGAAGGCATGGGCCTGCGGTTCATCGAAATGGAACGCCCACATCTCTTTCCATCGGCCGTCCTCGAACCGAACAACGAAGGCGCCCTCCATGTCCAATGACCTTCCTTCTCGTTGTCCGGTGACGTGCTGGAGCACCATGACCAAATCCCCATTCGCCGTGATCTCTTTCACATCGGATTTGAACGTGCCTCCACTGCGTTCACCCGCCTTTCGGAAGAAGCCCGTCACCTGCTCAAACCCATGGTAGTCCCCCGACATTGGGCTCTTGCCTGGAATGTGAAAGATGACATCGTCGGCCAATAACCGACGAACTCCCTCCATGTCCTTTGCCTGAAAAGCGGCGAATAGGCCCTTGGCAGCTTCCAAGTTTTGCTCTTCACTCATTTGTGGCCTCTCGTTTCATCGGCGGAGAATGTAAGTATAGGATAAATCATGGGTCAAATCAGCAGAGGCGGTATGTGCCGCGGCCCCGGGGCGAGCTGTTGGCGGTGGTGGGTATGGCGCGCAGTCCAATATCCTGGCCAGCGGCTACCAGATTCCCCTCGATTTGGACCTGGTGGACTAAGGCGGTTATCCTTTTCCGCCAGACCGTGCCGCGCTGACCGTCCCACGCAGACCCGGCCTCGCCGGCTGGGCTATACTGTTGCCGCCCAACGACAACCCGGAGGTCCAAACATGGTTGAGGTGTTCGTACTGGGAGGAGGCACTCCCACGCCCACAGCGGACCGTTTCGGCAGCGCCCACGCCCTGCGGATCGGCGACGAGGTGCTGATGTTCGACTGCGGCCCGGCGGCCACCCACAAACTGGTGAAGGCCGGACTCTACCCCACCCAGGTGGACAACCTGTTCTTCACCCACCACCACTTCGACCACAACATTGATTACCCCTGTTTCCTGCTCTGCCGCTGGGACCAAGCGGCGGGCAAGGGGCCGGAATTGAACGTCTACGGCCCCAAGCTGACCGAGGAGATCACCCAGAAGGTCATCGGCGTCGGCGGGGCCTTCGAGTCCGACTGGCAGGCCCGGGTGAACCTTCCGATGAGCCAACAGGTGTTCGTGAACCGGGGCGGCGCCCTGCCCCGCATCCCACCCGACCCCCAGGCCAAGGACGTGGGACCGGGCGAGGTGGCTTCGGGGAAAAACTGGCAGGTGACGGCGGCCATGGCGGAGCATGCCCAGCCCTGGTTGGACTCTTTGGCCTACCGGGTGGACACCCCCGAGGGGAGCGTGGTCTTCACCGGCGACACCCAGCCCTGTGACACCGTTCGTGAACTGGCCCGGGACGCCGACATGATGCTGTGCATGTGCTGGGACGATCAGGCGGTGATGCACGATGTCAACGAAGCCATCGGCCAATGCGGCACCACCGGCGCCGCCCAACTGGCCCAAGACGCGGGGGTGAAGAAACTGGTCCTGGTCCACATGGGCCCCAACCTCTCGTCCCAGACCCCCTTCGACCGCCACGTCGAAGAGATGACCCACCTCTACGACGGCGAGATCATCTTTTCGGAGGAATTGATGAGGTTGGAGGTTTAGGGGAAGCTACCCCACCCATGCTAAAATATCCCAATCCAACCCCCGGAGTTGCAACATGCAGGCAGAGATAGACCACCTGACCCTGGCCGACTTGGAAGCGGGGCTTGACCATATACGCAATGCGCCCAAGGAGCAGGGCGTGCTGGATATGATCGTGCGCCGTCCCGAGGTTGACGCCCGGGAGGTCATTGAAGTAGGCGAACTCGACACGGCGGTGGGGCTGGTGGGAGACAACTGGCAGGACCGGTCCAGTTCCCGGAGCGCCGACGGCATGGCCCACCCGGACATGCAGATCAACATCATGAACTCCAGGGTCATCGCCCTGGTGGCCCAGAACAAGGACCGCTGGCAGTTGGCCGGCGACCAGTTGTTCATCGACTTTGATCTCAGCGCGGAGAACGTGCCCCCTGGGACCAAACTGGCCATCGGCTCGGCGGTATTAGAGGCCACCGACCAGCCCCACACCGGCTGCATGAAATTCTCCGG
>JACZUF010000040.1 GCA_022573285.1 Chloroflexota bacterium
GATAAGGAGATGGAGTAGTCGGTGAACCCGAAGGCGTCCAGCAGCTCGAAGGTCAGCTCCAAGACCCCGCCGATTTCGTCTTCGACCTGGTCCGGGGTGCAGAAGATATGGGCGTCGTCCTGGGTGAAGCCCCGTACCCTCATCAATCCGTGCAACACCCCGCTCCGTTCGTAGCGGTAAACGGTGCCCAACTCGGCGAACCGCAGGGGCAACTCCCGGTAGCTGTGCAGCGCCGACTTGTAGATCGCGATATGGAAGGGACAGTTCATGGGCTTCAGGTAATATTCCTGTCCATCGACATCCAGGGGGGAATACATGCTTTCCCGGTAGAAGTCCAGGTGCCCGCTGGTCTCCCAGAGTTGGGCCCGGCCGATGTGGGGCGAGTAGACGATGTCGTATCCGCGCCGGTAGTGGAGGTCCCTCCAGTAGTCCTCGATGATGGAGCGTATCCGGCCTCCCTTGGGGTGCCAGACGATCAATCCTGGGCCGATCTCCTCGTGGATGCTGAATAGCCCCAACTGGCGGCCCAGGGTCCGGTGGTCGCGGCGCTCCGCTTCCTCCAGCCGCTCCAGGTGTTCCGCTAACTCGGCCTCGGACTCGAAGGCCGTGCCGTAGATGCGCTGGAGCATGGGCCGTTTCTCGTCGCCCCGCCAATAGGCCCCCGCCACGCTGAGCAGCTTCATGGCCGGGATGTCCGACGTGCCGTCTACGTGGGGGCCCTGGCACAGGTCCACAAACCCGTCGTGCCGGTAGATGGATATGACCGCGTCGCCGGGCAGGTCCTCGATCAGTTCCAGCTTGTAGGGCTGATCGGAGAACAGGGTCTGGGCGTCCGCGCGGCTGATCTCCTCACGCTCAAAGGGGAAACCGCCGCTGATGGTTTCTTCCATCAGCTTTTCGATCTCCTCCAAGTCCTCCGGAGTGAAGGGGCGGGAAACATCGAAGTCGTAGTAGAACCCGTCTTGGATGGGCGGGCCGATGCCCATCTTGGCTTCGGGGAACAGTTTCAGGACGGCGTCGGCCATCACGTGGGCGGCCGAATGGCGCATGGCGTGACGGTGGGCCTGGGCCTCGTCGACGCCCTCGGTTTCAAGAGAGCCGTGTTCTAACATCTCACTTACATCTCATCTACGAGGGTAATTCGCTGGGGACTTGGGCGGCGGCGGATACGACCGTCCAGGCATCATTATAACTTACACAATGGGGAACTTCGCAGGGGAATAAGGGCGGAATGTCTGCCCGTCAGGCCCAGCGTTTCGCACAGGCAGCGAGGCCCTGCTCCGCCCGCCGAAGCCGCCTAGCCGGCCAGTTCCAAGAACAGCGCCCGCCACTGCCTTGTTTTGATCGAGGAGACGATGTGCTCACGCACGTTGATCATATACGTTCCGGTGACCAGGACGGTGAGCAGCAGGCAAAGACCCACCTGCTGGGCACCCTGTCCGGTGGCCCAGAGCAGGACGTTCAACATGATGAAGCCTAGGGCGGCGCCCAGGACCACGTTCCGCAGCAGCAGCATCACCAGGATGCTGGGGCCGGCGGTTATGACGGTGAGCCACGGCACGATGACCAAGGAGATTCCCAAGATGGAGGCCGCGCCCTTGCCGCCCCGGAAGCCCAGGAACACCGGCCAATTGTGACCGGCCACCACCAATGGAGTCGTGATGAACAACGCCCAGTCATCAACGCCCATCAGCCGGGGCACGGTCACCGCCAAGACGCCTTTCGCCGTGTCCACCAGCAACACCGTGAGGCCTGCCCATGCGCCCACCTGTTGGTAGGTGTTCAGGGCCCCCACGTTGCGGCTGCCCAAATCCCGGATGTCCTCGCCCTTGACCAGCCGGACCAGGATGTATCCCGTGGGGACGGACCCCAGGACATAGGCAGCGATGGCCAGGGTTATTACGGAAAGAAGTTCCAGCTTGAAATCTCCAGGACCGCTAAGGGTGGTCTATAACTAGGATAACCCCTGCGCTGACGGGAACGCCAATTCAGCCCGTGTTCCCGCCTTCGGCCTGCTCCTTGAGAACGTTCATGTGACGCAGCACCAGGCGCTCATAGCGACGCTTCACATAGAAGCGGGCCACCGCCCATCCGGCCACGGGGAGCCAATGCATCCGGCATTCGATCACGCCGTTGTGGGTCATCATGGTGCCGGAGTCCACCTCGGTGAACACGAACTCCTCCTGAGAATGGTGCAGCGGGCCTTCCAGGTGCCTAAAGGTGATCCGCTCCTCGGGGTAGAGCATCACCTCCTCCAGGGTCCGGTACATCTTCCGGCCGTCCCTGGAGCGAAACTCCATCACCAGCCGGTTGCCTTCCCGCTCCATCAATCTGGAACCTTCATCCTCTTCGGCAGGCGATTCGCCGGTGTTATTGCCTTCGCCGCGTTCGCCAAAAGAACTGATCAACTCAAAAACCACTGAGCGCGGCGCCCTGATAGTGACGCTCTGTTGCCGTAGCCGAACTTTCATATAGCGGGTCCAACTCCAATGACGGGTCTGGTCTATCCTTTGGATGCGGATCCCGGGATGTCGGTCTCCCTGAGACGGGCGTAGCTTGGAATCCCGGGGTGCACTCATCGCCCAGCCCCCGATATAATTACTGGCACTGGAACGCCTGCACCGGCCAGCTATTACCCGATGGGCGATGGCCGATTGGAGATGGCATGGCAACCGAACAGGACCTGCAAGATTTTGTGACTCAAGTATCCTGCCCGGACGACTTCGATGATTTCTGGAGCGGCACACTGGAGCAACTCGCCCAGGTCTCGTTGAAGCCGACGATCACCGCCGAACCGCTGCGCAGCAACGACGACGTCCACGTTTTCAACGTCACCTACCTCAGTCTCGGCGGACTGGAGGTCTCGGCATGGTACAGCCTCCCAGCCAAGGGGAACGGGCCGTTCCCGGCCATCGTCAACTTTCCGGGATATAAGTCCGAACCGCCGGTGCGCCGGGACTGGGGCAATAAGGGCGTGGCCGTGTTGTCGGTGGCGGTCCGGGGCAAGTTGAAGAGCAGCGCCGAGTTCAACCCCGGTTATCCCGGCTTGCTCACCGCCGGACTGGAGAGCAAGGAGACCTACGCCTACCGAGGGGTTATCTCGGACTGCGTCCGGGGCGTCGACTTTCTGCGTTCCCGCCCGGAGATAGACCCGGAGCGGGTCTACGCCTGCGGCAGCAGTCAAGGGGGCGGACTGACCCTCATAACGTCGGCCCTGCGTCCGGAGATCAAAGCTGGGGTTGCCGGATATCCCTTCTTATGCTGTTTCCCCGAGGCCATGGAGATGTTCCGTTCCTACCCCTACGACGAACTGGCCTGTTACGCCAGGGCCAACCCGGGGCAAGAAGACCGGATGCTGGACACCCTGCGCTACTTCGACGCCGTGAACTTCGCCCCCAGGGTCAAGTGCCCAATGGTGGTGGGCATCGCCCTAGACGACGAAGTCTGCCCGCCGGAGACGAGCCACGCGGCCTACCGGGCGTTGAGCGGTCAAAAAGAGCTTTGGCTGTTCCCAAATTCGGGACACGGCAATGCCCACGACTATCCGGGCCAGGAGAGGGCCTGGTTGGAGGGGCAGATCGGCCTGGCGGGGCAGATCGAGTCGAAGGAGGCGGTCTCGTGACCACCTCAGCCGAACAGTTCTGGCAGGAGACCGAGGCCGCCCTGGCCGAGTTTCCGGCGGACGTGCGCCTGCACCGGGACGACTTCTACTCCCAGCCCGACTGGGATGTATACCAGATGAGTTACACCTCGGCCGATGGATTAAGACTGTTTGCCTGGTTGTCGGTGCCCGAGGGCGGCGGCCCCTTTCCGGCGATTATCCGGATGCCGGACTACGGCAGCGTCCATGACCTCGTCTACACCTCGCTCCGGGAGCGGGCGGTGGTGATGAACCCCACCTTCCGGGGCCAACGGCGGAGCGACCAGACCTTCCAGGCCCAGTTTCCGGGACTGCTGACTTGGGGCATCGAAGACCCCGAGTCCTATGTGATGCGACGGGTCTTCGCCGACGCCCTCCGGGGCATCGACGCTCTTTCGGAGCAGGACCAGGCCCCACTCGGGGAGATTGCGCTCATCGGCAACGGTCTTGGCGGCGCCTTGGCGCTGGCTGGGGCCGCCCGCCGCCGGTCAGTCCATGCGGTTGCCGCCAACACCCCCATGGCCCTGGGCAACCCCGTGTCTCTGGGGCCGGGGCTGGGATATCCGCTGGCGGAGTTGGACGATTACATGCGGCTGCACCCCACCCGGCGCGATACGGTGGCGCAGAACACAGCGGGCCTAGACCCGGTCAAGACAGCCGGCAAGATAACCGCGCCGGTGCTATTGAGCGTGGGCATCAACGACACAAGTTCCTGTCCGCTGGCCTTCGGAGAGGAACTGGCGGCCAACATTCCCGAATGCGACCTCCGGGTCTATCACGGGGCGTCGGAAGGCGGCGGCCACGAGCACGCCCAGATACAGCTTTCCTGGCTGTCGGACCAGTTGGGCATCGGCTGAGACCTCAGAACTGGGCTTCAGAACTGGGATAGAAGGGAGATCTGCGGCCTGGGCTGAAAGCCGCCGGCTGATATAATTGAACGAACACAGGGCGCGGACCCTCGCCCTTGTCTGGACCCAGATTTCCTCAAGAACGGACGTGGAGAAGATACCGGACCATGGAGCAACTGAGACAACAACTATCAACCCTCGACCAAAAGATCGCGTCGGTGGTGGAGCGTCTTTGACCTGGCCGGTAAAGAAGACGCCATAAGCGTCATGGAGCGCGAGGCGGCCGAACCGGGCTACTGGGACGACCACCAAACCGCGCAGCGGAAGATGCAGCAACTGGGCCGGTTGAAAGACACCGTGGCCCTCTGGCGGGACCTGGAGTCCCGTTCCCAAAATCTCTTAGAACTCACCGAACTGGCCCAGTCCGAAGACGATCTGTCCCTCCAAGAGCAGTTGGAATCGGAATCCGAAGACCTGTCCAAGGCTTTGGCCAAGGAAGAGATCAACCTCACCCTCTCCGGCCCTTACGACGACCGCCCCGCCATCGTGTCGATCCATGCTGGCGCCGGCGGCACCGACGCCCAGGACTGGGCCGAGATGCTGATGCAGATGTATTGCCATTGGGCCGAGGCCGGGAAGCGCCCGCTGGAGGTAATGGACCTCTCCTACGGGGAAGAAGCGGGGCTGCGGAGCGCCACCCTGGAAGTCGGCGGGCCCCACGCCTTTGGCTACCTTTCGGCGGAGCAGGGCGTCCACCGGTTGGTGCGGCTGTCCCCGTATGACCCCAACAACCTGCGCCAGACATCATTTGCTCAGGTGGAGATCCTGCCCACCGCCGAGGATGAACCGGAGGTGGATATCCGGCCGGAAGACATAAAGATGGACACATTCCGCTCCAGCGGCCCCGGCGGGCAGAACGTGCAGAAGGTGGCCTCGGCGGTGCGGCTGACCCACATCCCCAGCGGCATCGTGGTCACCTGCCAGAACGAGCGTTCCCAGCACCAGAACCGGGAGTATGCCATTCGCATCCTGAAGGCCAGGCTGCTGGCCCGGCAGGCTGAGGAACGGGCCAAGGAAGTGGCCAACCTCCGGGGCGAACGGGTTGCCGCCGAATGGGGGAACCAGATACGCAGTTACGTGCTCCACCCCTATAAATCGGTGAAAGACCACCGCACCAACCTGCAGAGCACCAACCCGGAAGCCGTGTTGAACGGCGACATCGACGGGTTTATTGAGGCTTATCTGTTGTCCAGAGTTGGAAAGTAGGTCTGGCAGCAGTCAGCCCAGTCTTCGCTTGAACAAACCTGTCCGCTGACTGGACCCGTCGTCCCGGCGCAGACCGGAATCCAGGCCTCCAAGTTCTTTATAGCGGTGTGCGCTCAAAAGAAGTAGGGGCACGGCATGCCGTGCCCCTACTCGCCTCAGGTCAACCGCTCCGGGTCCCTGCCTGCGCCGGAATGACGAGGGCGGCCCTGCCAATCTTCAACGGCGACCTGCTGGGCGCTGACCGAGGGGGTCAAATTGAGTTTCAACTGTTCAGGGGATCATGCGAAGAATATCTAGTCTTGCGGATGATGACTGACGCGTGTAGGGGCAGGTTTCCAACCTGCCCTTTTCTTTTGCCGGGGCGGTTGGCAAAACAAAGGTTCTGCCCGGATGAGGCATGCCGGCGCACCAAGGTTCCGGCTGGCGGAAACATGGCTTACGAGTGGGAGTGCGGGTTGTAAACCCGCCCCTACGCCGTTGGTAAGTCATCACAAATGAAGGCGAGCAACGTAGAATCCAAGGCCCTCCTTCGCCGGAATGACGAAGGCGGTGTTGCCGGTGTTGAACGGAGAAGTGCAAATAAAAAGCCCGCCAGAGGCGGGCTTTTTCGTTTTCCAGTACCTGAGTTACTAGCAGTTGCCCAGTATGTGGCCCATTCGGGCCTTCTTGGTCTTCAGGTATCTGCGGTTCTCGTCGGTCACTTCCGCTTCCACGGGGATCCGGTCGACTATCTCAAGGTCGAACCCCGAAAGCCCAACCACCTTCTTGGGGTTGTTGGTCAACAGGTTTAGCTTGCGGACGCCCAGGTCACGGAGGATCTGCGCCCCCACGCCGTAGTGCCGAAGGTCGGGCTCGAAGCCCAGGGTCTCGTTCGCTTCGACGGTGTCCAAGCCCTGGTCCTGCAGGGAGTAGGCCTTGATTTTGTTGTGGAGGCCGATGCCACGGCCCTCCTGGCGCATGTAGAGGAAGATGCCGCTGCCCGCCTCGGCCAACTGCCGTAGGGCCATTTCGATCTGGTCTCCGCAGTCGCAGCGCAGGCTGCCAAAGACGTCGCCGGTGAGGCACTCGCTGTGGATGCGCACCAAGACCGGTTCGTCCTCGCTCCACTCGCCGATCGTCAATGCGATGTGCTCGCCCGCATCCACGTGGCTCTTGTAGGCGATGGCCTGGAACTGGCCGTAGCGGGTCGGGAGGCGGGCCTCGGCCACGCGCTCAATCAACCGCTCGGTCCGGCGGCGCTGGGCAATGATCTGGGCGATGCTCAGGATCTTTAGGCCGTGGAGCTCGGCGAATTCTTCCAGGACGGGGAGCCTAGACATGGAGCCGTCTTCGGCCATGATCTCGCAGACGATTCCGGCGGGGTACATGCCGACCATCTGGCAGAGGTCTACGGCGGCTTCGGTGTGACCGGCCCGGGCCAAAACGCCGCCGGGATGGTACCGCAGCGGGAAAAGGTGGCCGGGACGGGTGAATTGCTCTGGTTTGGCCGCTGGGTCCACCATCGCCTTGATGGTGGCGGCGCGGTCCCCGGCCGAGATGCCGGTGGTGGTGCCTACGTTGTAGTCCACCGACACGGTGAACGCGGTCCGGTCCTTTTCCAAGCCGTTCTGGCTGACCATCATGGGCATCTGAAGCTCGTCCAGGCGCTCACCGATGATGGGCATACAAAGCAGGCCTCGGGCGTGCGTGACGACGAAGTTGACGGCCTCCGGGGTCACCATCTCGGCGGGCATCACGAGGTCGCCTTCGTTTTCACGGTTCTCATCGTCCACCACGATGAGGAACCGGCCCGCTTTTAGCTCTTCGAGCCCTTCTTCGAGACTGCACAGAGGCATAATTTTGTCCTTACGACGTTTTGTCCCCGGTCCCGGGTTACCGGTCCAGAAGACTCTCTACATACTTGGCTAGGATGTCTGCCTCCAGGTTCACCCGGTCCCCAACCGATAATGAAGCCAAATTAGTATTATCCAGCGTGTATGGTATCACAGCGATGGTGAACGATGAGGCACTTCTTTTTACCACGGTCAAACTGATACCGTCAACCGCAACGAAACCCTTCTCGACAATATATCGGTTCAAGCGTTTCGGGACTCTGATACGAAAGATGATGGAATCGCCTTCCGGCTTGGTAGACATAATTCGGCCGGTCCCGTCCACGTGCCCCTGTACGATGTGGCCGCCCATCCTGTCGCTGGCCAAGAGGGCCCGCTCCAGGTTCACTGGCCGACCCTCGGAAAGCTGGCCCAGGGAGGTGCGCCGCATGGTCTCCGGCGAAAGGTCCACCGAGAACTCGTTTTCCCCGCTTTTACCCCTTTCACTGAAGCTGACGGCGGTGAGGCAGGCGCCGTTCACCGCGATGCTGTCGCCCAGCTTCAGGCCCTCCGTCACCTTTGAAGCCCGGACGGTCATAGCGTTGCCGCTGATCTTGGCGACGACACCCACTTCTTCTACGATTCCGGTAAACATCTCATCTAATTAACACTCGCGCCTATTCCACTGCCGGCCCGTCCAGCTCTACCGGCGATACTTTCCGTGGGTACCCTATTATGAGCCAATCCGGTCCTATCTGCTCGGTGCGGGTATCGGCCAGGCGCCACGCGTCGCCCATGACGGCCACTCCAGAGCCCTCAACCGGGGACAGGGACGTTTCGCCGCCCACGATGACCGGTGCGACGAAAGCGTAGACCTTGTCCACCAGTCCCAGGTCGAAAAAGGCCCCATGCACCGACCCTCCGCCCTCCACCAACAGATTCACCACGCCCCTGGCGCCCAGGTGAGTCAGCAATGCCGGTAGGTCCACCCGCCGGTCCTCCCCCGAGGGCAGCACCACCACTTCGGCGCCCGCCTGCTCTAGGGCCTCGATCCGCGAGTCCGGGGCGGCCTTGGTGGTGGCGATGAGAGTGGCCCCGGGTTGGCGGAACATGGTGGCCGCGACCGGGGTGTGGCAGGCGCTGTCCAACACGACCCGCAGCGGCTGGCGTTCCAGGGGATTGCCGTCGTCATCCCGGGCGGTCAGGTAGGGGTCGTCGGTCAGCGCCGTGTTGACGCCCACCAGTATGGCGTCGCAGACCCGGCGCAGGTGTTGCACGAATCCCCTGGCCTCGGGCCCCGTGACCCACTTGGAGTCTCCGGTGTGGGTGGCGATCTTGCCGTCCAGGGTCATGGCGTACTTGGTGGTGACGAAGGGCGTGCCGGTGGTGATGTGCTTGGCGAAGGCCTCGTACAGCTCTCGGGCGCCTTCAACCTCTTCCTCCACCACCTGGATGCCCGCGGCGGCCAATTCGTCCCTACCGTTGCCGGACACGCTGGGGTTGGGGTCGATGACCGCGAAATGGACTTCGGCGATGCCGGCTGCGATTATGGCTTTGGTGCAGGGCGGGGTGCGGCCCCAGGTGCAGCAGGGCTCCAAGGTGGTGTAGAGGGTGGCGCCGCGGGCCTGGTCCGAGGCCTGTTTCAGGGCGACGATCTCGGCGTGGTCTTGGCCGGGGGGTTGGGTGGCGCCGGCCCCAATCTCAGCCCCGTCTTTGACCAGCACCGCGCCCACGGCGGGATTGGGGCTGGTGGACCCCACTACTTCACGGGCCAATTCAACGGCCCTCCGCATGTGGCTCATGCCTGGACTAGGCCGCCTGGCCGGGATCCCGCTGGGCCGAGTCTCGCGGGGCGAAGTCTTGATGAAACCGGCGGGCGGTGGGAACGGTTCGGTCGCCTGAGACCATGTTGCTCACGTGGTCGCTCCGAAGCAAATTTCGTTTGGGTTCCGGGCAGCAAAATTCTAACAACCTTGGAATTGACCCGCAAGTCAGAACCGCACCGGCGGATGGGGAGCCGGGAAAAATAGGGCGGGGTCCAAGAGACCCCGCCCTGACGCCGTTGGTTGGCCGCTGCCTGGGCCAGCCCTAGGGGGCGATGCTAAAGACTCCCTGTACGCTCACGTTCACATCCAATTCCCCGGCCAGGATACTGGTGGAATGGTCCATGGAGAATCCGAAGGCTGGGGCGGCCTCAAGCCTGGCGAATGACTTCGGGACCCCGCCGCTGGTCTCGGTCAGAAAGACCAGCTTCCCCAGTTCAACCCCCGCCAGACGGGCCATGGCGTTGGCTTTGTCCAGCAGGTGGGCGATGGCCTCTTCCCGCGCCTGGGCCTGTAGGGGCTTGGTGTCCTCGATGGTGAAGCTGACGTGGTTGATGCGGACCAGGTTCCCGGCGGCTTCGGTCACGCCGTCGATGATGCCGCCCATGCTGTCCAGGTCCCGGACCTTGACCGTCAGGGTATTTGTCACTTGGTACCCGGTCAGTATCCGCTCGAATTCCACCCGGCACTCGCGGCCCTTGGATTCTGGCTCGAGAATCATCTCGGCCCCGCCGGACGCGGCCCCCGGAGGAGGAACCGGTGTGGCGGTGGGCGGGGGGGTGGCCGGGGGGGTGGCTCTGGGGATTACGCCCTCTAGGTCCACGCACTTGGTCACTTCATGGGTCGTGTAACGGGGTGCGATGCTGAATCGGCTGGTCTGCATGTCCCGGTTCTCGATGTCGTGGCTCTTGAGGACCGAGATGGTCTTTTCGATGGCCTCGGCCGCCTGCCTGCGGGCTTCGGACGCCGTATCGGCCAGGGCTTCCACGCCAAGGCTGATTATCCCCAGGTCCGGCTCGCCGCTGGCCTTGCCGGCGCCGTTGACCCAGATGCCGGTGTTGGCGCTGGAACCCGATTGGAACAGACCGGCGACCGCTTGAGGTCCCCCGGCGGCGGCCAACAGGTTGGATAGGTCGGCTGCTGAAACTCCGCCGGTTGTTCCGGGACCGTCGCTACCGTCGCCGTCAGCGGCGCAGGCCACCGCCAACAGCAGGACCAGCGCCGCGCCCACTAGGATCAATATCTTCTTACTTCGTATCACTGTTTGGACCATTGTTGTTCATCTCTCCTAAATTTCCCACTGGGACTTTCTGAGAATCCGGCCCAGCAAGGTTGCTGACATGGCTTAAGACGGAGGGGCGGGCGGAAAAGTTCCCTGTATCTAAATATCAGCCGTTGGTTGGGTTAATCGGAGCCCCAGAGCCTCGGGCATCAGGCAAAGTCGCGCCGGTTTGCGCGCCGGCGCAGGACCAGTCCGGCCAGGAAAACCACGGCCAACGCCCCGGCGGTGGCTTCGAACACGCGCCACCAAATAGATGTGTCTCTGTCTGCGCCCTCCTCGAACAGCTCCGGCTCGGCCCGTTCCGAGATTGGGATGGGGGCTTCGATGGGCAGCGATTTGGCTGTTTGGTTCTCGACGGAGGAGATATCCCCGGCCCCAGGCGTGCTTCTGGTTCCCAGAGCTTGGCCGCCATCCGGGACAACGTCGGTCGGTCCGGGTTCAACACCGGCGGATTCGGCGAGGGTTACCCCTGAATCCTGGGTCGCCGTATCGGGGGCTACCACCGGAGCAGGGGTTGCCATGGGAGCTGCCGCAGCCGCGAAGGCCGCTGTACCTTCGCCGGACGGCTCCTCTTGGACCGGCTGGTCGGCGGTGGCCGCGGCGGGAGCAACGGCCGCCAACGGCGGCGGGGCCGTTTCCTCCACGGGTTCGAGAGCGGACTCAGTGGCGGACTCAGTGGCGGACCCGGAAGTGATCGTGACCTGTTCCGAAGCGGCGGTTGGAACAAGCGCAGTCACTTCGACGTCCCGGCGGAGCGGGCCGGACGATAGCCCGCCGGTGGCGTCCAGCGATACGGTTATCGCCAAGGCCAGGGCGGCGACCGACGCGGCCCCGGCGTAGACCCAGTTGGGCGCGCGCAGGGCCAGATTCGGACGGGCCCGCGCCGGTTCGGGCGGCGGGGCGGTCATGACGAAACTGCGGTGGTGCGTCTCCATGGGCAATTGCCGCATCATGGCCACCGTGGCCTGCAATTCCGCAAGGTCTTGGCGGCAGGCGTCACATTCCCCAAGCTGCCGTTCGACCCGTTCCAGGGGCCGGCCCCGCAGCCGTCCGTCCAGGTGCTCGCTGAGGGTGTCCTGACCGATATGCTTATGTGCTGGTCTAAGTAGCCACATAGCTCATCTACCCTTCTTGACGGAAACGGGAGGGCAAAAGTTCCCCGGTCTGCCGCAAATAGTCCCGCAATGCGCCCCGGCCCCGGCTAACCCGGGACTTCACGGTGCCCAGCGAACAGCCCATGGACTGGGCCGCTTCTTCATAACTGAGGCCGTGCACGTCAACCAGCAGCACCGCCAAACGCTGGTCTCCTTGAAGGGTGTCCAGTCCGGACTGGATGGTCTCTCTGAGCTCCGATTGCTCGGCCCGGTCCTCCGGAGATGGCTCCTGGGACGGGATGTCCAAGGCGCTGGGACCTTGGGGCTCGTTACCAGGGGGCAGAGGGTCCAGAGAAAGGGTGGGCCGGGCCTTGCGGGCGCGCAGCATGTCCCGGCAGGTGTTGGAGACGATCCTTAACACCCAGGCGGTGAGGTTCTCGCCCCGGAACCGGTTGAAAGCGCGGTACGCTGAGACGAAGCTCTCTTGCACCGCGTCCTCCGCCAGGGCCCAATCGCTCAGCATCCGGCGGGCCAGATTATACGCCTGGGTCTGGTAGGTCTCAATCAAACAATTGAAACAGGAGACCTGTCCCGACTGGTCTCTGACCTGCAGGTTGGCGTGGGGCGAGGTGTGGGTGATTTGCGCCATGAACGAACAATCTGCCGGCGGCGAAAATGTGGACCGGGGCGATACGGCCGCCCAGCCAGAAAATTTTAGCGTGCCGCGGCCGGCGGCCGTCCGTGTTTGCCGGGCTGATTTACCCCTGAATCATCCTAAATACCGACCGGGGCTGACTGAAGAGCGCTCGGGGGTTGACTGTTACCCCTGGAAAGAGACTCTGCCGTCCAGCAGGCCCCGGGCCATGACGAACTTGTGGATCTCGGACGTCCCGCCGCCGATGCGGGCGTGGCGCAGGATGTGGTACCAGTGGGCGATGGGCAGGTCCAGGGTCTCGCCGGTCCCGCCGAAGATCTGCATGATCTTGTCGATACTGCGCCAGCCCCATTCCCCGGCGCAGTATTTGATCATGGAGGCTTCCACCCGCACGTCTTCGCCGTTGTCGGCGCGGATGGCGGTCTCCCTGGTCGAGGCGCGGAGGGTCATGATGTCGATGTAGACGTCGGTCAGCATCCACTGGATGGCCTGCCGGTCGGCGATGGGCTGCCCGTAGGTGACCCTTTCCTTGGCCCAGTCGATGGCCATCTCCAATGCCCGGCTCAAGATGCCGGTGGCCATGGAGCCGCGGAGCAGCCGGTCGTGGTGCACCAGCCATTTCTGTCCCAGGGTGAACCCCTGGCCCACCTCGCCGAGGACCTTGGTCTGGGGTACGCGTATGTTGTCCAAGTTGACCGTGAACTGCTGGACCTTGGTGGGGTTTATCCAGAGGCGGATGGGGTCGAAGCTCAGGCCCGGCGACGGGTTGTCGATAATGAACATGGTGATGCCGCCGCGCTGGCGCTTCTCCGGGTCGGTCACCGCCTGGACCAGGATGTAGTCGGCGGTGGTGGCCCCGGAGATAAAGGTCTTGGTGCCGTTCAGCACCCAGTCGTCGCCGTCCAGCACCGCCCTAGTCTGCATCATTCCGCCGGGGTCGGAGCCGGCGTTGGGCTCGGTCTGGCCGAAGGCGTAGTGCAGTTTGCCCTCGACCGACGGCAGCAGGTACTCCTTCTCCTGCTCCGGGGTGGCCGCGCCGATCATCATCATGGGCACCGGCGAGGTCGGCAGTTGCACGATGCTCTTGTGGACCTCTTCGTCCAGGATAACGTGCCCCAAGGCCCCCGTGCCGCCGCCGCCGTACTCCTCGGGCACGAAGGACGTGTAGATGCCCGTGTCCTTGGAGATCTTGTTCAGGCGGTCCCAGGACTCCTTTGGCAGGGTGCCAAGCAGGCCGGAGAGGGCCTCGGCGATGCCCCTGGGCGCGCCCTCGTCTCCTCCCTCTTGGGACGGGTTGGCCAAGAACTCCGCCTCGAGCGGGTAGCATTCATCCTTCACGATCTGCCGGATGGTGTTCTTGAGGGCTTCAAGTTCAGGGGGGAGTCCTGCTTGCATGAGTACATTCTCCGGTGCGGCTGGGTCTGGGCAACAAGAACATACGGCGCGGAGCGGCCCAAGGTCAAATGGGCAGCGGAATACGAGGTCTGGAAGCCAAAGGATGGAGCCTGAGGATGATGCCCGGAAGACGGATGGTTATCCCGGCGGTTTATCCGATGAAGGGTGGGGTCGCGTCAGTGGAAGGGGCAGACCTTGAAGAACGCTGCGGTCAGCCCGCTGCGGCCATTGGTGTCGCCAATATCGTTGGTGTAGCTGCCCAGGGCGACGCTGGAAGCGCCGGGTTCTTCCGCCACTGCCTGGCCGATGGCGGCCACCGCCGTGGCAATGATGGACAGGGACAGGATTCCCACGACGAATATTGCGACTAGCTTAGGTTTCATTCCCGCTACACTACCGCCTGTCACGAAGCCCGTGACCCATTGGAAGCCATTCTATACCAGCGGTCCCGCCAATGCCAGGACTGCATCCCCAGATTTGGGCGGCCGCAAGGGCTAAATGGGGTCATGAGTCCACTGGTTTATGGGACCCTCATGCTAGAATATAGCCCGGCTTACGCACCTATACTCCAGCCCACGAAATTCGGACCGGCAGATGCAATTTCGCAACCTCCCCAGCGTCGATAGTGTCCTGGCCAACCACGACGTGGCCGCCGCCGCCAAATCCTTCGACCGTGAATGGGTCGTCGGCCTGGTCCGGGAGGCGTTGGAAACGGCGAGGGAGCAGATTAGGCAAGGAGGCGATTCGCCCGACCCCGGCCGCGTCGCCGAATCGGTCTGCCAGCGGATAGAGGACACCATGAGGGCCGAGCCCCGGCCGGTGATCAACGCCACCGGGGTGGTGATCCACACCAACCTGGGACGCGCTCCCCTGAGCAGGGCCGCCATCGAGGCCGCCAACCAGGCGGCCCAGGGGTATTCCAACCTGGAATTGGACCTAACCACCGGACGCCGGGGTTCCCGGCAGGCGCAACTGCAGTCTATTTTGCGCCAGATCACCGGGGCCGAAGCCGCCTTGGCGGTGAACAACAATGCCTCGGCGATGCTCTTGGGCCTCACGGCCCTGGCCGCCGGCAAGGAAGTGGTGGTCTCCCGTTCCGAGGCCGTGGAGATCGGCGGCGGCTTCCGGGTCCCCGACGTGCTGCGGCAGAGCGGTGCGACCCTGGTTGACGTGGGCACCACCAACCGCACCTACGTACGCGACTATGACGAGGCGGTGACCGGGAACACCGCCGCTTTTTTGAAGGTCCACGCCAGTAATTTCCGGGTCGAGGGATTCACGGCATCAGTGGACACCTCCGACCTGGTGGAGGTGGGCCGAAGGCGGGGCATCCCGGTGCTCCATGACGTGGGCAGCGGCAGCTTTTTGCTGACCGAGAAATACGGCATGGCC
Organism: Chloroflexota bacterium; assembly: GCA_022573285.1. Classification (GTDB taxonomy): domain Bacteria; phylum Chloroflexota; class Dehalococcoidia; order Lucifugimonadales; family UBA3495; genus UBA9611. The sequence continues at coordinate 15,207 of JACZUF010000040.1, forward strand.
CACGAGCCGACACCCCAAGAGAGCATCAAGGACGGCGCCGGGCTGGTGTTCTTCTCGGGAGACAAGCTTCTGGGCGGGCCCCAGGCGGGCATCGTGGTCGGCAAGAAGGACCTGGTTGACCTGCTGGCCCGGCACCCGCTGGCCCGGGCGGTGCGCATCGACAAACTGAGTCTGGCCAGCCTTACCGCCACGCTGGTTCATTACCTGCGGGGCGAGGCGGAGCGGGAGATCCCGGTCTGGCGCATGATCTCGACGCCGGAGGCCAAACTCAAGAAGAGGGCCAAATCCTGGCAGGCAGGCCTGGAGTGTCCCGCGTCGGTGGAGAAGAGCCGTTCCGCCGTTGGCGGCGGTAGCCTGCCCGGCGAGACCCTGCCGTCTTGGGTGCTCTCGGTGGACTGCCAGGAAACCGGAGTGGAAGAGGTCATGCGGCGGCTGCGGGATTGCAACCCCCCGGTGATCGCCCGCATTGAAGATGACCGGGTCTTGCTGGACCCGCGCACCGTGTTGCCGGAAGAGGATGGGCCGATGCTGGACGCGCTGCGGTCCGCGGTGGCCCAATAATTCAACGATTCGCCGAACGGCCCGAAGCCGAGAGCCTAAAACCGAGATATTGATCGACATGGATAGGGAAGCTGGATGACCGACTATCTACTGGTGCACGGCGCGGGACAGGGAGCTTGGAGTTGGGGCCGGGTTTGGGGATACCTGACTGCCCCGGAGGAGCACCCTCCCACATTGCACAAACGCCGCCGGGTCAACCGGGTACATCCCTTTGACCTTCCCGGCCATGGTGCGGACGCCGACGGCGACACCGCTGCGGTGCGGCTGGAAGAGTGCGTCCAGGCCATCACACGGACCGTGGAGCGGGAGCAGTTGCAGGACCTGGTGCTGGTGGGCCATGGGTTCGCCGGCAGCCTGGTGGTGCAAGCGGCCAACGAGCTGCCCGTCCCGCCCAAACGGGTGGTGCTCGTGGCTGGGATAGTGCCGGCGCCGCAGCGGCCGTTGCTCAGCGCCTGCCCGCCGCGGACACGGGCCGCGTTCAGCCTGTTCTCCATGCTCAGTTCACTGTCCCGTCAGGAATTAAAGCTGCCGATTCCCGCCATCAACGGGTTCATGTGCAACGGCATGGACCCCATGGAAGTGGTGCAGCTATTGCGGTTCTTTGGCCCGCTGCCAACCAGGGTGCTCAAATCACGTTTTCCCATGGAGGACTCGGCGCTGCCCTGTCCGGTGACCTATATCGTGCTAACCCAGGACAAGATGATTCCGCCGGATGCCCAGTTACGCATCGCCGAACGTTTCGATGGTGTGGAAACGGTGGAGATCGATTCTTGCCACCAGGTGATGGCCCAGCGCCCCCAGGAATTGGCTGAGGTCCTGCTGCGCTACGCCTAGGCATTCGCGTTTCCCGGAAATTCGAAGAGCCCACGAGGATTTGGGCCTCACGAGCAGCAACCCGTCGTTCCGGCGAAAGCCGGAACCCAGAGCAACAATGCGGTAGCAAGGTGATTTTGCGTGATTCTCCTGGATTCCGGCCTTCGCCGGAAAGACGCAAAATGTCCCCACCGTCATTCCAGCGAAAGCTGGAATCCAGGGAATTCGCACATCATTGTATCTGGCTAAAGCAGACATTCTGGATTCCGGCCGTCTCCGGAATGACCAAGTCGGTTGGGAAAATAAAAGGGTCCGCCTACTGAGGCGGACCCCTTTTTGTTGCGGTGGGGGCTCTTGGCGGCCTAGTGGCCGTGGCCGTGATCGTCGGGTTCCTCTTCGTGTTTCTCGGAGATCAGGATCTGGGTGGTCAGGATCATCGAGGCCACGCTGGCGGCATTTTCCAGGGCGGCGCGGGTGACTTTGGTCGGGTCGATGATGCCCTTGGCCACCATGTCGCCGTAGTCGTTGGCCGCGGCGTCGTAGCCATAGTTGGAGGAGCTGTTATTGCGGACCTCGTCCAGCACAACCGCAGCTTCGTGGCCCGAGTTAGCGGCGATGATCCGGATTGGCGATTCCAGCGCCTTCCGCAGGATGGCCTTGCCCACGTTTTCGTTATCGGGCAGGGTCAGTCCGTCCAGGGCTGACATGGCCCGGATATAGGCGACCCCGCCACCAGGCAGAACGCCCTCTTCGATGGCTGCCCTGGTGGCCGACAAGGCGTCCTCAACCTTGGCCTTGCGCTCCTTGAGCTCCGGTTCGGTGGGGGCGCCGATCTTCACCACGGCGACTCCTCCGGAGAGCTTGGCCAGCCGTTCTTGCAGTTTTTCCTTGTCGTATTCAGAGGTCGTCTCTTCGATCTGGACCTTGATCTGCTCGGTCCGTCCCTTGATGTCGTTCGGCGAGCCCTTGCCATCGATGATGGTGGTGCGGTCCTTGGTGGACTCGATCCGGCGGGCTTGGCCTAGGTCGGCGACCGTTGCCTGGTCCAGGCGGCGGCCGGTCTCTTCGGAGATCACCTGTCCTCCGGTGAGCACGGCGATGTCTTCCAACATGGCCTTGCGGCGGTCACCGAATCCGGGGGCCTTCATCGCCAGGCAGTTCAGCGTGCCCCGCAGCCGGTTGACCACCAAGATGGCCAGGGCCTCGCCGTCGATGTCCTCGGCGATGATCACCAGGCTCTTGCTGATTTGGAGGACCTGCTCCAGAAGGGGGACCAACTCGGCGGCGGAGGAGATCTTTTTGTCGGTAATCAGGATATAGGGGTCCTCGATAACGGATTCCATGCGTTCGGGGTTGGTGACGAAGTAGGGGCTGATGTAGCCGCGGTCGAAGTTCATGCCCTCGACGTACTCAGTGGAGGACTCGGCGCTCTTGCTCTCTTCGACGGTGACGACGCCCTGTACGCCAACCCGGTCCAACACGTCGGCCAGCATGCCGCCGATCTCCCGGTTGTTGGCGGAAACCGAGGCCACCTGGGCCATCTGGTCCCGGCCTTCGATGGTGATGGAAAGCCTGGCCAGCTCCGCCACAATGGTGGCCACACTCTTGTCGATGCCCCGTTTGATGGCCATGGGGTCGGCGCCGGCCACCACGTTCTTGATGCCCTCTTGGACGATGACCTGGGCCAGGAGGGTGGCTGTGGTGGTCCCGTCACCGGCAACCTCGTTGGTCTTGGAAGCGGCTTCCTTGATCAATTGCGCGCCCATGTTCTCGAAGGACTCGGGCAGTTCGATCTCTTTGGCGATGGTCGCACCGTCGTTGGTGATGACGGGAGCGCCCCACTTTTTTTCCAGGACTACGTTGCGGCCCTTGGGGCCCAGGGTCAATTTCACGGCGTTGGCGACCGTGTCGATCCCTTTGAGCAGCGCTTGTTGGCTCTCCTCGCCGCGGACAATCTCTTTGGCAGGCATTACTATCTCCTTATTTCCAGGCGGGGAATCTTTCCCCGTTGGCGCTGGTGGTCATGGCAGTCTCTAGGGATGGCCGGGATCCGGTGAAGCCTGCGGTCCGGTTAAGGCGGGAGTCGGTCCCAGCCAGCTTGTCCGATAGGCATCGGGTATGCCGGGAGGATATTTTGGTCCGGCCGGACTTTTGCCCTATAAAGGATAGGACCGCCCCTGCCAGCGGTCAAGTTGCGAGAGTCCACCGGCCAGGTACCCGGATTTCCCGTTCTCGCGGCGTGCTAGACTTCGCCCATGGCGTTCACCGCAGACCTGCACCTGCATTCCCGCTACGCCTACGCTTGCAGCAAGCACTTGACGCTGGCGAATATGGTTGCCTGGGCCAAGCTCAAGGGCATTGACCTGCTGTCCAGCGCCGATTTCACCCATCCCGCCTGGCTGGCCGAGTTGGAAGAAAACCTGAGGCCTGCGGGGGACGGCGATTACGAATTCGACGGTATGAGATTCGTTCTGGGAACGGAACTTAGCTGCGTCTACAAACAGGAAGGCCGCTCCCGCCGGGTGCACCTGTTGGTCTTCGCCCCGGATTTCGATACCGTCCGCGGCATCCGCGAGATGTTGACGGGGCTGAACTCCAAGTTAAACGGCGACGGCAGGCCCACGGTCGTGGCCTCGGCCAGGGACCTGACCGCCCGGTTATTGGACATCGACCCGGCCTGCATGGTTATCCCGGCCCACATCTGGACCCCCTGGTACGGGATGCTCGGTTCCAAGTCGGGGTTCGACGCTTTGGATGAGTGCTTCGGGGATATGGCCCCGCAGATCCACGCGGTGGAAACAGGGTTGTCCAGCGATCCGGAGATGAACTGGCGGGTGCCCGCTCTGGCCGGTAAGACCATCGTTTCCTTCTCCGACGCCCATTCCCTGCCCAACATGGGCCGCGAACTGACGGTGTTCCAGGGCGATGCGGGTTACCGGGACCTGGCTGCGGGGTTGAAGGGCAATCGGGTGGAGCAGACCATTGAGTTCTTCCCGGAAGAGGGGAAATACCACCTTAGCGGCCACCGCAAATGCGGGATCAGCCAGACTCCCGATGAGACCGGCCAGACCGGGACCAGATGCCCCAAATGCGGCCGGCCATTGACCTTGGGGGTCCTGCACCGGGTGCGGGAGCTATCCGGGGATGAAAGGCCGTTTGATGGGGGAGAAAGACGTCCCTACGCCAGGTTGGCGCCGCTGATTGAATTGCTGGCCCACACCCTGGGAAGAGGCCGGGCCACCAAGTCGGTGAGTCTAGCCTATCACCGCATCTGCCGCGAACTGGGCGGGGAAGTCCGGGTATTGACCCAAGCCGGGTTCGACGACCTTGAGAGGGTTGGCGGAGAGGCCCTGGCCATCGCCGTGACCAAAGTCAGGGCCGGTCAGGTCCAGATCGTGCCCGGATTCGATGGGCAGTACGGGACGGTGCGCCCGGCCGATTGACGGGTAAGCTAATTTCCGCCGGCCACGCTGGCCCTGGCAGACGCCTTAGGCGGGTCCAGCACGAGCTGCCCGGCCACCAGGGTGACAGGGTCGTAGGACCCAAAGGTTACTTCCTGTCCCACGGCCAGTTCCCGTACGGCCAGTGTCCGGCCTTGCTGGGTGATTTCGGTGCCGGTGCCCACCTTCAAACTGATCAGGTCGAACCAGATATTAGATACGGTGACCCTGGCATAGCCGCCCGGGCCGTCCCGGCCGCCGCTCACACCCCTGATGATGCCGGTGACCAGTCCCGGTTCCGGCGCTTTTAGGCTGAGCACAACGATCTCGCCGGCCCGTCCACCGGGGGTGTCCGGCGGCCGGACCCTGGTGTTGGGCCGTACCAAGTCGCCCAGGCGCACATCGTTGATGAACACACGCAGGCCGTCCCGGCGGATGAGGGTATCGGCATTGTGGGTGAACCGCCGCAACCGGCCATCCGGGGTCCTGATGGTGAGATTGCCATCGGCAACCTTGGGGATGAAGCTGTGTACCACGCCGCTCACCAGTTCCTCGCTGCGAAGCGGCGCGAAGATATCCAGTTCCAGCAGGCGGTAAGAACCAGGATCGAACCGGGCAAAGACGTTGGTCCCTGCCATGACCGAGTCCAAGTCAGTGGGCGCGCCGTTCCGAAAAACCGTGGTGCCGGCGGTTTGGAGCGATATCTGTTGTCCGGTGGCGCGGTCCAAGATGGTGATGATGGCTGACTTGGCTCCGATGTCAATCAGGGTTCCCTGGACCTCTCCCCGGCCCGCGCTGACGGCCAGTTGGATGGAGGAATCGCCGGGCAGGGTGTTGCCGGCCATTACCGAGACCCGGCTGGCGTCATTTCCGGAGAGGGTATACCGGACCGTTACCCGGCTGGCCAGGTCCAACTGGCCGGACCGGACCCGCTCTCCGAAAAGGGCCACCGGTGTGGTATCGGAGATTCTAACCATCACGGCCGGTCCTGACGTCGGCTGGACGGTTACCTGTCCCGTGCCGCTGTCGATCGATGTCACCAAGCCGGTCACGTCCGCGGAGGGCGCCCCGATGCGGTGTTTGGCGAATAGGTTGGCGTAGACCTCGTCGGCGCTTGCAATCGCCTCGCGCCGACCCTCGTAGGGCTGGCCATTGACCAGCATGGAGAGGTTGCGGACTCCGTGCTCAGCCAGCCGCCAACGCAGGGCGGTCATGTTGGCCGAGGCCTCCGGGGAGTCGATGTCCTGGTTCAATGCCAGAGCATCATAGAGACGTTCCGCTCCGGCCAGCGCCCGGTCGAAGGCCGTAACGGTCAGGCTTCCAGTGGCCAGGTCCTGCTCCAGTACGGCGGTCACCAATTCCCCAACCGGCGCCGCATCCAGCCCATCTATGGCGGTTGCCGTGACCTGCCACCCAGAGTCGTCCCGCAGCGTTAAACTTTCTCCGGTATCTGATGCGACCACTAGCCCGGTGAAATGCCTGGTGCGCACCGGCCGGCCTGGGACGGAGAGGACCGATACGGCCCGGGTCCCGTCGGTCATTACCGCGACAAGGGCGCCTTGGGCAATGTTGGAGACGGACGGTGATTCCCATCCGTGGATGCCGGCGGTCGTGGCGGTGTCCAGTGAAAGGGTGACCGGGTCCAAGCCGGTCTGAAGTGTGATTTCGGAAGGTGTCACCGAGGTCACCGTGCCGAATACGCCGGACCCGCCGGACCCGTCCGAAAAGATGACCGGGCGCACCTGAGACTCGGATTCCCCGGTGATGGAAGTGGCGACCACCTCGATGACCAGCGGGTTCTCGGATTGAAAACGGTCCAAGCTGATCGAGAACCTGCCCTGGGCGTCGGGGAGGGCTAGAAGCCCGTTCACGCTGAGAGTGGCATCGGGAGAGGTGACACCGGACACCGTTACCCGGTCCGAGCCTGTCACCAGGTTGATCTCAGGGGAGGCGATACGCAGCGTCAGGGCTTGTGTCTGAGGTTCAAGATTCGGAGCAACGGTCTTGGTCTCGGCTGCGGGCGTGGCGGTGGGCAAGCCCTGCTCTTCCCCGCCACATGCCGTTGACAGAGCCAGGACCGCCGCTATTAAGGTTATCGCCAGCCGCTGCCGATCCACGTTTACCCCTCTATCGTCCCCACCCGCGCGTTCACGACCCCACCAGTTTAAAGGCAACGGAGGGCCGGGCCACGCCTACGGAGCAGACCAGTTATGTTAAAATCAGGGGTGCCAGGCTGGACAACGCCTGGCTTCGTCAACCGGTCATTCAAGCCCGCGGCGCGGTCCAATTGCAACAATCCTTACCTGTTTCGGTACGGCGGCTTCAAGTAGATGATATCGACCAGGTCGTCGCCATCGAAAAAGAGGCGTTTTCACCCCTTTGGGTTAGCACGTCTTTCAAGCGCGACTTGAACAACAAGCGCGCCAAATATCTGGTGGCGTGTTTTGACGATGGGGTCTCCCCGGAAGAGATCTTGGCCGAGATCGAATCAGACCAAATGGCCGAAGAGGTTGACCAACGGCCCCCCAACATTTGGTCGCGGGTTCTGGGGCGCATCGGGCTCTCCTCCAGGTCTGAGACGGCACATAAAGACGTGGCGTTCGACATCGCCGGCTACGTCAGTGTTTGGTACCAGGGCGATGAGGCCCATATCACGGAGATCGCCGTGAAAGAGTCCCTGCGCGGCCGTGGCATCGGAGAGTTGCTGCTGATTGGATCTCTGAAGGCGGCCATTGAATACGGTTCCAAGGTGATGACGCTGGAGGCCCGGGTCTCCAATTTCATCGCCCATCGTATGTACCAAAAATACGACTTCAAATCGGTGGGCATTCGCAAGGCTTACTACTCTGACAACCGTGAAGACGCGGTCATAATGACCACCTGTCCGATAAACACCGATGAGTATCACCAGCTGTTCGCCGACCTGCAGTCCACCTATCAAACCCGCTGGGGACGGATGTGCATCGAATACTGAGGGCAACTGGTTTGCAGCCGGGATATAATTTACATAACGGCAATGACCTAGGGATGTCGCTATCCGACGCCTCGGCGATGGAACGCGTTGGTTTCTTGGAGGGAACCACCTCGAATCAAGTTGACCAGCCGCAGTCGCGTTGATAGAATGGCTCGATGTGACCCAGGCCTATGGGAGCTTGCCTAGATGGTGTCCCGAAAAGGTATCCCGAAAGGGTATCCACCCGCGGGCTGGTTCAACGAATCAGTCCAGATTAACGATTAATGTTGGTAGTAGGATTAACGGGTAGCATCGGCACCGGCAAGAGCGAAGCTGCCCGTCAGTTGGAGGCATTAGGAGCCTCGATTATCAGTGCCGACGAGGTGGGCCATGAGGCCTACACCCCCAACACCGAGGCATGGGAGCAGGTTGTCGCCGCTTTTGGCGACGTAATCCTACGGGAAGACGGCGAGATAGACCGGCGCAAGTTGGGCGCATTAGTGTTCTCCGACGCCGGACAACTGGCAAAATTGAACCAAATAATGCATCCGCGAATGGCGCGGATGGTTGCGGACAAGATCGAGGTCCTGCGCAGCCAAGGGGTTGGTGTGGTGGTGGTGGAGGCGGCCCTGCTCTTTGAGGCCGGATGGGACTCCTTGGTGGAGGAAGTGTGGGTCACCGATTCCCCGGATCAGATAGTCATCGAACGGCTTAACAAACGCAACGGCCTTTCCGAAGAGGAAGTGCGCAAACGGATCTCCTCTCAGATGGACCGGACCGAGCGGCTGGAAAAAGCAGACTTCGTCATCGACAACTCGGGGGATATGGCCGGACTGGAGAGCGCCATCAAAGAGTTGTGGGACAGCAGAGTAATTAGAAGGACCGGAAAACATAATGGTTGACACGGCACAGGGACGCTACTCCGAGTACGCAATCGAGGAATTCCTGGTTAGGGACGAACCCTATTACCGGGCGATTGGTGACGAGCTTGAGATTTTCACCGCTGCGTACCATCAACACATCCCGGTCTTGCTGAAGGGACCGACGGGCTGCGGCAAGACCAGGTTTGTCGAGTACATGGCCTGGAAGCTTGGCCGCCCCCTGGCGGTGGTCAAGGAAAACGGCGAGAAGGCAGAAGACCTGGAAGACGGCGCGGTCCGCGTGCCCCTGATCACCATTGCCTGCCACGAAGACCTCACCGCCAGCGATCTGGTGGGCCGGTATCTGCTGGACGCCAATGGCACCCGCTGGATCGACGGTCCCATGACCAGGGCGGTGAAGGCCGGGGCCATCCTCTACCTTGACGAGGTTGTGGAAGCCCGGAAAGACACCACGGTGTTGATCCACCCGCTAACCGACCACCGGCGTATCCTGCCCGTGGAGAAGACCGGCACCATAATCGAGGCCGACGACCGGTTCCTGCTCTGCGTCTCCTATAACCCCGGATACCAGAGCGCGCTTAAAGACCTGAAACACAGCACCCGCCAGCGGTTCATATCAATTGAGTTCTACTATCCGCCGGCCGACATTGAAACCGAGATTATCCAACGGGAGAGCGGCTGCTCCAAGGAGCACGCCGATAGCCTGGCCAAGCTGGGCGAGAAGATACGCAACCTGGAAGAGCACGGTCTGCAAGAGGGCGCCAGCACCCGGCTGCTGATCTACGCCGCGCGGTTGATGTCGGAGGGGATCGCGCCGCGCCGCGCCGCCCAGGTTGCTATCGTCTGGACCTTGACCGACGACGTAGAACTGCAGCGCAGCCTCGAGGAAGTCACGTCCTCCATCTTCGAGTAGAGGACTAAATGGGTCTGACGCCGCCGGAATTGCTGAAACGGGCCCTGGCGGAGCGCGTCGTGGCAAGGGTCAACGGCACTGAATTGACGCCTGCAGCCGTCATGGTCCTCCTTTACCCCAAGGACGGCGAATACTGTATCCTATTGAACAAGCGGTCGGAGCAGGTTGAGCACCATAAGGGGGAGATATCCTTCCCCGGCGGCGCGAAAGACCCGGAAGACCGAGACCCATTGGAAACAGCCCTCCGTGAGACCGAAGAGGAGATGGGAATCAAGCGGGGCGACATCACCGTTCTCGGTGAGATGGATGAAGTCGCCACCCGCAGCCAATTCCGGGTACAAGTGTTCGCCGGCACCATAGAATACCCCTACACATTCAACCCCAGCGCCATTGAGATTGCCGAGGTACTGGAATTCCCAATTCCCGCGCTGATCGATCCGGCCAACCGCCGGGTTGAAACGCATTGGGAGGATGGGCAACCGGTGACCTCGTACTCCTATGTCCACGAAGATCACGTCGTCTTCGGGGCGACTGCCAGAATCCTCCAGAGTTGCATCGAATTCCTAGATGAAGGACTGGAAAGCGAGGGACGCCAAGTTGACTAGTGGTCCTATATCCGAGACAGAGAGTGAACTGGCGAAGCTGCCCCCGGCGGTGCTCGAGGCCTATCACGCGGCCAGCGAAACGGTAAAAGAGTCCTTTGGCGAAGAGGAGATCGGTCTCTGGGCCAAAGAGGGCCTGACCATCGGCACCCAGACGGTGCGCTCCTGGGAGTCGGCCATCGAGTACTACCAGGTCAGCCCTGAGGTCAGCAAGTTCCTGTCCTTCCCGTCGTTCATGCAATGGGCCCGGTGCGGCACCTACCTGGCCCAAGACTCGCCCACCCTGGCGGTGGCGTTCTTCAAGTCCAGCGTTTCCATAGTGCCCAACCTGCGGCCCCAGTACATCCCCCGCTGGGCCGGCCTGGGCCGCAGTCTTTACAAGGGCACCTGGAAGTCCAGCACCCTGGCCGCCAAGTTCTTCGAGGTCAGCCCGGACCTGGTCCGGAGCCTGCCGTTCTGGGACGTGGAGGTCTTCGCTTCCCTGATCGAGGCGCTGTCCTACAAGTCCTACGACGTGGCTGGAGAGTGTCTGGTATTGGGACGGGACGTCCTGCCCGCCATGGGGCGGGAACGGGAGCCCTTCTTGGCCATGTCCCGCGCCCTGATCGACACCAGTTGGCGTGAGGTCAAGACCTGCCTGGAATTGGTGCCGAGAGCGCTGCAACTGATTGACGAGAGTCAGACCGGCCGGTTCCTGAAGCTGGGCGAACGCCTGGCCAAGGTCGGCCTCCGGGACACCTCCCGGTTCCTGTCCGACGGCACCCAAGCCCTGAGCAAAGTGCCCCAGGGGTCACAAGGCTACATATTGGACCTCTGCGACGCCCTGGTGGTTATCGACCCCGGTGCCGTTCCGCCCTTCCTGCGGAGTCTGGACGGCGTCCTGAACCGCATCACGGTCAGCCAGTTGGATACCTGGTTCCAACACGGGGCGCACCTGCTCCAGGAGAACCCCGAAAGCGGCATCGCTTTCTTCAAGATAGAGTCCAACACCTCGGAGTCGATGCTGGAGACCCTGTCCTCGAGCCTGGAATTGGACCGGGTGAAGGGCATCCTCCGACTGTATTGCCAGGCCTTGTCGGGGACCGGTCTGGAGATACTCAGCACCCAGGAGCTGGTGCGGCGGAACATCGGCTGGGTGGACGAGGACTCGGCGTCAACCGACGGCACCAAGATATTTCTGCCCACGGTGGTGGACCACTACCCCAACAAACAGGACAACTTCTCCTGGTTCAAGGTGGTCTCCACCCACCAGGTAAGCCACCTGGAATTCGGCAGCTTCCGGTACGACTACGAGAAGCCGGCCACCCAGTTTGAAGACCGCCGCCATGAGATGGAACAGCAGATGCTCCAGCGCAAAGAGCAGGAGCGAGCGGCGGCCCGCGAGGCGTACGAAATGGCCGCCCAACACCTGGCCTCGGGAGCAGAGGGCGACGTCGATATGTCGCCGGGATACGCCGACCCCAACGACGCCGGAAGCACGCGGACCTTCACCGACATCGGCCGCTTCTTGGAGATCTTCGAGAACGGCCGCCTGGGTTTCGACATCTTCACGGTCCTGGAGGACTGCCGCCTTGATTTCCGGATCAACGTGGAATACCCGGGCATCCGTTTGGCTGCGTCCCGTGTCCAGTCCGAGACCCTGGAAAAGCGCCCCAATATCGAGGAGATGCCGCTGCAACAGGGCATGGTGGAGCTTCTGATCCACATGAGCTTGGATAAATTCCAAGACCTGCCGGTGGCCAAGGAGTACCAAAAAGCCGCTGAGATGCTTTCCAGAATCCTCCACCAGCTCCGCACCGCCGAAGCCAACGTGGAAGACACGGCCGAGGCCACTCTCAGGGCCTATGAGATCATCTCCCGTATCCCCAACCAACAGGAAGAGGAAGACCAGTTCGAAGACCAAGACCTGGAGGAACCGGGCGACTTCTCTGAAGAGGACTTCCAATCACTGGTCGACCAATTGCAAGCCGGCATGGACGCCTCTTCCGACGGCGGCGATGGAGAGTCCTACGAGACTCCCGAGCCGGTGGACTACCGGGGCGACTTCAAACCTGAGATGGTCCAACTGTTGACCAAGCTTCAGGCCGACAGCGGCGAGCAGGGCGAGGCCCAGGCCATGACCCAGGAGATGCTGGAGCAATTGCTTCAGGAAAGCTCCGAATTGGAGTTGGACGCCGAACAGGGCGATGTGGACGGCAACATGAGCATGTTCGCCCAGAACATCATGAAGGAAGCCGGCGCCCCGCCGCCCAATTCCCAGCCGGGAGAGGGCTACGGGCCGCTTTTGCACGACGATGATAAAGGCGGCGAACTGGAGGCCCGGGAGCCTAAGACCTACGTGTACGACGAGTGGGACTTCCGCGCCAACGACTACAAACCCCGTTGGTGCATCGTCAAAGAGAAAATGGTGGAAGAGGGTGACGCCAACTTCTACAATGAAGCACTCAAGACCTATGCGGCGCTGTCCAATCACATCCGCCGCCAGTTCGAACTGATCGTGCCGGAGAGCATGCGCAAGACCTACCGGCTGGTGGATGGTGAGGACCTTGACTTGAACGCGGCCCTGGAAGCCTGGGCCGACCTGAAGATGGGCGTTCCGCCCGACGACAAGATCTATTGGCACCGGAACCGGAACCGCCGGGAGGTGGCCGTGGTCTTCCTCCTGGATATGAGCGCCTCCACCGCTGAGGCCATCGACGAAGGCCGGCAGACGGTGGACGACCGTGACGCCCCCGACGACCCGGTGGAGTACATGGTCTGGCTGCGCCGCCGCCGGGAAGGACTGGTGCGGCGCAACTACAAGCGGATCATCGACCTGGAGAAAGAGGGCACGACGCTCTTGATCAACGCCCTGGAATCCATCGGCGACACCTATGGGATCTACGGCTTCTCCGGCTACGGCCGGGAGAACGTGGAGTTCTACGTGATCAAAGATATCGATGAGGAGTTTAGCGATAAGGTCAAGAGACGGATCGATAAGATCACCCCGCTGCACGCGACACGCATGGGCGCCGCCATCCGTCACGCCATCACCAAGCTGGAGAACCAAGACGCCAAAACCAAGATCATGTTCCTGATCAGTGACGGCCGCCCCCAGGACCGGGGCTACAGCCGCGAGGGCGTGGAGAAGGAATACGCCGTCCACGACACCCACATGGCGCTGGTGGAAGCCAAACGCAAGTCAATCATCCCGTTCTGCCTCACCGTGGACAAATCGGGTCACGATTACCTGAAGAGCATGTGCGGAGACATGGGCTACGAAGTCTTGGCCGACATCTGGTCCCTGCCGGAGCGGCTGCCGATGCTTTACCGGCAGCTCACCAGCCAACGGTAGGCGGGGAGGCTAGCAATATGAGAAGAGGGCCTCTGCTTGCAGAGGCCCTCTTCTCATTCGGTCTTCGTCATTCCGCCGAAAGCCGGAATGTGGATTCACATTTGAAGTGCAACACTTGATTCCAGAATACCTCGGCTGGAGTGAGAAAGCCGAGGCATTTACGTGGGGTATTATTATATGCCCGCACGAGCTCAGCAAACCGTTGGTTGGTCACCGCCGCGAGGTCTGTCTTGCGCGGCAGGGTGCGGCGCATCCGTCCGATGGCGTTCTCGACGCCGCCCTTCTGCCAAGGGGAGTGGGTGTCGC
>JACZUF010000074.1 GCA_022573285.1 Chloroflexota bacterium
GGCTTGATCTTGCCCAGGGTGTGGATCAGCGTGGTCTCTCCGGCGCTGCCCCTAATCTCCCCGTCTTCGATCAACTGGGTGATGACCCCGCCCAGGGCTTTGTCCACCGCCCCGGTGGCGCCGCCGGGCTTCTTCACGCCCCGGAACAGGTTGACCACCAGGGCCGGAGTGTCGATGCCGATGATGTCTGCGGACTCGACGTTAATCTCCAACACATTGTTTTTCGGGGTCTTGGGGGTCTTGGCGGGTTTGGTGGAACTCTTGGCTTTTGATGCCCTGGGTTTTTGGGTCGTCGCCCGCGTCGTTGTCATAGAGGCTATGCACCTGTTTCTGATTTTTGCTTGATCCGGCCGCCGGACCGGGCCCAACTAACCACACGCTCCAGCACCGGCGCAATGTTCTTCGAGCTGTCCAGCGCGTAATGCTCCCGCTGCACCGGCTCTTCCACCGGGACCAGCCGGGTGTATATCAGCCATCCGGCGTCGGAATAGGTGTCGGCGTGCCGGTCCGCCTTACGCTGCTTCAGTCGGCGGCGGACCGTGTTCAGAGGTGCGGTGGCGTGCACCACCGCCAGGGGCGCGCCGGTGGATTCCGATATGTCGTAGAGATGGGTCCGGAACTCTTCGTTGAGATTGGTGGCGTCGAATAGGACGCTGTAACCGTTGGCAAGATAGTACTCGATGAGATAGTAGCAGGAACGGAACACCCGGCGGTGCTCGGCGGTGGTGTATTTAGGATGTTCGACCAGGACCTTGCGCAGCCGGTCGGTCTCCAAGACGAGAAAGGGCACCTGCTCGATCAACTTGGCGGCGAAGTATGATTTGCCCGTGCCGGGCAGGCCGCACATGGCGACCAGCAGCGGCTGTTCCGGCATGCGCGGCTGGGCGATGGCCAGGTCCTGGTCAAGAACCCTGCGCAGCGTGGCCACGTCTTTATTCATTCGGTCGTCCAATCAGTACCGTCCGGATTCAAGCGACGGGTAAAACCCGGGGTCTGGATGCCTTTGCCGTCCCGGCAGGTCCTGGAGGAGACAGCAACTGCTGTCCACGGCGCCCGCTACGTTTCGTCCGATGGCCAACCGTCCGGTATTTCGCCAACGGCCTCAGCCTCAAGCTGCCGCCGTTCAATCTTGGACCCCAACATGGCCGGACTGAGCAGGAACGCCAGTGAGGCGACGATCATCAGGACCACGGCCATTGTGTTCAAGCTCACCGGCAGGGAGGCGGCGGTGATTACCACCAGGATGGCGGTGGACACCGTGAGCAGTCCGATGCGGAGCAGACGGGGGCCCACCTTCAAGAAGACGGCGGTGGTCACGGCCATGGCCACGAAGATAAAGGCCCTGGCGGTGTCCGTGTCCTGCATCCGTTCCGCGTGCTCGCTCCAGAGCCCTCCCTGCCAGTTCAGGAACAGGACCCATGAGGTGAGGAAGGGGAAGGGCAATGCGGTAAGCGAAGCCAGCAGCCAGTCTCTCTTCACCATCTTGAAGATGACGCTGGCCATGATCCACATGGAGAACGGTATGTATCCTATCAGCAGGAAGAAGAGCACCACGTTGAAGGGCAACTGCCCGGTGGTAAGCAAGGTCCAAGCACCGTAGCCAAGGGTGATCAGAGACAAGAGCCAAGACAGCGCGGGAGCCGCCAGAGAATATCCCATCCAGGAATACGACCATTTGCTGGGGCTTCCGGCCCGCCAGTTGCGCCAGGTCACAAATGCTATTGCGATCAGCAGCAGGGAGACCAAGAAGTAGTGGCTCCATAGGTGTAATGCAAAGAGCGACGCCAGCAGCAAGTGGGGAATCGCCGCTAGGAGCACGTCCCGCCAAACACCGGTGCTGTGCACCTCGTACATGCCCCGGGCGACCACGCTGGGCGCGCCCATCTCTTGGACGGCGCGGGCCACCGCCGTGTCGTGGTCGACTCCTTGAGTCTCCAACTCGGCGGCCTTGTCCTCCAGGTGGGCCTCCAACTCCTGGATGATCTCGTCCTTTTCGGCGGGATCGAGATGGAGCCTTCGGGCCAACGAATGGAGGTAGTTTGTGACCTCAAATGGCATGGCGTCCGCCTTACCGGGTCTCGGGCCGCCTACTGGTCTGACCACCGGGCAGCATGATTTGATTCATGGCATTGGTGAAGCGCTGCCATTCCGTGAGCCGGTCGGCCAGTGCCTGTCGGCCCTTTGCAGTGATCAGGTAGTAGCGCCGGCGCACATTGTTCGGGGTATCTTCCCACCGCCCTTCAACCAGCTTGGCCTTCTCCAGGCGGTGGAGGGCCGGATAGAGGGTGCCCTCCTTGAAGGCGAAGTAGCCGCTGCTTCTCTTGTCCACTTCCTTAACGATCTGATAACCGTACATGGCTTCGGCCTCCAGAAGGGCCAGAAGCAGGGTATCAGTGTTGCCTTTCAGCATTTCTTGTTGATGCATCTTAATCCAGATCCAACTTAGAAATAGATAATCATCAATTTATTAGCAGGAGAATACCTGCGGCCATTTTATGAACTGGGAGATGCGGGGTCAAGACGGCGGGGGACGGGCCGGAAGGCGATCGCTAGAGTCTGGATACCACGAATTCCCGCAGCAAGATGATGACGATCAACACTGCCATGGGGCTGAAGTCAAAGCCGCCAAAGCTGGGCAAGTTCCGCCTGATGGGCCCGAGGACCGGCTCGGTGACCTGGTTCACCAGGGTGTTGATGCTGATAATTATGGGATGGGGCCTGGGGCCCATCATGGGGACTACGAATGAGAGTATGACCCGGGCAAAGATGGCGATGGTGAAGAGGGTTAAGAGGAGGTTAATCAGTGCTACCAAATCCGATCTCCTTTACCCCTGCCCCAATTGGACCGATTTTCGGTATGCGGCGTCCACGGCGCTGACGATGGCCGCGGAAAAGCCCCGGTCTTCCAGTACCCGCAGGGCCTCGGCGGTGGTGCCCGCCGGAGAGACGACCATGTCTTTCAACTCAGCGGGGTGCATGCCGGTTTCCATGACCAGTTTGGCGCTGCCGAACACCGTCTGCACGGCCAGCGTCCGGGCCATATCCCTGGGCATGCCCACATAGACGCCGGCGTCGATCAGGGCTTCAATGAATAAGAACACATAGGCCGGCCCGCTGGCGCTGAGGGCGGTGGCCATGTCCAGGTATTTCTCGTCGGAGACGTAAATCTCCTGGCCGATGGTCCCCAACACCGACTTGGTCATTTCCCTTTTGGAGGCGTCCACACCCTCGGAACAGGTCCAGAGGGTCATGCCGGCCCCGATCTGAGCGGGGGTGTTGGGCATCACGCGGACCACCGATTTGTGGCCCAGGCCGTTGGACAGGGTGTCCATCGAGGCCCCAGCGACTATGGAGAGAGCGGCCTGCTGGGCATCCAGGTGGCCCTTCAACTGCCCCATCACCGGCCCCAGGTCTTGTGGTTTGACCGCCAACACCACCAGGTCGGCCTGTTGGGCCGACTTGAGGTTGTCGGCGTCTACGGTCACGCCGAACTGCTTGGAGAGGTATTCGCGCCGCTCGGCCACCGGCTCGCCCACGCTGATGTCCTTGGGGGCCGCCAGTTTGCCGGACAGGACGCCGTGGAGGATGGCTTCCGCCATCTTGCCTCCACCGATGAACGCCACTTTCATTGAATAGGTCCGTTCCTTACCGGGGATTGGCCCGGTTTCCACAGGGGACAGGTCCGCTACCTACGGGGGATAGGCCCGTTCCTCACAGGAATCACCGGGAAATGCTGCGCAATATTATATCACCGAGGCTGGGGCCAGGCCCTTCCTGGCTCCCGTTTGGCGGTTCAGAAATCGGCCAGACCGTTGCCCTGGGCCAGGGCCACCGCCAGGCGGATGCATTCCAACATGCTCTCGTGGCTGGCCACGCCCTGGCCCGCGATGTCGAAGGCGGTGCCGTGGTCCACGGAGGTCCGCACAAATGGCAGGCCCAGGTTGGCGGTGATGCTCTCTTCAAACCCGTAGACCTTGACGGGGATGTGCCCCTGGTCATGGTACATGCACAGCACCACGTCGTACCGGTCCTGGATGGCCTGGTGAAAGATAACGTCTGCCGGGACCGGGCCGATGGCGTTGATTCCTTCCTGTTTGGCGGCCTCGACCGCCGGGGCAATCTCCTGGGCCTCTTCGTCACCCATCAGGCCGCCGTCGCTGCCGTGGGGATTGAGGGCTGCGGCCGCGATCCTCGGGTCTTTGAAACCGAACTTGACGAAGCTCTCGTGGGTGAGCCTCAGGTACTCCAATATCCGGTCTTTCTTGACCAGGTCGCAGGCCAGGCGCAGGGAACGGTGGGTGCTCAGGTGGACCACCCGCAGGTTCTTGGACATCAGCATGGTGGCCACCGTCTTGCTCTTGGACAGTTCCTGCAACAGCTCCATGTGGCCGATGGATTTGTAACCCGCCAGGCTGGCCGCTTCTTTATTCAACGGCGCGGTGGCCAGGGCGTCGACCACGCCGGCCAAGGCCAGTTCTCCGGCCTTGGTAACCCATTCCATGGCCGCCTGGCCGCAGGTGGGGTTGATCTGCCCCACGGTGATGTCCTCGGGGTTCAGGTTGTGGATGTCCACGACGTCGATGACCCCCGGCTCCAGCCCGGCGGCGGCGGGGTCGCCGATTTCGTTAATCTTCACCGGGACGCCCGTTAGGGACACCGCCTGCTCCATGGCGAAGACGTTGCCCACCACCAGCGGGCGGCAGGTGGCGTACACCTGAGGATCGGCCATGGCTTTCGCCACCACTTCCGGGCCGATGCCGCAGGGGTCGCCCATGGTAATCGCTATGGCCGGTTTTTGACCTGAGGTCATGACGCTTTCCTCCAGCCCAGACCGGGGGGCGCAGATAACAACCGGGGTTGCTATCCGGCGAATATCGTTGAAATTTGCAAGGTTATGTAATCAAGGGGCCCAGACGCGCCGGAATTATAGCATGGGTAGGGTTTTATACCCCTTGATCAGTGTGGTATGGTTGGTACTCTTCCGCATAGAGAGACCCAAAAAGAGCCCCCGGCATTGGCCGCCGGGGGCTCTGGGAAGGCAGCCAGGCTGGCGCAGGAACCGCACCACACATGAGACTCGATTAGCCGCAGCAGCAGTCGGCCTCCACACCACACACCCTGCGCCAGCCAGCCCACCCGTAATGTCTCTTTAAGGTCCTTTCCCTCTAATCTCTTCTCTCCCTGTGTCTACTTGCGCTGCGTCTGCGGTAGTTACTCGCACTTATTCCAGCCGCACGCGACGCACTTAATGCATCCCTCTTCAAAGATGACCGAGGTGTTGCACTCCGGGCACTTGCGGGCGTTCAGAATCTCTTGGGCATATCCGTTGCCGTTTCCGTTCCCATTGGCGATCAACTGGGGCGTGAATTTCAACTGCACGTCACTGGATTCACCGGACTCATCGCGTCCGCGCCCGCCACTGGTATGACGCTCCAAGGCTAGGGCCACCGCGTCGGGGCCGGAGCGGACCAGAACGCCTTCGTCCCACGCCGGGCAGCAGGTGATGCCCCGCAATTGCTCGACAACGGTGCTGGCCTCGATGCCCGAGCGCAGGGCCAGGGAGACCAGCCGGGATATCGCCTCCAATTGGGCCGAGTCGCAGCCGCCGGCTTTGCCCAGGTTCCCGAATAGCTCGAAGGGCTTATCCGCCTCGTCGAAGTTGATGGTTACGTACATATTGCCGTGGCCGGTGCGCACCCGCTCAGTGACTCCACGTATGGACTGGGGCCGCTGGCGAGGGGTCAATATATCGCCGGCACCGGCATCCTCCATGGATGTCTGGGCGGTCCCCCCGGTGCTGAGCACCTGACCCTCCTTGCTGCCGTCACGGTAGACCGTGATGCCCTTGCAGCCCAGTTCGTAGGCCAGCATGTAGGCGCCCGCCACCTCTTCCACTGTCGCGTCATTTGGGAAATTGATGGTCTTTGAAACCGAGTTGTCGATGTGCTTCTGCACCGCGCCCTGCATCTTCACGTGCCACTCGGGAGCGATGTCATGGGAAACCCGGAAGACGTCCTTCACCCAATGGGGTATGTCCAGGTCCTCCAGGCTGCCGGTGCGGGCCAGGTCTTCCATCAATTCTTCGGAGTAGAACCCTTCCTGGCGGGCCACCGCCTCGAAGTAGGGATTGCCCTCCACCAGCTTGGTGTTGTCCATGACGTTGCGCACGTAGCTCAGGGCGAACAGGGGCTCGATGCCGCTGGAGGCCCCGGCGATGATGCTGATGGTGCCGGTGGGCGCGATGGTGGTCGGGGCCGAGTTGCGCATGGGGCGAACGGCGCCGTCCGGTCCCGGCCGGTTATAGATGCTTCCTTCCCAGGCCGGGAAGGAGCCCCGGACAAGGGCCAGGTCCGCAGAGGCTTTATGGGTCCGCTCCAAGATGCGGCGCATCAGCTCTTCGGCCATCTCCAAAGCCTCTTCGGAGTCGTACCGGATACCCAGTTGTATGAGCAGGTCGGAGAAACCCATAACGCCGAGGCCGATGCGCCGGGTCTTCTTGCTCATCTCCTCGATCTCGGGGATGGGATAGTTGTTCATGTCGATGACGTTGTCCAACATATGGACGCCGATATCGACGGTCTCGTCCAAACGCTCCCAGTCGATCGCCGTGTCGCCGTCGGCGATAGTCACCATCCGGGCCACGTTGATGGACGCCAGGTTGCAGGACTCGTAGGGCAGCAGAGGCTGCTCGCCGCACGGGTTGGTGCTTTCAATCTCGCCCAACTGGGGGTTGGGATTGTCCTGGTTGATCAGGTCCAAGAAGATCAGTCCGGGATCGCCGGTCTTCCAGGCCATGTTGGTCATCAGGTCGAACACCTTTTTGGCGTT
>JACZUF010000041.1 GCA_022573285.1 Chloroflexota bacterium
CCGCTTCGGGCCGCTCCACATCGGGCTCTTGGACAGCTATGCTAATCGTGCCTTGCATACACCTACTATAGTGTTACCTATGTCCCCGGTCTAAATGTAACCTATGTGCCCGGTTGCACAATGGGGGGCGCCCCCGGCAAGTCTTCCACCCAACCTACCCCTTCTTGGTCAGTTTCTGAAGCGAGCGGACCTCACGGGGCGGGTTGAGTTTGCTGCCCGTGTGGGTCCATGAGACCTCGCCCACGAAGATGTCGCCCTTGGAGTTGATGCAGATGCCGTGGGGGGCGATGAAGCCGCCGGGCGCCTCGCTCTCAGGGACGTCCCCCAACTTGGCCAGGTAGTTGCCCTTGATGTCCATGATGCCGATCCTGGGGCCCAGTCCCGAGGCTTGGTCGTTGGGGCCGATGGCCGCGCCCAGCTCTCCCACATAGACCCTCTGGTCGCCGCTGGTGTCGATGTAGAGGCCGCAGGGACGGGCCATGTCCTTCCACTGGGTCTCGAACTTGCCGTTCTTGTCGAAGACCTGCACCCGCTGGTTCTCCCGGTCGGCAACGTAGACCCAACCGTCCTTGTCGGTGCAGATATTGTGGGCGATGTTGAACTCGCCGGGCCCGGTTCCCGATTGGCCCCAGGAAAACAGCAGTTTGCCGTCGGGCGAGTACTTGTGGACCCGGGCGTTGCCGTAGCCGTCGGATACGTAGAACTCGGCGGTCTGGGGGTCCAGGGCAACGTGGGTGCAGCGGTTGAAGGGGTCGCCGCTCATGAACGGGGCCGGTTTGCCGCTGATGCCCAGGGTGAAGATGACCGTGCCGTCCAACTTGCACTTGCGCACGGTATGGTCGCCGTCGTCGGTGCAGTAGATGCTGTCGTCCGGCCCCATGGTGATGCCGTGGGCCCTGGGGTACATGCCCTCGCCCCAGGAGCGGAGGAAGTTTCCGTCCTTATCGAAGATGATCATGGGGTGCTCGCCCCGGTTGAAAACATATACGTTGTCCTGGGAGTCCACGCCAACGGCCGCGCACTCTTTGAAGGACCAACCGTCGGGGAGCTTGCCCCAACCCTCTTCTACTTCGTAGGTGAAGGACGCCGAGCCTAAAACTACCATTTCTGCACCTCAAAAAAACCGGTGGTCTGGTGGTGTCAGTCCCCCTAGAGCACGACACCGGGGCGGCACCCGGAGATTGTAGCACCGCCGGATGGGAAATCAACGAGGCCCCGGCGGTTTTGTACGCATCGGCCCGGGTTACGTTGCCACGGGCAGTTGGCCGTTGCTATCATTAACCTCAACACCCCCAATTATTATTTGTTCGCGGATACCGCGAGGCAGGGTCAGATGACAGAGCAAGTCAAGCGA
The DNA here is from genome assembly GCA_022573285.1 of Chloroflexota bacterium. Lineage (GTDB taxonomy): Bacteria > Chloroflexota > Dehalococcoidia > Lucifugimonadales > UBA3495 > UBA9611. The sequence continues at coordinate 1,355 of JACZUF010000041.1, forward strand.
GATTTCGTAAAGTACTCATTCTTCAAAGTCGACCCCCAGTGGCGCCGCCTTCCGGCCAAGGAGCGCCAGGACAGCAAGGCCCAGTTTGCGGAGGTCTTGGGCGAGTTCTCCGACCGCGTGTCCCTGTCTAGCTACAGCCTGGTGGGCACCCGCGGCGATGTGGATTTCTTGCTGTGGAAGGTGAGCGAGTCCCTGGAGGCGATCAACGAGCTTATGGCCAGGGTGAACCACACCGAATTGGCCCGGTACCTGACCATGCCCCATTCGTATCTGGCCATGACCCGCCGCTCTCCCTATATCGATGACCATAAGCACGAGGGCCAGGAGGGAACGGGCTCCTCGACCATGCGAATCATCGGCCGGAAGTACCTGTTCATCTACCCCTTCGTGAAGACCCACGACTGGTATCAACTCCCCAAGAACGAGCGTCAAGACCTGATGAACGAGCATTTCGTCATCGGGCATAAGTACCCCGACGTGAAGATCAGCACCGCATACTCGTTCGGGCTGGACGACCAGGAGTTCGTGTTGGGGTTCGAGACCGACGACCCGTCTCACTTCCTGGACCTGGTGATGGACCTGAGGGAGTCCAAGGCCCGGCCCTTCACCCTTCTGGACACCCCCATCTTCTCCTGCATCAGCAAGCCCGTGGACGCCTGTTTGGACGACCTGGGCTAAACGGCAGACGAGCAACGGGCCAGACGTTAGAAAAGGGCGTCCGGGAGTTTAGTGGGTGGATGCCGGCGAAGTGGGATAGCAACACCGGGCATTGAGAACACGTTGGCGGCGTTCTGCTATTGAGCATAGGCAGCGCCGCCTTCGTCTTTCCGGCGAAAGCCGGAATCCAGAAAGGCTGTTTCGGTCACCCGTCATCCTGGGAGAGAGCCCTGGATTCCAGCGGAGGCTGGAATGACGATGAGGAGAGCAACCATTGGGACACGTAGGGGCACGGCACTGCCGTGCCCCTACGTGTTAGCATCCTTGGACATCTCCCCCGATGTCCCGATGTAATCGGGAGGGAGACTCTCGACACCAGTCGGAGCTCAGGACGAGCGGTGCGGAGGACCGAGGTCCGAGGGTTAGTTGCCTCCAGCCATGTTCTTCATGTGGTTCATGGCGGAACCGGCTTTGAACCAATCGATCTGTCCTGGGTTCATGGTGTGGCGGAGGTTGATGCGCTCCTCTTCCCCATCCCCATGGGTGACCACGCAGACCAGCGGCCGTCCCGGCGCCAGGCCGGCCAGGCCGAGGATGCTGATCCGGTCATCGGCCCGGATGCGGTCGTAGTCGCCCGGGTCCTCAAAGGTCAGTGGCAGCAGTCCCTGCTTCTTGAGATTGGCTTCGTGGATCCTGGCGAAGCTGCGGGTGATTATGGCCGCCGCGCCCAACATCCGGGGCGACATGGCGGCGTGCTCCCGGCTGCTGCCCTCGCCGTAGTTGTCGTCGCCGACGGCTACCCACCGCAGGCCCCGGGCCTTGTACTCCCTGGCGATCTCCGGGATGGGCTGCACCTGCTCGCCGGAAAGTTGGTTCTTGCCGGTGCCGGGGTCGTCGGTAAACGCGTTCACCGCCCCCAAGAACATGTTGTCGCTCAGGTTGTCCAAGTGCCCCCGGAAACGGAGCCAAGCCCCGGCCGGCGAGATATGGTCGGTGGTGCACTTGCCCGTGGCCTTAACCAGCACCGGCAGATCCTTGAAATCCTGCCCGTCCCAGGCCGGCCAGGGGTCCAAGAGCTGTAGCCGGCTGCTGGTGGGGTCCACCGAGATGTCAATGTCGCCGCCGTCCTCGGAAGGCGGGACGAAGCCATCGAGGCCGGGGTCAAACCCATCGGCAGGCACTTCGGGCGCGGGCTTGGGGGCTTCCAGCATGAATTCCTTGCCGTCGGCCCCGGTTAGGGGGTCGGTCAGCGGGTTGAAGCTCAGTCTGCCGCCCAAGCTCATGGCGACGGCCAACTCGGGACTGGTGATGAAGTTCATGGTGCCTGAGTTGGCGTCGTTCCGCTTGGGGAAGTTGCGGTTGTAGGACGTCACGATGGAGTTGGGCTCGCCCTCGGGCATCTTGTCCCGCTTCCACTGGCCGATGCAGGGGCCGCAGGCGTTGGCCAACACGGTGCCGCCAAGTTCTTCCAATGCGGCTTGCTGACCGTCACGGGCGATGGTCGACCGTACCTGTTCCGATCCGGGGGTAATCATGAATTCGGTCACGGCCTGGAGACCGTGTTCGGTAGCCTGGCGGGCCACGTCGGCGCAGCGGCTCATGTCCTCGTAGGAGGAGTTGGTGCAACTGCCGACCAGCGCCACGGAAATCTTGTCGGGGAAGCCCTCCTCCTCGACCTCTTTGGCCATCGCGGAGATGGGGCGGGCGCGGTCTGGGGAGTGGGGCCCGGTGATCTGGGGCTCCAGCGTGGAGAGGTCTATCTCCACGATGCGGTCGTAATACTGGGACGGGTCCTGCTCCACTTCTGGGTCGGAAGTGAGCAGGTGTTTGTACTGCTCGGCCAGCTTGGCCAGTTCCGGACGGCGGGTGGCGTTCAGGTAGGTGGCCATCCGTTGGTCGAAGGGGAAAACGTCGCCGGTCGCGCCCAGTTCGGCGCCCATGTTGGTGATGGTGGCCTTGCCGGTGCAGCTAATGGAGCTTACGCCTGGGCCGAAGTACTCGATGATGGCGTTGGTGCCGCCGGCCACGGTCAGCACGCCGGCCAGGTAGATGATCACGTCTTTGGGGGCGGTCCAGCCGCTGAGCTCGCCGGTGAGGCGGACGCCCACTAGGGTGGGGTACTTGACCTCCCAGGGCAGGCCGGCCATCACGTCGGCCGCGTCCGCTCCGCCCACACCGATGGCCAGGGAGCCCAGGCCTCCGGCATTGGGAGTGTGAGAGTCGGTGCCGATTATCAGGCAGCCGGGGAAGGCGTAGTTCTCCAGGACAACCTGGTGGATGATGCCGGAGCCGGGCCTCCAAAAGCCCATGCCGAACTTGCGGCAGGAAGACTCCAGGAACTGGAAAACCTCGCTACTTTCGTTGAGGGCGTCTTGAAGGTCGGATGACGCGCCGACCCGCGCTTGTATTAGGTGGTCGCAGTGGACCGTGGTGGGCACGGCGACTTCGGTGCGGCCCGACTGCATGAACTGCAGGATGGCCATCTGACCGGTAACGTCTTGGTGGGCGACCCGGTCCGGGTTGAGCATGATGTAGCTCTCTCCGGGGTCGAGCTCGGCGCCTTGGGCGTCGTCCAGGTGTCCGAGCAGCAACTTCTCGGCCAGGGTCAACGGCCGGTTCAACCGGGACCGGACGATCTCCAGTTTGCGCTCCATCTTCTCGTAGGCTTCCGCTACGAACTGGGGGGTTGAATCGACGTTCATATGAGGCTCCAATTCCCATCGGCCGGGGCCGCACTGGCTTTACCTGGGCGACTGGCCTTGGTATTCGGTTCTGTCCATAGATTCCCAGCCGGGCCGTGGTCAAGGCCTGCGGCGTACCCATCGACCCTAGCGGCTCAGCTACCCCGGGATTAATGTCCCCGGCTGACGATATAAAACCTTTAAAGGGACACCCTTTAAAGGTTTTATCTTCACCGGTCCCGGAGACCGGCCTCGGGCGAACGCAAAGCTACCGGAGACCGGTATTATTTGCGCTTCATTTCAGCGGGATCGACGTTCTTGAAGTAGTCGTAGTTTATCGCGATGTATTTGGTCATGTCTTCGGGAACGGCGTCCTCGGCGAAGATGGCCGTCACCGGGCAAACCGGCTCACAGGCGGCGCAGTCGATGCACTCATCGGGGCTGATGTAGAACATGTCGTCTTCGTCGCGGGTGTAGATGCAGTCAACGGGGCAGACATCGACACAAGCCGAATCCTTAAGTCCGACGCAAGGTTCGACGATGATGTAGGTCATGGTGAGCGGCTCCTCTTGACTCAATATGTAGACTGCCCGCACCGGCCCAACCGAGCCTGGCGGCGGGAAGAAATTACACTGGAATTATAGCATAGCGACGTGCCTTTGCAATGTGGTTCGACAAGCTCACTATGAGCGGGCAACCACATGATATCCGCTCATCCTCAGCCTGTCGAAGGACCGTTCGAGTTGTATCTCCAGATGTTGATACAGCCTCCAGCTGCATGATCAGGATGCGGTGGCTGTCCGGCTAAAGGACCAGTCCATAGGTGCGCTTTTTAATCGAAAGGTTCACGAAGGTCTCGGTGCGCTGGACTCCTTCGATGACGCCGATCTTGGTCCGTAGGAAGGTCCCCAATCCCTCGGCGGATTCCAGGCCGGCCCAGATGAACACGTCGTAGGCGCCGGTGGTGATGGCCACGTAATGGGCTTCGTCGAGGAGGGCGATGGCCTCGGCTACCGCGTCGGACTTTCCGGGGCCGGTCTGCAGGCCGATGAGCGCGGTGGTGGCATAGCCAAGCTTCTCCAGATTGGGTACGGCGATGATCTTGACCACGTCGTCGTTGACCAAGCGGCGCAGCCGGCGGCGGACGGTGCCTTCGCTGACGCCGACCTCACGGGCGATCTTGGCGTTGGATGCCCGGCCGTCAATTTGCAGCAAGGCGATTATCTTGCGGTCTAGTTCATCCATGCGTGTCACTCTCCGTGGGTTGAAGGCATAATGGTTCGGTCATGCCTGTCGGCCGGTTGGTTTGGTCATACTGGCCGGTTGGATAATCAAGTCCCGCAACATCATATGGCCGGTCCCAAGACGTGTCAATACCGAAATCGTACCGGATGCTGTTGCAAATGGTCGAATCTCGACCAAATTTTCTGGTTAGTGTCCATTAAAGTTGCAGCCCTCGCCACATAGAGGCGTTGCGGCGTTCTGTCCAGCTATGCCGCCGGGTATTGATGGGTATAGGCCCATTTGGTAACATTTATCATGCGCAGGGAGGGATCGCATAGTGGCCTAGTGCGGGCGCCTGCTAAGCGCTTAACCTGTCAAAAGCGGGTTCATGGGTTCGAATCCCATTCCCTCCGCCACCAATCCACCATGTGTTTAACGTTTCATGTACCAACTAACTAAGGACCGGTCCGCTGCCCGTCAGCCCTCTCTCATGAACAGTTACTATCTCTGGACCATCGGTTGCCAGATGAACACCGCCGACTCCGACCGGCTGGGCTCTGCCCTGGAGCAGATGGGGATGCAGCCGGTGGAGAAGGCCGCCGATGCCGACGTCATCGTGCTTAACTCCTGCGTCGTCCGGCAGGGCGCCGAAGACAAGGTCGTCAGCAACCTGGCCTGGATGGCCCCCCTGAAGAAGCAACAGCCCCAGCGCATCGTGGCCCTCATGGGTTGCATGGTGGGGCCCAAGTCCGACGAGCTCGCCCGCCGTTTCCCCTACGTGGACGTGTTCATGCGTCCCCAGCAGTTCGAGCCACTCTTGGAGATGGTGGGAGAGCGGTTGGGCGTTGACTGGGAAGGGTGCGTCGGCCCGTTGACGCCGACCCGGCCTGACATCTCCTGCCACGTGCCCATCATCCACGGTTGCGACCTGATGTGCACCTTCTGCATCATCCCCTACCGCCGCGGCCGCCAGGTGAGCCGTCCCGTCGAAGAGGTTGCCGGGGAAGTGGAGACGTTGGCTTCAAGAGGCGTGAAAGAGGTCACCCTGCTGGGCCAGACCGTCGATGCCTACGGTTACGATCTGCCGGATAAACCCAGCCTGGCCGCCCTGTTTACCAGGCTGAACGATATTGACGGCATCGAGCGTATCCGTTTCCTGACCTCCCACCCCAAGTTCATGACTCAAGAGATAATCCAGGCCGTGGCAGACCTGCCCAAGGTCTGCGAGCATATCAACCTGCCGGTACAGGCGGGCGACGACGGGATTCTGGCTGAGATGCGGCGTCAATACAGCCGGGCCGAGTACGTAGACCTAGTGGGCCGGATACGAGAAATCGTGCCTGACGTGGCCATCAACACCGACATCATCGTGGGCTTCCCCGGGGAGACGGAAGAACAGTTCCAGCAGACCCTGGACCTGCTCTCGGAGCTGCGCCTGGACAAGGTCCACTGCGCCGCCTATTCAACGCGCCCTGGCACCATCGCCTCCAGGACCATGGACGACGCCATCCCCGAGGACGAGAAGACCAGCCGCCGCCAGAGGGTGGACCGCCTGCAAGAGGAGATCCAGACTGAGATCAACTCCGGGCTGGTGGGACGCTACGAAGAGGTCTTGGTGGAGGGCCGTAAGAAGGGAAAGTGGCAGGGGCGCACGCGCTCCAACAAACTGGTGTTCTTCGAAGATGAGGCGTATCATCAAGGCAGGCTAGTCACAGTGAAGATTGAGCGCTCCAGCCCCTGGTCCCTGCAGGGATCTTTGGCTGTCGAAGCGAAATTGGTAAACAATCGAGGCGACGTTTAATGGTCGTTAAAAGCCGTCGGCCAACCGTGCCGATCACCGAGCTTGAGCACTCGGCTTTTTGCAAGACCGAAGACCAACTCCCGTCCAAGCCCCTGGCGGAAGAAATGGCCGTCAACGTGCGGTGGCAAGAGATTCCCCCGGAGTACCTGCATTACACCGCCGATGAACTGGACCAACGGATCGGCGAAGCCCGTGGGAAGCTGGGCAGCTCGGTCACCATCTTGGGCCACCATTACCAGCGGGAAGAGGTGATCAAGTACGCCGACTTCCAAGGCGATTCCTTCCTGCTGTCCCGTGAAGCCGCTTCCCGTCCCGACGCCGACTACATCATCTTCTGCGGCGTGCACTTCATGGCGGAGACCGCCTGCATCCTGGCCGCGCCCCATCAGAAGGTGATCCTGCCCAATATCACCGCCGGTTGTTCGATGGCCGACATGGCGCCGATGGACGACGTTGAAGACGCCTGGGACGACCTGGAACAGGTCCTCGGTCCGGGCGGCATCTCGCCCGTCACCTACATGAACTCCATCGCCGGGATTAAAGCCCTCTGCGGCCGGAACGGCGGCGCCGTATGCACTTCATCGAATGCCAAGGCAGTCCTGGAGTGGGCCTTCACCCAGTCCGGGCGGGTCTTCTTCCTGCCCGACCAGCACCTGGGCCGCAACACGGCTCTGGACCTGGGAGTGCCCCTCGATGAGATGGTGGTCTGGAACCCCTTCCGGCCGTTGGGCGGCAACACGCCGGAGCAACTCCGCCGGGCCAAGATGGTGCTGTGGCAAGGCCATTGCTCGGTCCACACCCGGTTCACCGTCGGCCAGATAGAAGCGGCGCGGGTCCTCCACCCCGATATCAATATCGTGGTCCACCCGGAATGTCCCATGGAGACCGTCCAAGCGGCCGACATGGTCGGGTCCACCGAGTACATCCGCGAGAAAGTCAACTCCGCCCCGGCCGGCAGCAAGTGGGGAATCGGCACCGAGGTCAGCTTGGTTAACCGGCTGGCCATCAACAACCCGGATAAGACCGTGTTCTGCCTGGACCCGGTGACCTGCCCGTGCTCCACCATGTACCGCATCCACCCCGCCTACGTGCTCTGGATGCTGGACGGCCTGCTGGAAGGCGTGGTCCATAACCAGATAACCGTGCCGGAAGACATCAAGCGGGACTCCCTGGTAGCCCTGGAACGGATGCTCGCCCTCAAGTAGCGGGCGTCCCCCTGCCTCACCCCTTTCCTGCCGATTCATCGGGTTTTCATAGCTTCTTTCAGAGAGTAAGGAAGGCGTGCCATGAGCCAGTTTCCCCCCGATGTCTACGCGCTGATCGATGCCGCGGTCGCCGAAGACCAGACCTTCAATGACCCCACCACCCAGGCGGTGGTCCCGCCGGAGATCCAGGGAACGGGAATGCTGCGGGCCAAGGCGAATGGGGTGTTGGCCGGGGTGGAGGTGGCCATCGCGGTCTTTCTCCGGGTGGATTCCACTTTGGACGCCAAAGCCATATTGCAAGACGGCTCGCCGCTCTCTCCCGGGGACGACATCGCCGTGGTCCGGGGCTCGGCGGCCGGCATCCTGAGGGCGGAGCGCACCGCGCTAAACTTCATGCAGCGCATGAGCGGGATCGCCAGCGACACCCACCGCTACGTTCAGGCGGTGCAGGGGCTCAAGGCCAGGATCGTGGACACCCGCAAGACCGCGCCGGGCCACCGCTACCTGGACAAGTACTCGGTGCGCATGGGCGGCGGCTACAACCACCGGTTGAACTTGGCCGACGGCATCCTGATCAAGGACAACCACATCCAGGCCAACCGCTTCCGGGCGATGGGCCTGAAAGACGTTATCCAACTGGCCCTGGCCCGCGCCTCCCACACCATCAAGGTGGAAGTGGAGGTTGAGACCATGGACCAGGTGCGAGAGGCCTTGGAGGCCGGCGCCCATATCATCATGCTGGACAACATGTCGGTGGAGGAGATGGCCGGCGCCATGAAGGTCATCGGTGACCGGGCCGTGGTGGAAGCCTCCGGAGGCATCACCTACGACACGGTCCGGGCGGTGGCGGAAACCGGCGTGGACCTAATTTCCATCGGGGGGCTAACCCACTCGGTAAACGCCTTGGACATCAGCCTGGACCTGGAATTCGAATAAACTTTTCCTGATCAAACATTTACCGGCGCGTAATGCTTTTTGACAAGGGAGGAGCCCATGGTGAGCCCAGTCGACCCGGTGGTCCTGGCGATGGAGCGGAATTGGGAGATGATCGACGGAGCGCTGGAGGGCTTGGACGAAGCGGCCTTGTCCCGCCAGCCCACCGACCAATGCAACTCCGTGGCCTGGATATTGTGGCACCTGACGCGGGTGACCGACATGTTTATTCACTCCCGGCTCCGGGACCTGACCCAGGTATGGGTTTCTGAAGGCTGGCATGAGAAGTTCGGCATGCCCGGCGATGAAGAAGACCGGGGCGTGGGTTGGAGCGCCGCCCAAGTCGCCCAGTGGAATCCGCCTTCCAAAGGGGTGCAACTGGCCCATTACGAAGCGGTGAAGAACCATGCCAGGGACTTCCTGGCCAACATCACCCCGGAGGAGCTGGAGCGGACGATCGTCATGAACCCCGTGCCGGAGCCCCGCACGGTGGCGGTGTGCATGGGGCAGATGGTCTGGGACACCGTTGCCCACGGAGGTCAGATAGCCTATCTCCGGGGCTTCTTCCAGGGAATGGGTTGGTTCCGCTAGCCTTTTAAGCCAGTTTTAGCCCCGGCGGGGCCGCTGCCGGTCCGCGCTGTCCAACATCAAGGTCACCGGCCCGTCGTTCTCCAGAGCGACCTGCATGTGCTCCTGGAACCTTCCCGTGGCCACCGTTATTCCCATGTCCCGAAACAACTGCACCGTATGCTCGTAGAGGCGCTTGGCCTCTTCCGGTCCCGCCGCTTGGTTGAAGTCGGGACGCCGTCCCTTGCGGGTGTCGGCGTAGAGGGTGAACTGGCTCACAACTAAAAACTCCGCCCCAACGTCAAGGGCGGAGCGGTTGAACCGGTTTTCTTCGTCGGCGAAGATTCTGAGGTTGGCGATCTTTTCCACCAGGTACCGGGCGTCGGCCTCGACGTCTTCTTTGGAGACTCCCAGCAGGATAACTAGACCTGGGCCTGGGCCGATCTCTCCGGTGGTCTCATCTCCAACGGCGACCGATGCCTTGGTGACCCTTTGGATCAGCGCCCTCATAATTGACTCTGGGAACCCAGGGCCCGCCGGCTAGGTGGAACTGGCCGGAGTGGAAGAGGTGCTGCTGGATTCAGTCGAAGACTTGGCCGGGCTGTCACTGGTTGACTTGGTGGCCGTGTCCGACTTCGAATCCCCGGAAGATTTGGAGTCGCCGGAAGATTTGGAGTCAGAGGAGGATGAACTGTCGCTGGAACCGTTCTTGTTCTCCGCCGGCTGCTTGGGCCGTCCGTAATCGGTGGTGTAGAAACCGCTGCCTTTGTAGATAACTGGAACCGCGTGGAATACACGCTGGCCCGCTCCGGAACATTCCGGGCAGGTGCCTGAGCCGGCTTCCGCGAACGTCTGCACCAACTCGAATTCGTTATTGCAGCTTCCGCACCGGTAATCGTATCGAGGCAAAGAAAAACTCCTGAGTGTGATTACCCTTTGGCAGTTCCAAGGGAGGAGTGCTAAGGGCAACCTATCTAATTTAACAGCGTCAGATATAGCTGTCAACGCGCCTGATAGTTCATCGAGGCATCGTCCACACCAAAGAAAAAAGGCCGCCGACCGGCCTTCTTGGGACGCCCATTGGAAGCAATTTTTTTAGAGGTAATTCTCAGAGAGCCCGAAGCGGTCCGGGCGCAGGCGAAAACCGTGCCTGAATCCTGGCACTCTGAAGTGATTTACCGGCGGTTCTGGCGGCGGCGGCGGCGCGCGGCCCGCTGGACGGCCAACCGCTCTTTCTGCGCCTTGGACCGGAAGAAGCGGCGGTCCTTGAGCTCGCGCAGAATGCCCGAATGCTGTACCGAGGCCCGGAAACGGTTAACCAGGCTCTCCGGGTTCTCGCCCTCGCGGGGGGTCACGTATGCCATTCGAATCTCCAATGGTCGCTGGTCAATATGGTTAAAGCTAATTTACCACAGGCACGAAATCCAATCAACCGGCCCCCTGGCCCGGTGGGCCTGACGCTAGACCGCCGTGCCCCTTTTCGCTCCCACCTCGCCCAGGTACTCCAACACATCGGCCAGGGGCAGGACGTCGGCGTATTTCTGGTTCATGTCGAACAGGTTGATGGCGTGGGCCGCTTCGTGCCGGTCGAACACACCCTCCTCAACCACGATCATGCGGTAGCGGTTGGTGCAACCGTCCAAAACGCTGGCCCGGACACAGCCGCTGGTGGTCTCGCCCACGGTGATAATCGTGTCCACGTTGTGGGCGTTGAGGTGGCCGATGAGCGGGGTGCCCCAGAAGGCGCTGGGCGAGTCCTTGCGCATCACCGGTTCTCCGTCGATGGGCGCCACCTCGTCGATGATGTCGTGGCGGCGGTTGCGGCGTTCCAGGGCCTCGGGGCTGCGGTCGGAGTTGCCGTATATCTGGCGTCCGGTGCTCCACCCGGCCAGGCCGTCATCGTCCCGGCCCGTGGCGTGCACCACCGGGATGCCGGCGTCCCGGGCGGCCTTCAGCACGGTCTGGATGGCGGGTATGGCGTCCCACGCGGCCAGGCCGCAACTGGCCGGCCACTCCTTGGTCGCCTCCAGGATCGGCTGGGGTTTGTCGCCAAAGACCCAGCGGTAGAGGTCGATTAGCAACAGGGCCGGCTTCTCGCCGAAGCCCACCTGCTTGTTTTCGCCCATCGCCACGTGGGCCTTGTCCTGCCCGGTTAGGAACTTGTCCCAGACTCGCTCGGCCATAATCTCACCGCCCAAAGATGATTGTCTGGAATCTAGCACTGGGAAATGCGGTCGTCAATGGGGAGGGATAGGCAATAACCGATGCGGAAATACGCAACGAGCTGAGAGGGACATGAATATCTGGAACGAATCAAATGTGCATTACCGATTTGCGTAGAATATAATCGTTAAGCTTTCTCCAAAACGTCGCGCCACTGATGACCTGGGAGGGAACGATGAAATTTGAAGATGCCGTAGCAACGATCAGTACCCTGACTGACCTTCGGCGAATCGCCGGCGCCCACGTCATCGACCACAGGCAACTAACTGAAGACGAGTTGCGGAATGCCCTGGTCAAGGTCAAGCCACAGTATCTTCACGAAGAAACGGTTAGGTCTAACCTTGAAAAAGCCCTGTATAAAAATCCGCGGAATGACCTACGCGTTTTATCATACGTCTTATTGATAGATGTGTTACTAGACCAATATGACTTCTTGCTGCCTAGCTCACTAGCCGAGGAGCGGGTAATTTCTTTCGAACAATCCATCGTAAACCGCTCAAACGAAATCGAATTGCTGGACTTAGCGGCAGGGAATAGGGATGCAGACCGGTATCGTGACTTAGACCTTTATTACTTCGTACTGCGCGTGTCTTGGGAGAACGAAGACGTCAAGAGTGTGGATGATGTAAATCTCCTTAGGAAGCTGCGCGCGCGCCTGAATATTGCAGAATCAGACCACCGCCTGCTCGAGGCCAAACTAGGGAAATATCCAAAACCTTCCAACTTACCCCACACAAGGACTGAGATTGGCGAAGCTAGACGGCTTTTGCAGAGTCTAGGGTTGTTATTTTCTGTTCGACAGGATAGCGACATCGACCTTGATGTTATACCTGAGGAGATTGCCGTTACAGTTCGAAGGATGATTGGAATCGGAGTAAGGAGCGAATGCTACGCTCAGTTGATGGAATATCGGCCGTTGCGGAGAAAAACGCATCTGATTGACGTCTTGACTCAGGTTAAAGTCGAATTTGGGCGATATGACACCATAGATACTTTGGTTGAACGAGTCCTTCGGTATGTTCCTGCATCACAAGCAATTGCGAGTAATTCTCCAAGGTATGGTCTGAATAGTGATCAGCTGTCGGCATGGTGCCGGCAATTGAACATATCACCTTCCGGGCCAATGGAAGAGCGGGTTGCAAGGGTAATCGAACATTTCGATCAACTTCGACCTAGGCTTGTCGCAGAATCGGACGAGCGGGAAAGTTGGTATGGATTTTTCGAAGAGCTTGCATCCCGAGACCATGAACTCTTGCGGGCCCAACACGTGATTGATAAGGACCTGGAGATCGAAGCCAAATTTGAGGATGCCACTTCATACCTGTTCGAGGAATTGTTGAACCATACACCGTTGCAGCAGCGCGGTACCGCTCGTCCCGATGGATTATTGAGCCTACAAATGAACTATCTGATGTGGGACAACAAATCAAAGGAGAGCCCGGTTAACCTAAAAGATCATGTGGCTCAATTTGATGGGTACATGAATCAGGCGGACAAACCCGTACCTGTATTTCTTGTGATTGGTCCGGGATTTACAGATGATTCAGAAGCAGAGGCGATACGCTATCACGCCCAACATTTCGATCGCAACCTTGTGTTAATCACGGCAAAAGAACTAAAAAGCCTGGCCGAAGAGTGGTCTTCAACGGCCAATAGACAACGGGACACCGGATTCAATCTAGGTTTACTCGCTGCAACGGGTAGGTTTAATCGAGGGCGACTGGGGAAAATCACCTAGAATCCGAGCAGTTTCGATCCTGTAAAGATTCTCCCCCAATGGTTTGGATTGGTCCTACTCCTTGGTCGGCAGCCCGGCTTCCCGCCAAGCCTCCATCCCGCCTTCCATGTAGGTCACGTTGGTGAATCCCATCTCTTTAAGTATTTGGGCGCCCACGGCGGCCCTGTTGCCAAGCCTTCAAGTTGTGATGATCTGCCGGTCCGGGTCCAACAACCGCGGGTCCAACTTCTGTTTGGAGGCATCGCCGGCCTGTTCGTCCAGTTCTTCCACCGAGATGAAAACCACATTCTCAGTCTGTTCGCTGAGCGGGACATTCTCCCGTAGCCGTGTTTCGATGATTATGGCATCGGGGTTTTGTTCAAGCTGCTGTTGGGCATCTGTCGGAGCAACGGAATTTGTCTGGCTCTTGGCCGCCTCTACCCGTTGTCTGAAATCATCGGTCATCGATGCGCCCTCCAAACCTAGAAGTAGATGCCATCATAATCTAAATGCCGCGCAGCGGATACTGCTGTGGTCTTACCCATGTGCTACCATGCCTGGGCACAATTTGCTTTGGTCCGGAGGCGAAGAGACATGCGGTGGCTCTTGGCGTTGATTTTGCTCGCAACCCTGGGAGTCGCCTGCGGTTCATCCTCCGGTTCAGAATCTGATTCAGAGGTCATCATGGCAGAAGAAACCATTACCACGCCTTCGGGGCTACAGATCAAGGTACTGGTCGCCGGGACCGGAGAGGCGGCGTCGGCGGGGAAAATCGCAGTGGTCCATTACACCGGCTGGTTGCTGGACGGCACCAAGTTCGATAGCTCGGTGGACCGGGGCACGCCCTTCGAGTTTCCTCTGGGCGCGGGACGGGTGATCAAGGGCTGGGACGAGGGCGTGGCGGCCATGAATGTGGGCGGGAAGGTGGAGCTGATCATACCTCCTGACCTGGCCTACGGGGCCCAGGGCGCCGGGGGCGCCATTCCCCCCAACGCCACCCTCAAGTTTGAAGTTGAGCTGCTGGAGTTGAAATAACGGGCGCGGGACTAGACGGCCAAGGGGTCTCTGAAATTGGGCGCCACCTTCTCCGCGAACAACTTCAGGCTGTGGGCGGCGGCATCGTAAGGCATGGCCCCAAGGCGGAAGTGGATGATCACCCCGCCCACGCCGATTTCGTTCAGGTTCTCCAGCCGCTCGCAGACCGTTTCCGGCGAGCCGTGGATCAGACCGTGCTCCAGTGAGTCCCTGGCCGAGCCGGTGATTCTCGACGCCTGGGCTGCCAATTCCGAGGTGGTGTTCATGCGGTCGCGGTTCTGCTGCAGATACGCCCGCATGTCCCGGAAGCAGGGCACCCCCACGGCCTCGGCTTCAGCGTCGGTGTCGGCGACGAAGATGTTGCGCCAGACCCACGAGTCGGCCACGTTCCGGGCGACTGTCTCGTCGTCGTGCCCAGCCTCCGACATCGCCGCCCGGTATTGGTCCATCCGTTCTTTTGTGACCTCGTCGCTCTGGAGGTTCATCAAAAAAGGACGTCCCTCACGGGCCATCTCCAGGGTCGATTCCAGGCCCGAGCAGGCCCGGATCATCGGCGGGTGGGGTTTCTGGTACACCTGGGGCCGCAGCTCCGGCAATTCCAACTGCCAGTATTTGCCGTCATGCTTGTAATTCTCGGTGGTCCAAGCCTTGACCAGGATATCTTCCACTTCCAGGAGCATGTCATGGGCTTCGTCCGGGTCGATGCCGAACCCCCGGAACTCGTAGAAGTTATAGGCCGTGCCCCGGCCCACGCCGACGATAATCCGGCCCTTGCTGATATTGTCGATGAGCGCTATCTGCTCGGCGAACCTGATGGGGTGGTGGAGGGCCATCTGGGCGACGGCGAAGCCGATCTTGATCCGTTTGGTCCTGGCCGCGATGGCGGCGGCGAAGGTGGTGGGGTCCACGTAGGCGCAGCCGCCGTCGAAATGGTGCTCAGCCAGCCAGATAACGTCGTAGCCCAACTCATCGGACAGCTCAGCCTCCCGCAGGGACTCTTCGATTACGTCGAAATCGCCGCTGGGGGTTTTGCTCTCCGGGAAAAGGAAGTTGCTGAACTTCAAGGTAACTCCTTGGCTGCTGCTGGGGTCTGCCGGTAATTAAATCGTATTTAGATTTTAACCGCCAGTTTAGCTGGCGCAATTGCCGCGCGGCATATGTTTCCTACAATGTGTCATTGGCGCGGGAGTAGTATGCGCTCCGGTGGGGCGGCCCCGCCAGTTGGACCGGCGCAGCGGACCGGCCCAGGCACCGCCAAACTTCGTTTAGCCATCCTTCTGCGGAAGGACGACCCCCAATGTCTGGAGGTGTCTAGTTTGTGCTGGGAGTAGTACCCATGCGGCCGGGGAGTTCCGTTGGTAAAATGATTACCGGGTGAGACAGAAATGAGATTGTTTGGCGGGAAAATATTCTACGGCTGGTTCGTGGTGGCCGGCTGCGTGCTCGTATCTTTCGGCGTTGCCGGCGGCCAGTTCTCATTCGGCGTGTTCCTCAAGCCGATGACCGAGGAGTTCGGCTGGAGCCGGGCCTCACTGTCGCTGGCCTTCGCCGTGACTTTCATGCTCTCGGGGCTGCTGCGGCCGCTGGCGGGATATCTGGCGGACCGCTACAGCCCCAAGACCGCTATCCTCTCCGGCGTGACGGTCATGGGGACGATCCTGCTGCTGATCCCCTTCATCGGCAACCTGGCCCAACTCTACGCCCTGTTCGCCGTCATGAGCATTGGGATCACCTTGGGCACCGGCCCGATTCTGACCAAGGTGGTCAGCGGGTGGTTCTACACGAGAAGGGGACTGACACTGGGACTGGTAAGCGGCGCCGGCTCGTTCGGAGCGATGATTCTAGTGCCGGCCGCTTCCCTATTCCTGGTGCTCTTTGACTGGAGGGAGGCTTATTGGTTCCTGGCCCTGCTTTTGCTGCTCTTGGTGCTGCCCGCCGGGTTCTTACTGATCAGGAACCGGCCTCAAGACCTGGGGCTCGAACCGATGGCCAGGTCTGATGGTGGGCCGGGCGGTGGCCGTGGGGCTGTGACCGGCAGCGAGAAACTACTGGGACGGGACGCAACGTTCCGGGAGGCGGTACGCACTCCTTTGTTCGCCAGACTCACCCTGGGGTACTTCGTTTGAGGGTACTCCATGAGTTTCGTGAATGCTCACTTCGTCACCTACGTTCAAGACCTGGGATACCACAAGATGGTGGCCGCCGGGGCCTTCAGCCTGATCGGAGCGGCGGCCATCATCGGGGCGCTGTTGCTGGGGCATCTTTCGGACAAGCACGGCCGCCGCAGATTGTTGGGTTTCTCCTACCATCTGCGGGCCTTGGGATTCGTCGTGGTGTTGTTGTCCATGGGGATTCCCTTCCTCAACGTCCCTTCCCTGGGCATTCCCGCGTTGCTGGTGGGGATAGTCATGGTGGGGTTCTCTTGGAACGCTACGGTCTCCATCACCGCGGCCTACGCCTCGGACCGTTTCGGGATATCCCAGTTGGGAACCATCTACGGCGCCATGTTTGCTGTGATGCCGCTGGGGTCTGGCCTTGGCGCGTATCTGGGAGGTGTGCTCTACGACACCCAGGGCACCTACGCCATCGCCATCTGGAGCAACATCGTGCTCTTGCTCCTGGCCACGGGAGCCGTCTTCTCGATCAAGGAGCGGCGAATATCCGGCACTGACGTGGCGCCGGCACATTAGCATCTGAGGCGGGTGTTACTTCTTTCCTCCTGCGGCGCCGTACGGAGTCAATCGGGGCAACAGAAAACCCCCGGGGCAAGCATCGCGGGGGTTCGTTATCTCGTTGGAGCGGGCGATGGGACTCGAGCCTACGGCGTCTCTCAGTCACCGGCCCGGTCCGAAAGGTCAACAAACACCTCTCTCCACTCGCTGGCGCCTCCGTCGGCGTAGCCGGCCCGGTAGGCAATGATGCCTTGGTGGTCCAGGGCAATCTTGGTCGATTGCTGAAGAACTCGCAGGTCCTTTAGCACCTTTGGGTCGATCTCGGCGACGGGCCACGGATAGCCCTCTTTCTTCCGGTCCGATTCCAATATCTCGATGCTCTCGAACGGGCTTTGGCCTATGGCATAGAAATCGACTCTGTCCGCGAACTCTGGGTACACATCCTTCATGCCCCGTAACTCGGCGCGGCAGACCGGTCACCAAGTCGCGAAGAAAAATAGGAACACCGGTTGGCCTTGACTTGATAGTTGGGCGGTCGATCGCTTCGTGCCATCGGCCAACGTGAACTCAAAGTGCGGAAGGGTTTTACCAACGCTGGTTCCGACCGCAGGTTGGTCGATGATTATGGCGGCCCGCGCGGGTGCTTCTGTTGGTATAGGCGTTGGTTGCAAGCTCGAGCTTGGCGGGGGAGTCGATGCTGGGGCAGATGTGGAGTTAGGTGAGGGAGCCAATGTGGGAACGGCCGTAGAGCTACCCTCAGATTCAGGCATCGGTCCCGGAGCGGCGGTGGGCGACGAAGTTGTCAGGACCTCCGTCGCGGAGGTCCCACAGGCTAATATCCCAATAACGACCGCTATGAATGGTAAAGCCAGTAGCCGCGGCATTTCCCGATTACTCCCGGTCCGTCCAAGATCACGGATAGCGACAGGCCGGAGCTAAACTCCCACGCCATCTGCGCTTGTTCGCGAAACCAGATTTTCTAGCCCGACATGGTCCGCACCGTATTACGTTAGCCGTATCGGTTGTGGATGTCATCACCGCGCCTGCCCCGTGAAATAGGTCACGAAACAGCGCCTTATTAGAGTCCTGGCCCGCATGAAGACAGACCATCGCGCAGGCACGGATTCCACAGGGCCATTAATGACGTTTTTCGAGGGCGTCTGTGCTGTCTCAGCGGCCGGTGTAATGTACCCCCAGTGTATAATGAGCTCCAGTTTTGTCAGAGCAGGGACGGCGGAAATCCCAGTTGTGAGGGATGATAGCAAGTCTTAAGTTGACCGTCGGTTTCTTGATGCCAGGGCAGCCATTGGGCGCCGGGGAAAGCACACTGCGATGAATCTCCATATTAAATTGGGTTTGCTTTTCGGGTCCTTGACCCTTCTCCTGATTGTGAGCGCAGCGCTGTCGTATGTGCTGGTGAAACGGATCGACAGTGATGTGCAGAATCTGGGAAGGGTGGTTGCGCCCTTGAAAGAAGCCGCATTGGAGATGCAGATAAGCATCGGTGAAGGCACCAAAGCAATAATTCAATATTCGATCGATCAAGACGAAAGGCACATTCGTCGTTTCATAGAGACCAAGATTGAATTTGCGAGGGCCTTGGAAGAATTCACGCGGCTGGCCGAAACCGATGAAGAAAGGGACGCCGGTCTTAGGATCGGCCAAATTCATGACGGGTTAGGACAGCTCAGCGACAATATCATCGGAGTCACCAACGACATCCACTCCAGCTTAACGAGACTGAGTAACGATGTGGTGAATATCGAAGTAATTCTTAATGAACAACTGGAGGTACTGATCGACCGAAATGCTCCTGATGGCCTAACAAAATTAGAAGCTGTGCTGAATATGGACATCCGTCTCGATGAGGCCTTCCTTTCTGTTCAGTCCTACTTGGCAAGTCCGGACCCCCGGTTTCGCCTGTCGCTGCGAGAGGAAGAAGAGGAATTCAAAGAGTTTGAAGCTGTGTTTCGGTCCAGCCAGCTCTCTTTAAATGAGGAGATACTGGTTGGCGTTATCGATGGGGTCTTTGTAGATGCAATGGCCATGGGCAACAGGGTTATGGACCGAGTGGATGCGCAGCGTAACCTCCTCGTGCGGTTGGCAGATGACCTTGAGAAGATCGACCGAATCGTGAATGAGGAAGTTCATCCGCTCATACTTGCCGAAACCGTTGAAGCGCTGGATAGCGCTGAAGCGTCGGTGGATGTCGCTACATTATCAGTCTTCATATTGATCGCCCTGGGCGCCGTCGTCGGTGTAGCCGCTGCGGCGATTGTGGCGCGGCAAATCGTCAATCCCATCGTTAGGTTGACGAATGTGGCAATCGAGCTTGGCCAAGGAAACCTGGGGGTGAGGGCGAACGCCGAAACGGGAGACGAGATCGGCACCCTGGCGGATTCTTTCAATCAGATGGCCGCAGCGCGCGAGCAGGCTGAGGATCAACGCGTGGCCCTGATCTCGGAACTGGAGGATAAGAACGCGGAGTTGGCGCAGTTGGATGAGCTAAAGGATAACTTCTTGTCGTCTGTTTCCCATGAGTTGAGGACTCCGCTGACGGCGATCAAGGGCTCGGCTGAGATCCTATTGGAAGAAGAAGGCGTTACCGAAGAGACCCGGAAACAGTTCCTTACGATCATCAACTCCGAAAGCGACCGTTTAACCCGCCTCATAAACGATGTTCTAGACCTGGCCCGATACGAAGCCGGTCAGGAGCGATGGTATGACGAGCCGAACTCGATCGGCGACATCGTCGAGTCAGCCGTCGCAGGCATCCGGGCACTGGCGATTCAAAATAATCTTGATGTAAGCGTTAGCGTGGATTCTGACTTATTGGATGTCTGGTGTGACCCGGACAAAATTAATCAGGTGTTAACCAATCTCCTCAGCAACGCCATTAAATTCACCCCTGAGAACGGTAAGATTCAGATATACGCCAAGGAGTCTTTTACCGCCGGCAGCGCCGGTGACGGCCGTGTCGTCGAGATTAGGGTTTCCGATACCGGAATTGGGATAGCAACCGAGGACCTGGAGGAGATTTTTAAAAAATTCAAGCAGTTCGGAGACACCCCCCCAGATGTGCACAGAGGAACCGGACTGGGGTTGCCAATTTGCAAAGAAATAGTGGACCACTACGGCGGCAGAATCTGGGCCGAAAGCCAACTAGGCAAAGGAAGTGTGTTCATCTTCACCCTTCCGATCGACCAAATAAGTTCGGCTGTAGAGTCGCCGCCGGCCGAGGATACAGCCTCCTCTCCGGCTCCATCGAATCAGCACAAGACCATATTGGTTGTCGATGACGAAGCCAATGTTCGCCGGTTGCTGCACCACGAATTGACCGACCGCGGATATTTTGTTCTTGAAGCCAGCAATGGAAGAACAGCGATAGATTTAGCTCGGGAACATCACCCCGATCTGATTATGATGGATGTCCTGATGCCAATCATGGATGGATATGACGCCACCATCGCAATTAGGGGCGACCAAGAAACTAAGGATATTCCGATTCTAGTAATATCCATCGTCGAGGGCAGAGAACGAGGGATCGAGATCGGGGCCAATGAATTTGTTTCCAAGCCATTTTCGGTAGACCAAGTGTTGGAATGTGTCTCTCGATTACTGGTTGGCGAAGCGAAAAAGGTCCTGGTCGTCATCGACGACAAAGCCCTGGCGGAAACGATCAGATTGCAGTTGGAACAAAAGGGATTCATACCATCCGCGGTTCATAGAGGGAACGATGTGTTGGATGCCATTGTTCTTGAGCCGCCGGACTTGATCGTGTTGGACCTTATAATGCCCGAGGTCGATGGTTTCGATATTCTTACGGAAATAAAACGCAGACCGGAGACTACAGATATTCCAGTTATTGTCTTAAGTGGCGTAGAAATAGATGGGGCGAAAGTAAGGGCGTTATCGCTGGGCGCGGCAGAGTTCGTATCCAAGGCGGAAGGACTCGCGAGATTGCATGAAGAGATCGAGAGTATACTCAGCCAGCAACCGGCTAACTAATTCGGCTGGGATATATGGACAGACCGCCCAGCATTAGTTGAATATCTTTAAGGGAACGGATCGATTATGGCGAAGATATTGTTGGCGGAAGACGAACCTTCTCTTTACAAGTTGCTGGAATACCGCCTCAGTAAATTAGGTCATGAAATCCTGCTGGCAACCGACGGTGAAAAGGCCCTGGCTTTGGTCGAATCAGACCGTCCTGACCTGGTTTTATTGGACGTGATGATGCCCGTGATGGGCGGGTTTCAGGTCCTCCGAAAATTGAAAGAAGATGAGAGCACGAACAGCATTCCGGTGATCATGCTGTCGGCCAAGGGCCAGCAGAAGGACATTTGGGCCGGAATCGATCATGGAGCTTTCGATTACATCACCAAGCCTTTCAGCATTCCCAATCTAGTTGACCGGATTAACAAGGCTCTGTCCTCAATCGAATAACCGGTCCCGTTGCGCTTCCGCGGTTATTGGATTGAATCAACCAATTGCAGTATCGACCTCGTGGCTAGATAGATCGCCAAATCCCTATAGTGTCGCATCTGTCTGCGGATCAGTTGATAGCAGCCTTTTATATTTCTGGACGCCCCCAATTAGCCTATAAATAGACTTTGTCCGGCGTTTTGACTGACGCCCTTCCCTCCCTTAGTGACGGTTTACACATCATCGCTCTCCCGCTCCATCTTCTCTAGATATTTCCCCGGCGTACCTGTCCTACATGGGCAACGGCAAGCGTCCTTGGCGGCGCGATTCGTACCAGCACTACAGGGGAGTTGTTGACACTTCTGTTAACGGTGAGGGGGAGTTTGGAAACGAAAGAGAGCGTGCCTGCGGCACTTGGAGCGGGCGATGGGATTCGAACCCACGACGTCTTGCTTGGTGTGTTGTGATGCCCCACCTCCCTGCCGGCGTGTGGCAGTTCGGTCCCGCGTGTGCTATATATTTCGCTTCAACTCTCTCTCGCGCTGCTCAGCGCCGATCGAGATTGGACGCGCTATCAGGCCCACCGGACTCCGGCGCCCAGGGGTACGCCACACCACATTGGCCGCAGTAGTCCGGCTCTGCTTTAAGCTTGCTGCGGAGTTCTGGAACGACGTGCCCGTTCGTACATGTGTCTACCCTCGTTTCGCCGCATTCGGTGCAGAAGGCGTTGCCCTCTGCGACCCTATGTCCATTTGTGCACCACACTATGGCTAGCTCCCTTCCAATTCTTCCGGCGGCACCAGCTCCCGGAGCCGGGCATTCTCAGCCAAGATGTCGGTCTTTTCCCGCCTAAGCTGAGCATTCTCCCGGCCCACGGCCGTGATTGTTTCGTTGGCCTGTTGGAGCGCCAATGTGAGCCAGGCGATCGTCTCGGCATCTTCCCGTTCTTTTGCCTTTTGCCGGTCGATGCCAGGTTGCCTTGCACCAGCTCCTGCTAGTGCACCAAGCGCCATCAGTGCTAAACTTTCTCCGGTTGACATGGTCAACCTCCTTAAATGGAGCGGGCGATGGGATTCGAACCCACGACATCTTGCTTGGGAAGCAAGCACTCTACCCCTGAGTTACGCCCGCTCGGGTGCAAGATTATAACAAACGACCGACGCGCCGTCGTGGTAGTCGCCCTTGGCCGGTTGCCAACAATAGAGAGGACATTTGGGTCCTTCCACGTTAGACCGGTTCCCCGTTACGAGAATCGCTATATCTCTGGTCTATGCCGACGCTCAATCAGCCACGTTTTGGGAATCGTTGAACCGTCCTAGGACGCGCGGGCGTAGCCATTCGGAGATAGACGTGCCACGGACCTCTCCGATTGCGATCAAAGGTAAAAGAAGTAGTCCGAATACCAACAGAACCGCACGCAGCCGTCGGGGTCGATATTCCAGCCGCACGCTGTGGTTACCTGGCGGCAACTCGATTCCCACGAAACCCGGCATGAGCATGAGAGTATCTGTTTCGGTCCCATCAACGGTTGCCCGCCAGTTCGGATGATAACTGGCCTTCAACAAAAGTATGCTCTCCCGTTCCACAGCGACGTCCGCAGCAAAGTAGTTTCTCCCGATGCTCTCTGCTAGCACGGCACCCCTATTCGGGCCTAACGAGCCTTCGGCTTTTGAAATCACCTCAGCCGCTTGGGAGAGGGGTGTAGGTATCTCTTGGGATGTACTGCCGATGGATACAACCGGATGCTGCTTGGCTTTCGGGAGTCCACTAGCGAGCCAGCTCGTTGCCGCGGGTAAGAAATCTGTTTTGTCCCCCGCAAAGGCCAATTCCGATCCGACAAGGTCGAAGTAACCGGTGGTATCCACCTGGTACAAGCGGTGACGGCCGTACTGCTGGAGGGGTTTTACGAAATCGGGGAAAATCTGCCCTTCGTAAGCTATCACATACCGCACGTTGAAAAGGTTGTATTGCTCCCATCTGGTTTCGTCGAAATCATCCAGCACATCACTGGTTAATGAGTACCGATGAAAAAGGGCTGCCATTGTATCCAGACCTTCCGTGAGGGCCCGCGATTGGAGAAGTATACAACCCGCACGGTAATTTGAGCCCCAATGTTGCTCAGAATAGAGAAACCGGCCGGCGTAGACCCGCCCTTTTGGGAGTCGTTTGAGTTCGTTAAGAAGCAAGGTCACATCTTGATCTTCAGCGGTTTCCCGTTGTTGGCATCGTTCCAACCGATCGGCATTCTCTTCCAGGGAAGACCTCCTTTCGATGTATACGGGCAGCAAGATCGCCAAGGTTAAAACCAGGGCAGCAACGGAATACCAGATATTGGCCCGGGACAGCGCCCAACGCCAGGAGGCGCCCAATGCGACGGCCATTAGCAAGATGCCCCCCAGATGGACACCGCCGATGAATCGGAACATCAGAATATTCTGACTAAACGGCAACAAGTTCGTAAGGGAACCCCAGGTAGGTCTGCCAAAAAACAGCAGCAGCCAAATCAAAAATACAGCTAGGGGAATTAGGTAGAGCTCCTGTCGCCAGCGGATTAGACAAATCACGAACCCGACGAAAACCAGGATTGTTAACGAGGGGAACCTATTGAAATCAAACAGATCACCCTCGAACAGAGCCTCGAGCACCACCGAATGACCATGCGAGTCGTAGTTTCGTGGGTCAATCAGATCACTGGAGTTAAAAAACCTCAGGTCAAGTAAAAACGGGACCAAGAAATATGATGTAACTGCAACAACCAGCAAGAATAGCAGCGTGAGTCTCCGAATCCGACCCAAGAAATTCACTATGAAGGACGGGGTCTCTGATACCGGTGGTGTAGGCAGGGTAGTGTTCGGCATTCGGGACCGCCCGGAGCGTCGCGCACGTCTCCGTTGCGCTCGCGTGCCCCCCCGAGCGCCCGATAGACTACTTATATTCCACGGCAATTTGAACCGCATGGGCAAAATGAACGTCAAGACACCAAGCGTAATGAATGCCATATAGCCGTAAAGAAGGTGCGACATCAATGTCGCCGCCAATAACAAAACTGCCCAGAAATAGCCCCGCCCTTCCCGCAGAACCCGATAACCAGAGGCCAAGGCTGGAGGCATAAGCACCATCGCCCAAAGCTGGGTGTATAGGCCCTGAGCACTTCCGATGTAGCTTGAATAACCGAATCCGGAGATCCCGGGGGTCGCAACTAGAGAGGCGACCAGTCCACCCATGGCGGAGGACAGTTGATCGAAACCGAATCTACGCAATGACCAGTAGATGGATAACGGGAATATGCTGATGAGCAAGTAGGTGGACCAACTCACCAGATCGGCGACGGCAAATGCCTCAAAAGTGACGACATGGAACAGGCCTATAGCTATGTGCGGTAGGTGTTGGTAGTAATGGAACATGGGATGTCCCATGCCCATTGAACCCAGCCATGGGTCGGTAAGATTTTGTCCGGTAGAAATGGCTTCTGCTGCTGCTTCGGATAATATGGTGTGGAGCACCATATCCGTCCCAGTTGAAACCTCAATCGAAAAGCTTGAATAAAGGTGAATCAGGTTAAAGGCAACGGCCCCGATAAGAAGACAGATGACGATGATAGATTCACGGAAGAAATATTGCTGCAAACGATCAAGCATTGGGTTGTTTGGCAACTCTACCTTGGAGTATCTCAATTCCAAAGATTTCGACAATATTACAGCAATCGACCATCGGGCTGGACCATATTTCGTGGGGAGAGTTGATTATGAATATGGCATTGGGGCCAGAGCTAGATTCGAGATGGCTATCACAGGCAAAATATCAGCGGTCCGGAACGAAAGTTGGTCACATACCGCGTAACATCAGGAACGCCTCCAAAGACAGCATTAATCGGCCACCGGTGTTCAAACGGTCTGTTCTGATTCCATAGCGAGAGGTGCAGAACAACATAGCCGTCCCACATCCTTTGAACCCGGTGCTTTATATTGCGAGGCCATCGGCTCGGGAAACCGCGTAATTTGCGTCGACATCGATTAATCGACAGTCCCAAAGACACAAAAAGGGCCGGGATTTCCTGGGCCATTATTAACTGGACACATTGTAGAGGGGTTCGCAGCTAGGGAAGCAAGCACTCTACCCCTGAGTTACGCCCGCTCGGTCATGGGGCCCAGGCGTGGCTGGCTCCGACAGTTGTCGACCCCGACGCGTCGGGGGACGAAATCGGACCCGCCGGATAAGTATATTAAAAGCCGACCGGAAACTGAGGGAGCAATCGGCGTAAAAACGCGGCGAGCCGCCTACTTCTCTTTTTGGTCCATCAGCCAGGACATGGCTTGGACCTCCGGTGACATCCACCGCTTGGCGGCCTCGACGCGGTTCTCCTGGAGCTCCACTCCCAAGCCGTCGGCCAGCCGGGTCATGAAGTTGAAACAGCAGGTTATCAAGACCGTGGATAGTATCTGCTGGTCGTTTAGACCTAAACCGCGTAACCGCTCAACGTCGGCCTTCTTGTTTCCCGACGGGTTCTTAGTCAAGTTGACGGCGAAATCCAACATGCCCCGGGTCTGCTCGTCCAGGCCGGCCTGAGTGTAGTCGTGCATGATGTGGCTGGCGAGTTCCGGGTCATCGGAATGTTGACGGAGGAACCCTCCGTGGGCCATGGTTCAATACCGGCACCGGTTGGTGGCGGACACCACAGCGGCGATGGCCTCTTCCTGCACCCTGGTCAGAGCCGAAGCGCCAAAGGTTAGATTGGCGTTCATGTTCTGCACGGCTTCCATGGCCTGCTTATTTATGGACATGACCGAGATCACGGGGGCGAGGTCCACCTTAACTTCTTCGATCCAAGACATCAGTCCGCTCCTTCGGGTTGCTATCGTTCTGGATGCCGGCCATCGCCGGGGTCCAGGCCAAACTATATACCATCCAACCGCAACTCCGGCCGGCTAGCCGCCGGGCGGCTTAAGAATTGCTTTCCTGAACGGCAGCCCAATATCTGGTCCACTCCTCCCGCATCGCCGCTTCCGTCTTTCCCGGCGTGTATCCCGGCGACACCAGGGGCGCGGCCTTGGTCACGGTCATCAACACGTAGCGTTTGGCCGGCAGCCCGGACCGTCGTATGCCGCGGCTGCCCGTGGTGTAGACTTCATTGATCTCGTCGAAGAGGTCTCCGCCGGTCACCACCTGAGCGGTCCCCTTGAAGCGGTAACCCTTCCGGAGAAATGTGTCGATGACGTTGATCTCGCAGGCGGGGTTGTGGCCCAGGTTCTCGATCGTGACCGGGGAGCCCAGGTCGGCAAAGACCAGGTGGTCATCGTCCCAGACCGTGGCGGTGCCCTTGGGGGAGAGGTTGGGCGAGCCGTCGGGGCACACGGTGGCGATGAACCCCAGGCGTTGCTGCCGGACCACCCGTTTCATATCGCCGGTCAATATACCCATGCTATCTACTCCAGACCGCGGTCCGGTTGGGAAATTGGACGCCAGTATACCTATGGTGATGGGTGGCCGGCAACCGTCAATGCTCCAGGTTGAATCTGGGTTGAATCCGGCCGGAACCGGTGCTAACCTTCCTCGATGCCAAATCCTTATGCCACCAAGGTCATCTAAACCCAGGGATTGGCGCAGAAAATGGAGGTAAGCGATGCCCTACGTGAGGACCATTCCCTACGATGAAGCCAATGGTGAACTGAAAGATGTCTACGACAATATGATCAAGGGCCGGGGCAACATCTCCAACGTCCAGGCCGTGAGCAGCCTGAGGCCCCACATCATGAAGACCCTGATGGGACATGTGGCCTCGGTCATGTTCAGTGAGTCCGGGGTGTCACGGGCGGAGCGGGAGATGGTGGCCGCGGTGGTGTCGGCGACCAACAAGTGCCAGTATTGAACCCTCGCCCACGCACAGGCCCTCCGTGGCGAGGACCCCGAATCGCAACTGGCCGAGCAATTGGGCGAGAACTATTGTGCAACCGGGCACATAGGTTACATTTAGACCGGGGACATAGGTAACACTATAGTAGGTGTATGCAAGGCACGATTAGCATAGCTGTCCAAGAGCCCGATGTGGAGCGGCCCGAAGCGGATGCT